>JBDUDP010000008.1:0-55481 GCA_040002895.1 Gemmatimonadota bacterium
GAGGCGGAGGCGGTGATGCTCGGGCAGCCCTACTTCATGGTGGCGCCTCGCGTGGTCGGCATGAAGCTCATCGGAAAGTTGCCGGCTGGCTGCACGGCCACCGACCTGGTGCTCACCCTGACCCAGCAGCTCCGGGCCGCCGGGGTGGTCGACAAGTTCGTCGAGTTCTATGGTCCCGGCCTGGCCAACCTGCCGCTCGCGGACCGCGCGACGATCGCGAACATGTCGCCGGAATATGGCGCGACGATGGGCTTCTTCCCGGTCGATGCCGAAACGATCAAGTACCTCGAGCGCACCGGGCGAGACCCCGAGCAGGTGAAGCTGGTCGAGGCGTACTGCCGCGCGCAGCGCCTCTTCCGGACCGCCGACACGCCGGACCCGAAGTTCAACAGCAATCTTGAGCTCGACATGTCAACGGTTGTGCCCAGCGTGGCAGGACCAAAGCGTCCGCAGGATCGTGTCGCGCTGACCGACTTGAAGCGCAGCTTTGCCACTACCCTGCCCGAGCTGATGCAGACGACCGTCCCGCCGGACCGCCGAAGTCAGGCAGAGGCTGCCCTGCAGCGTTGGAAGGACGAAGGCGGTGCCGTCACCGAGACCGCGAGCATGAGTACACCCTGCTATCCGATCGAGATGGAAGGCGAGGCCCACGAGATTCATGACGGGTCGGTCGTGATCGCCGCGATCACCTCGTGCACCAACACGTCGAACCCCTCCGTGATGGTGGGGGCCGGCCTGCTGGCCCGCAACGCGCTCGCGCGGGGCCTCCGCTCCCGGCCCTGGGTGAAGACCTCGATGGCGCCGGGTTCCCGGGTGGTCACCGAATACCTCGACAAGGCGGACCTCACCAAGGCGCTCAACGGACTCGGGTTCCAAACCGTGGGCTACGGTTGCACTACGTGCATCGGCAACAGTGGACCGTTGCCGGAACCGGTGGCCAAGGCGATCGAGGCGCACTCGCTGGTGGCCGCCTCGGTCCTCTCGGGGAATCGCAATTTCGAAGCCCGCATCCATCCGCTGGTACGTGCCAACTATCTGATGTCGCCGATGCTGGTGGTGGCGTTCGCGCTGCTTGGCCGTGTGAACGCCGACATCACCACCGAGCCCCTCGGAATCGGCGATGACGGCGAACCGGTGTTCCTGCGTGACATCTGGCCGTCGCCTGCGGAGATCCAGGACACGCTTGCACGGGCACTCGGCCCCGAGATGTTCATGGAGCAGTACGCCAGCGTCTTCGAGGGTGACGCCGAGTGGCAAGCGCTCGAGGTGCCGGAAGGATCCCGCTTTGCGTGGGCTCCGGATTCCACCTACGTCCGGAATCCGCCATTCTTCCAGGATCTGGCACCCGAGCCCGCGCTGCTCGTCGACATCCACGGTGCCCGCGTCCTCGCCGTGCTCGGCGACTCGGTCACCACCGACCACATCTCGCCGGCTGGCGCGATCCCCAAGAATGGACCGGCTGCGGCCTACCTCCGCGAGCATGGCGTCGAGCAGCTGGATTGGAACACGTTCGGTTCCCGTCGCGGCAATCACGAGGTGATGATGCGCGGCACCTTCGGCAACGTGCGCATCAAGAACCTCCTCGTACCGGGCAAGGAGGGCAATTGGACCGAGTACCTGCCGTCCGGTGAAGTCATGAGCATTTACGATGCTGCGATGCGCTACATCGCGACCGACACGCCGCTGGTGTTGCTCGTCGGCAAGGAATATGGCAGCGGGTCGTCACGCGACTGGGCCGCAAAGGGCGCCGCCCTGCTGGGCGTCAAGGCGGTGATTGCGGAGAGCTACGAACGCATTCACCGGTCGAACCTGGTCGGAATGGGCGTCCTGCCCCTCGCGTTCGAGTCGGGCCAGAATGCCACGGTCCTCGGCCTCAGCGGCAAGGAGGTCATCTCGATCAGCGGCATCGCAGGGGGGATGGTTCCGGGGGGCACGGTGACCGTTACGGCCGTCGATCCCGACAGCGGCAAGACGACGGTCTTCCCGGCCGTCGTCCGACTCAACTCGCCGGTGGAGCTGGAATACCTCCAGCATGGCGGCATCCTGACCCGGGTGTTGCGCGTTTTCGCCAAGTCCTGACCGCAGGCCGCGGCCGCGCACAAAAAGCCCCCGCCATGTTGGCGGGGGCTTTTGCGTCGACAGGATGTCGCGAACGATTATGCGACGAGATCCTTGAGTTTTTCGCCGGTCTCACCCTCACGCAGCCGCACCAGCGCCCGATCACGCAGCTGCCGGATCCGCTCGCGGGTCACCCCCATCATGCGACCAATCTCCTCGAGCGTGCGAGGCTGACCGTCGTCGAGACCGAAGTAGAGCCGGAGCACCTTGGCATCGCGTGGCGGCAGCGAGTCGAGCGCCGTCTCGATGTCGGCGCTCTGCGAGCTCGCCATGGTGTGGGCGTCGGTGCCCTCTTGCTCGGCCAGCGCGAAGCGCTCCATCCGCTCGTTGCCATCGCCCTCGCGGGTAGGGTGGTCGAGCCGCACGGCCTCGGTGTTGAGCGAGGAGAGCGAGCGCACGGCTTCTTCGGTGAGGCCGGTGGCGCGTGCCAGCTCCTCGGTCGTCGGCATCCGCCCCAGCTTCTCCTTGAGCAGCGTGGTGGTCTTGCCGAGGCGTGAGAGGTCGGCGGTGCGATTCAGGGGCACGCGGACCGGACGGCCGTGCCGCGCAATCGCCGCCTGCACGGCCTGACGGATCCACCACACCGCATACGAGATGAACTTGACGCCGCGATCCGGATCGAACTTCCGGGCCGCGGTCATGAGCCCGAGGTTGCCTTCGCCGATCAAGTCAACGAGGGGCACGCCACGATTCTGGAACTTCTTGGCGACCGAGACGACGAAGCGCACGTTGTGCCGGGCCAGCCGCTCCTGCGCCAGCACGTCGCCACCGAACGCCTTCCGCGCCAGCGCCATTTCCTCTTCGCGATTCAGCAACGGCACGCGCGAGATCTCGTCCAGGTACAGGTCGAGACTCTCCCGCCCCTCGTCGACTGCCCGGGCAATCTGCGCCGGGCGCAGGGACCGCCGCTTCCCGCGGGCACGAATGGTCACGTTACCAACTCCTATCCCCTCGACCCGCATGGGACAGCGGACGCCCCAAGCGCCGCCACACCGTCACGGGATTCTCTCTGGCAAAACCCAGCTAAAATACGCCCAACACTCGTTTTATGCAACTGCGCCGGCAATCTCTTGTGAAACATGTACTTACGTGTGTCGCCCGGCCGTGAAACGGTTCCGAGACCTACTCAGATAGTACGCGGACCCTGCCCATTCGGTTCCGACTGCCGTGGCGCTCGCTGTCGGAATCATGAACACCGGCCGGTCACTTGCTAGGACGCATGGGGGGCCGGAATCGTCACACTTTTTTTGACGGCGCAGCTCGGAACGGCCGCTAGAGCGCCTTGATCTCGGCCACCAGCTGGGTGAGTGACGCCTTGGCGTCACCGAACAACATGGCGGTCCGGGGCTCGTAGAAGAGCTGGTTCTCGATCCCCGCGAAGCCGGCGTTCATGCTTCGCTTGAGGACCAGAACGCTGCGAGCCCGATCTGCATTGAGGATCGGCATGCCGTAGATCGGAGAGGAGGGGTCTGTCCGGGCGGCGGGGTTGACGACGTCGTTGGCGCCCACCACGATCGCCACGTCACACTGGTCGAACTGGTCGTTGATCTCGTCCATGTCGTACAGCCGGTCGTAGGGGACGTTGGCCTCCGCCAGGATCACGTTCATGTGCCCGGGCATCCGCCCCGCCACCGGATGGATGGCGTAGCGCACCTCCCCGCCGTGCTTCTCGATCAACTCGGCCAATTCACGCACCACGTGCTGCGCCTGGGCGACGGCGAGGCCGTAGCCCGGGATGATGATCACCTGCTGAGCGTAGGCGAGCTGGACCGCCACGTCCTCGGCGGTGGTACTGCGCACGGTGAGGCCTGCACCGACCGCACCGGTCGACCCTGCCGGCGCGCCGCCGAACGCGCCGAAGAGCACGTTGGTCAGCGAGCGGTTCATGGCCTTCGACATCAGGATCGAGAGCAGAAAGCCGCTGGCGCCGTTGAGTGCTCCGGTGATGATCAGGACGTTGTTGCCGATGGCGAAGCCGGTGGCGGCGGCGGCCAGGCCGGCGTAGGAGTTGAGCAGCGAGACCACCACGGGCATGTCGGCGCCGCCGATCGGCAACACCATGAGGATACCGATCCCGAACGCGAGGGTCAGCATGGCCCAGTAGGCCATCGGATTGGCGGGCTCGACCACCAGCCACGCAAACAACCCGACCGTGCCGGCGAGCAGCGTGAGATTCATCACGTTCTGCAACGGCCAGGTAATCGGCCGTCCCGGCAGCACCTCCTGCAGCTTCCCCCACGCCATCACCGAGCCGGTCACGGTGAGCGCCCCGAAGAGCGTCTCGAATCCGATGGCGGCCATGGTCCCCGACGAGAGGGCACCACCGAAATCATGAATGATGAATTCGTTGACGCCGACCAGCGTGGCCGCGAGCGCGCCGAAGCCGTGCGAGATCGCCACCACCTGGGGCATCGAGGTCATGCGCACCTTGGTGCCGAGCGGGATGCCGATCACGGTGCCGATGATCAGGCCCGCCACGATCCACTCGTAGGTCACGATCTCCTGCACGAACAGCGTGCCGATCACGGCGAGCAGCATCCCGATCGCGGCCTGGTTCATACCCGCCCGGGCCCGGTCGGGATGGGCGAGCGACCGGAGCCCGAGGATGAAGAAGATCGACGCCGCGAAATAGGTTGCCTGGGTGAACAGGTCGCGCATCACTTCGCTCCTGCGGACTTGTCCGTCCGACGGAACATCTTGAGCATCCGATCGGTGATGATGAAGCCACCCACCACGTTGATCATGGCGCAGGCCACGGCGATGCAGCCGAGGATATTGCTCACGCGGTGGTCGCCGGAGCCCGCCGCCACGAGCGATCCGACGAGCGAGATCCCCGACATGGCGTTGGTCGCCGACATGAGCGGCGTGTGCAGCAGTGGCGGGACGCGGCTGATGACCTGATATCCCACAAAGCCGGCGAGGACGAAGACGTAGAGCTGGATGATGGTGGTCGCGTTCATCGGGCGCCTCGGATCAGCGGGAGACAGCGTCGGGAGTCACGCACATGACGCCGGTGATTTCGTCGGATCGATCCAGCTGCAACGCGCCGTCCTTGCGGAGGTGATCCGCCAGCGATTGCACGTTCCGCGCGAACATCTGCGAGGCGTGCTGCGGCATTGTGCCGGGGAGGTTGAGTGGTCCGAAGATCGCGACCCCGTGATGCAGCACGGTTTCTCCTGCCACCGTGAGTTCGCAATTCCCACCGGTCTCCGCCGACACGTCGACGATGACGCTGCCCGGACGCATCTGCTCGACCGTGGATCGCAGCAGCAGGCGGGGTGCCGGTCGGCCGGGGATCGCCGCGGTCGCGATCACCAGGTCCGAGAGCGCGGCGGCACCATCGACCGCGGCGAGCACCAACCGCTGCTGGGCCTCGTCGAGCTCCTTGGCGTACCCTCCCGCCGTTTCCGCGTCGCTCGCGACGGCCTCGGGTGCGAGAAACTTGGCTCCCAGCGATTGCACCTGTTCGGCCGCGGCCGCGCGGACATCGAAGCCGGTGACGACCGCGCCGAGCCGGCGCAGGGTGGCGATCGCCTGCAGCCCTGCCACGCCGGCGCCCAGCACGAGCGCCTTGGCAGGCGTCAGTGACCCGGCCGCGGTGGTGAGCAAGGGGAGAAAGCGCGGCAATGCCGAGGCGCCGATGAGCGCCGCGCGATATCCGGCGACCGTGGCCTGCGAGGAGAGGACATCCATGGATTGCGCCCGGCTGATGCGGGGCACTCGCTCCAGCGCCAGAATCGTGACACCCCCCGCCGCGAGACGATCGATCGTCGGTTGGTCGGCCGGGGTGGTGAGCGCGAGCAGCACCGTACCGGGAGCAAAGTGGGTCGCCTCCTCCGGCCCAGGGAGCCGAACCTTGGCGACGAGTTCCGCGCCACAGGCCTCCCGGGCATCCCCAAGCGAGGCCCCGGCGGCCTCGTAGGCCCCGTCGGAGAACCAGGCCGACTCCCCTGCCCCACGCTCCACCACCACGGTATCACCTGCTTTGACGAGTCGCACCACCGCGTCCGGCGTGAGTGCCACCCGCGATTCGTTCGCGGCACGCTCCTTCAGAACTCCAATGCGCATCTCGGGGCGACTCCTGGGGCGGGCATCGTCGGGATCAAGCTCGGTGGTCGGATCGGAAGCGGTGGCGGGAACGACCGCTGCGAAAGTACCGGGCCGGTCGTGGACTTTCAACACGGGGAATGGTACCGTGCGCGGATGCCCCACGCACCTTCCCGTCCCGGGATCCACAAGTTCGGCGGGGCCTCGCTGGCCGATGCCGATGCGATCCGCGGCGCCGTTGCCATCATCCGCTCCCGCCCCGCCCCGCGCGTGGTGGTCGTCTCGGCACTCGCCGGGATCACTGACCTGCTCATCGAGATGGTGACCAACGCCACCAATGGTGACGCCCCGTCCGCCCTTGTGGCCGTGGCGCGCTACCGCGCGACCCACAAGGCGGTCGTGGACGCGTTGCTCCCCAAGGCCGCACGTCGCGACCTGCAGGACGCCATCGATGTGGCCAGCGATGAACTCGAGGCACTCGCGCGCTCGCTGGCGGTGCTGCGCGAGGCCTCGGCGCGCGTGCGCGATCATGTCGGCGCGCGCGGAGAGCGCCTGAGTGCGCGACTGCTCGCGGCCGCGCTGGAAGCGAGCGGCGAGCGGGTCGCACTGGTTGAACCGAGTGACATCATCATCACGGACGGCCCCTACGGTGGTGCGAGTCCCGACCTGGAGGCCACGCGACGCGTTGCGCGACGCGTGATCCTGCCGCTCCTCCGTCAGGGCGCTACCGTGGTGACGCCGGGGTTCCTCGGCCGAGCCCCAGACGGTGGCACGGCGACGTTGGGACGGGGCGGCTCCGATCTCACCGCGACGCTGCTCGGTCGTGCCCTTGATGCCACCAGTGTCACGCTCTGGAAGGATGTGCCCGGCCTGTTGACGGCCGACCCCCGGGTGGTGCCCGACGCACGCCTGCTGCCGCATGTGCATGTCCGGGAGGCGGCGGAGCTTGCCTACTACGGCGCCAAGGTGCTGCATCCACGTGCCTTGCTGCCCCTGGCCGACCGCAAGATCCCACTCTTCCTGCGGCCGTTCGCCTCCCCCGACGCACCGGGCACGGAGATCTCGACCCGCCGCGATCAGGGACGCTCGCCGGTGCGATCTTTGTCGGCCGTGCGTGACCAGGCATTGATCACGGTCTCCGGATCCGGCATCCTCGGTGTTCCGGGGATGGCGGCGCGTACCTTCGGCGCGCTCCAGGCCGAGGGGATCTCCGTCTCGCTGATCGCGCAGGCATCGTCCGAATACACCATCGACTTCACCGTGCCGGCCGATACGGCGAAGCACGCGGTGTCGGTTCTGCGACACGCCTTCCGAACCGAGATCGCGCAAGGCGAGCTTGACGGTGTGGAGTTGCGTGGTCGGATCGCGGTCATCGCGGTGGTGGGGCTCGGCATGGCGGGACATCCCGGTATCGCGGCCCGCGTCTTCGATGCGCTGGCCGATGGCGGCGTGAACGTCGTCGCGATTGCGCAGGGGTCGGGCGAGCAGAACATCTCGGTGGCAGTCGATGAGTCACAGGTCTCCGAGGGGCTGCGCCGAATCCATGCCGCCTTCCAGCTGGGCAAGCTCGGCGGCGGACAGTCCCACCGGCGCACCGGGTGCGACGTCGTACTGCTCGGCGCAGGCACCGTGGGCCGTGCCGTGCTCCGGCTGCTGACCCGGCGTCCCGAATGCTTCACGACGGTGCGGGTCGTGGCGGTGGTGGACCGCAGCGGCGGGTTGATCAACGGTGCGGGAATGAGCACGCGTACCCTCAAGCAGATCGAGGCTGCGAAGGCAGCGCGTCAACCGATTGCGGAACTCCCGGGCGCCACGGCTGGCGCGCCGGCTGAGATCCTGGCGCAATTGGCGCAGCGAGCGCTGGTCCGGCCCATCGTGATCGACTGCACGGCGGACGACACCTCCGCCCTGTTGACGCTGGTGGCGGAGGCCGGGTGGGACATCGTCCTCGCCAACAAGAAGCCGCTGGCAGGTCCGTGGGCCAAGACCGCCCGGCTGCGTGAGGCGCTCGCGCGCGGCGGCGGTCGGCTCAGACATGAGGCGACCGTCGGTGCCGGTACCCCGATCATCCTCGCGGTCGAACAGCTGATCGCCACGGGCGACAAGATTCGGTCGCTCGAAGGGAGTCTCTCCGGCACGCTCGGCGTCGTGCTCAGTGGCCTCGATGACGGCGAGCCCTTCTCGGAAGTCGTCTATCGCGCCTTGCATGAGGGCTACACCGAACCCGACCCGCGCGACGACCTCGGCGGCATCGACGTCGCCCGCAAGGCGATCATCCTCGCCCGCATGCTGGGTCAGACAGTCGAGGTGGGTGATATCGCCATCGATTCGCTGGTACGGCGCGGGGCGCGCGCCACACGAGACGCCTGGCTCGCCGACTTGCCGAAGGACGACGCGTGGTGGCGGGCACAGGCCGATGCGGCACGCGCCAAGGATCACTCCCTCCGATACGTGGCCCGCGTGACGCCACGGTCGGTGTCGGTCCGGCTGCGCGAGATCCCGCGGAGCCATCCCCTCAGCCAGTTACGCGGGTCGGCAAATCAATTGGTGATCTCGTCGGATCGATACCATGAATCGCCGCTGGTGATCACCGGGCACGGCGCGGGTCCCGAGGGCACCGCGACGGGCGTGCTCGCCGACCTCCTCACTCTGGCCTCGATATGATGCGCGACCACGCCACCGCGTTCGCGCCAGGTTCGGTCGGCAATGTCGGCCCTGGACTCGACATCCTCGGTCTGGCAGTGGCCGGCGCCGGTGATCGCGTGCATCTCGCTTGGCGCGATGACGAAGTGTCCATTGTGCTCGACGCGGGACATCCTGACCTCCCCACCGATCTCGCGAGCAACACCGCCGCCATCGCCGTCGCCGCGGTGTTCCGCCGTGCCGAACTGCACCGCGGCGTCGCGATCACGGTGACCAAGGGGCTACCGCTCTCCGGCGGCCAGGGAGGGAGCGCCGCGTCGGCGGTGGCGGGCGCGGTCGCGGCCAATCACTTGGCGGGCGCGGACCTCGGACACGCCGCACTGCTCGCCTGTGCCCTCGAGGCCGAGAGCACCGTCGCGGGTCGTCATGCCGACAACCTCGCACCATCACTCCTCGGCGGCCTCGTTCTGGTCCGATCGATGGATCCGATGGATCTGATCCGTGTGCCCCTGCCCGACTCGTTGCGCATCGTCATGACACTTCCCGAGCAACAATTGCGCACCCGCGACGCGCGGGCCGTGCTCCCGGCCGAGATCAGCCGCGCCATGGCACTGCAGCAGGCCGCCAATGTGGCGGCGATGGTGGTGGCCGCAGCGCTGGGTGATCTCGCGATGCTCGGTCGCGCGCTCGACGACCAGATCGCGGAACCGGCACGGGCGCCGTTGCTACCCGGCTTCCTGGCCGCCAAATCGGCGGCGCTGGCGCACGGCGCCCTCGGCTGCTCGATCAGTGGCGCGGGTCCGACGGCGTTTGCACTGGTGGACGGCGATGCCATCGGGGCCGAGGTGGCCGCCGCGATGGTGGCGGCGTATGCCGCCGAGGGCATGCCCGCCACGGCACGCGTCGCAAGGGTCGACAACGATGGAGCGCAGGTGTGGTGAATGAGCGCATGAGCTGGCAACGCTGTGATGATTGCGGCACCGAAGTGGATGAGCTGGATGCCGCGGCACGCTGCCGTGCCTGCGGTGGCCTCCTTGCGGTGGTCCATCGGACGCCGGTCGCGCAGGGCGAAGCGCTGCGACAGCGGTTCGCGGACGCCTGTTGCGCCCGACCGAGTCGCACGGCCTCGGGGGTGTGGCGGTTCGGCGAGGTCGTCCTCCCCAGTGCAGTCGACGTCGCCGTCTCGCACCCGGAAGGAAACACGCCGCTGCTAGTGCGCGAGTCGCTCTCGACGTGGGCCGGCGTCGAGACACTGCAGTTCAAGCATGAGGGACACAACCCGACGGGGTCGTTCAAGGATCGCGGTATGACCGTGGCCGTCACGCAAGCCAAGCGCATCGGCGCACGCGCCGTCGCCTGTGCCTCGACCGGCAACACCTCGGCCTCACTGGCGGCCTATGCCGCCCAAGCCGGACTGCCCGGCCTGGTATTCATCCCCGAGGGTCAGGTGGCCCTGGGCAAGTTGATGCAGACGCTCGCCTATGGCGCCCGCACGCTGCTCGTCCATGGCGATTTCGATGCCTGCCTCGCATTGGTTCAGGCGGCTGCCGAGGAGCTCGGTGTCTACCTCGTCAATTCGATCAATCCGTTCCGGCTCGAAGGGCAGAAGACCATCATGCTGGAGCTGCTGCAGCAATGCGGCTGGGACGCGCCTGACTGGGTGGTGCTCCCGGCGGGCAACCTCGGCAACACGGCGGCCTTCGGGAAGGCACTTGACGAGGCGATCGCCTGGGGATTGATCAGTCGGCGCCCGCGCATCGCCGCGGTGCAGGCCGCCGGCGCAGCCCCGTTTGCCGCCGCCTTCGCACGGGACTTCGACCGCCTGGAGACGGTCGAGGCCCACACGATCGCCACCGCCATCAAGATCGGAGCTCCGGCCTCCTACGGCCGGGCCGTGCGCAGCATCCGGAATTCGGACGGCTGCGTCATCAGCGTCACCGATGACGAGATCCTCGAGGCGAAGGCCGCCATCGACCGCGCCGGTGTGGGCTGTGAGCCGGCGAGCGCCGCGTCGTTGGCTGGTGTGCGCGCACTGCGCGCGCGCGGCGTCATCGCGCCGGGAGAACACGTCGTCGCCGTGCTCACAGGACACATTCTCAAGGATCCCGGCATTCTCCAGCAGATGCACCACGGCGACCGTCCCGGCGCCGCCTGGGCCAATGCCCCGATCTCGATCGAGCCGACACTTGCCGCTATTCGGGGTGTCCTTGAGGGGATTGGCGCGGAATAGCGCACCAATCGTTGCTCGACCACCACACTTCCTGATAGATTTGGGGAGTCTGCGCGACACTCTGTGTCATTTCATGGTGGCCTCGAAGCAACAGGTATACCGCAACATCTTTGTGGGCAACGGGTTACCTGTTCATCGCTGACCGGGCATCTGGCTTGCTCTTGAGTAGGGGGAGTCGGTGACCGCTGTCGGCGCCGAAGCCACTGGGGATGTGATGCGCACCTTGATCCGCTCGCTCACGCTGCTGTCCGCTGTCGCCCTGTTGGGGGCGGTCGAGTTGCGCGCCGACGATCCGCCGAAGACCTACTCGCCGACGTTTGGCCTATCGGGTGCCATTGTCGCGACGGGTAACCAAGTCACGGCGACCTACTACGGCTGGGAAGCGACGACCTACTTCGGCCACACCATCTGGGCCTTCACCGCAGACCAATACGCCAGCAATCTCGGCAACGGCTGCTTCTGGTGGACGGCCTGCGGATTCATTGACGGCACGAATCTCTTTACCAAGCCCTTCGGCGTCAGCGACAACGGCTATCTCGCCGCACCACTCGCCACGACGTTCGGTTGGACCAGCGGCACCGAGATCATTTTCGCGCTGATGGTGAATCAGGGTGATGGGTTCAACTGGTTCTTCTCGGGCAATCCGGCCCGCAATGGCGACGGCTACGCCCACCTCGGCTATTTCTCGCCAGCGGCGTTTCCGAACGGGATCCCCGGCAACGGCGGCGAGGGGCTCGTGCCGAACACGTCGGGCAAGAATCTGTTCGGCTTTGAGGATGTCCACTACGTCCACAGCGACTGGGATTTCAACAACGCCATTTTCGCGCTCGACGCAGAGACGGTCGGCGTTCCGACCGATGTGGTCCCCGAACCCGCTACGCTCGCGCTCTTCGGGACTGGCCTCGCGGGACTTGGGGGTTCACTCTTCCGGCGTCGCCGGCGCGGGGCATCGGCCCCAGGGTGAGCAAGTCGCCTCCGTCGGGCGCCCTGCGGTGGGGTATGAGGCCGGCCTTTCAGGCCGGCCTCGTCGCGTTTGTAGTGGGCATGTCTGCGCAGATCCTGGCGCACGCCCACCACGTCGTCTTCGCGTTCTGGGATGCTCAAGCGCACCTCGACATCGCGCGGCGGGTGGTCGATTCGCTCACGCCGGGTCTCCAGATGCTGGGCACGGTCTGGCTCCCGATTCCCCACCTGCTGCTGCTGCCGTTCACGCTGGTCGACGCCTGGTGGTACAACGGAATCGCGGGCGGCATCGTGGGACTCGCCGCGTACGTGGCGATCATCGCGTCGGTGCACGATCTACTCGTGCGACACACGCGGCGACCGGCACTCGCCTGGCTCGGCACCGCACTGGTGCTCCTCAATCCCTCGCTGCTCTATCTCCAGACCACGGCGATGACGGAACCGATCCTGCTCGCCTTCCTCACCCTCGCGACGGTGGCCATCGATCGCTGGAATGAGCATGGATCGCGGCGCACGCTGTGGCTTGCGGGGGGATTCACGGCGCTGGCGATCGGCAGCCGCTACGACGCGTGGTTCTTCGCTGCCGTTGCGACACCGCTGGTTGCGTGGCTCGCCGCGCGGTCCGGGAGGGCGTGGGTTCGCGAGACATTGCGCTTCGCCTTCCCCGGCCTGGTCATGGCATGGGCCTGGTTCGGGTACAACTACATCCTGTTCGGCGACCCGCTCGCCTTCCAGCGCGGCGTCTGGTCGGCGCAGGCCCAGCAGGCCGCACTCGCCGCCCAGGGACTACTCCCCGCCAAGGGGCATCCGCTGCTCGCCGCGGGCTACTACCTCGGCGCCAGCGTGCTCACCTCGGGGGCGATCGCGACGGTCCTCGGCCTGCTGGCGGCGCCCCGGCTGTTGGGCGACTTCCGGCGGCAGGCACCCGCCCTGCTCCTGTTGGCGGCGCTCCCGTTCAACATCCTGGCGCTGTGGGCGGGGCAAAGCGTGATCGCCCTCCCCTGGGGCGCGCCGGCGGGCGTCCTGAACCTGCGCTACGGGATCATGCTGCTTCCCGGCCTGGCGGTTGCCCTGACCCTCGGAGGCGCGGCCATGCTCAATCGCCGGCCGGGTTGGGTCAGGGGCACGCTCCTCGCTGGTATGGTGCTCCTAATGGCTCAAGGGACGCTCTTTTCCCTTGGATGGCCGGCCAATGCTGGCGCCCTGCGGGAAGGCCTCGCGATCCGCGACGGCGACCGGCGCCAACAGCGGGCCTCCGACTGGCTGGCGGAGCACTTTGACGGCGGTCGAGTCCTGATCGACGGGGCAGTGAACATCTCCCCCCGGACCCGCATCCCCTTGCGGAATCGCATCTACGACTGGACATGGCAACTCGGACCGGCGGCGCTGGCCGCCCCGGAACGGGAGGTTGACTGGGTGGTGGTCGACGCCAGGAATCCGGGCAATGTGGTCTCGCGGGCCATTGCGGGACGAGCGGAGTTCACGGAGCGCTTCGTTCAAGCGTTCGACGATGACGGTCTCGAGATCTGGCGGCGGCGATGAGTGAGTCGGTGGCAACGCGGAGGACTGTGATGACTTGGAGACGATCTGTGGGGTACACCACACCGGGGTTGCTCGGCCTGCTGCTGGCCGTGTCGGCCTGCGGTCGGAAGGACGACACTCCCGCGATGGCCACGCGCGCTCCGCTTCCCGCCACCGTGGATTCAGCGGCGGCGCAGGCCAAGCCCGACAGTGGCACCTCGGGCGCGACCCGTGAGGCAATGCCGACCGTGACGGTGCGTGGTGTCGACACGTCGACCACCCCGCCGATGACGCTCGCCGCAATCGGCTACCGCAGCGGAATCACCCTGCTGGGGGCCAGCGACGAAGCCACGATCGCCATTCCGGTCAATGACGGGCTGCACCCGGCCGAGTTGCAGTTGCTGCTGATGCCGACGCCGAACATGCCCGCGGCGACGCTGGTGCTGCGGCAACGTGACCATGTCCTTGCCGTGCGCGCCCTCAGCGACACCACCTCACGCATCACGCTCCCGCTGGGAGACGCCATTGTTGTGGATGGCAAGGCGACGCTCTCCCTCGTGCTCTCGGTACCGGGACGTGACGCCTGTCAGGCGCAGCTCTACTACCGCACCGTGGTCGCCCCGGAGAGTCGCATTGCCTACACCGGCATCCCGTCGCCGGTCGGCGGCATCAACAGCTTCTTCGCGCCGTGGCTGAGCAAGGTGACCTTCTATCTCGCGGACCAGCCCTCGCTTGATGCGGCCCAGGCCGCGCTCGATGCCTCCGCGTTCGTGGCGCGGCACTACCGCGGCATGGCCACCACGTTCGAGATCAAGCCGCTGCCCGCTGGTAATACGATGCCGGAACCGGGGCCCTACGAACGCGCGCTGGTATGGAGCCCGACCGGGACGTCGATGATCGCCCGACCCGAGGGAGGGCGCGGCACCGTGCTGGCCCTCGCGGCTCGCCGCGATGCGCGCCAGCTGTTCACGCTCGCCGATGGTGCGGCGCTCGTCACCGGCACCGGCTTCGCGACGACGACGGCGAACTTGTCGCACAACATTCTCGACAATGGCACCGACACGCACACGCTGGCGGAACTCGGATTCTCGAGTCGAACCCTCGAAGGCAGCGCCCTGCTGGTCACGGCATACCCCTTCGCCCTCGCCGATTTCGGCACCAGCACGGCGCCCACGGCGTTCCGGCTGGTGGCGCGGCATTCCGTGTTGCCGCCGAACGGCAACGGCTCGGTGCGTGTTCATCTCAACGGATCGCTGATCTATTCCCGCGCGCTCGATCACACGGGACTCGACGTCGTGGTCCCGCTGCCGGCGCACGTGCTGGGGCGCGACAACGTGCTCGAAGTTCGGTTCCAGGTCGTGCTGGGTGAGGGCGGCTGCCAACTCGGCGGACCAGTCTTCACCGCCACGATCGACGACGCGTCGGCCTTCGTGACCAACGGCCGGAGCACACTCCCGCCGGGCTTCGGGCGCTTTCCTGCGGCGTTCGTCCCGGCGTTCTCCGTGCTGCTCGAGCCGCGCGATCGCTTTCGGGTGGAGCTGGCCGCCACCGTGGTGGGCGCCATGCAGCAGACGACGACCACCCCGCTGGCCCCCGGTGTGGCGCGCGATCTTGCCTCGGCCACCGGCCCGCTGCTTGCCATCGGCACGACCGGACTTGCCGACGCGCTCGATGCGCCGGTGCACAGCGAAGGATTCCGGCTCAGGGATCGCGAAGGCAAGGTCTGGGATGAGTTCATGCCCAACGCGCCCTACGCGGCGATGCAGGGCTGGGAACGCAACGGCAACGATGTGCTGTTGCTGCATCATACGCACCAGAACGGGCAGCCGCTGGCCGACCTTGTGCGCGAGATGCTCGCGCCCTATGGCTGGTTTGGCGTACGGGGAGACCTGGTGGTCCGCGGCGAGGCGGGACCCGCCCACGCCGTCACCATCGCCAATGCGGGCTATCGACTGGAGCTGACGGGTGAGGGCACCGCCTCGCGGCTGGCGCGGTATCGCAGCGCCGTCTTCCTGGTGGCGGCTTTCCTGATCATGGGCCTGTTGCTGTGGCTCTACCCTCGCGTCGTCCGTCGTGAGCTCGATTCGCCTCGGTGATTATCTCGTCCAGCGAGAGTTGATCTCGTCCCAGCAACTCGCCACCGCCCTGCATCAGCAGACGCGGACCGGCGAGCGGCTGGGACGACTGCTGCTCATTCTGGGGTTCATTCGTCGGCTTGATCTCGCGCAGGCGCTGGCGACGCTCTGGGGGTACCCCTTCGCGACCGTCGACGCCAAGTTCGTCGACCCGCTTGTGGCGCAACGCTTCCCGCTGGACGCCACGCTCCATCATCGCGCCGTACCGGTGCGGGACGACGGACACACCGTGACGGTGGTGGTCGCGGACGCGCCCGATCAACGACTGCGTGAGACCCTCGAGATCGTCTACCCGGGTCGGAACGTGGAGTTCCGCGTGACCACCGAGTGGGATCTCGATCGGGCCATTGCCCTCGCGCACCGCCGCAAGGTTGTGGACACCTCGATCTACGGCCTGTATTTCCGAGACCAGGCCGAGAGCGCGTTCACCGTCTTTACCCTGCCCCAATACCTCACGTTCGCCGTGGCCTGCTTCGCCCTGCTGGGCGGCTTCTATTTCGCGCCACTCGACACCTTGCTGGTACTGAACGTTCCGATCACGGCGTTCTTTCTGCTGGTCGTAGCCTTCCGCACCTGGGTGGGCGTGAGTGGGGCCTCGGCGGAGACGGCAATCTCCCTCACCCCCGAGGAACTCGCGGCCATCGACGAACGCGAACTGCCGGTGTACAGCATCCTCGTGCCGATCTACCGCGAGGCGGCGGTGATCGGCACCCTGCTCAAGTCTTTGCGGGAGCTGGACTATCCCGCCGACAAGCTCGACATCCTCCTGCTCTTCGAGGAGGACGACCCGGAGACACAGGCGGCAGCGAAGGCCGCGGCGCCGGGTGCCAATGTGCGCTTCTTCGTGGTCCCCTCGGGCGATCCGCAGACCAAGCCGAAGGCGTGCAATGTCGGCCTGCTCTTCGCCCAGGGCGAGTATCTGGTGATCTACGATGCCGAGGACCAGCCCGAGCCGGATCAACTGAAGAAGGCGTATCTCGCCTTCCAGCGTGGTCCGGAGAACCTCGTCTGCGTCCAGGCCGCGCTCAACTATTACAACTGGAACGAGAACTTCCTGACCCGGATGTTCACGCTCGAGTACTCGTTCTGGTTCGACTACCTCCTGCCAGGCCTCGACATGTTGCGGCTGCCGATCCCGCTCGGCGGGACCAGCAATCACTTCAAGGCGCAAGTCCTCCGCGACCTCGGGGGTTGGGACCCCTTCAACGTCACCGAGGATGCCGACCTCGGCATTCGCGCGGCGATGCACGGCTACCGCGTCGGCATCATCAATTCGACCACCTTTGAGGAGGCCAACAAGGAGGTCGGCAACTGGATCCGGCAGCGGTCGCGCTGGATCAAGGGATACATGCAGACCGCGCTGGTTTTCTCCCGCGATCCGATGGACCTGATGCGACGCGTGGGTCTGCGCCAGACCCTCGGTTTTGCGCTGCTGATCGGTGGAACCCCATTGATCTTCCTGATCCAGCCGGTGAGCATCGTCCTGACGGTGATCTGGATCGTGACGCGCACCGGTCTGCTCGACCCGATTTTCCCACCGATCGTGCTCTACCTCTCGCTCTTCAACCTGCTGATCGGCAACGCCTTGGCGATCTATATCAACATGTTCGCCGTCTTCAAGCGCCGCCTGCACGTGCTGGTGCTGTTCGCCCTGCTGAACCCGTTCTACTGGATCCTGCACTCGATCGCAGCATACAAGGCGCTGGGCCAACTGTTCACCCGTCCGTACTACTGGGAGAAGACCACGCATGGTCTCACCCGTCACGGCGCCTCGGCGTAGGGTCGTCGCACCCTACTGGGTGCGCACGCTGCTCGCCTCCGCGGCGGCCGCCCCGTTGCTGGTGGCGTCGCTCATGCTGGCGCAGAGCGGATACCTCAGCGACACCCACGGGGCGTTCCTGAGTCGGGTGCTCTTCGCACTCGATCGTGGCCAACTCGAGTTGCTCGGCTTCGAATACCCCCCGCTGCCGTTCCTGATGCTGCTGCCGTGGCCGACCGTCACCCTCGCGATCATCTTCGGTGCCCTCGCCATTTTCTCGCTGGCGTGGCTGGTGCTGAACGACTGCACCATGCGCCGCTCCATCCTCCCCTTCGTGCTCCTGCTCGGGGCGCTCTGGTCGCCCATCGGGTTGCACCTCGTGGCCAGCGACTTCAACGAAGCGGTGGGGCTCTTTGCCCTCTACGGCGGCTGGCGGCATTACCGGCGCTGGTGGGAGACGCGCAAGACCATCCATGGCCTTTACACCGGCCTGTGGCTCGGCGTGGCGTTCTACACCTCCCCACTCGGGCTTGGGCTCGCGTTGATTGCGGGCGCTGTGCTCCCCCTGCTCTTCCCGCGCCTGCAGATTCCGCCGTTCGCGTCGCAGCTGGTGCTGCTGGTGTTCCCGGGCATCGCCGCAACCGCGACCTGGGCGTATCTCTCCTGGGTGTTCACGCAGCGCGTGGCATTCCCCTTCGCAGCCTGGGAGCCGCATTCGCCCGGATTCGTGCAGATCGTGAGCTGGACTGTTCCCTACCTGCTGGTGGCCTTCTTCTCCCTGCTGCGCCCGAAGGCCACCACGGCCGGGGTGCTGCTGCCGTTCGTGTTGTTGCTCGGGGCGAATCGCGTGGGATGGCATTTCTCGCTCGCCTTCGCGGTGGTGCTGCTGACGCTCGTCGCGATCATCGCCATTCCTCCCGACCTCGATCGTTCCCAGCGTGCCTTGCTCGGCGGCGCCGCCGTGGCGCAGGCGCTCGTGGCGTGGGTGCTCGTGCCGTGGCCGCACACCACCACGGAAGACATCGTCAGTCGCACGGTCGCCACTGCCCTGGCGCCCGCGCCGGCGCGCAGCATTTTGCTCGATGATCGCTACGCCACGCGACTGCTGAAGTGGGCACCGTCGCTCGCGCCCTACCTGACGACGCGCGATACCGGGTTCGAAGTCGCGCTGGCCGAGCCACGTGCGGTGGTGGACTACGTCGTCGTCACGCCGGACGGCGATGGGCTCTCGCTCGACGCCGACGTGCGCCCACCTGCCGGGTTCCAAGTGGACTGGAACTGGGGTGGATACATCCTCTATCGTCGCCCCGGCGCCCCAAGACTCCCGGTGCGCTTCGATCGCCTGCTCGTCGACCAACCGGTCCAGCCGTGAGAGCATCCATGCCGCGCTTCCTGACGGTCGTCCTCTGTCTGCTGTTGCTCCCCCGCGCGGCCGACGCACAGTGGACGCTGAAACCCGGCGCGTGGTTCATGTCACACGGATTCAATGCCGGTCGCTTCCCCGACCGCTTCTCGAGCGGCCCGCTGGCCACCGAGAATGCCCTCGAGAAGCGCGACTGGGGGATGTACTTCATCTATGGATGGAAGGAGGGACTGAGCATCGGATTCGGCCAGGGCTTTGCCCACTTGGAGGACAAGCGCAACGGCACCTCGACCACCACGACGGGACTTGGTGCCACGGGCCTCTTCGTGATGAAGCGGCTCGCACAGGGCAAGGGTGGAATCCTCGCCATCCAGCCTCGGGTGGATCTCCCGTTGTTCTACAACACCAATGATCGCCCGGTGCTCGGACCGGTCAGCACCGACGCCGAGGTGCGACTGTTGTACGGAAACGGATTCGGCCTGCTCGGCACGCGCGGCTTCATGAATGCGTCGGTGGGTGGCGCCCTCTGGCGCGCCGGAGCGGACGAATTGCGCTACGATGCCACGGTGGGACTCGACGCCGGCCCGAGAGTGCTGCTGATGGCGCAGGCCTTCAACGTCGCCGCGTTCCAGGACGGCAGTCTCGCCTACAGCGCCACCAAGATCGGCGGCTCAGCGGTGTTTCGAGTGTCGAAGCATGTGGGAATCCAAGCGGGATATTTTGCGGGCGTCTCGGGCAAGAACACTGCGCGTGAGCGCACCTACAGCCTCTCGCTCTGGCTCAATCACGACGCGAAGGGTGGCGCACTGGGCGAGCAGTAACCGGCTACGCCCCTGTCCGTGCCGCGGCGAGCAGGCGATCGATGATTCGGGCGTTCCACAGGCCCTCCTCCGGCCCCAGGAGCGGTTCACCACCCGTGACCACCGCACGCGCCAGATCTTCCACCTCCAGCCGATAGCCATCCACCGCAGCGAACTCGAATCGTTCCTCGTCGTTCCCGCGACGCAGCAGCAGCGCCGTCCGTTGGCCCAACGGCTTGAACGGTTCGAGCAGTCGGATGGCACCCTCGCTGCCGATCACTGTGACAGCCTGATGCAGTGCCGAATCGAAACCGCAGTCGATGATACCGGCAGTGCCGTTGGCGTAGTGCAACAACCCCTGCAGCGACCGATCGACGCCCTCGTTGGACTCGAACAGGGCCGTGGCCCGCACCGTGGTCGGTGCATGTCCCAGCAACAACCGGCAGAGATTCACGCCGTAGCAACCGACATCGAGCAACGCGCCCCCGCCCCACTCGGGCCGCAGTCGCACCGGTTCATCGGCCGCCAACTGGAACCGAAACACCGCGTGTACGACCCGCAGCTGGCCGATGGCACCGGCCGCGATCAGCTCCTGCAGCCGCGCGAGCTGGGGGTGAAAGCGATACATGAACGCTTCGACCAGATGTCGACCGGTCGCACGGGCCACGGCCACCATCGCCTCGCACTCCGCCGCGTCGACGGCGAGCGGTTTTTCGCAAAGCACATGCTTGCCGCGCTCCATCGCGGCGATGGCCAACTCGCGATGGAGCCCGTTGTGGGTCGCGACGCAGACCACGTCGACCTCGGGATCGTCCAGCAACTCCTGGTACGATCCATAGCTGCGCCGCGCACCGAGTGCCTCGGCCCGACTCCGTTCTCGGCTGGCCGCGGCATGGAACGTGGCGTTGCCGGCCGCCTTAATGGCGGGCGCAAGCCGATTCCGCGCGACACGCCCGGCTCCGATGAGGCCGAAGCGCACGAGCGCCTGCGTCACGGGAGCAACTCCACGGCGGTGCGGCAGGGCGCGACCGCGACCTCCAGCATTCCCACGAGCGTGTCGACCGCCTCCTCTGCCATCTTGCGATAGGTCGTCAACTTCCCGCCGGCAATGGTGAGCACCCGCCCCTCGCGCACCATCACATCCTCGCGCGTGCGGCCGCTCTCGGCCCCGCTCTGGCGCAAGAGCGGCCGTACGCCGGCCCAGGAGGCCGTGACATCTGATTCGCTCAACGCGAGGTGAGGGAAGAGCCGCTGGACCGCCCGCAGCAGGTACGCGATATCGCTCGCCGGCACGGTCAGTGCGTCGGGAGACTCGTGGCACTCGGTGTCGGTGGTGCCGACCAACACCCGATGCAGCAAGGGTTCCGGAATGCAGAACATCACCCGGCCATCGTCTGGATGCCGTAGCGCGATGGCATGACGCAACGGGAAACGGGAGTCGGCGAAGGTGATGTGGATTCCCTTGGTGCCGCCAACCAAATCCAGGTCGGGAAGCCCAACGTGCGCGCGCACTTCATCGGTCCAGGGGCCAACGGCAATCGCCAGCGCGCGCGCGCGCAGCTGCTCTCCTCCGGGAAGCGTCGCCAAAACCGAGTCGGGATTGACCTCGATCTGCGCCTCCACATGCTCGAGCACGCGGGCGCCCGCCGAGATGGCGGAGCGGATGTTGGCTTGCACCAGCCCGAGATCATCGCCATGGGCGTCCTGATAGAGGGCACCACCCACCAGCGGTGCCTCGCCGAGGAGCGGTTCGCGTCGCAGGACGCCCTGCCGTGTCAGCGGATGATGCGGGCCGAGCGCATGACGGCCCGCCAGCACGCGATAGAGCGACACCCCCACCCCGACGCGCAGCCACTGCCAATACGCGGCAGTATCGGCCAGAAAAAGGAACGGGAGCGGGCGGACGAGGTGGGGAGCGATCCGGAGCAGGATGGCGCGTTCCGACAGTGATTCGCGCACGAGATGGAGATCGCCCAGCTCGAGGTAGCGAATGCCGCCATGGATCAGGCGGCTCGATCGACTGCTGGTGCCCCAACCGACGGTGGACTTCTCGAGCAGCGTGACCTGCAGCCCACGCAGGGCCGCATCGCGAGCGATGCCGGCACCCACGATTCCCCCTCCGAGCACGATCAAGTCCTGGACCACCACGCCCGCCACCTCCCCAGTGATATTCGGAAAGTAGCACGGTCGCGAGACGCCCCTCGCTCGCTAGAGTGCACCGTCGACGTAGAACTCCAATCGCCATCCGGTGGGAGCGCGTAAGGCCCTTGCGAGATCCACTCGCACCAACCCGTCGAGGAAGGAGGCGCCCAGGCCGACGCCCGCGAGGGCGCGGTCGCGCCCGAAACGAGCCCGATCCCCGGCCCAGCCGATGTCGCTGAAGGCGATCAGGCGAGCCGCAGGAATGCCGCGGCCCACCTCGGCCCGCGCCAACCAGAAGGCCGTGCCGGAGGCGACACCACCGGCGTAGCCGCGCAATGACCCGGCGCCTCCGAGATAGAAGCGTGATTGCAGCGGGACATTGCCGGTCGTGGTTCCTGCAGCAAGCGTGACGGCGCCTGCGAAGGGCCCGGTGGGCGTGACGAAGGCACGCAGCGTGACGGCACCGCGGCCAAAATCAAAATCACCACGCGCGCCCTCGAGGGTGGTCTCGGCGCCGAGGCGCAGGGCTCGCGACAGCGGACGGGAGGTTCGCAGCGTCAAGGCGGCGCCGACCTGATTGGCTGGTTGCGCCATGATGTTCGGTCGGAACGCGCGCGTGTTGTCGAAGAGATGCGGCAGACTCGCCGAGGTCTCGACCCGTGCCGCGCGCTCTTGCTGGTAGTAGAGTCGTGCATCCCACCAGCCGTTCGCGAGGTTCGTGGCGGTGAGCTCGGTGCCCAACGTCCGGAAATATTCACCATCATCCCGCCCAGCGATGAGTCCGAGCACTGAATTGACCGCGCCGAGGGGGTGTTCACCTGGATTTGCGGCCACGAGACGCCGATAGGCGCCCAGGGCGAGCCGCGTGCGCAATGTCCCGCGGACGAGGGTGAGCTCCCCATTGGGAACCCCGTCGGCAATGCCGATGCGCCCCAAAGCCTCGAGGCGGAACCGTCCGAAGTCGACGCCGGCTTCCGCTCCCAGCGACAACGCCTCGACCCGGTTGAAGCGGGCATGCTGCAAGAGCGCGGAGAGGCCTGAGGGCAATTCCACGTGACGATCCCAGTCGCGCTCGGGCAGGGCGTCGATGGCGCCGGCGAGTCCGCGGAGTTCGCGCTCCGAGATCAGGTCGCCCATGTCGAGAATCGGTGGGCCGAGTTGAGAGGCTGCCAGCAATGCCGCGCTGTCAGCCGGGATCACCACGGTGAGATTCGAGTCACTGGCCCAACGACCGCGGGTCGAGTCACGCGCTGGCGCACCCGTCATGCTCCGCTGCGGGCGTCGCGAGCGTCGGCCCGCCGGTCGGAAGGTGCTGGTCGAGTCGGGGGCTGTCCCGCCCTCGACGGCGTAGTCCTGGTAGGTGCGCTCCATCCGGAAGGGCACGTTGAGCCAACTCCCCATCGAGCCCGCGGCATCGATCGCGACATAGCGCGGCATCCACCAGCGGCCTTCCTGCAGGGCATACTCGATGGTGACAAACTGCACTTCGCCCCGGAAGTTGATGAAGGGGGGGACATCCTTCGCGTCGTCAGGGTCCAGATCACGGCGCATCTCGAATGGACGAGCAGGGCGAAATGCTGCCCGCACCAGGCCATAGGTGTCCGCGTCGAACCAGAGCGTACCGGCGATCAACCGCCAATCGGCGCGTCGTGGCGTGACCTTGAGAGCCAGAATGCGAATCTGTCGTCCGCCGGGGAGGCCGATCTTGGTTTCACCGCCAATGGCGAAGCGGTAGTCTGCCTCGCCACCCACGCGCAGCGGATAGATGAAGCCGTCGCGCGAGTTGCCGGTCCCGACCACCCGCAGGTAGTCCGACGCCGGATCGAAGACGAGATCGCGGGCATCGTGCTGCAGTCCCTCAGGCACCTTGTCCCCGCGTTCGGCGATCGGCGCGGCCGAGCGGGCACCGACGAAGGTGATCGTGCTCACCGAGTCGCGACGCCAGGCGATGTTGGCGACGAGCTCCTCGCGATAGAGCATGCGATCACGCGCGAGCGCCTTCAGTCCCACTCCCATGCGCGACGACACGGTCGCACGATAGGCCGTGACCAGCCGTTCGTTGCGCAGCCGGGCCTGCCGCGCGTGCTGGACCAATGAGGCCGTGGCGGAATCGGCGTAGGAATCGGCCGGAATCACGGCGGGTATCTGCTGGGCTTGGGCCAGCGTGGCAACGAACAGCAGGGTCGAGATCATGGTGCCCGGGGTGGTGGGGACGAGGGAGAATACGGCTGGCCCGGAGTGCTTGTTTCAGGTCGGAACCCAACACCTCCCTCGATTTCGACCCGATGGGGAGCGGAGCAGGCCGTCTCCACCTACCATTGTCACCCGATCGGGTCCCATGTCGGGGCCTGACAATGCGCACCTTGTCGCTGTGAGTCCCCATGGCCCTCCTCGGGTTGCAGGATATCAGTCTGTCGTTCGGCGGTCCACTGCTCCTCGATGGTGCCGCTCTGGCCATCGAGCGGGGGGAGCGTGTCGGTCTGCTCGGGCGCAATGGGACGGGAAAGAGCACGGTGATGCAGCTGCTCGATGGCACCCTGCTCCCGGACAGCGGCGAGGTCGTTCGCCAGACCGGCGTGACGGTGACGCGCCTGATGCAGGAGGTCCCCAACGACGTCGAGGGGACCAACTTCGATGTCGTGGCCGAGGGGCTTGGACCGACCGGGTCACTCCTGGCGCGCTACCACCATGTCTCGCACGAACTCGCCGAGCATGGCAGCGACGCGCTGATGCGCGAGCTGGGGCGTCTGCACGATGCGCTCGACGCGGCCAACGCGTGGGAGACCGCCGACCGCGTGGAAGGTGTGCTGTCGCATCTCCGACTCGATCCCGAGGCGTCTTTCGCCGCGGCCTCGGGGGGACGCAAGCGGCAGGCGCTGCTCGCGCGCGCGCTGGTCAGCGATCCCGACTTGCTGCTGCTCGACGAGCCCACCAACCATCTCGACGTCGAGGCGATCGAGTGGATGGAGGAGTTCCTGATCTCCCGCAACACCACGCTGGTGCTCGTCACCCACGACCGGGCGTTCCTGCGTCGGGTCGCGACTCGCATTGTGGATCTCGACCGCGGCCGGCTGGTGGACTGGGGAGCCGATTACGACAGCTACCTCGAACGCAAGGAGGCGGCGCTCGCCTCCGAGGCGAAGGAGTGGAGTGAGTTCGACAAGAAGCTCGCGCGGGAGGAGGTTTGGATTCGCACCGGGATCCAGGCACGACGCACGCGCAACGAGGGCCGGGTGCGCGCGCTCAAGGCGCTGCGCGAGGAGCGGGGCGCGCGACGCGAGCGGACCGGCACCGTGCGGTTGCAGGCGCAGGAGGGCGAGCGGTCGGGACGACTGGTGGTCGAGGTGAAGGGCATCTCGTTCGGATATGGAGATCACCCCATCGTTCAGGATCTCACGACCACCATTACCCGTGGTGACCGCATCGGCCTGATCGGACCCAACGGCTCCGGCAAGACCACGCTGCTTCGCCTCCTGCTCGGCGAACTCGTGCCGGATACGGGGACGATCCGCGTGGGGACCAACGTGGAAGTGGCCTACTTCGATCAGTTGCGGGAACAGCTCGACCCCGAGGCGACGGTGGTCGAGTCCATCGGCGACGGCAGCGAATTCATCGAGATCAACGGGGCCCGCAAGCACGTGCTCGGCTATCTCCAGGACTTCCTGTTCTCACCAGACCGCGCGCGCACGCCAGTGAAAGTGCTCTCCGGCGGCGAACGCAACCGGCTCTTGCTCGCCCGATTGTTCACACGCCGCTTCAACGTGCTCGTGCTCGACGAACCGACCAACGATCTCGACATCGAAACACTCGATCTGCTTGAGGAACTCCTGCTCAACCTGTCGGCCACCCTGCTGGTGGTGAGCCATGACCGCGCCTTCCTCGACAACGTCGTCACCAGCACGTTGGTCCTCGAGGGCGAAGGGGTCGTGGGCGAATACGTGGGTGGCTATTCGGATTGGGTTCGGCAGCGGGATTCGGCTCTGGCGCAGCCTCCGGCGCCATCTTCGCCGGGAAAACGGTCGAAATCGGCCCCCGCCAAGACGCCTGGGCTGAAGCCGCTGAATCAGCAGGAGCGCGTGGAGCTCGCGGCGCTCCCGGAGCGCATTGATGCAGCGGAACAGCGGCGGCTCCTGCTCTTCGGACAGATGGCGGACCCGGCGGTGCTGCGCGATGCCGCAACGGTGATCGACATTCAGGCGCGCCTTCGATCGCTCGAGGCCGAGATCAGCGCCCTGACGGCTCGGTGGGAAGCGCTTGAGGTGCGAGCCGTCGGGGCATAGGTTAGGACTCTCTCACTTGACGCGGAGCCGTCCATGAAGCGCACCATCACCCATTTCGTCGTCCTCGCCGTGCTGGCGGCCCCGCTGCAGGCGCAGCAGGCCGACATCGGCGTGCCCACCGCCCGTGCCGTCTGGGAGCAGCTGGCGGGATACGTCCTGCAGTCCGCCGAAGAGATGCCCGAGGCGCAGTTCGCCTACAAGCCGGTCGCCACCGTCCGCAGCTTCGGTGAACTCATCGGCCACGTCGCCGGCTCGCAGATGATGTTCTGTGCGGCCGCGATGGGCGAGAAGGCCCCCGCGGAGGATGTTGTCGAGAAGGCGGCCACGAGCAAGGCCGCGCTGATCGCTGCGATGAAGGCATCCAACGCCTACTGCGCCAAGGCCTACGCCCAGAGCGACGCCGCCTCGCATGGCGAGATCTCGCTGTTCGGTGGCAAGCAGACTCGGATGTGGGCCCTGATATCGAACGCGAGCCATGTCGGCGAGCACTACGGCAATCTGGTGACCTACCTGCGCATGAACGGCATGGTCCCGCCGTCGAGTCGGGGGCAGTAGCCCACTCACCCTGCGACAGGTGCGCCTCCAGGACCTCGACGACGTCCCCCTGCAGTGGCGTCGTCGAGACGTCCCAGGTCCATCACCCCGGAGGTGCCCGTGCCGCTGCTCCACTCCCGCCCCGCCCCCTCATCGTTCCGTCGTCTGACGCGGCTGGTCGTCGCGTCCTCCGCCGTCCTCTTCCTCACCGGCTGTCCCGGCGCCACGGACATTCGCAAGCTGCTCGATGACCCGTCTCATTACGAGGGGAAGACGGTCCGCATCGCCGGCACGGTGACGGAGGCCATTGGTGCCCTGGGCTACGGGGTCTATCAAGTCAAGGACGGCACGGGGTCGCTCACCGTCGTGAACCAGGCCGGTGGCGGCAGCCCGCGGGTCGGCGCCGAAGTGGGGGTCGAGGGAACCTTTCGTTCCGCCTTCACCGTAGGTACCCGGACCGTGGCCGTACTGCTCGAGAAGAAACACCGCGCCCAGTAGGTCACCCTGAAATGGTGGGGAGAGGCGGTAGATTCGAAGAATGACTGACGCCTCCTCCCACGCCCCCGGTCATCCCGGCATTCCGGCGCGCTGGACTTCGAGCGCGAAGTCCGGCGTGGGGACGGCCCTTTCCGACGCCAGTCGCGTCTGGTTCACGATCAGCCACGGCATTCTCAACGAAATCTATTTTCCGGACGTCGACGTCGCCTGCACTCGCGATCTCGGCCTTGTGGTCACGGACGACCATGGCTTCCTCTCCGAGGAGAAGCGCAACGCCAGCCATGAGGTTGACTGGCTGGCGTCCGGCATCCCGGCGTTCCGATTCACCAACAGCTGCGCGTCGGGCCGCTATCGCATCGAGAAGACCATCTTCGCCGCGTCGGATCACCACACCGTGCTCCAGCACACCCGCTTCGTGCCGCTGGTGGGGACGCTCGACGACTACCATGTCCACGTGATCTGTTCCCCCCACCTCGGCAACCAGGGTGCCGGCAATACCGCGTGGGTGGGACAATACAAACGGGCCGAGGGGCTCTTTGCCGAGCGGGCAGATTATGCCATGGCCGTGATGGCCAACGTGCCGTGGCGGACGCGTTCGGTGGGGTTCGTGGGCACTTCCGATGCCTGGCAAGATCTCTCGGCCAACGGCCGCATGACCTGGGAGTATCAACGGGCTGAGGACGGCAATGTCGCCATGGCAGGCGAACTCGACCTGCGGGCCAGCAACGGCGAGTTCGTGATCGCGATCGGTTTCGGGCACGACCATCCCAAGGCGGCGCATCATGCGCTCGCGGCGCTGCTGGTGAGCCACGACACCGTCCTCAGCCGGTACGCGGCGGAGTGGAGCGAGTGGCAGCAGCAACTGATCCCACTCGACGATGACGACCCCACGACAGACCTGTTCCGCCAGAGCGCGGCCGTGATCCGCACGCATCAGTCGAAGAGTTTTTTTGGCGGCACCATCGCCTCACTCTCGATTCCCTGGGGGTTCGCCAAGGGTGACGGTGACCTCGGAGGCTACCACCTCGTCTGGCCGCGCGACCTCGTGAACACCGCGACAGGCCTGCTCGCAGCGGGCGCCCCGGGCGAGGCACGGCGGGTGCTGTATTACCTGCACGCTGTGCAGGAAGTCGATGGTCATTGGGCGCAGAACTGCTGGCTCGACGGTACCACCTACTGGCTTGGCATCCAGATGGACGAGACCGCGCTGCCGATCCTGCTGGTGGATCTCGCGCGGCGGGAACGGGCGCTCAGCGGCGAGGAACTCAGCGGATTCTGGCCCATGGTCCGGCTTGCGGCCGCCTTCTTGGTGCGTAACGGACCGGCGACGACGCAGGACCGCTGGGAAGAGAACAGCGGCTTCTCACCCTACACGCTGGCCACCGAGGTCGCGGCCTTGCTCGCCGCGGCAGATCTGGCCGACGGCGCCGGCGAAGCGGGGATTGCGCACTACCTGCGAGAGACCGCGGACAGCTGGAACGATTGCATTGAACGGTGGACCTACGTGCGCGGCACGGCGATCGCCACCGCATGCGGTGTCGACGGCTACTACGTCCGGATCGCACCGTTGGACACGCCCGAGCGGGGCGGCGTCGGCACGAGCACCATCGAGATCCGGAACCAGTCAGCGGACCGCGCCAGCGCCGAGACCGCCGCGGTGGTCTCCCCCGACGCGCTCGCATTGGTCCGCTTTGGCCTGCGGCGTGCCGACGACCCGCGAATCGTCAACACGGTCAAAGTCATCGATGCCGAATTGAAGACAGAGTTTCCGGTTGGTCCGGCCTGGCGACGATACCGTCAGGACGGCTATGGGGAGCACGCCGACGGCGGGCCCTTTGACGGCACCGGCATCGGGCGTCCTTGGCCATTGCTCACCGGCGAGCGCGCGGCATACGAACTCTCGGCGGGACGACGCAGCGAGGCCGAACGACTCACCCGCACCATGGCCGGCTTTGCCAACTACGGGGGGCTGCTCCCCGAACAGGTGTGGGACGGTCCCGACTCCGAAGCGCAGGAGCTGTGCTTCGGAAAGCCTGCCGGGTCGGCGATGCCGCTGGTCTGGGCGCACGCCGAATACGTCCGCATGTTGCGGTCGCTTCGAGACGGAGTGGTGTTTGCCACGCCGCCACAGACCGTGGCGCGCTATGGCCATGGTACCGCGCCCGCAGTCCACTTCCCGTGGAGCTTCTCGCTCAACGCCTCGACCATGCCGTCCGGTCGTGTGCTCCGGATCACGCTGCTGCACGCCGCCACGATTCGCTGGAGTCGCGACGCGTGGCAGAGCTGGCAAGACACGCCGACCACCGACCCCGGCCTGGGAAGCCACGTCGCCGATCTCGATGTCGCATCGCTCCCGGACGAGGCCCAGGTGGTATTCACCATCCGCTGGCACGATGCCAATCGGTGGGAGGGGAGGAATTTCACGCTTCGCGTCGAGGCGGCCGCCCACGGCGTGTCCCAAGCGGTGGGGTCGTCGTCCTAGGGGAGTGACCTCATTCGACCCTGACAGGAGTTCGTGCGATGCGAGTAATGGTGATCGATGTCGGCGGTTCCCACATCAAAGTGGCCACCAACCGTTCCACAGACCACCGAATGATCGAATCAGGGCCGACCCTGACGCCCGCGGAGATGGTGCATGCCGTACGCGAGGCGACCGCCGACTGGGAATACGATGCGATCTCGATCGGCTACCCCGGCCCCGCGGCGGGGCACCGCCCCGTGGCCGAGCCGGCGAACCTCGGCGAGGGGTGGGTGGACTTCGATTTCGCCGCAGCCTTCGGTTGCCAAGTCAAGCTTGTGAATGACGCGCTGATGCAGGCCATCGGCAGCTACGAGGGCGGTCGCATGCTGTTCCTCGGACTCGGCACGGGCCTCGGTTCGGCGCTGGTCATGGACAACCGTGGCTATCCGCTCGAGTTCGCCCATCTCCCCTATCGCAAGCGCCGCAGCTTCGAGGACTCGCTGGGTGACGCGGGGCGGCGTCGGGCTGGCAATCGCAAGTGGCGCAAGCGCGTCGCGGATGTCACCGAGCGCCTCCACAAGGCCACTCAGGTGGATTATGTGGTGATCGGCGGGGGCAACGTCGAGCACCTCAAGGTGCTGCCGGAGGGATCGCGGCGCGGCGAAAATGACAAGGCCTTCGTCGGCGGCTTCCGGCTCTGGGACGCAGGCGGCATCACGACCTGATGCCCCGAGCCGCGAGGCGCGTGAGCACCGCCTCGCGCGCCTCGAGTCCATGGACGGGAAGCACCAGCACGTCGCCCGGCTCGGCCCATGCCAGTGCGGCTTCGACCGCCTCGACCTCATCCGGCACCACCGTCAACCGCTCTGCCGGTGCGCCGGCGCGCCCAAGCGCGGCGGCAAGCAGCGCGGGAACCTCACCGACGTCGCGCCCCCGACGATAGCCCTCCAGATCCTTGAGGATGATGCGATCGGGGCGCGCAGCCCATGCCGTCTCCGCGAGCGCGGTGAGCGCGTCATCGGAGCGATTGCCTGCTTGACCGAGGAGGAGGAGCAGGCGCTTCGGCGCCAGCGCTTGCGCCACACCCAACAATCCCTGGAGCCCGGTGGGGTTGTGGGCGTAGTCGAGCAGCACCTCGGCCCCGTCGACCGAGAAGCGCATCAATCGTCCCGCGTTATCGCCGGGATGGGCACCGAAGCTCTTGAGCACGTGCGCGATGGTCATCGCATCAACACCGAGCCGGTTTGCGGCGAGCGCCGCGGCGAGCGCGTTGGCGATGTTGTAGCGCGCGGTCCCGCCGAGCGTCAGCGGCATCGCGCGCAGATCGCCGAGGTGATGCCGCCCCTGCGCGTCCTCAAGCCAGAGGGCATCGCTGTCGCGCCACGCGCCGATCGGGAGGTCCGCCGTATCCCCTTCCCTGCCTGCCGGTGCAAACCAATCGATGATGGTGTTGGGCGGGAGCGGCGCGGCACGCAGGGTCGGGTCGGCGGCATTCAGCAGCAACTGCCCTCCCGGCCGGAGCCCCTTGGCGGTCGTGAGTTTGACGACGGCAAGGTCGGCGAGCGAGCGGACCCCGTACTCGCCGAAATGGTCTTCCTCGATGTTTGTCACCACCGCAACGTCCGCTCCGATCACACCCAACCCGCGGCGGAGAATTCCACCGCGTGCCGTCTCGAGCACGGCGGCCTCCACTGAGGGATCGCTCACCACTCGCCGTGCGCCGGCCGGACCCGACCAATCGCCCGATTCCACCGTCTCACCGGCGATGAACACACCGTCCGTGCAACTCCATCCGCTGCGCCAGCCGAATGCGGTCGTCATCGCCGCGATCAACCGTGTGGTGGTGGTCTTGCCGTTGGAGCCGGTCACCAGCGCCACGTGTTGATGCACCCCGGCGGTGAGGGCGATGTCGCTGGTGGGCGCAAGCCGTTCGAGGGCGGCGAGATGACGCAGCTGATTCACGGCCGCGGCCTCGTCACGGGGGAGATCCCCGGGCGAAAGCATCGGCGAGCTCTCGACACCGGTCACCAGCCGGATCGCATGCTCCCAGACCCACTCATTGACCTCGGTGGCTGTGAGCAACACCGCCTCAGGGGCGGTAAACGCCAGCGTGAGGTGGGCGTCGCGTTGTTCCACCACCACGCGCGGCATGGGCCACCCCAGCGCGGCGGTGACCCGGTGGACGGCCGCATCCCATGCCGCGCTGATGGGAAGGAGCAGGGCGTCTGGCGCGTGCCCTTCGAGGACCGCGCCCGGCTGGTCGAGCCAGGGCGAGGGTCCAAAGAGTCGGCGCGAATCGCTGAAGCTCGGAGCGGCAAGGGCCTCGTCGGCGCGCGAGTTCAGTCGTCGTTCTCCCGTGCCAGCCGCACGCCGCGCTCGTCCCGCACCAACGTAGCGCCGTCGAGCGGCACGCGTGGCTCGCGCCGCGGCGCCGGCGGCGGGGAAACGATCGGATGCTCCCCGGTGTTGCGCGAGAAAGCCTCGCGGCCGTCCGGGCGGAAGCCGGTCACCTGATCCCAGGAGCGCTGCAGCGCGTCGGCAAAGATCAACACCAGATCGCCGGGGGCCGCGCTGCGCAGGGCGTGCTCAATCGCGCGCTGCTCGTCGGGGATCTCCACGATCTGTTCCGCCGGTACGCCGGCGGCCGCGAGCGTGCGCGCGAGGATGCGAGGCACCTCATCGCCGTCTCGGCCGCGGAGGGAGTCGTCGCGACGACAGATGTACCGTTCGAACTTCCCGGCCACGGCCTCGGCGATGGCGCGGACGTCCTCGTCGCGACGATCGCCGGGTGCGGCGACCACCACCAGCCGGCGGCCAGTCACGTCGAGCCGCTGCGTGAGGTCCACCATCGCGGCGACGGCGTGCGCGTTGTGGCCGTAGTCGAGGATCACGCGGAAGGGATGGTCGGAATAGACGTTCATCCGGCCCGGAGCCTGGAAGAACGAGGTATCGAAGGTGCGCAACCCCTGACGAATGCTGTCGAGCTTGATGCCCAGCGAAAACGCCATGACCGCTGCGAACATCGCATTCTGGACGTTGTGCACCGCCCGACCCTCGAGCGTCGCCGGAATCAGGTGGGTCCAGAGCAGCGGAATGTGTGCACCATGGTCGTAGAGCGTGATCATCGCGCCATTGACACCGGCCTCGAGGGCACAGGCGCGGCCGCCCGCGCGGATGTGCTCGCGTACGAGTTCATGCGCCGGATTCACCGTGACGTAGCAGAGGTGTTCGGAGCTGGTGTACGATGCCATCTTCAGGACCAACGGATCGTCGGCGTTGAGTACGGCAGTGTTGCGCGCCACCTCGACGACCACGCGCTTCACATCGGCGAGCTGCTCGAGCGTGTCGATGCCCTTGAGGCCGAGATGGTCGCCCGAGACGTTCAGCACGGCGCCGACATCGACATATCGGGTTCCCATCCCCGCACGCAGCAACCCACCTCGAGCGATCTCGAGCACCGCGATATCGATGGTGGGGTCACTCAACACCATGCGGGTCGACGTCGGGCCGGTCATGTCGCCTTCGACCGTCCGTTGCCCGTTGATGTAGACGCCGTCGGTGCTGGTGAGCCCGGGCGTGTGGCCGGCGAGCTGACAGATGTGCGCGAGCATCCGCGCCGTGGTGGTCTTGCCGTTGGTTCCCGTCACCGCCGCGATCGGCACGACGCTCGGAGTGCCTTTCGGGAACAGCATGTCGATCACCGGACCGGCCACGTCGCGGGCGCGTCCCTCACTCGGTGCCGAGTGCATCCGGAACCCGGGCGCCGCATTGACCTCGCAGATGCCGCCGCCGAGGGTTTTGTACGACTCGGTGATGTCGGTGGTGAGGAAGTCGACGCCACCGACATCGAGCCCGACGGCGCGAATGGCGCGCACCGCCATCTCGACATTGTCGGGGTGGATCACGTCCGTCACGTCGGTCGCCGTGCCACCGGTGGAGAGATTGGCGGTCGAGCGCAGCGGAACCACCTGTCCCGCGTCGGGGACCGACGCCTCGGTGAGGCCCTGTCGCGCGAGCATCTGTTGGGCCTGGTCGTCGAGTTCGAGGCGCGTCAGCACCTTTTCGTGCCCGATACCGCGCCGCGGGTCGAGGTTCACGACCTCCACCAAGGCGGCCACCGTCGATCGACCGTTGCCGACCACATGCCCCGGGGTGCGCCGCGTGGCCGCGACCAACTCGCCATTGACCACGAGCAGGCGGTGATCATCGCCCGTGACGAAGCTCTCGACAATCACCGATCGCGAGATGCCCTGCGCCACCGTGAACGCCTCGCGCACCTCCTCCTCGGTGGTGAGGTGGATGGCGATGCCGCGTCCGTGGTTGCCGTTGTACGGCTTCACCACCACGGGATAGCCGACCCGCTTGGCAGCGCGCACGGCCTCATCGACGGTCTGGATCAACTCCTGCCGCGGCACGGGAAGCCCGAGCGTGGCGAGCAGTTTGTTGGTCTCCTCCTTGTCGCTGGCGAGTTCCACCGCGATGTGCGGCGTGCGGCCTGTGACGGTGGCCTGGATTCGCTGCTGGTACTTGCCGAATCCGAGCTGCACGAGGGAGTAGGCGTTCAGCCGCATCCAGGGGATGTCGCGCGCCTCTGCGGCATGCACCAACGACGCCGTGCTGGGGCCGAGGGCGCGACGCTGGGCGAAGCGGATGTAGGCGTCGCGCTCGCTGGCGAAATCCCACGCCGCCGTGGGGGCGTTGGCCGGTCGACAGGCGTCGGGGAGCAGCGACGACAGGAAACGCAGCGCGAGTTCCCCCGCTTCGAGGCCCTCATCGCGTTGTTCATATTCGTAGACGACATCGTAGACGCCCACGGGTCCGGCACCGCGCGTCTTGCCGAAGGTCACCTTGATTCCGGCAACATTCTGCAGTTCGATCGCCACATGCTCCAGCACATGACCGAGCCAGGTGCCCTCGTCTTCCGTGAGGCGACGGATGAAGCCACCGGGCTCACCGTAGCTGCAGCCGTGCTCGTGCAGCCCCGGCAGCGCGGCAAGCAGCGGCTCGATGAATTCGGGTCCGAGGCGGCTGGTGGGCCACGCCTCGATCTCGCCGAGGTCCAGCCGCAGGCGGATGACGGGGAAATGCGCATAGAGCGATGGACCGACGTACACCGCGCGATCAAGAATCTTCATGACGTTTCCTCGGGGAGCCGATCAGGACTTGCTGCTGGCCAGCGATCCGGCGGATGCTTCGCGGGTATGAAGGTTGAAGGTGGCACCGCGGGTGAGGATGTGCAGTTGAATCCCGAGGAGCGAGACCGGCTCGTGTTCCTGCACGCGATCCATGGACGAGAAGCGGAGTCCACCGCAATCGAGCACCGTGATCGCTCCACTGCCCTCGACCTCGACCGTCTCATCGGGCCCGATGAATGCGGCGGTGTCCTCGTCGAGCCCGAGGCCGATGGCGAAAGGGTTGTAGGCCAAGGCGCTGAGGAGCCGACCGAGCCGGTCACGCTGCCGGAAGTGCTGGTCGATGATGACACGGTTGGTGAGGCCAAGACCGGGGGCGAGCGTCACGCCACTGGCCTGGGGCGAGGCCCCTTCAGCTCCGAACGCGATCATGTGCTCGCTCAGGAAGGCGGCACCGGCTGACGTGCCCGCGACGCTGACGCCGCTGGCATTGCGCTGCCGGAGCATCCGGGCCACCGACGTGCCGCCGAGCAGGGTCGAGAGCCGCAGCTGGTTGCCGCCCGTCAGGAAGATGCCGTCGCAGCGCGACAGCTCCGCCAGTCGACCACTCTCCTCGCAATCGCGCCGGGTGTCGAAATCCAGCACGACAACTTCGGCGGCTCCCAGCTCGCGAAACAGGTCATGATACCGCGGGCCGGTGTCGGCGAGCTGTGACGCGCTGGGAATCACCCCAATCTGGGCATCACGCCCGCCACTCAGCTGCACGAAGCGCTCGAGGATGAGGGGATGCCCCTCCTTGACCTCGGCACCCCCGATGGGGATGATCCACCCCCGATGCTCGCCTGCAGGGACGCGTGACGGGCTCACGACGACGCACCCTCCAGAGCACCAGTCCGCAGCAGTGATCCGCCGCGCAGATGCCACCTTCCGCCACACATCACGTCGTGCACTCCTCCCGCCGTGTCGAGCGTCACCAGATCGGCGTCGCTGCCCACCGCAATATGGCCCTTGCCTTGGAGGCGCAACAGCAGGGCCGGGTTCCGGGTGAACGGGGCGAGCGCCTGCTCGAGCGGGACGCCGCGGCCGAGCAGCGTCGCGAGCGCCACGGCCAGGGCGCCCGGATCGCCAACATCCATGCTGACCACACGCCCCGTGTCGTCGAACGCCGGCAGGCAGCCGCCCCCATCCGAACTAACGGACAGCCGATCGCGCGGGGCCCCGCTGTCGAGATAGCGCACCACCGCCGTGGCAGCATCCCAGGCGTCCTCACCCTCGGCGACCGGAAAGGCGGTGACATCGACATGTGAACCGGCCCGCGCGAGATCGATGGCCTCCTCGAACAGGGCCCGTCGCCGATTGACGTGGGTCGGTTGAAACACGCGCGGCGGGAGTTCACTCATCGCGAGCGCCTCGCGAATCGGCTCGAGCCCGCGGGGACCATCACCGACATGGAGATGCACCACGCCGGCCTTGCCGCTCATCAATCCGCCCACATGCGCCTCGCTCGCGAGCCGGAGTAGTTCGTCGCGCGTCGGCTGCGAGGAGCGATGGTCACTGATCGCGGTCTTCACGCCGATCACCACCTCGATCGAGGCGAGATCGCCGCGCACCGACCCGGTGAGGGTCACCGGTGGGACGTGGTACCCGGCAGTCCAGCACCAGGCGCTGAGGCCTTCGGCGCGCAAGCCGTGGACAGCCGCCACGAGTTCCATCGGGTGTCGGGTGGCATCGTCAGTTCCGAGCAACCCGACGACCGAGGTGATGCCCGAACGGGTGAACCGGGAGAGTGGAAGCGGTGCGACCTTGCTTCCCGGACCCGCCTCGCCACCGCCCCCCGTGAGATGCACGTGAGCGTCGATGAGCCCCGGGATCAGGCGCCGACCCTCGAGATCCACCACCCGCGTCCGCAGCTCCGCCGGAAGCGCCGGTGGCTCGGAGCCGATCCAGAGCACCCTGCCCCCACCGATCAGCAGATGCTGGTGGCCCAGGGGCTCCGGGGCATACACGTCGGCGTTGAGCAGGAGTTGGATCACGGCCCAGAATCTAGCGGGAGGGGGACCGCTCCCCAGGGATGTGGCAATTCGAGGCCCGGCCTCGTCACCCTCGGAGAACCGAATTCACTTGTACGGGGAGACTCGAATGCAACTCAAACATCAGCGCCTGGCCGTAGCGATCCTTCTGCTGTCTGGCTGTGCCACCAAGTCCCAGACCGGCGCGGTCATCGGTGCCGGGGGCGGGGCCGTGGTGGGTGGCGTCATCGGCAAGGTGGCAGGATCCACGGCCAAGGGCGCCATCATCGGGGCCGTAGTCGGCGGGGCCGCGGGTGCGCTCATCGGCGCCAAGATGGACCGCCAGGCCAAGGAACTCGAGCTGAACATCAAGGGCGCCAAAGTTGAACGCGTTGGCGAGGGCATCCAGGTGACGTTCGATAGCGGCCTGCTGTATGACTTCGACTCAGACGTGGTCAAGGCCGAGGCGGGCAACAACCTTCGGGAACTGGCCGTCAGCCTCGAGAAGTATCCTGACTCGGACCTGATGATCGTGGGGCACACCGATTCGAAGGGCACCGACAGCTACAACCAGTCACTCTCGGAACGCCGGGCGCGCTCGGCCGCCAACTACCTCACCACCCAGGGCGTGGCTGGCTCGCGCATCTCGACTCGCGGCCTCGGCGAGATGGAGCCGGTGGCGAGCAACGACACCGACGCGGGACGGCAGGCCAATCGCCGAGTGGAAGTGGCGATCTACGCCAGCGCGGAGGCCCGTGCGGCTGCCGTGGCACAGGCCGGGAAGGAGTAGCACGATGCGATCCCTGTCATGGACACTGACCATCGTGGCGATGGCAGGGATGCTCGGATGCGTCCGAAAGGACGCACCAGCGACAACGGACAGCGCGACGGTGCAGCGGCCCCTGCCCGTGCTGCGCGACACCGGATGGATCGTCGCGGCCGACCACTTCGGTCGCTACCAGATCGGGTGGAGCGTGGCGCAGTTCAATGCCGCGAGCGGGGAGGGGTTCCGGCCGACGCATCAGGTGGACGGTGGCTGCGACCAGTACCACCCCACCAGCTTTCCCGTCGGCGTGTCGCTGATGGTGATCGGTGACTCGATCGTTCGCTTCGATGTCGACTCCACCGGCATCGTCACCGACGAAGGGGTGGGGGTTGGAGACCTCGAAAGCCGCGTACGCGGGCTCTACGGTGATCGTGTCGTGGTCACACCCCACAAATACACCGGCCCGACGGGACACTATCTGACCGTGTCCCCGCCGGGAGACTCGCGGCACCGGATCATCTTCGAAACCGACGGTCAGCGGGTCGTGCGGTACCACGCGGGCCAACGACCAGCGGTGGAGCTGGTCGAAGGCTGCTCATGAGCGGATTCCGCGCTCGCGACTGATGGTCACCTGAACGCCGTCGCCGTCGCCGCTTCCCTACGCCACGGATTCGATCAACCCCGCCGACTCGGCTCGATCCACCGCGCGATTGATGTCTGCCACGAGATCTTCGGGCGATTCGATCCCCACACTTAGCCGAAGCAACCCGTCCGAAATCCCTGCGACCCTGCGCGCCGCAGCATCCATCGACGCATGGGTCATCGTCGCAGGATGGGCCACCAGACTCTCGACGCCGCCCAGCGATTCCGCGAGCGAGAAGCATTCGAGCCCGTCCACGAACGCCTCGACGGCAGGCAGTCCACCGCGCAGCTCGAACGAGACCATCCCCCCGAATCCTCGCTGCTGTTGCGCCGCCATCCCGTGTCCCGGGTGGCTCGCCAACCCCGGGTAGTGAACTCGCGCCACGGCAGGCCGGCTCAGGAGACACTCCACGACCCGCGTGGCGTTCTCCTCATGGTGGCGCATTCTCGCGTGCAGCGTGCGGATCCCCCGCAGCGTGAGCCAGGCGTCGAACGGCGCCCCGGTGAGGCCGAGACAATTGGCCCACCATTGCAGTTCATTGACCAGCGTCGGTTCGCGCGCCACCACTGCCCCACCGACGATGTCGCTGTGCCCATTGAGGTACTTGGTGGTGGAATGCAGGACCAGGTCGGCGCCCAGGGCCAAGGGCTGCTGCAGCGCCGGCGAGAGAAAGGTATTGTCGGCAACGACGAGCGCCCCGACGGCATGCGCGGCCGCACTCACCGTCCTGAGATCGGTGATGCGGAGCAGCGGGTTGCTCGGCGTCTCGACCCAGACCAGGCGTGGTTGATGCGCGGCGATGGCAACGCGGGCGGCCGGCGATGACAGATCGACGAACGCCACCCGGAAGTGGCCACGACGGGCGAGGTGAGTCAGCAACCGGTGAGTACCGCCGTAGCAATCATGGGCCGCGAGGATCAGCTCCCCAGGTTGGACCAATTGCACCACGAGCGTGACGGCCGACATCCCGGTCCCGGTCACCACCGCGCCCGCACCACCCTCCAACTCGGCCAGGGTGTCGGCGAGCTGATCGCGGGTTGGGTTGCCGGACCGAGTGTAGTCGTATTGCCGCTTGCCGCCGAGACCGTCGAAGCCGAAAGTCGATGTGAGATAGAGCGGTGGCACCACGGCACCGTGCTGGGTGTCCGTACCGATACCGGCGCGTACGGCGCGCGTGGCCAGCGTCGTGGCTTCACGAGGCATGGGCCACCTCCAGCGCCAGCGATTCCGCGACAATCCGCCCGACGACATCGATCTCCTTGAGGAAGGCGTCGTGACCGTACCGGGACGGGATCTGATGATGCACCACGGGGCCCGCGAGCTGCTCGACAAGCTCCTGCAATTGACTCGGCGGGACCAGGGTATCGCTGGCCACGGCAACCACAGTGGTCGGCACCGTGATCCGGCGGGGATCGACCCGGTGGAGGTCGAGCGACTCGGAGAGCCCAAGGTAGTGACCGGGGGGAAACTGTTGCGCGAACTTCTCCCCGCAGTGGTCGAGATAGTCCTCGACCGGAAAACTGCGCGGCTCGCGCTCGCTTTCGGGAAGCGGTGTGAAGCGGGCAGCGAATTCTTCGGCCGTGCGATAGCTCGTCATCCCGAGCGCGCGCGCGAGCGCGACCCCCTCGGACCTTCTGTTCGCGGTGATCCCGAGTCGGATGATCTTGCGTTGGATCACCCGCAGGGCCGTGGACAAAGGGTGACTCTGATGCGGGGCGCTGATCGCGACCAGCCGCTCCACCCGCTCGGGGAAGAGCTCCGCGAATGCCAGTCCGATCATGCCGCCGTACGACGCCCCGACGATCGCACGCACCGTCGCGATGCCGCATGCGTCCAACGCACGCGCGAGGGCGCGCGCCTGATCCTGTGTCGTGGTCGGACCGGGACTGAAGACGCCGTACGACATCCCCATGATGCGGGCGCGCGTGGTGTCGAGGGGACGGCCCTCCCCGACCATCGGCCCCCACCAGCCGGGATGGAGATTGCCGGCGTGTGGGCCGACGTGGGCAGAGGAGGAGATGCCCCCGAGCGCCACCACGACTGGGGCCTCCGCCGTTCCGAACAGTTCGATGGCGGGGATTTCGCTGCGACGTGCCTGACGATGCATGCCAAGACTCCTTCTCACCTGTGACAGGGTGGGATCGAGCCTCGGGCAGCACAAAAAAAGTACCCGAGGCAGGGACCTGCCGCGGGCGGAATCGCACTTTTAGCATTTATTTAACGTGGTTGCAAGCAGCGGCAAATGACCACGAACCCTTCAGTTGTGCAGGGATGTTATCCCCGACCCCCAGCTGGCGTCAAGCGCAGGTGCGACGACCGGGTCTCTAGCCGTCGCACCCTCCCACCTCAGGAGATCGTCGGGTTCTTCACCACCAAATTCTCGATGAAGAACTCCATCATCCGGGCCTGGTTCATGGCCGAGTGTCCCTGATCTGGACCGACCTGCACCTCGAAGCTCTTGCCGGCCTTCTGCAGCGCCTGGATCAGCTGCATCATGTTGTTCGGGTGCACATTGTCATCCGCGGTGCCGTAATACAGCATCAGCCGACCCGTGAGTTTGTCGGCGTAATGCATGGCGGAGCCGTTCTCGTAGCCTGCCTTGTTCTCCTGCGGGATCCACATGTACCGCTCGGTGTAAATCGTGTCGTAGTTGTCCCATGCCGTCACCGGCGACTGCGCAGCGGCCGCGCTGAACACCTCGGGATGGCGCAGGAGTTCCATCACCGAGCTGTAACCGCCGTACGAGGTGCCGTGGATCCCCACGCGCGCCTTGTCGACATACGGCCGATTCCAGAGCGACTTGATCCCCTCGGCCATGTCGTCCATCTCGGTCTGGCCGAGTTTGAGGTAGAGATCATCGAGCAAGCGCTTCCCCTGCCCCGGCGTCGCCCGGGTGTCCAGATTCACGATCAGGAAACCGTACTCCGCCTGCGGGTTCCCCGCGCGGAAGGCCTCGCTCGCGGTGTTCGAGGCGGACGCCGGACCACCGTAGACCGGCACCAGCACAGGGTACTTCCTGGTCGGATCGAAATTCGAGGGGAAGGCGATGGTGCCGTGCAGCGTGGTTTTCCCGTCGGCCGCCGTGTAGGTGAATATCTCGACCTTCTTGAGGCCGAGGGAGTCGAACTTGGTGAGGTCGCTGGTCGCAAGCGTGGCGACCGGCTTGCCGTTGGCATCCATGAGGCGAGTCGTCGGAGCCTGATCGTGCGTCTGGGCGATGTCGGTGAAGAAGGTGGCGTCCGGGGAGAGGCTCACCGTATGCATGAACGCGGGATCGGTGAGGCGCTTATCCCCCTTGCCGTCGAGTCCGACCCGGTGCAGTTGCGTCTTCATGTAGTTGTCGCCGTCGCGTGCCGTATACCAGAGCGTCTTCGCCTTCTCGTCGATGCGGACGATGTTCACGGCCTCAAAATCGTTGCGAGTGATCGGATTCAACAGCTTCCCGCTCAGGTCATAGAGATAATAATTCTTGAAGCCGGTCCGCTCCGACTCCCAGACGAATCGCTTGTTGTCGGCGAGCCAGCGGATGGTGGGCGAATTCTCGACCCAGCCGGTCGGCCACTCCTCGTGGATGATGACACGACACTTGCCGGTCTCGGGCGAGCAGGCGGCAAACTCCAGGATCTGCTGGCGACGGTTGGTGCGGTTGATGAGCAATTCGCTCCCGTCGGGCGACCAGTTGATGTTGTAGACATAGTGCCCGACGGCATCGTTGGTGAACGGCTTGCCGTCGCGAATGTCGAGCTTGACGGACTGCTTGGTGGTGATGTCGTAGACCGAGATGTCGACAATGGGGTTGTCGACCCCGGCCTTGGGGTAGGCCTCAACGTCGAGGGTGCTCTGCACCTTGGTCTGGCTGAGCTGCAGGTAGTAGTCCGGCACCGGCTTCTCGTCGAAGCGGTAGTAGGCCAGCTTGGTGCTCGCCGGGTTCCACCACATCGCGGACTGCTGGCCGAGTTCCTCGCCGTAGACCCATGAGGCAGTGCCGTATTTGATGCGGTCCTTCTCGTTGCCGTCCGTGGTCAGCGCCGTCTCGTTGGCCCCGCTGGTGTCGGCGACAAAGAGATTCCGGTCGCGGTAGATCGCCTTGAGCTTTCCGTCGGGGGAGACCGCCGTGGTCGCCTGGCGGCCGCGACCGGGGCCGCCGGCACGGACGCCGCGCCCCTGCCCTGCTGGTGCAGCAGCCGCGGCCGCCTCCGACTTGGCACCGGTGGCGAGGTCATAACGCCAGAGCTTGCCATCGGCGGAATACTGCAGCGCCTTGCCGCTGTCGACCCAGGTGCCGTTGACGGCCCCCGACTTGACCGAGAGCGGGACAAGGGTGGCCATCCTGGTGTACTGGTCGTACCCCGGCATCGACTTGAGTCGATCCTGCCCAGGTAGCACAGTGACGGCGAGGGCGACGAGGGCCATGCCAGCGGGCAGGGCGCGGCCGAACGGCTTCCACAGCGACATGAGCGTGATTCTCCGGATGGGTGGAGCACGGGGTTCGATGGTCGAGTATAGCTACGCCTCGAGGGGCCGAGGAGTTGCAGGAGGGCGGCAAAAACCGCCGCCGCGACCCGGTCGGGGCGCGGCGGCGGCTGGTGGAGCTGGGCCCGAGGTCAGTGTGGCTTGGCGCTCCGCGCGGCGCCAACCGCCTCCTTCAACTCGGTGTAGGCGGTGGCATCGACCTCCCGGAACGGCCGGAAGATCTTGGCGATCTTCCCGTCCTTGCCGATCACGAACGCCACCCGGCTCTCGCTCGAGCCACCCTCGCGCAGGGTCGCGTAGAGGGGCCCTGCTGTCTTGCCTGCATCGCTCAGAAAAGTGAAGGGAAACTTCTCGTCCATCGCCCAGGATGCGAGCGCCGATGCGGAATCAGTACTGATCGCAAACAGGCTGACGTCCTTCCCCCCGTTGAAGAGCTCGGGGTACTGATCGCGGTACGCCTTCATCTGGATGGTGCACCCAGAGGTGCGGGCCCGGGGAAAGAAGGCCAGCACCACGGTGCGGCCGCGCAGGGCCGAGAGTTGCACCGGCTGGGCGGCAACCCCCGCCATGGTCGCGGCGGGCAGGGTGAAATCGGGTGCCAAATCGCCGACCTTGGGGCCGACATCTTGGGCCGGGAGCCCGATGGGGAGCAGCAGCGCGACAGCCAGCAGGGTGGAGCACTTCATGGAGCGCCTCGGATTACTTGGAAGTGGGGATGATGCGCCAAACTTTGCCACTAGCGTCGGACGCGACGTAGAGAGCCGTCCCGCCGGGAGCCACCGCCACGCCGCTCGGGCGGACGGATGTTTCGCCAGTGGAGCCGGTGACCACGGTGCGGTACTCGCCCGTCGGCGTGCCGTTGCTGAACGGCATGAAGACCACGCGATACCCGGCCTGGGGCAGCGGCGCACGGTTCCATGAGCCGTGGAAGGCGAGGAACGCTCCGCTTCCGAATGTGGGCCCGAACGCGGTCCCCGTGTAGAACGTTAGCGCCAGCGGTGCCCAGTGCCCCGGGAAGGCGATGAGCGGTTGGGTCTTCTGGCCGCACTCACCCTGCTTGATGCCATCACCACCGTATTCCGGCGCTTCGACCTTCCGCTTCGCGATCGGATCGTAGTAGCAGTAGGGCCAGCCGAGGTCGGTGCCCTTGCGAATCATGGCGAATTCCTCGGCGGGCTTCTCGGCGTTGTCGAGATCGCTGAAGCCCCAGTTGGCACTCAGCTGATCGCGACCGTGCGAGGCACCGAAGAGGACACCCGTGGCCGGTTCCACTGCGATCGCCATGGCGTTGCGCAATCCGGTGGCCCAACGCTCGCCATCGGCGGGGGTCTGGTTGGACTTGTGCGAGTCGTAGCGCCAGATCCCGGCGCGCACCGCGAGCTCGGCACAGGGCTGTTGCCCGGGCGAGCGCTCCTTGCGATCCTCGACTTGGCAGGAGTTGGTGGCCGACCCGTGATCGACGAAGATCGAGCCATCCTTGCCCAGCGCCAGCGTCTTGGCAGAGTGCCCGCCGACGGGCAGTCCGCTCACCACCACCGACGCCGGTCCCCTCGCGGACAGCGAACCGGCACGATACGGGATGCGCACCACCCGATCGGCTGGCGCATAGAAGACGGCGTTGCCCGAGACCGCCACGCCGGTGAACGAGCCGGTCGCAAAGGTCACGGTGGTATCGGCGTGACCGTCGCCATTCCAGTCGTGCAGCAGGAAGAGTCCGCCGGACCGCCCCGAGGCTGCGACGAAGAGATCGCCGGTGGAGGTCACGGCGATGTGGCGCGCCCCTGGCACGGACGCAAACAGGGTGGCGCAGAATCCTGGTGCCAGGGTGAGCCCAGCATTGTCAGGGTCGCAGGGCGAGGAGGGCTGGGAACGGAACGCCAAGACCGCGAAGGCGGCCAGAGGAAGAAGGAGCAGGACGGGGCGTTTCATAGTAAGCACCAGTTCAAGTGTTGAATGCGCGGAGCGACCTGATCGCAAATGATAGCAGGGCCACGGACGGAGCGGCGCTAGGGGTGGTTCGGCATTCGAGGTTCAATGCGGTAGACGATCCCGTGATCGTCGTCACTGACATACAACATGCCGGTGGACGTGAAGGCCACTCCGGCAGGTCGGAGCGTTCCTGCTGCGCCCAGCGAGCGGAGCAGAATCCGTGGTTCGCCGACGGGTGATCCGGACGCGTCTGTCGCCAGATAGACCACGTAGTGCCCGTCCTCAGGAAGAGGCGCCCGACTGCGTGACCCGTGGAACGCGATCACCATCCCGTGGGACCACTCGGCCGGCCAAGTCGATGGTGCAAACGTCAGCCCCATCGGTGCCCAATGACCGGGAAATCCCGCGGATGGCGCCGTCTTCTTGCTGCAGTCCGCAGCGGCCGCCGTGTTACCCTGGTACTCGGGCGCCGGCACCAATTTCGTCTGCGCCGGTTGATAGTATCCCATGCAGTAGGGCCAGCCGAAGTCGGTCCCCGGCTTGATCTCCACTAGAAGCTCCGCAGGCTGCATGGCGGACTCCGTCGCCGACCAGGACCACAACTTGCCGAGAAAGTCCCGCCCGTGCGTGATGCCCCACACGCGACCACTCCCGGGATCGACGCCGATCGCCATCGCGTTGCGAAGCCCCGTCGCCACCTGCACGCGTGCCCAAGTCGTCGCGCCCGGTGAGGGTGCAAGTCGCCAAACCCCAGCTCGCTTCAAGAGGTCCGGACACGGGAACCGTCCCGGCTGCGCGATGTCCTCATCAACTTGACAGTTGTCGGTGGCCGAACCGACTGAAACGTAGAGCGCCCCGTCCCTTCCGAAGGCGATGCCTTTGGCATTGTGCGCATAACCATTCCCGGATTCGGGAAGGCCTTCGGCAACGAGCTCCGAGAGCGTGTCAGGTGCACGGGACGCAGCCGGCCAGCGGTAGCGGTAGATCGCGTTGTCGGTCGCGAAATAGAGCCAGCCGTCTCGCCACGCCACCCCGCTGCCCCCCTCACCGGGGCCGAACCGAACCGAAGCATCGGCCCGGCCATCCTGGTCCGTGTCCTCCAGGCGGAGGAGCCCTGGCGGGGAGCGCGTGGCCGCCACGACCACGCCGCTGGGGTGGACCACGAGGTGCCGGACATCCCCGACCTGCGTCGCGAACGCGCGGACGCAGAAACCCGGCGCCACCGCCATCCGGGTGAGAAAGCCATCACAGTCGACCCCCTGACCCGCCAGGGGAGCCGCACAGCACAGTAGCGGCAGCAATCGCTTGAGCATCACGAAAGCTACTGTCGTGGGGCGCCGCTGGCGCCATCCGAGTATTTTGGCCTCATGAGCCATCAATACATCTTCACCATGCGCGACCTTCGGAAGATCGTCCCGCCGAAACGCGAGATCCTCAAGGGGATCTACCTCTCGTTCTATCCCGGCGCCAAAATCGGCGTGATCGGTTCCAACGGCAGCGGTAAGTCGTCGCTGCTCAGGATCATGGCCGGTGTCGATCAGGAGTTCCTCGGCGAGGCCAAGCCCGCCGACGGCGTCCGGATCGGCTACCTGCCGCAGGAACCGGTGCTCGACGCCAGCAAGGATGTCCGCGGCAACGTCGAGGAGGCGCTCGCCGACATTCGGGCTCTGCTCACCAAGTTCGAAGACATTTCGATGAAGTTCGCCGAGCCGATGAGTGATGACGAGATGACCACCCTGCTCGACAAGCAGGCGGCATTGCAGGATCGCATCGACGCCGCCAACGCCTGGGAGATTGACCGCACTCTCGACATCGCGATGGACGCGCTCCGTCTGCCGCCGCCGGATGCGGCCGTCGACACGCTGTCGGGCGGTGAGAAGCGGCGCGTCGCGCTCTGCCGTCTGCTGCTGAGCAAGCCCGACATGCTGCTGCTCGACGAACCGACCAACCACCTCGATGCCGAGTCGGTGGCGTGGCTCGAGCGCTACCTCAAGGACTTCCCGGGGACGGTCGTCGCCATCACCCACGATCGCTACTTCCTCGACAACGTCGCCGAGTGGATCCTCGAGCTCGAACACGGCGCCGGGATTCCCTGGAAGGGCAACTACTCCTCCTGGCTCGACCAAAAGGAGAAGAAGCTCGCCACCGAAGAGAAGCAGGCCTCGGCCCGCCGTCGCACGCTCGAACGCGAGCTGGAATGGGTCCGCATGAGCCCCAAGGCCCGGCAGGCCAAGAGCAAGGCTCGCCTGCAGGCGTACGACACGCTGGTGGCCGAAGAGGAGCAGGCCGACGCAACTGGCCATGAAATCCTGATCCCGCCGGCGCCGCGATTGGGCGACGAGGTCGTGGTGGCGAAGCAGCTGAAGAAGGGCTTCGGCGACACGCTGCTGTTCGAGGGGCTCGACTTCTCGCTGCCGCGCTCAGGAATTGTGGGCATCATTGGACCCAATGGCGCCGGCAAGACGACGCTGTTCCGGATGATCACCGGCCAGGAACAGGCCGACGGTGGCGAATTGATTGTCGGCAAGACGGTGCAGACCGCCTATGTCGACCAGTCACGTGAGGCCCTCGATCCGGAGAAGACAGTCTACCAGGAGATCGCCGGGGACTACGACAACCTCCAGTTCGGCAGCCGGACCGTGAACTCCCGAGCATACTGTGGTTGGTTCGGGTTCAAGGGCTCCGATCAACAGAAGAAGGTCGGCACCATGTCGGGCGGCGAACGCAACCGGCTGCATCTCGCCAAGCTGCTCAAGTCGGGCGGCAACCTGCTGTTGCTGGACGAGCCGACCAACGATCTCGACGTGGACACCCTGCGCGCCCTCGAAGACGCCCTGCTCACCTTTTCGGGGTGCGCGGTGGTCATTTCACACGACCGGTGGTTCCTCGACCGCATCGCCACGCATATTCTGGCGTTCGAGGGCGACTCGGAAGTGGTCTGGTTCGAGGGGAACTATCAGGACTATTCGGCCGACTACAAGCGGCGCAAGGGCGTCGCGGTCGACCAGCCGCACCGGATCAAGTATCGGAAGTTGACGCACTAGCAACGCAGGAGAGAGGAAAGAGGAGAGAGGAGAGAAGAGAGGAGAGAAGAGTGGCGACCACTTCAATCCTGCGTGCCTCCTCTCACTTCTCTCATCTCGCGTCTCTCGCCTTTCTCTCACCGCTCGCGGGACATCGCGCATGCACCTCCTGCTGGTCGAGGACGACACCGAGCTCGCCGACGTCCTCACGGCAGGGCTCGCCGAGCATGGCATCACCACGACGCACGCGGCGAGCAGCCCGGACGGCCGCCTGCGGGCCACCCAACGGGACTTTGATGTCCTCGTGCTCGACGTCATGCTGCCGGGCGGCAGTGGCTTCGCGCTCTGCCGTGAACTGCGGGCCCTCGGCGTGACGCGCCCGATCATGATGCTCACGGCCCGCGACAGCGTGGATGATCGGGTGACCGGACTGGACGTGGGCGCCGATGATTATCTCACCAAACCGTTTGCCTTTCGGGAGTTCCTCGCCCGGGTGCGCGCGCTCGGGCGCCGCGGACCGCGCTTCGTCGGCGAGCGCACGATGGTGGCGAACCTGTCGGTGGACCTCGCCTCTCGGGAGGTCCGGCGGGGGGAAACGGCCATCGAGCTCACTGCCAAGGAATTCGCGCTGCTCGAATGCTTCCTGCGTCACACCGGCGAGGTGATCGACCGCGCCGTGATCACCGCCAGCGTCTGGGATGACAACCATGACCCCTTCACCAACGTGCTCGAGGTGCTGATCCGCCGCCTGCGTCGCAAGCTCGACGACCGGTTTGAGCCGAAACTGATCCATACCGTGCGCGGCGCAGGCTACCGCTTCGGCGTGTAGCGCATCGATGTCGTCGACCCCGCTCCGTCGCGTGCGACGCCGGCTCACGACCTGGTACCTTGCCACCTTCGGCGCGATCCTGCTGCTGCTCGGCGGTGGACTCTTTGTCGCCATTCGCCATCAGTTCGCGTCCGAACTCGATCTCTCGCTGCGCGACGCCACGACCGAGCTTGAGCGCGCAGCCGCGATCCGCGAGAGCGAGGCAGGGCTCGCCGGCCACGTGGTGGATGCAGTCGACGAGCTGCACATTCCCGATCGTTCGCTCTTCCTCCTGCACCTCGACGGCACCCCGATCCGCCCGGAGCGCGCCGATGCGTGGATCCAAGCGGCCGGCCGCGAGGCCGCCAGTCAGGGTACCATCGACCTCGACCACGAAGGCATCGGCGAGCGAACGCTGCGACTGCACGCCGGCCGGTTCGCGCTCCCAACCGGACGGGCGCTGGTGGCCGTTGCCGTGGCGGACAAGATCGAGCTCGAGGATCGCTACGCCTCGCTGATCGCGGCGTTCGGGGCCGCGGCGCTTGCTGCCCTCGTCCTGGTTGCCGCCGCAGGCTCAGTCCTCGTCGGGCAGTCGATCGGTCCCATCGAACAATCGGTGGAACAGATGCGACGCTTCGTGGCCGATGCGGCCCACGAGCTCCGCACCCCGCTCAGCGTGTTGCGCAACCGCGCCGAGATTGCACTGCAGCAGCCGCGCGACGAGGCGGGCTACGTCGCCGCGCTGGCCGGGATCGAGGCGGAGAGCGCCCGGCTCGCGCGTATCGTGGACGATCTGTTGACGCTGGCACGCGCGGAATCGGAACCGCGCGCGGTGGAGCGGACCCGGATCTTCCTCGACGACATCGTCCTGGACGCTGCCGATGCCGCCAAGGTGGTGGGAGAGCGGCTTGGCGTGGTCGTGACCGTGGGCGAATTCGAGGAGGCCCCCATCGAAGGCGACCCGCACCTGGTGCGCCAACTGGTGATGATCCTGCTCGACAACGCCGTCAAATTCACTCCTGCCGGTGGCGCCGTGACGGTCCGGGTCGGCCGCGACGGCTCGGCGTCGATCCTGCGAGTCATCGACGCCGGCCCTGGGATTCCCCCCGAGCAGTTGCCCCACGTCTTCGAGCGGTTCTATCGAGGTGACCCGGCGCGGTACCGCTCTCCGGCGGGGACTTCGGGCTCCGGGCTCGGCCTCTCGATCGCGCGCTGGATTGCCGATGCCCACGGCGCCACGCTGACCCTCGACCCAGCCGAGGGAGGTGGTACCGTGGCGACGGCACGGTTTCCGGTCGCCGCTGTGCCGGGGCGCCCGGGCTAGTACGTCTACCCTGTCATCCTGGTGACAGCTTGCCGCAGTAGCCTTGAGGCGTCATGACCATCCTGAGATCCGTCACGGGGGCCTCACTCCTCGTCCTCGCCTGTACCGCCGTTGCCCAAGGCCAGACCGTTCGCTCCGTCACTCGTGAGCAGGCCCGGCAGGAGGCGTTCGATCACGCCCCGCGCCTGCTCATGGCGCGTAGCGATACTGCGGCCGCGCGTGCTGGGGTGTTCGCCTCGCGCCTTTTCCCCGACCCCACCGCGCTCATCAGCTACACCCAGTCGGTGCCGCGATATCACGCCGAGCTGAGCATCCCGCTGGACCTGCCCTGGATCCGCAGTGCGCGGACCGCCGCGGCACAATCCGGGCGCACCGGCAGCGAACTTCGCCTGGCATTCGCCAGAGTCGCGGCGCGACTTGACGTTGACACGGCGTACACCGCGGCACTCGCGGCGCGCGAGCAACTGGCACTGAGTCGGCGCAACACCCTCGATGCGGACTCCCTGCGGCGAATCGCGACGCTGCGTCGCGATACCGGTGACGCCAGCGACCTCGACGTCGAACTTGCCGACATCTACGCCCTGCAACAGGCCAACCTCCACGCCGCCGATTCCCTCTCGGCCGAGTCGTCGCTGCTCACGCTGCAGGCCGCGATGGGACTGATGACCTCCGAGCTCACCATCGCACTGGCCGATTCGCTGCGTCGTCCGGCGTTCGACAGCACCACCCCGGGCAGCGGTGCGCTGCTCCCGATCGCCGCGGCCGAGGCCGACGTGCGCACCGCCGAACTGGCGCTCCGGCTGCAGCGCAACAGCCGCATCGTGGAACCGACACTGACGGCCGGCTTCGAGACGGGCGACCCCAGCGGCAGTGAGAATGGCTTGCTGCCCATGGTCGGCATCGCGATCCCCCTGCCACTGGTGAATCGCAATCGCGGGAACGTCGCGCTCGCTGAGGCCGAATTGCAGCGGGCCCAGGCGTCGCTCATGGCGGTCCGGGTGGAGAGTGGCGGGGCGATCGGCCGGGCGCGGCGTGCGCTCGAGATCGCGCTGGCGCAGCTCGATCGGGACGAGCGCCTCACGGTCGCCGCAACACGCGTCAGTGCGATGTCCCTGACCGCCTATCGGGAAGGGGCGGCGACGCTCGCTTCGGTCCTCGAGGCGCAGCGGATGGCACGTGACGCGCGTTCGCAATACGTGACCGATCTCGCGGCAGCGTGGACCGCGCGCGATGTCCTGCAGTTGCTCACCGAAACCGTTGCCGCGAGTGTGCCGTGAACCGATTCGCCACACGATCTGTCGTGACCGCCCTCTCGCTTGCCATGCTGCTCGCCGGCTGCAAGGGCGATGAAGCCGAAGCACCGCCGGCCCAGGCCACCGTCGCCGCGGAAACCCTTGTCTTGGTGCCGCAATCGTTCGCCGAGACGGTGGATGGCGTCGGCAGCGTGGTGCCACGCACCGACGGACTCGTGACCCTGGGCGCGCCGGTTGCCGCTCGCATTGCCCGGGTGCGCGTCGTCGTAGGGCAGCGCGTGGCGAGGGGGGATGTGCTCGTGGAACTCGACCGCACCTCGATCGACGCCGAGGCGCAGAGTGCCGAGGCCGCATTGACCGCTGCGGAGGCGGCGGCGGCGCGGGCCACCCGATTGCTCGAAGCCGGCGTGATGCCCCGACGCGACGCCGAACAGGCAACCGCCGCCGCCGCGCGGGCGCGAGCGGACGCCGCCACGGCGCGCCGGAACGCCACCCTGGCCACCCTGCGCGCGCCGATCGCCGGCGTCGTGACCCGGGTGACCGCGGTCGCCGGGGCGCTCGCGGATCCCGCAGCAGCCATGGTCGAGATCGCCAATCCCGCGGCGCTCGATGTCGTCATCTCCGCCAGCGCGGACAACGCCGAACGCCTCCGTCCCGGACTTCGGGTCACGCTGCATGCCGGGGCCGACTCGCTCGGCGTCGGGCACGTGGTGGATGTTGGCAGTGCCGTCGATTCGCTTTCTCGTGGCGTGATGGTTCGGGTGCAGGTTGAGCACAGTGTGCGGCCGCTGCGTCTGGGCGAAAGTCTCTCCGCGCACCTTCTGTTGGCAACCGCACCGAACGCCATCGTCGTCCCCATCGCGGCGCTGGTTCCCGCGGCCGAAGGATTTCAGGTCTTCGTGGTCGATTCGGCCAACGTGGCACATCCGCGAGCGGTCACCATCGGCGGCAAGGACGCCGTGCATGCGCACGTGATCTCGGGCCTCGCCGCGGGCGAGCGGATCGTGACCCAAGGCGCCTACGGCATGGATGAGGGCGCCAAGGTGGTGGCGCCGGGCGCGCCCAAGTGAGCCAGGGTGGGCTCTTCTCCTTCCTGGCCGCGCAACGCCGCTTCGTGATGATGGTGGTGGTGGTGCTGTCGATCGGCGGCATCTGGGCCGCCACGCAACTGCCGTCCGCGATCTACCCCGAACTCACCTTCTCGCGCATCACCGTGGTCGTGGAGGGGAGTTCGCTGGGCTCTCGGCAGGTGCTGTTCAGCATCACCCGGCCGATCGAGGAGGCGGTGAGCGTCGTACCGGGGGTCTCGAAGGTGGCCTCGCGCGCCATCCGCGGTGGCAGCGAAATCAACGTCACCTTCGCGCGCAAGACCGACATGGCCTACGCGCTGCAGCAGCTGCAGGCGCGCGTCAATCAGGTGCGCAACACCCTGCCAGCCGGCCTCGACATCCAGGTGGAGCGTCTGACCCCCGCCCTCTTCCCGGTGCTCTCCTACAACCTCGAAGGCGGCGACCCCGCCACGCTCTACGATATCGCCCGTTACCAGATCCGGCCGCTGTTGTCGCGGGTGCCCGGCGTGGGGCGAGTGGATGTCATGGGCAACGATCAGCGCGAGATCGAGGTGCTGGCCGAGCCGGCGCGGCTCGCCGCCGCCGGCCTGACGTACGACGATCTGGCCACCGCCATTCGGGAATCGATTGCCGTGGACGCCGTCGGCCGCACCGCAGCCAACTATCGCCAGTACCTGATCGTGACCGCCACCGAGGCGCACACCACTGACGACGTCGGCAACGTGATGGTACGCGCGGGCATGCGGGTCAAGGATGTCGCCCGCGTCATTCCCGGCACCGAGGACCACGTCCGGATCATCGCCGGCGACGGTCGACCGGCCGCGCAGCTCAACATCACTCGGCAGCCGGGCGGCAACTCCGTGGCCATCGCCGACAGCATCGCCCGGATCGCCGCCAGCGTGGACAGCACCCTGCCCGCCGGCGTGCACCTGATTCCGGTCTATGATCAGGCCGCACTGGTGCGTGACGCGGTCACCTCCGTGCGCGATGCCATGCTGATCGGCGCGGTCCTGGCGATCATCGTGCTGCTGCTCTTCCTGCGTCATGCACGGGTCACGGCCATCAGCGCGGCGTCGATCCCACTGACGATGGTGATCACGGTCTTCATCATGTGGATGGTCGGCCAGACCTTTAACCTGATGACGTTGGGCGCCATGGCCATTGCCATCGGGCTCGTGATCGACGACGCTGTCGTCATCACTGAAAACATCGTGCGGCATGCGCGATTGACACCCGATCGCACCCTCGCGGTGCGCGAGGCGTTGCAGGAGTTGATCTGGCCCGTCACCTCATCGACTCTCACCACCGTGGTGGTCTTCCTGCCGCTCGGACTGCTGGGCGGAGTCGAGGGCCAGTTCTTCACCGCGCTGTCGATCACCCTCACCATTGCGGTGCTGGTCTCGCTGGCGCTCTCGCTCACGCTGATTCCGCTGCTGAGCGAGCGGTTCCTGAAGGACACCGACTCCGAGCCGCCGCAGACCCATGGGATACTGAATCGCGTGGGTCGTGGACTCGATACCCTCTCCGACACGTACGAGCAGGCCCTCCTGGTCGTGCTCCCGCGCTCCCGCGCGATGGTCATCACCGCGCTCGTGCTGGTCGGCATCGGCATCCTGGCCCATCGCTACGTCCAGACCGGCTTCCTCCCCGCGATGGATGAGGGCGCCTTCGTGCTCGACTACTGGACGCCGGGCGGCACCGCGCTGGCGGAAACCGACCGTGAACTCCGGATCATCGAGGGGATTCTCGCCAAGACGCCCGAAGTCACCGCCACCTCCCGTCGCACCGGTGCGGAACTCGGCCTTTTCGCGACCGAGCAGAACCGCGGCGACATGGTGGTTCGCCTGGCGGCACCGGGCAAGCGGAAGCGCACCGTCTTCGAAGTGATGGACGACGTCCGAGTACAGATCGAGACCGCCGTGCCGCGAGTGCGAATCGAGTTCGTGCAGATCCTTTCGGATGTGATCAACGACCTCGCCGGCGTCTCGCGCCCGGTTGAGCTCAAGCTGTTCGGTCCTGACCTCGCCGCGCTCGAGGCGTACGCCCGGGACCTTTCCGCCAAGGTCGAGGGCATCCCCGGCATCGAGGACATCTACGATGGGGTGAGCGAGCCCACGGCCGAGCTCACGATGCACATCGACGCCACCGAGGCCGCGCGGGCCGGCTTCACACCCGGCGACGTGGGAGCCGCCGTGAGCGGGGCCCTGCTGGGCGTACCGGCCGGGGAGATTCGGCTGGAGGATCGTGCCGTCGGGGTCCGGGTCCGGGCTCCCGATGCCGTGCGTAACAATGCGGCGGCGCTCACCGCCCTCCCGGTCCTCTCGCCGCTGACCCGCGCGCAGACACCATTGGGCGCGCTGGCGCGCTTCGAGCCAACGGAGACCCGAGCCGAACTCCATCGTGAGAACCAGCAACAGATCATCACGATCGGCGCGGACATCGTCGGCCGCGACCTCGGCAGCGTGATGTCCGATGTGCGTGCGGCCATTGCCGCGACGCCGCCACCGCCCGGCATCCGACTCGAAGTGGCCGGGCAGTACGCCTCGCAGCAGGAGGCGTTCCGCTCCCTGCTGCTGGTGTTGACGCTGGCAGGCGTCTGCGTCGTCGGCGTCATGGTGGTGCAGTTCCAGTCGTTCGTGGAGCCCCTGGTCGTCGTGCTGGCCGCGCCGCTCTCCTTCGGCGGCGCGATGCTGCTGCTGCTGCTCACCGGCACCCCGCTCAACGTGTCGAGTTTCATGGGACTGATCCTGCTGGTGGGGCTGATCGTAAAGAACGGCATCATCTTGCTCGATTTCACTCGCCACAAGATGCGTGACGGCGGCATGGCCCTCGAACCCGCCATCCGCGAGGCAGCACGCGTCCGGCTTCGCCCCATCCTGATGACCACCCTCTGTACCCTTTTCGGCCTGTTGCCCCTCGCGCTCGGCCTCGGCGCCGGGAGTGAACTGCAGCGGCCGCTGGCCCTGGCCGTGATCGGCGGCCTCGCGCTCTCTACACCGATCACCCTGTTCGTCGTCCCCACCCTGCTCGTCGCAATCCGCGGACGAGCGTATACCCTGGACCGGAGTTCGACCTCATGACCCGCACCACCCCGATGCTCGCCCTTGCGCTCTTGCTGGCACCCGCCGTGCTCGTGGCGCAGAAGCCGGCCACCAAGGCCGAGGCAAGCGAAGCCCAGATGATGAAGGAAGCCAAGATCAGCGAGGCCACTGCACGCGCGACAGCGCTCCGGGCCGTGCCCGGCGGCGTGGTCAAGGACCACGAGCTGGAGCGCGAGAAGGGGAAGCTGATCTGGTCGTATGACATAGCCGTGGCGGGCAAGAGCGGTATCGAGGAAGTCGCGATCGATGCGATGACCGGCGCCCTGCTCAGCAAGGAGCACGAGACGCCTGCCGACGAGAAGAAGGAAGCGGCCGAGGATGCCGCGAAGGCCAAGGCGGCAAGGCCCGAGGAAAGCGAAGCGCAGTTGATGAAGGAAGCCAAGATCAGCGAGCCGGTGGCGCGCGCGACAGCGCTCCGGGCCGTGCCCGGCGGCGTGGTCAAGGACCACGAGCTGG
>JBDUDP010000009.1:0-53576 GCA_040002895.1 Gemmatimonadota bacterium
CACGGTGCCGCCGCTCGCGGTGTTGGGCGAGGAGATCACGTTGCCGCGCTGCACCGTCTGGGCGATCACGGTACCGCTGATCGGGGCGAGCACGCGGGTGTCGCCGAGCGTGATCTTGGCATTCTCGAGGGCAATCGTCTGGCGGACCACATCGGCCTTGGAGTTGGCCACCGACAGCGTGGTCGTCTCCAGCTCCTGCTGGGTGATCGCCTTGGCCGCGTACAGCTCCTTGGAGCGGGTGAGCTGGCCTTGTGCGTTCGCGAGTTGCGCCTTGGCCACCTCGAGATTGGCCTGCGCGGTCGCCACATCATTCTGCGGAATGCGCTGGTCCACCTGCACCATGAGCGTCCCGCGCTTCACGAAGTCGCCGGTCTGGACCTTCACATCGAGGATCTCGCCCGAGGCCTTGGACTTCACCTGGACCACGGTGTCAGGATTCACGGCGCCCGCCGCCTGGGCGGAGACAATGATGTCACGCCGCTCGACAGGCACGGCCTGATAGACCTGCGTCACCTTGGTGTCCTTGCTGCACGCAGCACAGAACACCATCACGGACAATAGCCGAGGGAACTTCACGCGACCGCCTCCATAGTACTGCCATCACTGGAGACCAGGCCGTCCCGAAGGACGATCTGGCGCTTCGCATGCGCGGCAATGTCAGGTTCATGAGTGACAAGAATGATGGTCTGACCCTGACGATGGAGCGTCTCGAAGAGGGTCATGATTTCCTCGGATGTCGCCGAGTCGAGGTTGCCGGTGGGTTCGTCGGCCAGCAGGATCGACGGACGGTTCACCAGCGCCCGGGCGATCGCCACGCGCTGGCGCTGGCCACCCGAGAGCTCGTTGGGCTTGTGGTGCATGCGATCGCCCAGGCCAACCGCCGTGAGTGCTTCCGTGGCGCGCTCCCGACGCTCCTTGCTCGAGGCCCCGGCATAGACCATCGGCAACTCCACGTTGGCGAGGGCCGAGGCACGCGGCAGCAGGTTGAACGTCTGGAAGACGAACCCGATCTCCTTGTTCCGGATCCGGGCCAGCGCGTCGTCGTCGAGTTCGCTCACGCGATAGCCGTTGAGCCAGTACTCACCCTCGGAGGGCGTGTCGAGGCAGCCAATCAGGTTCATCATGGTCGACTTGCCCGAGCCGGACGGCCCCATGATCGCGACGAATTCATTGCGACGGATCGTGATGTCGACACCCTGCAGCGCCCGCACCCGCTCGGTACCCATCTGGTACTCGCGCTGCAGGTTGCGGGTCACGATGACGGCATCGCGCGGCACGTCGGTCGGCAGCGCCGCCATGCGTTCGGCGGTGTCGCGAATGTCCTTGGCCATTACTGGAGACTCCGCCCGATCAGGGCTTCGATCTGGGCCTTGGCGCGCAGGTAGTTGAACCGCGCCGTGACCGCATCGATCTCCGCCTGGGTGAGCCGCTCCTGCGAGGTGAGCACGTCGACGATCGTCGCCACGCCCAGCCGGTAACGCTCGGTGACCACGCGAATGTCCTCGTTGGCCGCCTGCACACTGGTGTTCAGGATCTCGATCTGCTGCTGGGCGGTGCCGAGCTCTGCGAGCCGCTGGGTCAGGGACGCCAGCACCTGCCGGCGTGCGTCGGCTGCCTGTGATTCCGCGTTGTCGACCGCGACCGACGCGACCGCGACGTTCTGTTCGCGCGTGAAGCCGTTGAAGATCTGCCAGTTGAGTTGGAGCCCGACATTCCGACCTTGGAAGAACTGGTAGTCGTTCGACCGGTTGCCATTCCAGTTGTTGCTGAACGAGGCCGAGAGGGTGGGGAAATAGCTCGACTTGCTCGAGGCATACGAGGAGCGGGCCGCCGCAGCCGACGCCTCGAAATTCTTGACGCGCGGCGACGACGCCACTGCCTCCGATCGCAACGCCGTCGTGTCGATCACGGCGATACGATAGATCGCCGAGTCCTCGATGGCGGCCACCCGGTCGTCACTGCCGATCAGTCGACCGAGGTTGGCCTCGGACGTGGCCAGCGTGCTGCTGGCCTGCAGCAGATTGAGCCGAGCCGTGCCCAGCGTCACCAGCGATTGGAGCGAATCGGAGCGCGTGGCGGAGCCGGTTTGCAGCTTCGCGATGGCCACCTTGAGCTGCTCCTCGGCTCGCGTCACACTCGCCGCGCGCACCCGCAGCGTCTGCAGCGAGGCGAGCGCGTCGAAGAAGGCGTTGGTGGTGGTCAGGCCGTTCTGGAACCGGGCGTCGACCAGCGAGGCATCGGCCGCGTCTTCATTGGCGCGCGCCACCTTGAGATCGTTGTTGCGGCGGAAGCCGTCGAACAGCGTCAATGACGACGAGAAGCCGAAGCCGACATTCTGCGACGACGAGTTGCCGTTCACGATCTGCTGGGTCACCGGGTCGATGCGCTGCGGGCCCTCAGAATAGCCCCGGCTCCCGCTCGACGATGCCGAGAGCGAGGGGAGGAAGGCACCCTTGGCCGAGCGCACGCGCGCCTCACTCGAGCGCACCTGACCCTGCGCGGTCACCACCGAGGGCTGGACCTGCTCCGACAGCTGCAGTGCCTGGGCGAGCGTGACGGCCTTGGGAGCGCCCTGCGCCGCGAGCGGCACGGCGACCAGGAGCGTGAGCACTCCGAGAGACAGTTTAGCGCGAACCACGCGGGCCTCCTCGCGACTGATCACGCATCTTCTTTCGATTCTCATCGCTGGCCTTGTTCATGGAGTCGTACCTTTCCTGTTGCGGGGGAGTCAGGAGCGCCCGAACCTCGACGCGGGTCTGCTGCCGGCGGGCATCGACCATTGGCCGGATGGACTCCCACAGCGAGTCCATCTGCGGCGCGATGGCGTTGCGCACGATCGAATCCATTGCGGCACCACCGCGCTTGTAGATCGCGACGATGCTGTCGCGGTGATCCGCCGACACGGCGAGTTCCTTCGCGACGCGCGCCCCTTGACCGGTGCCCTGCGGTCCGCCGGGTCCGCGCGACCCAGCAGCACCGCGCCAGACGAAGTCCGCCTTGCCAGCACGGAAGGCCGCCGTCAGTCCCACGACGCCGACGACCGTCCCGGCCATGAAGGCCGCGAACAGCAGCGCCATGGCGCGATTGCGGGAGGGGTTCACCTCCCCTCCGACGTCAGGGACACCAGCAGGATCTCGGAGCCGGGACGCGAGCCATCGAGGAGCTCGCTGGCAACCGATGCGCTACTGGTCGAGGTCGTCGCAACCTGCGACCAACCCCAACCCGCGAGCACCGTTGCCAGCGAGGCGGCGATCAGCCCCTGCCAGAACCAGCCGGCGAGCTCATCGTCCCACGCGCGCTTGCCGATCCGGGCGCGGACGCGGGCCACGAAGGCGCCATCGTGCGGCATCGCCAGCGCGCTGCGAATCGCCATCCCGAGTTCCTGGTCCGGTGCCGAATCAAACGGCGACAGATCACTCATCCCACTCCTCCTTCACTGATTCGAGCACCTTGCGCAGTGCCCGCCTGCCATGGAACACATCCGACTTGACGGTTCCTTCTGGAATTCCCAACAACGTGGCAATCTCCGCCTGCGAATACCCCTCAGCGTCAAACAGCACCACGGCGAGTCGCTGTCGCTCCGGGAGCGTCGCCAGCGCCGACTTGAGCCGTTCGCCCAGATCGAGGGCCCCGGCGTCCTTGGCGGGATCGTCGCGCGAGGCCGCAGCCACGTGGTCGAGCGGGTCGGCCGCTCGCACCCGACGACGCCGTCGGAGGTCCTTGGCCGCATTCACCACGATCTGCATCAGCCAGGGCCGAAAGGCTCGTTTGGCATCGTAGCGGCCGATCGCCTGCCAAGCCGAGAGGAACCCCTCTTGGGCGGCATCGTCGGCATCGTCTTTGTCCTCGAGAACGGCGTAGGCAACCCGCCGCGCCATGGGGGCATGCAGGGCCACCAACTCCCCGAAAGCCTCCGCATCGCCCTCGGCGGCCTTTGCCGCGAGCTTGGCTTCATCCACGCCCGTCATACGCGTGGGCTCCCGGGTCGGTTGAGCATCAGGTACGTCCCCGGTGGCCCGCTGCCCTGATGAGCAGGGCCACCGCCGTCAGAGTGCTCAGCCCCGCCGCGACATACGCCGCCGGGGTCGGGAAGATCAGGAAGAGCGCGGCCGCGACCAGCAGCACCAGTGCCAGTGGGCCGAAGAGCGCTGCCCGGGCACCCCGGATCAGCCCTCCGGCAGTGACAATCGCTTGCCGGCCGCGTTCCCGGAAGCTCCGGCGGTGACGCTGGGGGGCTTCGTGCGCGGGCAGCTCGCGGGCCAGGGCCGGGGGGATCTTCCGACCAAAGAGCGAAGCGATCCGCCGGGGTCGGCTGGTCACCTCACACGAGCGGGCCAAGTCGGCGATGAACTGCAGTTCACATTGCTCACCGAGGCCAGAGTCGCCCACGAAGACATCGAGCTCCCAGTTCGCCATAAGTGAACTGGGGTTCATGTTGCTCGATCCGACCCGCACCCAGACCCCATCGGCCACGATCGTCTTGGCGTGGAGCATCGGGCCCTGCCACTCGAAGACCCGCACCCCGGCCGCCAGCAGGCCACGATAGCCCACCCGGCTCAGGTTGCGGACCGCCTTCAGGTCGCTGGTGCCGGGGAGCAGGAGCCGCACATCGACGCCATCACGAGCCGCATCAATGAAGGCCTGATAGAGTCGCTGAGGCGCCGCGAGGTAGGCCTCGGTGACCCAGATCTTCTCGGCGCTGACGCCGAGCAGGAGATCGATGGTTCGATACGCCCGCTCCCGTCCGGGTTCCGTCGCCACCACCCGGACCGCAGTCTCCCCCGCAACCGGCACATCCCCGGACACTTCGTCCGAGGGGATGGGGGTTCCGCCGGCGAATTCCCAGGCCCGCTCGAAGGCGACATCAAGCAGCCGCGCCCCCGGACCTTCGATGCTTACCCCGGTGTCGCGCCACGGCAACCGCTCCTTCTCGGGGTTGCCGACCCACTCGTCGCCGATGCAGAGGCCTCCGGTCACGCCACAGTTGCCATCGACCACGCACACCTTGCGGTGGTCGCGCGACGCGAGCAGCAGCGGATCGCGCAGCGAGGGCGGACCAAACGCGTGGACCTCGGCACCGGCCTCGCGCAGTTGGCGCCAGAAGCGCCGCGATGTGCCCCAGCAGCCGAGCCAGTCGTACAGCACGCGCACCTTCACGCCGGCGCGGGCCTTGGCCATCAGGGCGTCGGCGAAGCCTTGTCCGGTCGCGTCGTCATGGATGATGTAGTTCTCGAGATGAATCCGCTGCGTGGCCATGGCGATCTGCCGATGCATCACCGCATAGTTGGCGGGTCCATCGATGAGAATCTCCACGCGGTTTCCGCCCACCGATAGCGCGCCCGAGGCGCGTTCCACGGCGCGCTCGAGCGCTTCAATGGCCTCGTCGCCGTCGGGGATGACCGCCGTCACACGCCACCCAGGCCAAGCTCCCGTTCCTGCGGACGCAACGCGGTCAGCACCTCGGCAACGAGATCCGTCAGCGGGACGCCGAGTTCTTCGGCCCCTTGACGCACATCATCGCGACTGACCCCGCGCGCAAAGCCCTTGTCCTTGAGCTTCTTGAGCACCGACGGCGGCTCGAGGTCCGCGAGCGAGCGCGACGGGCGCACCAACCCGCAGGCCACGACAAAGCCGGCGAGTTCATCGACGGCAAAGAGCACCCGGGCGAGGTCGCTGGTGCGCGCCGTGTGCGTGAACTCCGCATGCCCGAGAATCGCCTCGCAGCCCTCGTCGGGAAATCCCTCGTCGCGCAGATGCCGCACACCCTCACTGGGGTGTTCCCGATCGGCAGCTCGCTCCGGATTGGGGAAGCGCTCGTAATCGAAGTCGTGCAGCAGGCCAACGACGCCCCACCACTCCGGGTCACCACCGTAGTGGGGTGCCATGTGGCGCATCACCAGTTCGACCGCGCGCATGTGACCGCGCAAGGCCGGCGACGGCGTCCACTCGGTCATCAGCGCCCAGGCCCGATCGCGAGTCCACGCGGAGGCGGTCAATGCATTCCCGATGAGATGATGGTGAGCCCGACATGAAAGGGGACCCGCGCGGCCTCGACGTGATCGAGCGCCACGAGAAAGAGATAGTCCCCCGACTGCGGGAGCGGGAGATCAAAGACGAACACCGCCGAGGTCTCGACCTCCACCACCCCGGCGGGGGGCTCGTTCACTTCCAGCGTCCCCGATTGTTCCAGGAGGACCGTACCACCAGGGTCGATCAGTCGCACCGCCAGTTCATGGGTCCCCAGCTCGGTCCGGCGTCCGCGCAGGTGCAGCACCAGATGCGCGCGCGGGTGGATCGCCGGGATCTGACTCACGACCACCTGACGCCAGATGCCCAGCACGGAGAGCTTCCCGTGCTGGTCCACCAAGGCATAGTCGGCGAGAACTGCGAGATCGACGAGCGTACTCAGCTCACGCGAATCGAGGTGATCACATCGCCCTGCTTGATCTTGTTGACTACATCCATGCCGTCGGTGACCTGCCCGAACACGGTGTGGACGCCGTCGAGGTGGGGCTGGGGCGAATGGGCGATGAAGAACTGGCTCCCGCCGGTGTTCTTCCCGGCGTGCGCCATCGAGAGCGACCCAGCCGCATGCTTGTGCTTGCTGGTGTCGGTCTCGCACTTGATGGTGTAGCCCGGTCCGCCGGTGCCGACGCGCGGGTTCGAGGCATCCTTGGAGAGCGGGTCACCGCCCTGGATGACGAAGTTGTTGATCACGCGATGAAACCGGGTGCCATCGTAGAACTCGCTGTTGGCGAGCTTCTCGAAATTGCCCACCGTGCTCGGAGCATCCTGCTCGAACATCTCGGCGGTGATGGTGCCCTTGCTGGTCTCGATCGTTGCGGTCTTGGACATGCGATGAATCCTCTTGGGGTTGGGCTCAAATATAGGATGACGGATGACAGATGACAGATGACAGATAATAGATGCCAGCTCCCCCCATCCGTCATCCGTCATCCGTCATCTGTCATCCGTCGGCCAGGGCACAGCTCCGCCAGCACACAGCTCCCGCATTTCGGCCGATTGGCGATGCAGACTCGCCGCCCGTGCCAGATCAGCAGGTGCGACACCACCGCCCAGTCGGGGCGTGGAATCAGCCGCATCAGGTCGGTCTCGACCCGTTCCGGGCCGCTCTCGCGCGAGAGCGCAAGCAGTCGCGAGAGGCGCAGGACATGCGTGTCAACGGTGACACCCTCCTGCAGATCGTAGGCGTTGCCGAGCACCACGTTCGCCGTCTTGCGTCCGACTCCCGGCAGCGCGTGCAACTCGGCCATGGAGCGCGGCACCGCGCCGCCATGATCCGCCACGAGGGCCCGCGCCATGCCGAGCAGATTCTTCGTCTTGTTGCGGAAGAACCCGGTCGACCGGATCACCTCTTCCACCGCCTCCGGGCGTGCTGCAGCCAGCGCGAAGGCATCCGGCCAGCGGCGGAAGAGTTCTGGCGTGACCAGATTGACGCGCACGTCGGTGCACTGCGCCGACAGGATCGTGGCCACCAGCAGTTCGAATGGCGACGAGAAGTGAAGCTCGCAGTGGGCGTCGGGATACTCCCCCTTGAGCCGATCCAGGATCTCAAGCGCCCGCTGCCGGCGTGCAGCGGAGGATTCGCGCCCGCGGCGTGGCAGCGGCATCAACCGGTTACGGTCGTCGCTGCGCGGCAAACGCGAGGAAGCCATCGACATCGCGACAGTTGAGGATGTCGGCCGGACCGAGGCCGCCCTTGCGCGCGATCCCGATGCCATACTCCACGTTCGCGAGGCCCGCGATGTTGTGGGCATCGGCACCAATCGAGATCACCACGCCCGCCGCGTGGGCACGCGCCAATACGCGCCAATCGAGATCGAGCCGATGCGGGTCGGCATTGATCTCGATCGCCACGCGGTTCGCTGCCGCCACCTCGAAGACGCGATCGAGATCAATGGCATAGGGCTCGCGCGCAAGCAGCAGGCGTCCGGTCGGATGGCCGAGGATGTTCATGTAGGGCGATGCCATGGCGCGACACACCCGATCGGTCATCTCCTGCTCGCTGAGATTGAAGCGCGAATGAATTGACGCAATGATGAAGTCGAAGCCGGCGAGCACCTCGTCGGGATAATCGAGGGCGCCCTCCGCGAGGATGTCGCTCTCGATTCCCTTGAGGACGCGCACGCCCGGATTGCTGGCGTTCAGGGCATCGATCTCGTCCCACTGGCGCTTGAGATCGTCAGGCGTCATCCCCCCGGCATACGCCGCCGCCCGTGAGTGATCCGTGATGCCGAGATACTGATACCCCGCGTCGCGACAGGCAGCCGCGAGTTCCGCCGCGCTGTTGCTGCCATCGGAATACGTCGTGTGACAGTGGAGAAAGCCGCGCATGGCCTCACGGGTGAGCAGCGTCGGCACGGGCAATCCGACCTCCTCTCCCCCCTCGCGCAGCTCCGGCGGAATCCAGGGCAGGTCGAGCGCGGTGTAGAGCGCGTCCTCGGTGGGCGTCGGAATGAATTGACTGCCTTTCCAGAGTGCCGTCCCGGCGAGGTTGAACCCCTTGGTCTGCGCGACGCGCGCCAGCGCGGCCAGATGCCCATCGTTGCCCGTGGCATGCACCAGCACCGCGCCGAGGTTCTGCGGAGGTGTCACGATCACCTGAACGCTGCTGCCGCCGGCGAGTCGCAGCGTCGCGCGACGCTCATCCTGCCCGGCAATTTCACTCGCACCCGGAAAGGCGGCCAGTTGCCGGAAGACCTCGTCTGCCGAGCTGTCGGCCACCAGCACCAGCACCAGGTCACGCACCACCTCGGCGCTGCGACGCACGTCACCCGCGATGTGGACGGCCAGAATGTGCGGCAAGCGGCCCAGTGCCTCGGCCACCGCATGGGCCTCTTGAGCGGCGTGGTGCGAGAGTCGCCACTCGCTCGCGGCGCGCAGGAACGTGATGCCCCGGAGGATGTTCTCGGCAGTGCGCTGCCCGAACCGCGGCAGCGCCGCGAGCCGACCATCGCGCGCGGCCACTTCAAGTTCCGCCAGAGTCTCGATGCCCAGGGTCTCGTGCAGGGTACGGACCTTCGAGACACCGAGACCGGAGATCCCGAGCATCTCCACCAGCCCCGGCGGAACATCTTCGCGCAGCTGTTCGAGCAACTCCGATCGACCGGTCTGCACCAGTTCCGTGACGACCTGCAGGATCGCCGGCCCGATGCCCTTGGCCTCGGCGAGCGATCCATCGGCGATGGCGGCCTCAAGTTCACCCGGAAAGCCTTCGACCGTCTTGGCGGCACCGGTAAATGCGCGAACGCGAAAGGTGTTCTCCCCCTTCAGCTCGAGGTACGCCGCGAGTTGATCCAGTGCGCGTGCCACTCCGGTCCGATCCATCACCGCCATCCGCTCACGCCTCCATGCGCGCGTCTGCGCGCCAAGCCAGCAACAACAGTTCTTCCGGCGCGACCACCGCGTGGAGCCCGGCCGTATCGCCGCCGGGCATCAGCGGGGCAAAGAGGGCGGAACCATCCTCGCGACAAACCACGCCGGGCCGGCCTCCCTCCACCACCAGGAGCGACAGCCCCGGACGGTTGGGGTGGACGCCAAAGCAGGCCACCACCCGCACGCCACCCGCCACGGGGACCGCGAACCAGCCGTCGAGTGGTTCGAAGACGTCGCCATCATCGAGGCGTCCCCAGATCCGCCGGGGTGCCATCTGAATGTACGCCGCGGTGAGGCGAGCGGGGGGCGATCCCGGTGCGGCGTCGGGCCGACAGAGCGCGCGGGTTTGCTCGTCGTCAAGCACCATCGAATGCTGCCCGTCCTCCCAATACCGAAATGCCGCGTGCACAAAGGCCACGAATTCGTCGACGCCCTCGCCGAGCCCCTCATCGGGGCGCAGCTCGCGCAGCAACTCCACTGCGGGTTGCGTCAACATGAACTCGTCGAGCTCGGCCTGCGCCGGCAAGGCGGCGCGGATCGCCGGAAAGCGCTCCTCGGCGAGCGCACCGAACACCAGGTCGAAGGGATGTGCAACGGGCGTGGTCATGAATGCGGCAGGAAGGGATCGAGCGCCGCGACGAATGCTTCGGGGGCCTCGACGTAGGGCACGTGCCCGCAGGCCGGGAGCACCGCCAGGGGGGCACGCAACGCGGCGGCGGTGGCCGCGGCGGTCGCGAGCGGAATCGGATCGTCATCCCCATGCACCACCAGCGCCGGTAGATCAAGTTGTTGCAGTGCGGGTCGCAGGTCGAAATTCTCACCGAGGGAATTCCAGACCTCCTGCTGGGTTCGTCCCGTGACACGGAAGGGCGTGAGCTCGCGTGCGCGCGCTGGATCGTGAAAATATCCCGACACAGCGAGCTCGAAGAGTCGCTGGTTGTAGGCCGGGAGGTCGCTCGAGCGCAGCCCACTCGCCTGCAACGTGGCGCGTTCGGCCTGCAGTGCCGGTGTGCTTCCTCGCGCGGTGAGGGCCGCCTCGTATTCAGCTCGTTCCGACCGCGCCGCAGGCGCCGGCGACACCAGCGCCAGCGACGCGACTCGGGCTGGATACGTCACGGTATAGAGCATGGCGAGCAGGGCACCCCAGGAATAGCCGAGGAGTGAGAGCTGCTCGAGACCCCAGACATCGCGCAGCGCCTCGAGGTCGTTCACCTGCTCACGCCAACCCACGGGAACATCACGCGTCACGGCGGATCGACCGCCGCCACGCTGATCGTAGTAGATCAGGGTGCGCCGGGGGGCGAGCAGATCAAAGCCGGGGAGGAGGTAGTCGTGATGCGCGCCCGGACCGCCGTGCAGGACCACGGTCTCGGGGCCGCTGCCGATCCGACGTTCGAACAGCGAGACGCCGCGCACATGTCGGAGCATGGTCTTCTCGTCAGACGGCATGCGCGTGTCGCGATGCGAGGTTGGCGCGCCAGCAGCGATGGCTCACAGCAGGACCGCGAGCGCCTCGGCCACCTGGCGCACGGCCTGGACTTCGTCGTCGGTGAAGGGATCGAGCTGGTCGGAGTCGACATCAATCTGGCCCAGCACGTTGGGCCCGCGCCGAATCAGCACCACCAGTTCAGACTTGGTGAAGAGATTGCACGCGATGTAGTTCTCGCGGCCCTGCACATCACCGACGTTCTGATCCTGGCCGGTGGCCACCGCCGTTCCGCAGACGCCCTTCCCCACCGGGATCCGGTGGTGGTCCGTGTCGCGGCCGCTCCAGGCCTCGAGCAGCAGCTCATTGCCGTGGAGCATGTAGAGGTAGACCGAGGTATACGGCGCGCCTGACTCGCGCATGAGGTCGGCGGCCAGGCGAAGCATCTCCACTCGCGGCAGTTGCTTGCTGAAGGCGGAGTGCAGGCGTTTGACGATATGGGCGGCGTCGAGCACAGCAGACATGGCAGACGATCCGAAGTCAGAGCGTCTAGATTCTACCAATCTTGACCCCGGGGTCCCACCCCTCCATGTCACCACGCCTGTTCGCCCTGGTCCCAGCCGCCGTCGCGATCAACCTCGTGGTTGGGAGGATCGCGGCCGAATTGAGCCTCCCCGTCTACCTCGACACCCTCGGGACGATGCTGGTGGCGGTGCTGACCGGGCTGCCGGGCGGCGTGCTGGTCGGCACCGTGAGTCAGCTCCTGGCCGGGATGCTGTCGGGCTACCAGTGGCTGCCGTTCGTCGTGATCCAGTGGCTGATCGCCCTGCTCGCGGCACTGGCCGCCAGTCGCGGGGGGTTCGCGACTCCGTTCCGCAGCGCCATCTGGGGCGCGGGATGCGGCGTGCTCTGCGGCCTGGTCTCGGCCGTGATCTCCTTCGTGCTCTTTCGGGGCGTCACCGCCGGCGGGGTCAGTGCCATCGGCGCCCTGCTCCGCGGCCTCGGCCTGCCGCTTTCCACCGCCGTGACGAGCGCCTCGCTGCTCACCGACATCCTCGACAAGACAGTCGCCTTCCTCGTCGTCGGAGCGCTCTTGCGGGCGCTGCCGCGGCGGATTCTTGGCCGCTTCCCCGTCGCTGCGCGTGCGGTGGGGCGATGACGCGAGCCCACCCCTTCACCGGTGGCGCGGTGTCCCTCGCGGCGATCGCGCTCGCGCTCATCCTCCCTGCCCCGCGCGGAACCATTGCGCTCTATCTGGCGATCTGTCTCGGCGCGTGGGCACTCGGCGCGGGCCGCGCCGTGCGCCTCGGCCTGCTCGCGGTCGCGCCGATCTGGCTGTTGTTGTTCATCATGCACGCCGTGCTGGGTGAGGCACCGCGACTGGTGCTGCCGTGGGGTGGGACCCTGTCGCAACCAGGCGTCGACTGGGCCGTGGCGCAGGGGAGCCGCCTCGCCGCCATCGTCACGGCCTCGCTCGCGTTTGCGGTCCGGTTTGATCCGCATCGCTTCCTGCAGGCGGCGGTGGCGCGGCGCTGGCCGTGGAGCGCGGCGTTTCTGCTGGTTGCCACACTCGACGCCGCGGAGCGCTTTGGCGATCAGGCGCGACGCCTACGCGAGGCGCAACGCACGCGGGGCCTGCGCGTACGCGGCTCACTCCGGGTGCGCGCACGCGCCGTCCCGGCGCTGGTCTTTCCGCTCCTGCTCACCTCCCTCACCGAGGCCGATGACCGTGCGCTCGCACTGGAGTCCCGAGGCCTTACCCATCACGGCCCCCGAACGGCAGTGGATCCGCCGGAGGATTCGCGCAGCGATCGGATCATTCGTTGGGGTTCGTTGACCGTCGTGGTCGCGGTGGCGTGGTGGCGCTGGATCGCAGCATGAGTTTCGTCGCGTCGCGACTCGCGTTTCGGTATCCGGCCCAGACCCATAAGGCGCTCGACGGCATCGACCTCACTCTCGCCAACGGCGATGTCACCTGGCTCACCGGAGCGCTCGGGTCGGGCACCAGCACCCTGCTGCTCACCCTGTCGGGGCTGGCCCCACGGCTCACGGGCGGCGACCTGAGTGGCGCGATTGCGTGGAACGGCCACGACCCCGCACGACGATCTCCGCTGCTGGATGGCGTGGCATGGCTGGGGCCGTCGCCGGGACAGCAACTCAGCGGAGTCGCGCGCAACGTGCACGAGGAGATTGCGGTGGGTCCGATGAATCTTGGCTGGCCGAGAGCCCGGATCTTGTCGGCGGTCGCGGAGGCGATGCGCCGTGTCGGGATTGAGCACCTCGCCGAGCGTGAGCCCAGTGCCCTGTCGGGGGGAGAGACCCAGCGCGTGCTGATTGCAGCCCTCCTGGCTGCGGCACCGTTGGCCTGGCTGCTCGATGAACCATTCTCCGCGCTCGACCGCGACGCGCGACAACGACTCGGTGCACTGCTCCGGGAACTGGCCCGCGAGGGCGCCTGCGTGGTGGTGAGTTGTGACGATGCCGAGGACATGATGGACGTGGCCGACCGCCTGGTGGTCTTGCAGCAGGGCACGGTCGCGCTCGATGGTGATCCGCAGGAGTTGCTTGCCAGCGATGCGATGCTCACGACCGGTGCGAGCACGACCGATGCCGCAGCACTCGCAGCAGCGGCCGGCTTCCCGACCCCGCGGCCGATCACGGCGGCGGCACTGATCAGCCGCCTCCCCGCGGCGCGCCTTCCGATACCAGGGGCGCAGGTGGCACGGCCCGAGAAGTCCGGACCGCAGCGGCTTCGGCTCGATGATGTGCACTTCGGTTACGATGGCGGGCCGCCGGTGTTGGGCGGCGTCACGCTCGCACTCGCCGGTGGCGCCGCGGTCGGGTTGTTCGGGGCGAACGGGGCGGGGAAGTCGACGCTGCTACGACTGGCCATGGCCCTCGAGCAGCCGACCGCCGGCACGGTTCATACGCTGGACCAGATCACCGCAGGCCGCGGCCCTGAGGATCTTGCACCGCGGGTCGGCTTTCTGTTCCAACAGCCGGAACGGCAGTTGTTCGCGGCCTCCGTTCGGGGAGAGTGTAGCGTGGCTCCCACTCTGGCCGGGTGGGACTCCGCCCGCATTCGGACCGCGACGGATGCGGTGCTCGCCGAACTCGGGCTGCTGGATGTGGCCGAGGAGCACCCCTACGATCTACCCCTCCCGCGCCGGCGCCTCGTGGCGCTGGCCTCGATCCTGGTGACGGATCCGATGCTCCTGCTGCTGGACGAGCCGACCGCGGCTCTCGACGGGGCATCCCGAGAGAGGGTGATCGCCGCGGTGCGGGAGCGCACGGCACGGGGCGCTGCCGTGTTGGCCATCACCCATGATGCCACCTTCGCACACGAGACTTTGGACCGAGCCTTGCTGTTGGAACGAGGACGGATCGTCCACGATGGCGCGGTCCGGGACGTCCTCGACGACCGTTCGGCTCGGCGACCCGCCGCACTCACCGCGGCACTCCACCTCGGTCTCGAGCCCGGGAGCGATCGCCGGCAGGAGGTCGTCGACGTGCTCACCTTGGCCTTGAGGTTGTAGACTTCACGCATGCCCGTGCCACTGACCGCGCTCTTTGCCGCCTCGATCTATCAGGCTCGCGCCGTGGACGCCGATGCCGCCGCGATGGATCGTGCGCTCTCGCTGCTCGCGCGTGCCGCCGGGGGGACTCCGGTCACCTTCGAGATCATGGACTCCAAGTTCGTGGTCAACGACATGCCGGTGTCCACGGACGCTCCCGGCGTGAGTCTGGTCATGGAGGCCATGCTCGGGCACGACACGGCGCGACTCTGTCTGCCCGGGGGGCTCGAGCCGCGGCACTGGCGAGAGGTCGCCGAGATCTTTGCGTCGGCCGCGGGGCTGTTCCCCAATCCGATCCACCTGATCGAGGCGCTTCACGCCGCCGTCCCCGGATCGGAGATCGTCTCCGCCGGGCGCACGGCCCCCACCGTCGATTCCAGCACCGGCGATCTCCCGCCCGACCAGTTCCTGATGCACGCCCCTGGCGCGGTGATCGGTGGACCCGATCTCTTGAACGAGTCTGCCGAGCGCAGCGAAATGTCCACGCGCCTCGACCCGCTGTTGAGCGAGGGGCGCGCTGCCGCCACGGCCCAGGACTACGAGCGGCTCGCGGCCGCCCTGATTGACCTGCACGCACTCGAGCACTCCTGTGACGATGCGCAGCGATCGATCATCGTCCGCGAACGGCGGCGCACCGTCTCGAGCGACGATCTTGAGGCCATGGTCCGCCTGCTCCCTGCGGTCGGGGGCTCGTCGATGATTGCCCGCGCGATCACCAGTGCCGGACGCGATGGCGTCGAGGCGCTCATCGAGGTGCTGAATGCGGCGGAGGGACGGCCCGTGCGGCGGGCGTGCATCGAGGCACTGGCCGCGGCACCGCACCCGGAGGAGTCAATTCTGCGCGGCCTCGGCAGTCATCGTCCCGATCTGGTCGCGGCGTTGGCCGACGTAGCCGGTCGTCGGCACATGGTGGCCGCGGTACCGCAACTCGGCCACCTGCTGCGGCATGCCGAGGCGGAGGTGCGCACGGCGGCATGGCACGCGCTCGAACGCATCGGCACTCACGAGGCGTTCGAGGCGTTGCACGGCAAGGGACGGCGCTAGCGCGGCACCAGATCGGTGGTCGCGTCGATCCGTTTGGCAAACGCCGCGAGCAGCTTCGCGGCGTTGATCACATCGTCGAGCGCCACGAGCTCATTGGGTGAGTGCATGTAGCGGAGCGGCACCGAGACCAGGCCGGTCGCAATGCCGTGGTGCGCCGTGAAGATCGCGTCGGCGTCGGTCCCGGTGTAGCGCGCCGCGCCCTGCACGGCGTAGGGAATCCCTTCCTCCTCCGCTGCCGTCACCAACAACTCGAACACCACCGGGCTCACCGCCGCACCGCGCGTCAGCACCGGCCCACCGCCGAGCCGAATGTCGCCGTGCCGCTTTTTCTCCAGGCCTGGCGAATCGGTGGCATGCGTCACATCGACGACGAGCGCCGCGCGCGCGCCAAGCGCCGTGGCTGAAGTGCGGGCGCCGCCACCGGTGTGCGCAATCTCCTCCTGGGTGGTGGCCACGGCAGTGACCGGCATCGCCGGGCGGTCGTCGAGGAGGAACCGAAGAGCCTCGAGGACCACAAAGGCCCCCACGCGGTTGTCGAGTGAACGCGAGACCACCCGTTGGTTTGGCAGCTGCAGCATGCTGGCGCCGAGGACGCCTGCCGTGCCGATCCCGATCAGTTCGAGCGCCTCGGCGCGCGACCGCGCACCGATGTCAATCCAGAGGTCATGCGGCCGGGACAGCTTGTCGCGATCGGCCTTGTCCATGGTGTGAATGGCCTGCTTCCCGATGACACCCAGCACCGTTCCTCGCCGGCCAAGCAGCGCCACGCGCTGGCCCACGAAGACCTGGGTATCCCAGCCCCCAATTGGTTCGAAGAAGCAGAAGCCATCGTCATCGACGTGGATGATCATCACCCCGATTTCGTCGATGTGTCCCGCGAACATGAGCCGCGGTCCAGTCCGGTCACCGTTGGTGGGGAACACGGTTGCCAACGAGTTGCCGTTGACGTCGCCTGTCACCTCATCGGCGAACGCGGCCTGCCCGCGCCAGACGCGCGCCGGGCCCTGCTCGAAGCCGGACGGACCGGGGGCATCGAGCAGGCGGCTGAATCGGGAGAATTGGTCGGATTTCATGACCGTGGAAGCTAACAAGGCGGCCTCCCTTTACCTTTTCATCGGATGTCCGACACGCCCTCTCCCCTGCGCACGACGCTCGCCTCGATCTGGACCTGGTCGATGCTGGGACTCGTCGTGCTGGTCACCTTTCCGCTGATCACCTTCTTCCGGGTTGTGGGCTGGCCTTTCGACCGCGTGAACTATGTCGGAGGCCGGATCTTCCGGTGGGTTGGCCTCTGGACCTCGTGGACCACCCCGCGCTGGCATTTCAGCGTGCGCGGCCTGCCGCCCGCGGACCCCCGACTCCCCTATGTCGTGGTTGCCAATCATGAGTCGTTCGCCGACATCCTGTTGCTCTGCCACCTCCCGTGGGAGATGAAGTGGCTCAGCAAGATCGAGATGATGCGCATCCCGTTCGTGGGGTGGAGCATGTGGATGGCGAACGATGTGCCGGTCAAGCGCGGCCGGGCCGTGAGCGTGCGTGAGGCGATGGCGGCCTGCCGCACGCGCCTGAGCCAGCGCTGTTCGGTGATGATGTTTCCGGAGGGGACTCGCTCCTTGACGGAGGAATTGCTCCCGTTCAAGGACGGCGCGTTCCGGCTCGCGATCGACGCGGGAGTGCCGGTGTTGCCGCTCGCCATTCACGGCACGCGCGACGCCATCGCCAAACACGACTGGCGCATCCATCCTGCGACCGCCGTGGTGGAGATCCTCGAACCGGTGCCCAGTGACGGAAAGACCACGGCGGCGCTGCGGGACGAGGTGCGCCAGCGCATCGAGGCGGCGAGAGACCGGCTGCGCCGGGAGATGGGGCGCTAGCTGCGGCGCGCGGCGCGCACGCCCCGCAACCCCGGCAGCACCACCGCCAGCGTGGCGAGCAGCCAGACCAGGCCGAGGGACATCCGGCCGTTGGGCGTCCGGGACAGGGCGGTGAAGTAGAAGGTCGCAAACCCCAGAGCATCCACCACCACCACCCCGATCACCAGCCGCAACAACGCCGCGCGCATCCGCGCGGCGCGATCCGGGTTGCCGTGCGCCGTCGCCGTGGGCACGCTATCGCGTCGCGTACTTCTTGGCGTGACCCTGCGCATCGAAGGAATAGATGGTGTAGGGCTCCTTCCCCATATCCATCCCGGGCGACGAGGCCGGCATGCCCGGTGCCGAGAGCCCCTTCACGCCGGCAGGATGCTCCGCGACCAACTTCTTGACCAGATCGGCAGGCACGTGGCCCTCGATGACATAGCCATTGATGAACGCCGTGTGACACGACTCCAGCTCACGCGTGACGCCGTTCGCTCGCTTCAGCGCCGTGAACTCGGGCCGATTCTCCACCGTCACCTTGAAACCCGCCTTCTCCATGTAGCTCACCCAAGCCGTGCAGCAGCCACAGGTCGGCGACTTCACCACCCGGATCTCGAGCGGCGCCGGGCCTCGGTGCCACGCGGTGAGGGTGGTGGCGCCGGTCAGCAGCAGCACGGCGACCAGCAGGGCGGGAAAGCGACGGAACATGGGGACTCCAGTCAGACGAGAGATGAGAGAGGAGAGATGAGAGAGGAGAGAGGAGAGAGGAGAGAGGAGAGAGGAGGATTCTGAAAGCTAGCAGCCTCCCTTTGCTCCGCCAGTCGGGCTGAACTCGCGAAACGAACGAGGGGAGACCCCTTACGAGATCACCCCCCATCCTTCCTCTCTCATCTCTCGTTTCTCATCTCTCGGCCATCATCCAGTGTTTTCAATCCCGAACGAGGATCAAGAACTTGCCGTTGTCCCAGAACGCCGGCGACGCGATGTGCAGGTCGCCCTTCACATGGCCATCCGACGTCACCGTGCTCGCCAGCAGGGTCGGGCTCTGCCGGGTCACGATCTTGTACTCCTGGTTCGGCTCCGGCACGGTGAGCACCGTGTCGCGCCGTCGATCGAGGCGCTGGAACAGCTCCGGCTTGAGATCGCGCGCCGCCACCACCGTCTTGCCGCCGAAGATCAGGAACTTCGAGCCTTCGCTGACAATGATCCCGCGCTTGATCAGCTCGTCCTTGGTGCCGACCGCGTAATAGACGGTGTTCGACTCGTCGACGACCCGGGTGAGGGTGTCCTTGACGGCCACCTTCTCCACCGTCAACTGATTGGTCTGGACCGTGAGCGTGTCGACGCGCGAGGTGAGCGTCTGAATCTGCGCCTTCTGCTCGGTGATCAACGCTTCCTGCTGCATCGCCGCCGACTTCAGATCGTCAATCGTCTTGGAGAAGCGATCGAGGTTCGCGAGCATCTTGGTGCGCTCCGAACCCAGCGAACCGATCTTCTTCTTCTGGGCATCGACCTGCTGCTCCGCTGCCTCGAGCCGGGCAATGACTTCCCGAATCTTACCGAGCATGACCGCCCGCTCCTCGGCCTTGCCGGCGAGGGGACGATCGCCGCTGCTGACCGGACTCACGCCCAGAGCCTTCACTCGCGCGAGATCGGCGTTGATCTCGGTCACCATCTGCGTCGCAGCGAGGACGTCCGCCACGAGCGAATCCTTCTGCTCGTTGACCCGGCGCTGCTCAAGGACGGTCTCATCGTAGCGTTTCTTGCTCACGCATCCGCTGAGCGTCCCGACAATAACCACGGCCATCATGAGCTTCCGCATGCCAATATCCTGTAAGAGTAGATGGTGCAAATGACGATGGTACCGCCCAACGATGCACAATCGGCCGCTGGCGGGCCAGTCCTGACTCCACCAGATTCCGCGGGCACCTCCCACCCGGAATCGCCATGCCCCGCCGATTTGCCCTGCTCCTGCTGGCCCTGCTCGCCTCGGCGCCTGGGGCGATCTCCGCACAGGGTCGGCCAACGAGTCGATCTGTAACGTTCCTGCATTTTAACGACATTTACGAAATCACCCCCATGGCCGGTGGGGCCAGCGGCGGCCTTGCCCGAGTCGCGACCCTCCGCGCCTCCATGGCCCGGCGGGTTCCCAACCTACTCACCGACCTGGCCGGCGACTTTCTCTCCCCTTCGGCCATGGGACTCGCTCAGGTCGACGGCGCCAGACTCGCCGGTCGCCAGATGGTCTCAGTGCTCAACGCCGTCGGGCTCCAGTGGGCGACACTCGGAAACCATGAATTCGACATCCGACTCGACGAATTCCTCGCCCGGCTTGGTGAGTCACGGTTCAGTTACGTTGTCAGCAACGTCAGCGACTCGATGGGAGCGCCGTTTCCCCATACCCAGCGACACGCAATCGTCCGATTCAGCGCCCGGGGCGGGGCGATTCGGATCGGGTTGATCGGCCTGGTGATCGACGACAACCGCCCCACGTGGGCCAAGTTTGAGGACCCGATCTCGGCGGCGCGGCGGGAAGTGGCGCTACTGCGTGACAGCGTCGACGCTATAGTAGCCATCACTCATTTAACTCTCGCGACCGACCAGCGCCTGGTGGAGTCGGTTCCCAAGCTCGACCTGGTCCTCGGCGGCCATGAGCACGAGAACTATGAAATCCGGCGAGGGGTGCGCTTCACCCCGATCGTGAAGGCCGACGCCAATGTTCGCAGCGTGGCGGCCGTCACCCTCTCCTTCCCACGCCGCGGCAGCCGGCCAGACGTGTCGGTCCGCTTCATCGTGATCGACTCGACCATTCGGCCCGACCCCCGCGTAGCCCGGGAAGTGGCAGCTTGGGTCGCGAAGTCCGATTCAGCCTATATCGCCGCCGGACTCGACCCCCATGCACTGGTCGTGACCATCCCGGAACCGCTCGACGGGAAGGAATCCACTGTCAGGGTGCGGCCGGCCCCGCTCCCGACGCTGATCGCCGAGGCGCTCCGAAGCGAGGTTCCGGGTGCCGAAGTGGGGTTAATGAACGGTGGTTCCATCAGGATCGACGATGTCATTCCTGCCGGGCCTGTGACCCAATACGATGTTATCCGGGTCCTACCTTTTGGCGGCGCCGTGGTTGGGACCACCATGTCAGGGTCATTACTGCGGCGGGCCCTGGAGCAGGGGGAAGCGAACCGTGGCACCGGTGGCTATCTCCACGTGGTGGGAGCGGTGCGGGAGGGCGACCATTGGATGGTGGGTGGCACGCCGCTCGATCCGACCCGGCGCTATCACGTCGCGACGACCGACTTCTTGCTGACCGGCCGCGAGCGGGGGCTCGGATTTCTCGCCCCGGACAATCCGGATCTCGGCCCGATCACCAGCTACCGCGACATCCGGAAGGCCGTGATCGACCGACTACGAGTCAGGTACGGGCCCTGAGTGTCCGAACCCAATTTTCCTGGAGTACTTGTGAAGTCCCGCTTTGCACTCTGTCCACTGCTGCTCCTGCTCGGCGCCTGTGCTACTTCCCCGCAGCGTTCCCGCCCGGGCGCGTTCGGTGCGACGCCGCTCTCCTCCGCCCCTGAGCGTGTGACCGCGCCATCAGTGCCCTCGCTCGAGGGGATTCCGCAGGCGGTTCGCGTCGGGCTCACCGTCTATGTCTCGGGAATGGTTCCGGTCGATTCGGCCGGTCGGATCGTGGCTGCCGAGGATCTCGACGCGCAGGTGCGCCAGGCCGTCACCAACCTCAACGCGGTGGTGCGCGCCGCCAGAGGGCTCCCGGGCGACGTGGTCAAGGTGACGCTCTACCTCAAGGATCCATCGCCGGCAGCCATCGCGACCGCGCGCGCTGCGTTGCTCAACGGACTCGACCGACTCACGCCGCCGGCGCTCACCGTGGTTGGCGTCGCCTCACTCCCCGAACCCGGCATGCGCGTCATGCTCGACGCCACGGCGCAGTTGCGCAGCGAGTTTCCTGATCGTGCTCGCATGGCCTCTGGAGACCGCCCGCAATAGCCCCGCTCCGCTAGCGATCGGGCTTCTGGTAGAGCTCCAGACGATTGCCTTCCGGGTCGGAGAGCCAAGCGAAGTCGCCGGTCGCCGTCTCCTGGCGCTCGTCCACCGTGAGCCCCGACTCCCCCAGCTGCTCGATGAACGTGTCGAGATTGGGCACGACCCAGGTGACCTCGACCTGTCGCCGCTCGTGGCCGAGCGGATGATTCGACTGATGAATGGCGAACGCCGTCCCCGGCAGCTCGACCCACCAGAAGTGACTGTCCGGCTCGCGCGTGAAGTGCAGGCCGAGGTGCGTTTCGTACCAACGTGCCAGTGAATCGGCGTGATCGGCAAAGAGGACAATGCCACCAATACCGGAAACGCTCTGTTGTTCCATGCATCAGCTCCACGATCGAAGGTCGAGAGGAGAAATCACCAGCCGTGTGCGCTGCGCAGCGAGGTGATGTGGGCCACGTGGTGCTTGCCGTGCCAGGCGTACATGCCGAGGGTGCGCCAGAGGGTGGCATCCTTGTGCGATTCGGGGTGGTGAAAGCTGCGATCGAATTGCGCCGGGGTCATTGCGATGCACATCGCCGCCCACCGGGCATGCAATCCATCGAGCAGGACGAGCGAGGACTCAACCGGGAGGGCCCGCGCCTCGGGGAGTTCGGCCCAAAGCGCCTCTTCATACGGCCGAATGGTGGGATGTTCCTCGGTCAGGGCCAGCTTGAAGCGACAGTAGGCATTGATGTGCGAGTCGGCCACGTGATGCACCACTTGCCGAACCGTCCACCCGCCCTCGCGATAGGGCGTGTCGAATTGTTCATCGTCGAGCCCCCAGACCGCGGCACGCAGCAGCGCCGGGAGCGATTCGAGGTCATGCAGCCAACCGGCGCGCAGCGCGTCGGAGTTCGACTCGGGCGGCTGGTAGCGACCGACGGGGTAGCGTGGGTCATGACTCATCGGTCGAGGCTCCTCATTCGGGTGCGCGAGAAACGTTGGCTGGCAAGGCGGGGCACCCCCAGAGAGCTGCTTGAGCCTACGCCGTGCCGGGGGGTGGAGCAAGGCCCGTGTGCTGGGGTCACCGCCGCAAGCGGTAGATCCGCACGTATTCCACGTCGTTCTCATCGCGCCAGACGCCGACCACCCGATCCCGGGTGATCTGGTGGATCTCCATTCGCCGCGGCGTCGTGACGTCGCCGAGCCAGCCGCCGGTGCGGTCGAGCACGCTCCAGCGCGAGGGGATGGAATCGCGCATCACCGGACCGACGTCATCCCGAAGCCAGACGGCGCCGTCGGCGTCGACCACCAACTGATAGGCCGTGGGCAGGGTGGCGGGGACGCCGACCTCGAGCATCACCTTGCGCAACGGGCCGGCGAGATCAGGAGGGAGCTGCGTCAACTGTTCTCCCTGCTTGCGTCCCAGTGCGTCGATCTCGGCGGCGGGGATGGCGCGGCGCGCGCGATCGATCCGATAGACGGCGTGGGTCGCGCCCGCGGTGTCGTAGAGCGTGACGCCGTCGAGGTCGCCACTGTTCACGAGCGTTTCGGTGCCCCGTGTGGCAATGCTGGTGCGACGGCCAAAGGGGCGGTCGAAGCGCGTGACATATCGAGGCGTGGTCACCACAATGGCCTCGGTCCCTGGCACCTGCACCATCACCCGACCGATCCGGCCGCGGGAGTCGGCGAGGGCCAGCGGGATCGTGTCGCGCCGCAGTTCGTTGCGGTCGCCGGTAGCGGCCCCGGCACGCCCGGCCACCAATAACGCGCCATTGCCGAAAGTCGCGGCCGGTGCGAAGCCGAATCGTGGACCGCCAACGGTGTCGCTCCGGGCCAGCGTGAAGGTCCGTGCGACCTTGCCATCGGGGTCGAGCAGGGTGGCGCGATCGAGTTGGCCGTCCCAGAGCAGCAACGAATCACCCACGTTGCCCACCAGCGTGATGCTGCGGAATTCACCGGGCCCTTCGCCTGGTCGCCCGCTCCGATGGAGCAGCTTCCCCGCGGCATCGAAGTAGAGCACCGCCTGCTCCCCGCCACTCACCACCGCGACCCGACCGTCGGAGAGGAGCCTCACGCCGTTCACTTCGACCAGGAGAATCGGATTCGCGCCGGTGGCCTCGCCAATCGAGAGCTGCGGCGTGGTGTCGAGCCGCCAGCCGTGCCCGGCTTGCCATGCCGGTACGGTCGAGGTCACCAGCGTGACACCGGCCGAATCACGTTCCACCCTGCCGTCGGGGGTGCGCGACCCGCCGCACGACGCCAAGACAAGCACGGCACAGACCGCCGTAGCGCGCATCAGAGACTCACCTGGATTCCTGACGTGAAAAGGCGATCCGTGCTCTGGAATCCCGGTTCGGGGAGTCCGTCGTAACGGATCAGGTAGGAGATGCGCACCGAGATCTGCTTCGTAAACGGCGCCACCAGGACGCTCTCGGCGTTGATGCGCAGGTCTTCCTGCTCGCGGAAGTTGGGCAGGAACTCCACCGACTGCGAGAACGACGCCTTGTTGCTGAGCTGGTGGGAATAGTTGGTCGCGGCGCGGCCGCCAAGAAAGTCGATGTCGCGTCCCTTGCCGGCGATGCCTCGCTGCGCGGTGAGCGACATGCCACCCTCGACCGAGAACTTGTCATGCGGCGTCTTCACGACCTGCGCCGTGACGCCGAGGGTGTTGCCGAAGCGTGAACGCAATCCCGAGAAGACGTTGCGCTCGTAGGTCACCGACCCGTAGACACCGAAAGTGGGCTGCACGGCAATGTCTGTGCGCAACGCAGCGCGCCAGAGCGAGGTGACGACCTGTCCCTTGCTGCGCCCATGGATCACGTTGAACTGCTGGGAGAAGGTGACCGCCCCAGTCTTGGCCGTGATGCGGTCGCCAAGATTGAGCGTCTGAACCGAAGAGTTGCCTGAAGTGCTGACATACCCGATATCGGCGCCGAACTTGAACACGGTTGGCGTGCCGCGCACCACCGTGGTATCCGACGGCAGCAGGATCAATGAAAGCGACAGCAGGGCCAGCAACGGCATCAGGCAGCTCCAGGCATCGGTCCGGAACGGAGCGGCCCGGAGCGGCCATTCCGCAACGCCCAAGGTAATCGCGCGGTCAAGGGAGGTCTTCACGCGTGGCCGATTCCAACCCGAGCAATTGTTCACTGGCATCAGCGGGGAGCGATTCGACCTCGCGCAGTTGCCGTTGCATGGCGCGGGTCCGGACGTCGGTCTGGTCGAGGGTGGAGCGGGCGGTCTCGAGCTGACGCTTGACCTTGTCGAGCACATCCCCGAAGCGGGAGAACTCGGTCTTCACCGCGCCGAGGGTACGCCAGACCTCGCCGGCGCGCTGCTCGATGGCCAGCGTCCGGAAGCCCATGCGCAGCGACGACAGCAGTGCCGCGAGTGTGGTGGGCCCCGCCGGCACCACTCGGCACTCCCGTTGCAACTGATCGGTGAGACCGGGCATGCGCAAGACTTCGGCGTAGAGTCCCTCGGTCGGGAGAAAAAGGATCGCGAAGTCGGTGGTGCGGGGCGGATCAAGGTACTTGCTGCAGATGTCCTTGCCGGCCACAAGCACCGCACGTTCCAACGCCGCTTGCGCCAGCCGCGTCCCCTCCACATCGCCGCGATCGGCCGCCTCGGCCAGCCGGAGATAGTCCTCCTGCGGAAACTTGGCATCCAGCGGCAGCCAGACCGTCTCGAGCGGCGACTGGCCCGGCAACCGCACGGCGAACTCCACCACGTCGTTGGAGTGTTCGCGGGTCTTCACGTTGCGGGCGTACTGATCGGGCGTGAGTACCTGCTCGAGGATCGCGCCCAGTTGCACCTCTCCCCATGTCCCGCGGGTCTTCACGTTTCCGAGCACGCGCTTCAGTTCGCCGACGCCGGTGGCCAATGACTGCATTTCACCGAGTCCGCGATGCACCGCGTCGAGGCGCTCGCTCACCTGCTTGAACGATTCCCCGAGGCGCTGCTCGAGGGTGGCCTGCAGTTTCTCGTCGACGGTGACCCGGATGGTGTCGAGTTGTCGGGACATCTCTTCGCGGAAATGCCGCAGCTGATCGGCCTGCTCGGTGCGGGCCGCGCGCAGCTCCTCGCGCAGGGCACGTTCGAGGGCGGCGGCATCGGCGGGCCGGAGCCGCCAGAGCACGAGCAGCAGCAATCCCATCACCACCGCCAGCAGGATGGTGACCATGGTGGGGTCAGCTGCCACGAACAAAGACGATGAAGTCGGTCGGGAGCGGGGTGTGGCCGGCGAGCCGGACCCCGCGGACCACCTGCCCGCGATGATGCATGCCGTGCAGGCAGACGTGGTGGAGAATCTCTGCGACGGTGCTGTTGAAGCTCTCGCCCCGGCTGTTGGTGTAGTGCACGGTTCGCGCACGATCTTCCGACTCGAGTGGCAGCGATTTCAGGCTGGCATGATTCCGCGCCGCAAGTTCCCGGCAACCGGCAAGGTCGTATTCCGGGAAGACGGCGACGTCAGTGGCAATGCCGGTGAGTCGGGAGATCCAGATCGACTCGGCGCCGAGGACGTGGCTGAAAATCTTGAGCAGTGCGGGGTCCGGTGCGGAGAGCATCGCCAGGGAGTCGGCGACGCGGTCATCTGCCCAGATCAGGTGGTCGATGAGGCGTGGGAGCATAGCGAAAACTATTGGTGAGAGAGGAGAGAAGCGAGAAGGAGAGAGGGGGTGGGTCGGTATGCGCCGTGTGAGGATGCATCACTCCGCTATTGCGGCACGGGCACTCCTGCACCGCGATAGTACACCCATGAACAGACCGTGGAACCGGTCACGTGGGCCAAACAGATCGCGCCACTGCCTCGTGTGAGGATCCGGTCGAACCCAGCGAGTCCTGCGCCGCGCTCAGGCACTCCGATCAATTGCAAGTCGAATGGCAGTTGATCGCCCCAGTTCGCAACCGTCCCAGTCACCTCCAGAAACTGCCCTGAAGTGTTCGCCCCTCCGGCGAAATCGCGCAGGTGTGGTGCCCCAACCACCCGAAGTGGCGTCACTGGATCGCGGACCGGTGGCGCGCCGATGCGACCAATCGCAGCATTCCCCCAGCATTCCATGATGGCGGTGATCGCGTCAATCCCGCAGACCCCACCCACCAACGGGGCGACCTGGCTATACCTGCGGCCAACGGCGACCGCCGTGGGAACCGTGATGATGCTCACACTGCTGTTCACGACTCCAAGTGCGTCCCCGCTTCCACCCCAGCACCACGCCCCACCGGAAAGGTCGACGCCACACGCCCGCCCGTCGCTGGTGACCAACGCGGCGAATCGGACGCTGCCGGTCACCGGGCCGAAGGTCGTGCGGTTGGTCGTGGTTCCATCGCCGAGTTCACCGGCCCGGTTGGATCCACTGCACCACGCTCCGCCACTGGAATCCAGACCACACATCGACGACGCTGAGGAGGTGATCTGCACGAACGGCACGGGTGTCGACACGGCCACGGGCGTGGCCACGCCCAGCGCGTCGAAATTGGCGGGAACGAGGCACCGCAGCGCGCGGTCGAGGGTCAGGCCGCATATGGGGGCGGACTCACCACCGGCAAGCGAGAGGAATCGTTCAGCGGTGTTCGCGGCAACGGGGCGCATCCCCGCCGGCATTCGGATCGGCACGCTTTGCCGAGCGCGCCAACTCGGCACCCAGCAATACAGCTTCCCATCTCCATCGAGCCCACAGGCCCGACTCTGGCTCATCGCAGCAGATGTCGCCATGAAGGAGGTTACGCTGACCGATATGATCAGCGAGGCATCGCCGACCGTGGCGGTCACCCGTTGCGCACCGCGTCCCCAGCCCGGCAAGTATTGTTTCCGTGCGATTCCACTGTCGTCGCTGATCGACGTCGCGTTCGCGCTCCACGTCGGGTTCAGCTCGTCCCACTTCAGTGGCCCCGGGGCGGGGGCGCTCCCCTCCAACTGCGCCCCATCTGCCTCGGCCCGCCAGGTCACGGTAATTCCGACCGCCGGTTTGCCGTCCGAGTCAATGACCTTCACCTCCAACGGCGCGTCGAGCACCCAGCCCGGTGTCCCCGTAGGAGGCGTGCTCACGAGCGTGAGTTGCGCGGGTTCGGCGGGGGCCGTGGGCACGCTTGGCGTGCAAGCGGCGAGCAGCAGACAGGGCAGGAGGAGCAGACGGCCAGTCATGGGGGATGACTCCGGATCAGAAACGGCATGGGAACGGATCGTCAGGCTATCCCTATAGTACCAGCCGGTCCCGCAGAAGGTCACCTCTCCCAGGTCAAGCCGCCCCGTCACCACCCGCCGTCAGGACCGCCCGGATCACCTCGGGCAGCTGCGTCGCGTCGGTGACAACTCCCTGCGCCGCCCGCGCGGAACCGCCTCCACGCCCTCCCACAGTGGCCAATGCAGCCTTGAGCACCATGCCGGCGTCGATGCCGCTGTCGGTGCTCGCACCCAGATGCAGCGACGGCGGGAGCGAGGTGCTTGCCACGAACAGCACTCGCTCCATGCCAGCCACTGCCTGCGTCATCGCGCGCATAACGGCCGCGCTCTCCGCCTCGGTGTGGAATTCCACCACCCGCAGGCCGTCCGCGCGAACGGGGGCGACCGCCACCAACTGGGCAAGCCGATGCTGTGCGAGCTCGCGTTCCAGCGTCTCCACTCGACCGCGCGCCACCAGCAATTCCTGCTGCCGCTTCGGCACCAACTCCGCCAGCTCATCTTCGCCGCACGACAGGGCGCGAGCCAACGCGTGCACCTGCGCGTCGCGCGCTCGCAGGTGCGCCATGGCACGCCCCCCGGCGAGGAAGGCGACCCGCACCTGGCCGCGAATGCGCTCGGCGCCACGCAGTCGCACCGGACCGAGTGCCGCGGTGTTCGCCACGTGGGTTCCGCCGCAGGCGCTGCGGTCGATGCCCTCGATGGTGACGACGCGAAGCTCGCCCTCGCGCGGCGGGGGCTTCCGCAATCCGGTGGCGGTGGCCCCATCCTCGAATGTGACGTGCACGGGGACCGCCAGTGCCACGACATCCTGCGTCCATTGCTCCAACTGATCGAGTTGATCGTCCGTCGCCTGATCGACATCGAATTCGATGGTGGAGTGCTCCGTCCCGAAATGCACACTGGTGGTGGCCCACCTCAACCGATCGGCGGCCAGCGCAGACAACAGGTGCTGGGCCGTGTGCTGCTGCATGTGGTCCGTGCGGCGTGCCGCATCGACATGGCCGCGCACGGGGCCGAGCGGGATCGTGCCGTCGAGCAGGTGGACAATCCGCTCGCCTTCGTCGATGACGTCGATCACCCGGGCGTGACCGAGGGTCCCGGTGTCGTGTGGCTGGCCACCTGAAGTGGGGTAGAAGGCCGTGCGATCGAGCACCACGTGCTGCGCGTCGCCATCATGTGCAATCACCGTGGCATCGAACTCGAGCAGCGTGGCATCGGCGTAGTAGAGTCGTTCGGTCATGTTGCCGAGACCGTGTCTCCTACGGAGAGCGTGCCCGGCGCGCGCATCACCAGATTTTGTCCGAAGATGGCGCCGAACCCAGGGAGCGTCCGGAAGCTGGCCAGCGTGCGCAACGGCTCCTGATGGGGATGCCGCGCTCCGGTGCGCTGGTCGGTGGTCGTCACCAGGCAGCGGGCGCAGGGCTTCACGGCGTCGAAAGTCATGGTCCCCACACGCAACTCCTTCCACCCATCCTCGTCCCATGCCGTGCCGCCCCGGACCACGATGTTTGGCCGGAATCGCTCCATCGGGATGGGCTCCGGCAATCGCGCGTTGAGGTCATCGAGGGAGGCCTGCTGCACCACGAGTACCTGGTAGCCATCCGTGAAGGCCGTCGCGGCGTCTGCGCGAGGGGAATAGGTCGGATCAATCAACCGCCGCGACGAGGGGCCATACCACACCAATCGCAGGGCGCTTCCGACGGCATCGGAAAACCACTCGGCTGCGCGCTCACCCTGATCCACGGCCTGAAACTCCTGCCCCCAGACCGACACCCCCACCTCGTGTCCGCTGGGGTCAATTTCGATGAGGAGGGGTTTGGCACCAGCCACTCGCACGGTGAGACGATTGCCGTCGAGTTCGGGTTCGAGGGTCGCCAGCAGCGGCTCCTCGCGCTGCGAGACGAACCGCCCCGACGGATCGACGAGCATCAGTCGCCGATCACGCTCAAACCCCAGCGCGTCCAACACGGTCGTGTCGAGCGCATGACCACGACATCCCTTGATCGGGTAGCGATACAGCGAGGCCACGTGCATCGACGCGCCCTGGGCGGTCGTGCTCACTTCGCCGTCGTGTCGTTCTGCATGACACCGAAGATGTTGCCCTCGGTGTCCTTGCCGTAGGCGAGCCAGCCCACGCCAGGGATCGCCATCTTGGGGAGTGCGATGCTGCCCCCATGCTGCGTGATGGCCGTCACGGCATCATCACACGCGGCGACATCCATGGTGACCACATAGGCGCTCACCGGTGCATCGGCCGCTGGTGCCGGCCCACGGCGACCCACCAACGCGCCATCGATCCCCGGGCCGGTGCCAGTGCCGACCAACCAATACTCCCAGGGACCATCCCACTTGTTGATGGTCCATCCGAACACGCTGCGGTAGAACGCGACCGCGCGCTCGGCATCGGCAACATGAATCTCGAAGTGCACTGGACGTTGCATGGCGACCTCCGTTCAGGTGGACCTGCGCTCGACCTGCCGGGTGACTGAAGGAATCCGATCGCTAGTTGCTGCCTGCGGCACGGCGCCAGAGGTCGGGCAACGGAACTTTCCATCCTCGCGCCACCCACACCACCACGTGCTGTTCCTCGCCCACGCGCCAGGGATCATCAAGGGTGCGCGCGCGGTGGATCTGCTCAAAGATCGGTGCCAGCTTGGTCGAATCGCCACCCGCAACGACCGCCACGTCGCCGCGACGGTCGCCGGGACCCCAGAACCAGTACGAGCCGCAGGCACAGATGGCCGCGGGCAACCCATGCGCCGGGCCATACCAGTCGAGTGCGCCCGCCCGACCGTAGTTCGTTCCGATGAGTACGGCGGTGGCCTGGTCACTGGGTGGCAGGGAATCCCACACCGCCGTCACTTCGTCCACGAAGTCCTTCCAACCCAGCATGTCCGCAAAATCCTGCGGCAGGGCCGCCACCTCTCCCCGATTGGTGCGCACGACCGAGGTGACTCCGACGCGCCTCGCGTAGTCGGCCATGGCCGCCTTGGGGAGCACCGGAAGCCCCAACGGGATGGCAACTGACACGCCGAAGGCCGCCGTGACCGTGGTCGCGGCGGGCATGAGCCAATGGCGACGCTCACGCGCGATGCCCTCCAACCATACCGCGCCCGCCGCAGCGAGCGTGGGCCACACCGGGCCCAGGTAATACCCCTTGCCGTGCATCACCAAGAGCAGCAGCGCGGTGACTAGGACCGCCACGGCAAGCGGACGGTATCGGCGCCATGCCGGAACCACCAGCAGCGCCACCAAACCCGCAAGCCCAAGCCATGCCATCGGGCCGTAGAGGAGTTGCTCGACGAGAAACGATCCCGGCGTGACCTGTTCCAACTGCGTCGCCGCGAGATCCCGTAATTGCCCGCGGACCGGCCATCCGAGCGCCATCTGCCCGGCAACGGCCGGCGATCCGAGTATCAGGGCAATCGTGGCGGCGACCCAGGGGCGCGGCGTCAGGAAGGCGCGCCACTGCGGGGAGAGCAGCAGTGCCACGGCAACGCCCACGGCGAAGAACCCGATGGAGAACTTGGCCAACAACCCGACACCCACCACCATCCCCAGCAAGTACCAGGGTCGAGCTCGGTTCTCGGTGACGATCACCACCAGCAGCCAGTAGCCCAGTGTCCAGATCAACTGATCGATCACCACTGGTTGGAAAAGGCTTCCCGACCGCAGCGTGAGCGGTGAGAGCAGGACGGCAAAGCCGGTGAGGGTGGCCGCCGAGCGTCCGCCGCCGAAGCGCCGGGCGATGCGCATGGCCGCGAGCACCAGCGCGCCGTGGCAAAGCGCCGGCGCCAGCCGCAGGCCCCACATCGACGCGCCGAAGAGGAAGTGCTCCCAGCGCGCGATGATCGCGATCAGCGGTGGGAAATCCATGCGAAAGAGCTGGAGGTGCTGGCCCATGGCAGCGTACAAAAATTCGTCGCGATGGATCTCATACGGAGTGATCACGTTGGTGATCAAGTGCAGCAGGACCGCCGTGAGCGGCAGCGCCAGGTCGCGCGATACCGCGACAGTGGAGCGCGCCGGCTCGACCTCCATGGGCGTCCCTTTCTCGCTCGACAGGCCGTTCAGCACTTACTCCCCACGGTTCACCTCTTACCTTTTGCGGATGCCCATCTACCTGACCCTGTTGCTGGCCCTGCTCGGCAGTTCGCTCGCCGCGGCCCAGACACCGCCCTCGCATACCCTGCTGCCAGTCCCCAGCTCCGTGACCCTGACCGGCGCTCGATTGTCACTCGACAGCAGCTTCACCGTCGGCATCACCGGCTTCCGTGATGCGCGGCTCGAGCGAGGTATCTCACGGGCCATCGGCCGGCTTGAGGGCCGCATCGCCAAGCCGCTCTCCCGAAATTACGACCAAACGGGCGCGGCCGCTCGACTCGTGATCCAGGTGAAGGGCGCCGGGTTTGCCGTCCCCGACCTCGAAGAGGACGAGTCCTACTCCCTGCAGGTGTCAGCGGAGCGGGCAACGCTCTCCGCGGCCACGGTGGTCGGGGCGCTGCGCGGACTGGAGACCCTGCTGCAGTTGCAGGTGGCGGATGCCAGCGGCTTCGCGTTCCAGGGGGCCTCGATTCACGACCAGCCGCGCTTCCGGTGGCGCGGCCTGCTGGTCGATGTCGCTCGACACTGGGAGCCGGCGGAGGTCATCAAGCGCACTCTTGACGGCATGGCGGTGGTGAAGCTGAACGTGCTGCACTGGCACCTCTCGGAAGACCAGGGCTTCCGAGTGGAGAGCAAGCGCTATCCGCGGTTGCAACAGTTCGGCTCCGATGGCAACTACTACACCCAAGCGCAGATTTCCGACGTCGTGGCGTACGCCGCCGACCGCGGGATCCGGGTGGTTCCCGAGTTCGACGTCCCCGGTCACACCGGGTCCTGGTTCGTCGGCATGCCGGAACTCGCCAGCGGAGTTGGTCCCTACGCGATCGAGCGTCGCTGGGGCGTCTTCCCGCCTACGATGGACCCGACCAAGGAATCGACGTACCGCTTCCTCGAGGGCTTCATCGCCGAGATGGGGCCACTCTTTCCGGATCGATACTGGCACATCGGTGGCGACGAAGTCGCGCCGAATGTGACGGAGTGGAAGACGTCGCCGCATATCCAGGCGTTCATGAAGCTGCACAACTTCAAGAACACCGATGCGCTGCAGACCTACTTCAATCAGCGCCTCATTCCCTTGCTCACGACACACGGCAAGGAGGTGATCGGCTGGGATGAGATCCTTCAGCCTGATCTGCCGAACAAGGCGGTGATCCAGTCGTGGCGAGGCAGCAATTATCTCGTCGACGCGGCGCGGCAGGGGCGTCGCGCGATTCTCTCGGCGCCCTACTATCTCGACCACATCAAGACCTCCGGCGAGATGTACTTGGCCGATCCACTTCCACCAGGTAACAATCTCACGCCGGAGCAGCAGGCTCTGGTGCTGGGCGGCGAGGGAGCGATGTGGGCGGAGTACGTCTCCGCTGAGACCATTGATTCGCGCATCTGGCCGCGGCTCGGTGCACTGGCCGAGCGCTTCTGGTCACCCGCCACGGTGGTGGATGTCCCTGACATGTATCGCCGGCTCGAGGTCGCGTCCCTGAGGATCGCCGAAGTGGGGCCGACCCATGAAGAACACACGGCGCGGATGATCCGGCGCTTTGCGTCGAGTGCCGATGCCTGGCGCTTCGTCGCGCTGCTCGACTACGCCCGCCCGCGTGGCTTCGGTGGCCGCGGCAGCACCCAACTCACGCCGTATACCCGGGTGATCGACGCCGCGCGGCCCGACCCGTGGAACGGGTGGCGAATGCTCGATCGAGCCCGGCGCGCGGTGGCCGGGGACTCTCTCGCACGAGTGGAACTCGATCGGAACTTCCGGGAAATGCGCCAACTCCGCGGCGACCTGGACGCGGCGCGCTCTCGCATCCCGTTGGTGGACGATGCCACGCCGGTGGCGGCCGCGCTGAGTGACCTGGCCCGCGTGGGGTCCGAGGCGTTGCGCTACGTCGCCACGACCACCGCGGCGCCTCCAGGTTGGCGCAGCTCGGCCGATTCCCTCCTGGCCGCCATTGATCCGCCCGCCGGCAAGACGTTTGGCTTGCTCCGCCCTGTGGGTGCGGCGGCGGTTCGGGTGTTGGTGCAGGCGGTGCCGCGTCCGCTGCCGTGAGCTCGGCGGCCCCTTACGGCGTCACGTGAGGGGCCCTAGTTTTCTTCCTTCCGCACCAGTGATCCCCGCTCTCCGAGGCCCTTCGATGTTCCGACGCGCGCTGATCCGCGTCGTCGCGTACGCTCTTCCCGCCGCGCTCGTTCTGGCCTGCGGTGGAAACAGCAAGCGTGCCGACCTGCCCCCTGAACCATCCGGACCCAACACCATCACCGAAGCCGAACGTCGCGATGGCTGGAAACTCCTCTTCGACGGCAACTCCACCACCGGCTGGCACAGCTACGGCAAGCAGACCGCCGAGGGGTGGGCCGCGCAGGACGGCATGCTGCTGCACACCGCGGGCGGCGCCGATCTCGTGAGCGATCAGCAGTACGACTCGTTCGAGCTTCAACTCGAATGGAAGCTCCAGTCGGGCGGCAACAGCGGGATCTTCTGGTGGGCCAACGAGGGCACCAAGGAGATCTACGAAAACGCACCCGAGATGCAGATTCTCGACAACATCGCCCAACCCGACGGCAAGTCGCCGCTCACCGCGGCCGGGGCACTCTACGGCCTCTACCCCTCCCCCATTTCGCTGGTCAAGCCACTGGGCGAGTGGAACAGCGTGCGGCTCGTGGTCAAGGGCAGCAAGGTGGAGCAGTGGTTCAACGGCGTGAAGGTGGTGACCGCGGACTTTGACTCCAAGGAGATGAAGGAGAAGATCGCGAACACCAAGTTCAAGGCGTGGCCCACGTTCGGGAAATCGCGACGTGGCCACATCGGTTTGCAGTTCCACGGTACCCCGGTCTGGTTCCGCAATATCGCAATCAAGGAGTTCCGATGAGCGTGCGCCTTCGACTGCAGGTCATGATGTTCCTGCAGTACTTCATCTGGGGTTCCTGGGCCGTCACCCTCGGCACCTACCTCGGCAGCACCCTGAAGTTCGAAGGCGCCCAGATCGGACTCATCTACGGCACCACCGCCGTCGCCGCGATTGTCTCTCCGTTCTTCATGGGCACGGTCGCGGACCGCTTCCTCCCCACCGAGAAAATGCTGGCCGCGCTGCACCTCCTCGGCGCCGCCCTGCTCTACTACGTCTCGACGCTCACGACCTTCTCGACCATGTATGTCGGGATGTTGCTATACGCCCTCTGCTACATGCCGACGCTGGCACTGACCAACTCCCTCTCGATGAGTCACCTCAAGGACGCCGCGGCGGAGTTCGGCTCCATCCGTGTGCTGGGCACGCTGGGCTGGATCGCCGTGGGACTCCTGCTCGGCAAGTTGAGCGTCGACGCCACCGCCACGCCGCTCCGGATTGCGGCGGCGGCGTCACTGGTGCTGGGGCTGTATTCTTTTTTCCTGCCGCACACGCCACCGCCTGCCCGGGGACGCTCCTTCTCCTGGCGCGATGCGGTCGGGGTCGACGCGCTGGCGCTGATGAAGGACCGCTCGTTCACCGTATTCATCATCGGTTCGTTCCTGCTCTGCATCCCGCTGCAGTTCTACTACGCCTTCGCGAATCTCTTCCTCAATGAGGTGGGTGTCGCGAACGCCGCGGGCAAGATGACGATGGGCCAGATGTCCGAGGTCGCCTTCATGCTCGCGATCGGCGTGCTGCTCCGGAAATTCGGCATCCGGGTGATCCTGCTCGTCGCGATGCTGGCGTGGGCCGCGCGCTACTTCCTCTTCAGCATGGGCGACGCCGGCAATGGCGTCTGGATGCTGTACGTCGGTCTCCTGCTGCACGGCGTCTGCTACGATTTCTTCTTCGTGAGCGGACAGATCTATGTCGACCAGCAGGCGGGGCCGCAGATCCGTGCCGCAGCGCAGGGCTTCATTGCCCTCGTGACGCTGGGCTTCGGCAACTTCGCCGGTTCCTGGCTCTCCGGTCTCATTGTCGATTCGCACAAGACTGCAACCGGCCACGACTGGGCCGCGATCTGGCAGGTGCCGGCGATCGGAGCGCTGGTGATTTTTGCGATCTTCGCGTTGTTGTTCAAGCCACAAATGAGAGAGGAGTAAAGAGAGAAGCGAGAGGAGGGGTTCGCGCGAGTATGGCCACCGTGAACCCCAATTCTTCGGCCGTTCTCTTCTCTCCTCTCTCCTTTCTCCTCTCTCATTCTGAGGTCCCGATGTCATCTCGCCGTTCCTTCGTCAAGTCCACCGCCGCCTCCGCCGCGGCCTTCTCGATCGTCCCGCGGCATGTGCTCGGCGGCCCCGGCTTCACCGCGCCGAGCGACATGGTGCGCTATGCGGCGATCGGCATCGGCGGCAAGGGCGACCAGGATGTGCAGGGCATCGCCAAGGCCGGCGCGTCGGTCGCGGCGCTCTGTGATGTCGACTGGCGCTCGGGGCGCAGGAACTTCGGGCGCTTCCCCGATGCCAAGCGCTTCAAGGACTATCGCGAGATGCTCGACACCATGGGCAGCGAGATCGATGCGGTGAGTGTCACCGTGCCGGACCACTCCCACGCCGCTGCCGTGATGGCGGCGCTCCGGCTCAACAAGCACGTCTTCTGCCAGAAGCCCCTCACCCGCACGCTGGGCGAGGTCCACACCATCATGGCCGAGGCGAAGCAGAGGAAGGTCATGACGCAGATGGGTAACCAGGGGCACGCCGGCATCGGCACGCGCCAACTGCGTGAGTGGTACGAGGCCGGGGCCATCGGCGAGATCCGCGAGGTCCACTACTGGACCAACCGCCCCATCTGGCCGCAGGGCTTCAACCCGGACCAGATCGCCTACAACACGCCGTCGACCATGGACTGGAATCTCTGGCTCGGGCCCGCGAGCGAGCGGCCCTACTCGCCGCTGATCGCCCCGTTCAACTGGCGCGGCTACTGGGACTACGGCACCGGCGCCCTCGGCGATATCGCCTGCCACGCTATGGACGCGGCGTTCTGGACCTTCGACCTGCGCAACCCGACCCGGATCTCGCCCGACAGCACGGCGCTGTTCGAGGAGACCGCACCCAAGAGTTCGCGCATCGACTACGAGTTCCCGGCCACGGCGTCTCGCCCGGCCATCAAGGTTTCCTGGCGTGACGGCGGCATGTGGCCGCCCAAGCCGGCGCAGATTCCCGACACGGAACAGTGGCCGATCGGTTCCGATGGTGGCCAGCTCTGGGTCGGCAAGGACGGGGCGATGATCGCCGACATCTATGGCGACAACGCCCGTCTGCTCGATACCAAGCGAATGGAGCAGTTCACCAAGACGCCGCTCCCGATCAAGTACCCTCGCTCGGCCGGTGTCTACGCCGAGTGGATCAACGCCATCACCGGCAAGGGTCCGGCGCCGATGTCGAACTTCGCCGGACACTCCGGACCGCTGACCGAGATGGTGCTGCTCGGCTGCGTCGCCGTGCGGGCCGGACGGGCGCTGGAGATGAACCCCGACGGCAGCATCAAGACAGCGCTCCCGCCCGAATTCATCACCCCGAAGTACCGCACGGGATGGAAGCTCTGATTCTCATCGAGGCCTGCGTCGACACCGTCCAGTCCGCCCTCAACGCCCAGGCGGGTGGCGCCGATCGGGTGGAGCTCTGCGACAATCTCGCCGACGCTGGCACCACGCCCAGCCATGGCACCATCGCGGCTGCGCTCGAGCGGCTCGACATTCCGGTCTTTCCGATCATCCGGGTGCGGGGCGGCGGATTCGTCTACGACGCCGATGAAATCGAGGTGATGCGGCGCGACGTCTACCATGCCCGGGAGCTCGGCTGTCCCGGCGTGGTAATCGGCGCACTCACCGACCAAGGCGAGATCGACCAAACCGCTGTCCTGGCGCTGCGCGACGCGGCCGGGGAGATGGCGGTCACCTTCCACCGCGCCTTCGATGTCTGTGCCGACCCGATCCTGGCCCTCGAGACACTGATTGACCTTGGCGTCGACCGCATCCTCACCTCCGGCCAGCGGGCCACTGCATGGGAGGGTCGTGAGACGATTGCGGCGCTCCGTCGGCAGGCCGAGGGGCGAATCATCATCATGGCGGGAGGCGGTGTGGACGAGAGCAACGCCGCGGAGCTGGTGCGAGCGACTGGCGCGACGGAACTGCACGTTCGCGGGACGATGCCGTGGCGAGAGATAGTAATCTTTCACGACGATCCGGTCCCGTTCCGACGCAACCTGCCAGAGGACGAGACCGTCCGCTACGTCACCGATCCGGTGCGAATTGGGGCCATTCGGGCGGCGGCGGAGATCGGCGGGAGATAGCGTTGTCACCCTGAGCGCAGCGAGGGGGCGGAACATCGGTTCTGCGCCGAGCTTCGCCCCCTCGCTACGCTCAGGGTGACGTGCTTGTTGGGCGAAACAAAACCGCCGCATCAACCCGGAGGTTGGTGCGGCGGCGACGACCGTCTGTGGAGCCTCCCAAGGAGCAGACGGCGGTCAACTCAAAGCTATCGAACGATCACCTCATCCGCAAAGATCCAACTCGCATTTCCCGCACCGGGGTGCCATGCTGGAAGTGTCCCACCATTGGTGGCGACGACGCGAATCCACCGCGCCGATCCCCCGGCGGGGATCGTGATCGTCACGGTGCGCAGCGACCGTCCATCAAGTGTCACCGGGAGACCCAACGTCTCGCCGCCGGCCGCGCGCCACGTGGTTCCGTCATCCGAGAGCTCTACTCGTACCGCACTGGGATAAACGATCCACGACCGTACCTCTTCCAGCAACGAAAGTGCCACGGAGTGAACGGTCGTCATTTGGCCGAGGTCGATTCGCGCATCGAGATCGTGTCCCAGCCAGCCGTTCCACAGTCCGTCGTGATAGTCGCTGCCCTGCGCGCCATCGGTCAACGTGTGGGCGCCTGTCCCGGGATACTGCATCTCCGGCGGGTTTGCGAGCACCACCGGCTTGCCGCGGGCCAGGTGGCTCACAATGGTGATGCGATGAGCATCGCGAATCCGACTGTCACCGCGCACCAATTGCAGCGTCACCATTCCGGTGTCGGAGAGCGGGACCATGCCGTCAGGGTGCAGTCGCGCCTGACCCGAGCTGGTGCTGCGAATCACCACACCGGGGAGCGGATTCACGAGCGAGGCCGAGAGCAGGTTCGCGGTGCTGTCGTACCGGAGTGCGATCCCGGGGAGGTCGGCGGCGGCCGGACCGAACGCGATGCCACTCGACTCGAGGCGACGTTGTTCCGGTGTCAATCGGCGCTGGAATTCCCCCAGTTCGGCCGGGCCACGCCACATCGTCTCCGCAAACCCGATCAGTCGCGGGAAGAGCATCATCTCGACATTCGCGGGTGAGATCACGTTTTCGGTCCAGAGCGGTGCCTCCCCTCCGAGTACGCGGAGTGAGTCGTCCGTCCCGGCCCGGGGGTCGAATCGGAGAATGCGCTCAAGCGGCAGCTCCCGCGCCGAGCGATTGATATAGACCCACTCGGCGGGAGAGGCGATCACGTCGGCACCGGCCTTGAGCGCGACCGCGATCCGATCGCTGCCTTGCCACGCCTGCACCACCGCCCCCTTCGGTGCCCCTCCGTTGAGAATCTCGTCCCAACCGATCATCCGGCGATGGTGTTTGCCCAGAAAGTCCGCGATTCGGGCCGTGAACCACCGCTGCAGCCCCTCGTCATCGCCAAGTCCCTCTCGCACCACGGTTGCCTGACAGAGGGCGCATGCCCTCCACCGCGCCTTGGGGACCTCGTCGCCGCCAATGTGGATGTATTCCGACGGGAACAGCGCGAGCACCTCGGTCAGGACCGCCTCAAGAAAGCGAAAGGTCGGCTCGGTGGGGCAGAGTACGTCCTCGAACACTCCCCAAGTCGGGGGTACCGACAACTGCGCTCCCGTGCACCCCAGCGCAGGGTAGGCGGCGAGCGCGGCGCGGGCGTGGCCCGGCATTTCGATCTCGGGGACCACCGTCACCCCACGCATTGCGGCGTAGGCCACCACCCTGCGCACCTCTGCCTGGGTGTAGAAGCCGCCCGAGCGGGAGCCATCGACTTCCGTCCTCCAACCGCCCACGGAGGTGAGTCGGGGATACGTGTTGATCGCCAGTCGCCACCCCTGATCCTCCGTCAGGTGCCAGTGGAAGACGTTCAGCTTGTAGCGCGCCATCACGTCGATCCAGCGGAGGATGTCGCTCGCGGGGAAGAAATGCCGCCCGACGTCGAGCATCGCGCCCCGCCAGCCGAAACGCGGCGCGTCCCGAATTTCCATGGCCCCGATCATTCCCGCATCCGTATCCGCGATCAACTGCCTGAGCGTCTGGGCGCCCCAGCGCAGCCCTGAAATCGAGGGGGCCGAGATCTCGGCACCGTGCTCACTGATGCGCAGCGTGTACGACTCATTGCTGGCCGGCCCGCTCCCGACCTGGAGCCTCAGATTCGGATTCCGTGCCCCGGCGACCACAGGTCGCGGCAGGATCTCCCGAAGCAGCCCCACGACAGGCGCGGCGGCGGGCCGGTTGATGACGACGCGAAGCGTGTCGGGGAGATGCCACGTGCCCGGGAGCGCCACCGCATGCGAGACCTGCGGGATCAGCTGATCAGCTGGAGTCTGTGCGGCGAGGTTCGCCGGGAAGAGGAGAGCGAGGAGAAGTGCGCGGGTCATGGAGCTCCTTGCCGGCGCCGCGCCGCGCGCGGCGCTGATCGTTGGTGTGGCGGAAGGCGTCAGCCGTGGGTGAAACCTGCGCGGCGCGAGGCGCCGCGCCTACTTCCCCTCCTGACCCCGCAACTCGGTCAGCCGCTTCTTCACCGTCGCCACCACCGGCTGCAAGTCGGCGTCGGCTTCCTTCCATTGGTCGACGAAGGCGGCGTAGTGCTCAATGGCCTTCTGCCGCTCGTTGCGTGAGTCGTAGATCTCGCCGAGGCGCTTCTCGATCACCGCGCGGGCGCGTCCCTCGATAGCCAGCCGGCGATCCTGGACTCGCGGAACGGCGAGGTACTTCTCGAAGTAGATGCGGACCGAGTCGGCCTGACCGGCCTTGTCGAAGGCACGGCCGATGTTGAAGAAGGTGCAGGCGTCACACTCGGCCGGCAGGCCATCTTCCTGCAAGTCGGCCTTCCGGAAGAGGGTGATGGCGTCGGCCGCCTTCCCCTCGGCGAGCGCCATATCGCCCTCGATCTCGGTGTTGGGCTGTATATTGTAGGCGGCGTTTGCCTCACCGGGATCCTCGGCCTTGAAGCGCGCCATCATCGCCCGAGCCTTGGCCGGCTCACCGGCCGACGCGTAGAGACGCGCCATAATCTGGTACGGCCGTTGGGTGACGTCGGCGGCTGCCCAGGCCTTGCTCGCGGCGATTGCGTCGAGTCGCTTCACCCCTTCGGCCACGCGGCCGCGCATCCAGATGTCGAGCCCCGCCTGTGAGATTCCGTAGATCGGCGCCGCAGAGCCACGGCTGACGGCCACCGCCGTGCGCTCCGAGTCGACGGCAATGGCCTTGTTCAGTTTCCCGCTCATCAGCGAGAAGTTCACGATCGCGCCACGGATGCTGTTCTGGATCGGCACCGACTTCACCTTCATGAAGTCCTGGATCGCCAACATCACGGAGTCCTGATTGCCGCGCGCGGCGGCCACCATGAAGCGATTCCGAAGAAAGAGCGTGCTGGTCGCCGCAGCAGGGTCGGCCCTGAGCACCGAGTCGCGGAACTTGTCGGCCGCATCCAGCTGGCCGGTCTTCGCGAGAATCTCGGCCACCCGCATGGCGTTGGGGACAGTCGCCTCGGTCGCCAGCTCACGTCGGGCATACTTCATCGCGCTGTCGTACTGCCGCATGCTGGAGTAGCCGAGCATCAACTGATTTTGTGCCGCGATGTTCGTCGTGTCGAGGGCGTAGGCGTGGGAATAGGCGTCGATCGCCTTGTCCCGGCGCGCGTCCTTGCTGTGATTCTCGTAGTAGTTGGCTTGAATCAGGAACTTTTCGCGATCGGGCACCTTTTCGGAGTACTTGAGCGCTCGCTCGAGTGCCGAATCCTGGGCGGCCGCCGAGGCACCGGCATTGAACAGCGCCACTGCAAGCTTGCGCCACGCCAAGGCGAAGGTGCTGTCGAGTGCGACAGCTTCGCGCAGCACCCGTACGGCGCCATCGGGGTCACCGGTGCCGTCGTTGATCTTCACGCCTTCGCTGTATTTGCGGAGCGCATCGAGATTGGCGGTGGTCGCCTGCTCCAGCGGCACGGCATGCTGCACCTGCTTGAGTGACTCGCCGATCTTGCCACGCAACTTCTTCGCGAGGCCGTCGACCGCAGTCAGCAGATCCTTGTTGCCATCGGCCGTCGCCTGATACGACGCGAGGGAGGCGCCTCCTTCAGCGCTCACGAGCTCGAGCGAGATGGCGTAGCCGGTACCCGCACGGGCGAGTTTGCCGTTGAGAATCGCCCCGGCACCGGCGCGGGCCGCGACTTCCTTGGCGACGGCGGCATCGAGCGGTGTCTCCGGATCGCGCTGCATCTGCACCAAGAGGTTGCCGATCGCGACCTTGTCTATCACCCGAATCGACGTAGCCTGCGACAACGCCGCCCGCACCGCTTCGCCGACGATCTGTGCCAGCGAGGAATCCTCCGGAGCTGACGTGATGTCGGCGAGTACGACGCGCGAATCAGCCTTGAGTGAGCCCGAGGCGAGCAGCGACCCGAACGGTCCGACACCGAATGCGCGCATGGTCATGAAGGCCGCCACCAACACGACGAAGGCACCCATGGCATACGCGCCGCCACGCGCCGTGCGCCGCCACGACATGTGCGGGTTCGCCCGGAGCGCCATCGTGGCCATCGTGCCCGACATCGCCCGCGGCACCATCGTCCCGCCCGGGGTGAGCGTAGGGGTGGCGGTCACGGCGTGGCGCGCGACCCGCTTCACGTAGGCGGTGACCAGCAGAGCGGGGAGCCCCAGCAGCATCACGACGATGGCTCCGGGGAAGACCCAATCGGGAAGGCCGATGCCCACCACGGCCGCCTTGGCGAGCAAGGCCACAACGGCGATCGCCACCAGGTACAGCCCGAGCACCTTGGGGAACATCCCCGGCGCGGAGAGGGAGAGCGTCGGCGTCGAGGAGGTGCTCATGCCGTCGAGGGAGCGCAGCACGTCGCTGGCGCTCTGGATCCGGTCCACCGGGTCCTTCTCGAGCAGTCGCATCACCAGGGAGTTGAGCGCCCCGGGCGAATCGCCGCGGAAGGAGCCGATCGCAGCGGGTTTCTCGCTCAGGTGCGCGGCGAGCATCTTGGGCGGCGTCCGGTCGGCGAACGGCGACTTCCCCGAAAGCAGCTCGTACGCCATGCAGCCGAGGGCATAGAGATCGACCCGGTGATCGATGTTCGGGTCGCCGGCGATCTGTTCCGGTGCCATGTAGGCCGGGGTGCCGATGCTGGTGCCGACGGAGGTCAGCGTCGCGCCAGTCTCGTTGCGCGAGGCGCTGAGCGCCTTGGCGATGCCGAAATCGGTGACCACCGCCGTCCCGCCCGAGAGCAGGACGTTGTCGGGCTTGATGTCACGATGGACGATGCCGCGGCTATGGGCGTACGCGAGCGCCTTCGCGACATCGCGCAGGATGGCCAGCACATCGGCGATCGGCAGGCCGGAGCCACCGAGGCGGGTGCGCAGCGACTCGCCCTCGACAAACGGCATGGTGAAGTAGGGGAGGCCCTCGACCTCCCCGGCCGCGAGCACCGGGACGATGTTGGCCTGCTGCAGCGAGGCCGCGAGCAGGATCTCGCGCTCGAACCGCTCGGCGTTGAGTCCCTGCACCAACTCCGGGCTCAGGACCTTGATGACCACCTTGCGGGAGAGGCGCACCTCGTGGGCCACGAAGACGCGCGACATGCCGCCGCCGCCGAGCTCGCGCTCGAGGGTGAAGGCGTCGCCGAGGTGCTGCTGCAGTTGGGTGCGAAGATCCACGAGTGTCCCGAGCTGGGAGAGTGGTAAAGCTAGGGTCAAATGAGAGAAGAGAGAAGAGAGAGGAGAGAGGAGGTGCGGTCACCCTGGCCTTAGCGAGGGGGGCTGGGGCGAAGACGCCGTCACTCTCCTCTTCTCTCCTCTCTCCTCTCTCGTTTCTCTCACCTGTTCGCCGCCTGCCACGCGAAGAAGGCCAGCACCACCGCGTTCTGGATCAGGTCGGCCGGATTGACCCGGTCGGCGAAGTCCATGTTGGTGTGGTGGTCCCGGGTGTCGTAATCGCGGTAGTCCTGAAGCGAGTTGAAGGCAGGGATGCCGAGGGCCGCGAAGGTGACGTGGTCGGTGTTGCCGATCTTCGCGATCACATTGCGGCGCGCGCCCAGCGGCTTGAGGGGGTCGAGCCAGGCGTCGAAGGTCGCCTTCATGGCCGGGTTTTCTTCCATGTACCAGCCGTAGATCGGCCCCGTGCCAGGGTCGGAGTTGAGGTAGAGCACCGTCCTGGCCCGTTCGGCCGCGTGTTCCGGGCCGGCCAGGTGCGCCTCGGCGTAGGCCCGTGAGCCGAGCAGCCCCTCCTCCTCGCCACCCCAGAGCGCCATGCGGATGGTGCGCTTCGGCGTCACGCCCAGGGTCTTGAGAATGCGCATCGCCTCCATCAGCGATGCCGCGGCGTCGGCGTTATCGGTGGCGCCGGTGGCCGAGTGCCACGAGTCGAGATGGGCGCCGAGGAGGATCACCTCGACTTTCAGCTTTGGATCAGTCCCGGGAATTTCGGCGATCACGTTGTAGCCGTTGGTGTCGGCAGTGAGGGAGCGCGTGTCGACCCGTACACGAAGCTTCAGCGGCGCGCCGCTCTTCGCGATGTTCACCAGCAGGTTGTACTGCTCCGCCACGAGCACGATCGACGGCGTGGCGTCGAGCGGCGTGGCGCGACTGCCGAGGACAAAGCTGGTGCCGTGTTGGCCCTGCGTCGGCCTGAGCATCACGCCCGCGCCGGCGTCGCGGAGGATGCGGTTCAACGTCCCGCTGGGGGCCGGAAGGCGGGCATTGAAGAATGGCGGAGCCCCGATGCGAACGGCCGAGTCGGTCAGCGACGGCTCCGCGCGATCGGCGGTGATGAATTGGGTCTGCGGTGCGGTGGCGAGGACGATCGCACCGCGCAGTGTGGTGCCGCGGGCGCGCACCGTAGCGGAGTCGGCATCCTCGCCGAGGTAGATCGGTGTGCTAACGAGCTCGCCCTTGGTGGAGGGTGTCCACGCCTCGGGGAAGCCGGTGAGCGGGAGATACCACGGCTCGAGCATCTCGAGCGTCATGTGATCGAATTGCCAACCCCGCCCGAATGGCCAGCTCTCCTGATGCACGCCGCTCAGGCCGTAGCGCATGAGCTCGGCCGTGCTCCAGTCGACGGCGCGCTTGAAGCCGGGTGATCCGGTGAGTCGCGGCCCGATCACGTTGGCGAGCTGATCGAAGGTCGCGCTGACGTGCGAGTGGGTGGTCGCTTCGTCGCGAATGCGGGCGAGCATCGCGAGGTCGGGCGATTGTTGGGCGGAGAGGGGGAGAGCTAGAGTCAGGGCGGCAGTAACCGCAAGGAATGGCTTCAAGGTTGTCATCCTGAGCGAAGCCCGCGTAGCGGGCGAAGTCGAGGGAGCTGATTCGGACGATACGAGCGTGCAGCACGGACGTGACCAGCCTCGGTCGGCTAGCCGGCGTGCCACAGTTTCAGCTTTGCGTGATGCGCGTCGATTGCCTCACGATGACCATCCGACATTCCGCCAAACACCTCGAAGTTGCGCCACGCCTGTTTGAAACTGGCCACGGTCTGCTGTACGATCTCAGTGATAGGGGCAATCGGCGCGCCGGCGCGGTTGGCGAAGCGCACAAAGTGATCGAGCCCAATCTCATCCATCGACTTGCTCCCGCCGATGCTCAGTGCCAGCATCCGATCGCCCGGGAGGTAGACGACAGTACCGACGAAATCATACGCCGGCGCGAGCACGGGATGCTTCCCGTTGCGATAGAGGAGTGACCAGTTCTTGAGGTGCATATCGGCGTTGCCGATCAGGACGGTGAACACCAGTCGTCGCACCAGTTCAAGCAGCTGATCGAGTCCGCTTTCCGCGTAGAGCACGCGCGCGATATTTTCGCTGCTGGCCTTGGTGTATTTCTCGTCCGGATACACCCCGAACACCTGCGCGAAGTCTTCCATGTGTAGCCGCTCTCCGTCACGTCGATCAAAACGCCGAACGGCCAGCGCGACATCCTCGCGCCAGGGAATGTCCTCCGGGAGATTCTCGACATCCGACAACTTGACCAGTCGCAGCTGTGGTACCGAGAGGCCTGTTGCGCGGGCCAACTCCAGCATCGCGTGTTCGTGCCGTGGAAGGTCGCCGTAGTTGCCTGACGGGAGTTTCAGGATCCAGTCACCGCCTGCTCCGGAGACCGGAACACTCAACCCTCCGCTCGCCGACTCGAGTGCCGAGAATTTCAGCTGGACTCCAGCGAGTGAGAACTTCAGTGGTCCACGCTCTCCTTGGGGCATTGCTCGTGGTTCCGCAGCCGACGGCCCGTGAGACTCCGCGATCACCCGAACGTTGCCGGGCAGGTCGCCGCCTACGAGCGCCAGCAGAGGGAATTCGCGCACTTCTTTGATCCCGGCTCTCGCAGCCACATAGGTCCGCAGCGGTCCTTCAGGCAGCAGGTTCGAGAAGTACGGAGGCAGCCGGGTCTGCGTCGTCTTGACGGTCACCAACCCGCCTTCCTTGCCCTTGAATCCGAGGCTCAGGATTTCCCGAGTCTGGTCATTCCTGTATTCCGGGTCGAACGCGAAGGTGATGCGATCGTCGGGGAGTCGTACCAGCGTGCCGACCCTGCGCGCACCGAGCCACACTCCGAGAACCGCCACCTCGGCGCTGGTGGTCAACCTGGATCTTCCTCGTATTCATCGAGCGTATAGAGAGGTTCCTCTCCCGACTCCCCATTCTTTTCGGTTGCCTGCTGCATTGTCTGCAACATCTCGTCCACCTTGGGAAGGATTTCCCTGGGAATCAGCCGAAGGTCCATCCCCAATGCTCTCGCCGTCTCGGTGAGCGTCGAGATCCGTGCGTCGAGCGTCCCTCTCTCAAGCCTGGACACGGAGGACTGGGTTGTTCCCGCCATCCGAGCCACTTCGACTTGCGAGAGCCCGAGGACTGTGCGACGCCAATCGATTGAAGAGGCGACGGAATCGATCATTGTGTCACGCCATATAGTATGTGCATATATTTGTTAAGTTATCTAGATAAGCATATATGTCAAGCATACCAACATATTGATCATGGATATTTCTTCATAATATATATCTTTAATTATATTATCAATCCCTTCCCAGAGCACAAATAGGTGTGGCCGGACCAGAATCCGGTGGCTCTGGTCTTGGCCGGTTTCGTCGGCAGCCTCATCCTGGTCCGAGGGATCTTCGTCCTGACCGTGCTGGGCTCGTTCACCCATGGATCGGTGTCAGCGGTGTGGTGTGGCGATCTGGTGGGAGGTGCGTTGGAGGGCTGCGTAAATCGGGTCCCCGGCTGACGAGTTGCCACTGGTACCCTGGTGGAATGCCTGAATCATGCTGCCGGTTCGAATACCTCTATCGCGACGCGGGGAACTACAAGGCGTTCGGCCACGTGCTCCTCCTCGGGATCGCGAGCCCCGACAACGAAGCGTCGATCCGCGCGGCTCTGATTGAGGGCCTCTGGTTCGTCGCCGAAGCGGCCGGTATCCCAACGCTCTACCACCTGGTCCGTGATGGGGGCGAAGCGGATCCGGCACTAGATCACGTGTGGCATGAGTTTGTGGGGTTGCGACATGCGGAGGTGCGGGATGCAGAAGCGGCGATAAAGATTGAGGTGATGATCATGAAGCTTAGGGGAGTTACGTAGTCTGCGGGTCGGCCCAGAATTGTTCAGCGGTCGAGGTAGGTGATCACCCAGTTCGGAGTGAAGCCAGAAACTCGCAGCCCATTCCCGATTCTGGAGAGTAGTTCCGGAGAGAGTGAGTCCAACAGAAGTGCCCGCCCGCCATCCAACCACACCTGCAGTTTGTCGATTGGAACAAGCTTCGTCTCTCCATATGAGATGACGCTTTCAACCGTCACGAAGGGGTGCTCTCCAGGCTGGATGGAAGTGGTGCCGTCGGAATGTCGTCGCCTGGTGACGAGCATCACACCGAGTACACGATTTTCTGCGTCAACCTCTGTGAGGAGGAACCAAACGTGCGGCTTGCCGGTTCGCCGAGTGTCTCGGTCGAGAAACCCAGTCCCGGCGTACACTGTGGCGGCTACCGCAGTTCAGAATGGATTTTGGAGACGTACTCAAGTTCCGACGCGATCTCCTCTGCCTCGGTCTCGGAATACCCTTCGGGCACGAGAATATCTCTCAGCAGAATCGGAAGGCGCGAGCTGCCCGGATTCTGCCACTCCGGGAGCCGGTGCGTATACTCCACCAGCTGCCACTCCGTCATGCTTCCGAATCGCTCGTAAGTCTCCTTGATAAGCGACTCTTCCGCCGCCGACAATTGATCGTTTTCCGGCTCTTGTGTCAGCAGGACGTCGTTTTCAGTACGCTCGGAAATAAACTGGCGCCAGTAGCGAGGTGCCTCGGAGAGAGTTCGATCGTTAATCAGATTGAGCGTCGAGCTGCAAATCGGACCATTCTTCAGTGAAAAGAACGTGTCAAATGTGAGTGGGCGGCCCCACTGAATCAGCGAGGTCCTGTCTGCGAGATAGAGCAGCTTGATCAGCTTGACAATGTTCATGCGCCCAGAGCCGAGCTTGAGGAAAAGCGCGGATGCTTGGGTCGCCTTGTCTTCGCGAAACTGAAGTGCGCTCACGTCACCAACCTCGGGCATAAATACAACGTCGTCAACCCTCAAAGACGCTTGGCACGCCTCCGGGTGGACCAAAGTACGCAAGACCTAGGCCGAAAGTTCCCCGAAAGTAGCGAACTACGCTTTGGCAGTGAGAGGGAGGCGCGCCAGCCTGGCGCATCGGCCAAAGCGGGGAGAGCTTTCCGGACCCCCACCCTTTGAGCCGAATGAACGACGCCCCGACCAAAGCCAACGAGACCCCGCTCCGAGCACGCAGCTCGGCGTATTTGGGCATGCCGGTGGCGGAGTTCCGGAGCCGGTCATCCGACGAACTGCTCGGAAAGCTCACCAAGTCGAGTGATTTCGATGTCGATCTTTCTCAGCGCGGCGCATGGGAAGGGGAGATCGAAATCCTCACCGCCGCATTGGATGGAATCGAAGGCTACCTCTACCTCGAGTTCGACGTCCCCCGTCTTGGCACCCGCATCGATGCGGTGCTGATCTCGGGCCCGGTCATCTTCCCCATCGAGTTCAAGGTCGGTGAGCGCCAGTACAGCCGCGACGACGTCAACCAGGCGTGGGACTACGGGCTCGACCTGAAGAACTTTCATCGTGCCTCACACGACGCCCCGATCCTCCCGATTCTGGTTGCGACCGGTGCGCGCAAAAGCGAGTCCGATTGGGCGCCACCCCACGCGGACGGGGTCCGGCCGCCACGCTGCTGCAACGCGACTGACCTGGGAAGTGTGATCCGAGAGGGGCTCGCCCAAACCTCAGGCACACCCATCGACGGAGAGGGTTGGGGCCGAGCGCCCTACCATCCTACACCCACGATCATTGAGGCGGCGCAGGCGCTCTACGCGCGCCATTCGGTCGAGGCGATTTCGCGCAATGACGCCGGCGCGCGGAATCTCGCGATCACCTCGAAGCGCGTCGAGGAAGTCATTGAGGAGGCCCGACAGAAGCAGCAGAAGGCAATTGTCTTTGTCACTGGTGTACCGGGTGCGGGAAAAACTCTGGTTGGATTGAATGTCGCGACCCAGAAGCGTGATGAGACGTCGCCGACTCACGCCGTCTTCCTTTCGGGGAATGGACCTCTGGTGGCGGTACTTCGCGAGGCGCTGATCCGCGATGAGGTCGCCCGCACCAAGGCTCGCGGTGAGAGCGTGCGAAAGGGTGTGGTCGCCCAAAAAGTGAAGCCTTTTATTCAAAATGTGCACCACTTTCGAGACGATGGGCTTCGCGATGAGGCGCTCCCGCCGCTGGATCACGTCGTCATCTTCGACGAGGCTCAGCGTGCTTGGAATCAAGCGAAGACCTCCGATTTCATGCGTCGCCGCAAGAATCGGCCGAACTTCGATCAATCAGAACCGCAGTTCCTGATAGGCTATATGGACCGACATGCTGATTGGTCGGTCATCATCTGCCTCGTAGGTGGTGGGCAGGAGATTCACACGGGCGAAGCGGGAATCGGGGCGTGGCTCGATGCAGTACGGGAGCACTATCCGCATTGGAGCGTTTACCTCTCGCCCAAGCTGTCGGAGAGCGAGTACGCGGCTGTTGAGTCAATCCAGGCACTCTCCGTGGGGAGCGAGGTCCGCCCGGAGCCCGACCTCCACCTCGCGACCTCCATGCGATCGTTTCGGTCGGAACGCGTGTCCGAGTTTGTGAAGGCGGTGCTCGATTGCGACACCGATGCGGCACGCGAGCTACTGCGCGAAGTCACCCGCAAGTATCCCATCGTCCTGACCCGCGACCTCACAAAAGCGAAGGCTTGGATTCGAGCGCAGGCACGCGGAACAGAGCGGTATGGTCTGGTTGCCTCATCCCAGGCGGAGCGTCTGAAGCCTCATGCCATTGATGTTCGGGTGAACGTTGACCCGGTGCAGTGGTTCCTTAACGATGCCGCCGACACCAGGTCGTCGTGGTATCTCGAGGATGCGGCTACCGAGTTCCAGATCCAAGGTCTTGAGCTCGACTGGATCTGCGTAAACTGGGATGCCGACCTGCGGTACACCGAGTCGGGCTGGTCCCATCATCGGTTTCGCGGGTCGAGTTGGGTACAGGTGAGGAAGGACGACGCACGCCAGTACCTCGTGAATGCCTATCGCGTGCTACTCACACGGGCACGGCAGGGGATGGTGATCTTCGTGCCGCCGGGGGATGAGGGAGATCCGACGCGGGCGCCAGGGTACTACGATCAGACCTATCGATACCTGGCGGCCTTGGGGGTGGCTACAACGGACTGACACCACTGGCTTTGCTTATCATGGCGAGCTGTCGCCACGGGGTGCCTGTTCCTGTTCGGGTCACGCAACGGCAGGTCTTCTGTGAATCCGGGAATCGGCGTCCAGAAGGCCTTCTCACCGCAATATTCACTGTGACTCGTTTGCGCGGACGAACCCCAAGTCCTCGGTTCTTAGGGATATTCGGCATCGAGCACCCGGGTCAAAAACTCAATCCCCCCAACCCGCCCGCCCTTCAGCCAATCGACAACGAGCGTTCCCTCAACAGGATCTTCCAGCGTCAAATTGGTATCACACTGCCACGACGACCCAACCTGATTCGGTCGCCGGTTGTCCACGAAATGGACCACCAACTCGGTCTCGCGATACACCCAGACACACTTCTCGAATGCCGCCGCAACTTCCGGCTCCTCCGGATACTGCTCACGCGCCAGCGCGACCAGCCACGCCGGGTCGTACGGCTCCCCTCGCCTCGACAACTGATACTCCCCTCATATAGATGTAGCGCCCCAAGGACTGGGGTCACGACGACCTACCAACGACCAATCACCCCATCAGGGGCGATAGTCGTTTCGGGAGTATCAGATTCCGTTGAATAGCTCTAGCCTCTGTCCCGAAGAGTGCGGGGGCCGTCCTCGGCCTGGGAAGCTCGCGGACGGGTGTGACAGTCGGGCAACTGCGATGTCCTCCTCCAACGTTTACGCCGAACCGCAGTTCCCGCAAGGAACGGCGACCCCACGAGCTGGTACCGGACCGCGCCCCTCCGTACCTGAGAACCCACCCTCATTCGTGAGCTTCCGGGCCAAGCAGCAGATAGATGCCCCATAAGTGCCCAACAAATGTCCTTGGAACGGCCTAATTTTTGATTCGCAACATGTTGCTATCAAACACGATAGCGGCGACTGGACAAATAGTGTATACTATTTGGCACACCAATTGGCGGTATCAATGCGCGGCAGCTACCCTCACCTCTCCTTTCGTCGGCACTGGCAAATCACCCCCCGGACTCAGTACGAGCTCGGACAATGCGACGCCATCATCCAGGCCATCTCCAATACACCGCTGCTGCCCAACTATCACGAAAGGCTGCTGACCGTATCCCTGACCAAGGGTGCCCAGGCGACGACCGCGATCGAGGGCAACACCCTGTCGGAGGAAGAGGTGCGGCAGGTCGCCGCAGGGGCAACCCTCCCCCCCAGCAAGGAATACCAGCAGGTCGAGGTCCGGAACATCCTCGACGCCTTCAATACCCTGCTCGACGAAGTCGCCGGTGGCAATCAATCCGAACTGATCTCGCCGCAACTCCTCCTCCGCTTCCACCGCATGATCGGGCAAAACCTCGGCGCGCACTTCGACGCGATCCCCGGAGAGTTCCGCCGCGATAACCGTGTGGTTGGCCCCTATCGTACGCCAGAGCACGAGGATGTACCCGAGCTGGTGGAGACCATGTGCCGGTGGCTGGCGCAGGAGTTCCACTTTTCGGCGGGCCAGAGCTTCGACGATGCCGTGATCCAGGCCATTGTCACGCATCTCTATATCGAGTGGATTCACCCCTTCGGCGACGGCAACGGTCGCACGGGCCGGCTGGTCGAGTTCTCCCTGTTGCTCCGTGCGGGCAACCCCGACATCGCATCGCACATTCTCTCGAATTTCTACAATGAGACGCGAAGCGAGTACTACCGCCAGATCGACCTCGCCTATCGACAGAATGACCTGTCAGGATTCATCAGTTACGCCGTACAAGGGTTTCGTGATGGGCTGCGGAAGACCCTGACGGAAATCCAGCGCAGTCAATTCGAGATCACCTGGCGCAAATTGATCTACGACCGCTTTGCCGATCGCAAATACACCAAAAAGTCGGTGCACAAGCGCCAGCAGCTCCTCGCGCTCTCCTTGCCGATCGGTCAGTGGACATCAATCGGGTCCGTGAGACTGCTCACGCCGGAGATCGCCAGACACTACGCAACACTTTCCGACCGGACGGTTCGTCGCGACCTCGATCTGCTCCTCGAGATGCAGCTCGTCCTCGAGCACGGCGACGAGATTTCACCCAACAGCGGCCTCTTGCAGAGTCAGGTGCCGCGCAAGCGCAGGCCGGCGAGCACCTCGTGAGATCGTAACAACCTCCCGCGGTCGAGGGAGCACCATCTCTCCCTCGAGACCACCTCCTTCGACTCCACACCCTCTGGGGTGCTTCGCTCAGGATGACAGCCCCCAGGTAACACCCCCTCCCCTCTCTTCTCTCGTTTCTCATCTCTCCCTCGAGACCACCTCCCTCGACTCCGCACCCCTTCGGGGTGCTTCGCTCAGGATGACAGCACCCGGGTAACACCCCCTCCTCTCTCTTCTCTCCTCTCTCTTCTCTCCTTTCTCGTCCCTTCTCCCTTGCGCAAAGCCCCAAAATCCGGCACAATCACCTTCCCACCATCGGCCACGTCGCCACACCATTTCCACTCGTCCGGAATTCCGGGAGCCCCCATTGTCCACCGCCGATGACTCGAAGGACGCACTCGCGACCGCCCTGGCGGATCGCTATGAGTTGCTCCGCGAGATCGGCCGCGGCGGGATGGCCACGGTGTACCTCGCCCGCGACCTCCAGCACAACGCGCAAGTCGCCATCAAGGTGCTCCGCCCCGATATCGCGATGTCAGCCGGGGGAACTCGCTTCACTCGCGAGATCCAGATCACCGCCGGACTCCAGCACCCCAACATCGTGACTGTCCTGGGCTCGGGCGAGGCGGCCGGGATGCCGTACTTCGTGATGCCCTACATCGAGGGTGAGTCCCTCGGCCACCGGTTGCAGCGCGAGAGTCGGCTGCCGCTCGCCGAAGCGGTGCGGCTCGCGGGAGAGGTCGCGGAAGGGCTCGCGCACGCGCACGCCGCGGGGTTCGTCCACCGTGACATCAAGCCGGGCAACATCCTGCTCTCGCACGGCCACGCCATGATCGCCGACTTCGGCGTCGCCAAGGCACTCGAAATGTCGGCCGCCGACCGGATCACGGAATCCGGCTTCGCCGTCGGCACCGTGACCTATATGAGTCCGGAACAGGCCGGCGCCCAGC
>JBDUDP010000010.1:0-52954 GCA_040002895.1 Gemmatimonadota bacterium
TCTCTCGTCTCTCGTCTCTCGTCTCTCGTCCACCACCCCTTTCCTCGGAGCGCCCCGCATGCACAAAGCCACCCACGTCCCCTCGGAGACCAAGGACGCGCTCGCGAAGCGACTGCGGCGCATCGAGGGTCAGGTCCGGGGACTGCAGAAGATGGTCGATGAGGAGCGCTACTGTGCCGACGTGCTGGTGCAGATCGCATCGGTCCAGGAGGCGTTGCGCAGTGTGGGCAAGTTGCTGCTGCAGAACCACCTGACCCACTGCGTCACCGATGCCATTCGGTCCGGGGACGCGGACGAGGGGGAGCGGGTGGTGTCGGAGCTGCTCCACATCTGGGGCCGCTGAGCCCCGGACCTCAGTGTCGCGCGGCCCGTGCCATGTCACGACCCACGGTGCGCATGGCGCCGAGCATCACCACGCCGCCGATGAGCGCCACCACCGGCAGCACCATCACGGCGCGATCGAGCCCGAAGCGATCGGACAGCGTGCCCACGAGTGGGAAGGCAATGGCGTCACCGGCGAGATGAATGAACAGGAGATAGGCGCCGCTCACCGTGGCCCCGACGCGCGCCGGCACCACGTCAAAGATCACCGCGGCCATGGGGCCGTTGTACCAGGAGAGGAAGAAGAAGGCGACGGCAAAGATCGGCATGAAGAGGTCGATGTCCCGCACCGTGAGCAACCAGATCGCGAGCGGCCCTCCCACCAGGAATCCTGCGGCCACCGTGAGCACGCGGCCGCGGTCGGTCCACCGGCGCAACCGATCGGCCACGAGACCGCCCGTCAATGCGCCGGCGACGCCGGACAGCAATCCCCACTTCCCGAGCAGGCCCGCTGCCGTCCCGGCTGAGAGCGAGAACTCGCGGGTCATGAAGGTGGGTCCCCATCCCACGATGCCGTTCATCCCGAACGAGATCATCGCACCAGCCAGGAAGACATACACCAGCGTCGGCGTGCGGAGCACCAGGCGACCGGCACGCTGCAGGTTGTCGACGGCGCTGTCGAGTTCCGAGGTGAAGGGCGTTTCATCGCGCCGGTCGAGCTGGACCAGACGCACCCACCGGAAGATCGTCAAGGCCACACCAATGCCGATGGCGGCACCGAGCACCGCCGTGTCCTTCTTGGAATCCACACCATACTGGCGATTCAGCACCCAGGCCGCGAGCAGGCCGATCGCGAGCATGCCAAGCGCCGGGTAGAGCTGACGCACGACGCCGCGCAGGCCGAGCTCCAAGTCAGACAGCACGCCGCGAAAGGTCAGCGGGTCGTCCTCGCGGGTGGGATCCTTGAGTTGGTAAACCAGCACGGCACAGAGGAAGCCCGGCAATCCGACCGCCATGAAGGCGACGCGCCAGCCATAGATGCCTTCCAGCCATCCCCCCAGCAACAGTCCCAGCACGCCGCCCACCGGAATGCCCGCGGCGAGGACGCTCATCGCCACGGCGCGGTCCTTCCCGGGGAAATAATCGGCGACCATCGAGGCCGCGGCCGGACCGTACGCCGCCTCCCCGATGCCGACGCTCGCGCGACAGATGAAGAGCTGCCAGTAATTCCGGACCAGGCCGCCCAGGAAGGTGAAGGCACTCCAGAGGGCCACACCACCCGCGATCACGGTCTTGCGGCTTTTGAGGTCGCTGATCACGCCAAATGGGAGCGCCGCGACGGAGAACACCAGGATGTAGGCCGATCCGAGCCATCCCAACTGGGTGTCGGTCAACGAGAGGTCGCGCTTGATGGGCTCGAACAACGCAAAGATGATATTGCGGTCGAGGTAGTTGAGCAGGTTGACGAACGAGAGCAGGCCGAGCGCGAGCCATGCCCGCGAGCTCGTCGCGCCGGCCTGCCCCTCCCTCACGGCTCGACCATCGTGATGTGCATCCGGCGACGACATTCCTCAATGGCTCGTACGGCCTCGGCCGGATCATCGGTGACCATGAATCGACGCTGGTCGCCCTCAGAGATTTTTCCTTCGGCCAGCATGGTGTCGATGATCCACTTCAGCAGCCCGCTCCAATAGCTGGTGCCGAAGAGCACGATCGGAAAATCGGTGACCTTGTCGGTCTGGATGAGCGTGAGCGCCTCGAACAACTCGTCCAGCGTCCCGAAGCCACCCGGGAACACCACATACCCGATGGCATACTTCACGAACATGGTCTTGCGCACAAAGAAGAACTTGAAGTCGAGCGATTGCGTGAGGTAGGGATTGGTGTGCTGCTCGTGGGGCAATTCGATGTTGCATCCGATCGAGAGCCCACCGGCCTCGAACGCCCCCTTGTTGGCGGCCTCCATGATCCCGGGCCCCCCGCCGGTGATCACCGGCACCCCAGCCCGCGCGAAGAGCGCACCGGTCTTCTCGGCCGCGAGATACATCGGGTCGTCGGGCTTGGTGCGCGCCGAACCAAAGATCGACACGCCGCCCGCCACATGCTGCAGATTCTCGAATCCCCAGACGAATTCCCCCAGGATCCGGAGCACGCGCCACGAATCGGAGGAGCGTCGGACACGCAGGGCATCCTCCGTCAGGGGGATGTTGAGGAGCTTCTCATCCTCGGTGGGCTTGGCCGCCGGGCGCTGGGTGGGCGCGCGCGGGGGAGTCGATTCAGACATTGGCAAAGGCCTCGAGGAACGCGCGGTGATCGTCCGCCACGTTGTAGAAGTAGGGAGAGACACGCACATGGCCCGGGCGTGCATCCACAATGAAGCCGGCATCGGCGAGACGGGCCACATCACCGTGCGGATCCGTGCTCGGCAGCATGACAATGGCACTGCGCTGCGCAGCGGTGGGGGCCACCTTGGGGGTCATGCCGCGCGCGCGCGCCAGTTCGATCAGCTCTTCGGTGAGGGCGCTGGCAACCTGGCGGATCGCCACGGCGCCGGCCTGTTCCAACACATCGAGGCCGCCGAGTTGAGCGTAGACCGGGAGCATGGGCGGCGTGCCCTGTTCGTAGCGCCGCGCATCATCGTGAAAGGTCAGGTGCGCCGGATCGAATGCGAACTGATCCCGGTGTGCGAACCAGCCGGTGGTGGTGGGGAGCAGGTCGTGCGTCGTGGCGCGTCTGGCGTAGAGAAAGCACACGCCGGCGCCACCCAGCAGCCACTTGAGCCCGCCGGAACAATAAAAATCGACGCCCAGTGCAGCGACATCCACCGGCAGCTGGCCCACGCCATGATATCCGTCCACCAGCGACAGGGCACCGTGCTGCCGCGCGAGCTCGGCCACAGCGGCGACATCCTGGATCGCGCCGGACGTGAAGTAGACATGACTGGTCGCCACCAGCGCCGTGCGATGGTCAATTGCCGCGGCGAACGCGTCCACTGGGACCGAGACGCCATCCGGACTCTCGAGCAGCACGACCTCGACGTCCTTCGCCAACCATTGGTACGGCAGGGTGGGGAAGTCGAGCATCGTGGTGACGATCTTCCGGCGTCCCCGGCGCCCGATGGCACTTCCCACCACGCCCAAAATGCTCGAGACCGAGGGGTGCAAGGCAATTTCACCGGCCTGGGCCCCCACGAGCCGACCGTAGCGCGTGCGCAGTTCGGCGAGTGCCTCCCACCAGACATCGTACCAGTTGGCGGCGCCGCGCGCCTCCCACTGGTCGAGAAAGGTGGTGATCCGCGTCCGGGACGCACGCGAGAGCGGCCCGAGCGAGCAGGAGTTCAGGTAGGTGATCTGCTCGAAGATCGGGAAGTGGTCCCGCCAGTGAGCGAGCGGCTGATCGAGCGTCGGCGCAGGGGTGAGTGGCATCGTCGGAAATATAGGGACGGCACCCCCTGCGGGATGACACTGGAGCACCGCTCCCCTACGTTCCTCCGGGTGAACCAGCACCCCGACGTCGACTCCCGCTATCGCGGGTCGTGGCGAGCCCTGACGGCCGCGCTCCTCTTGCGAGGCCTCCGCTCCCCGCGGCTGGCCGTCGACCTGGTGCGTACGGCCTGGGCCTTCCGTCGGCTCCACTGGGTTCGCCGTGCCCCGTTCCTGCCACTGCCTGATCCGACCTATCTCCGCTGGCGCATGTACACCGCCTACGGCGACGAAGCGGCCGTACCCCCGGTGGAGGATGTCGTGCGATTCGCGCAGTGGCGACGGGAGACGATGGGAGTATGACCGTCCCGGCCGTGCCGCACGTGGTCATCGTGGGAGGTGGGTTCGCGGGGCTCTATCTGGCCAAGGGGCTCCGGCGTGCCCCCGTCCGAGTGACGATGATCGATCGCCGGAATCACCACCTCTTCCAGCCGATGCTCTACCAGGTCGCCACCGCGGCGCTCAACCCCAGCGACATTGCCTCGCCCATCCGCTCGATCCTGCGATCACAGCGCAACGTCGACGTCCTCCTTGGCGAGGTGGTGCGCATCGACGTGGCGAATCGGGCGGTCGTGTTGGCGGATGGCGAGACCGTCGCCTACGACTACTGCGCCGTTGCCACCGGAGCTCGACACGCCTACTTCGGCCATCCCGAGTGGGAGGCGCTCGCACCGGGACTCAAGAGCATCGAGGATGCACTCGAGATTCGCCGCCGCGTGCTACTGGCGTTCGAATGGGCCGAGCGGGAGCCCGACCCCAAGCTCCGGCATCAATACCTGACCTTCGTGGTGGTGGGTGGCGGCCCCACGGGCGTCGAGGTGGCGGGTGCCCTGGCCGAGATCCGGCGCTTTGCCCTGGCGCGTGACTTCCGGCACATCGACCCGCGCGAGGCGAGCGTGCTCTTGCTCGAGGGCGGCCCACGAATCCTCTCGACCTATCCGCCCTCGCTCTCCGAGCGGGCCAAGCGCGACCTGCGCGCGCTCGGCGTCGAGGTGCGCGAGAACACCCTCGTCACCGCGATCCATGAGGACGCGGTCGAGGCCTCGGGATGGCGCATTCCCTCGACCACCGTGGTGTGGGCGGCCGGCAATCAGGCTTCACCGCTGCTGGGCACCATCGGCGCCCCACTTGATCGGCAGGGTCGCGTGGTGGTCGAGCCGGACTGCACCGTGCCTGGTCATCCTGAACTCTTCGTCCTCGGCGATGCCGCAGCCTTCCAGCAGGGTGCCGACGCGCACGCGGTTCCGGCGGTCTGCCCCGCAGCGATCCAGATGGGGCAGTACGCGGCCAAGGCAATCCGGGCGTCGGTGCGCGGGCGCGTGCGTACGCCCTTCCGTTACTGGAACAAGGGTGAACTCGCCGTGATCGGACGCGGCCAGGCGGTGGCGAATCTTGGGCGGCTGCATTTTGGTGGATTCCTCGCCTGGCTGACCTGGATCTTCGTCCATATCGCCTACCTCATCGGCTTCCGCAATCGGCTGCTGGTGTTGATCGAGTGGGCGTGGTCGTACCTCACCTACGGCAGCGGCGCGCGGCTGATCACCGGCGAAACTGGGGAATACGCCGCGCGCATCGCGGCGCCACCCCGGTGAGCGTGCCCACCGCGGCAGAGGTGAAGGCCGAGGCGCTGCGCATCGGCTTCGTGGCCTGCGGCATTGCCGATCTGGCTCCCAGCACGCGTGGCGATGCACTCGACCGCTGGCTCGCCGCCGGGTACGGTGGCACCATGCGCTACCTCCACCGTCAGGCTCGGAAACGCAAGGCACCCGGCACCGTCACGCCCGGTGCCATTCGCGCCATCGTGGTGCTCGAGAACTACGCGGCGCCCGACGAGGAGTTGCCCGCACCCGGTGATCGCTATCAGATCGCACGCTACGCCCGCGGCATGGACTACCATCTGGTGACCCACGGCCGGCTGCATCACTTGGCGGAGTGGCTCAAGGCGCGCGGGGCGGGGTTGGCGCATGTCTGGATCGATGACGGTCCGGTGCCGGAGCGCGAACTCGGCGAGCGCGCCGGCCTCGGGTGGGTTGGCAAGAACACCATGCTGATCCACCCTCGCATCGGGTCGTGGACCTTCATCGGCACGGTGTTCACCGACCTGGCGCTTCCCACGGATGTGCCGCTCGACCTCGATCGTTGCGGCAGCTGCACCCGCTGTCTCGATGCCTGTCCGACCGACGCCTTCGTCGATGAGCGACTCCTCGATGCGACCCGTTGCCTCTCGTATCTGACGATCGAGTCGAAGCAACCGCTGCCTGAGGCACTGTTGCCGCACTGGAGCGGCTGGGCCTTCGGCTGCGACATCTGCAACAAGGTCTGCCCGTGGAACGAGAAATTTGCCACCCCGACCACGGTGGCGGAGTTTTCGCAGCGCTCCGTGCCCGATCGTCGTGATCCAGCGGCCTTCGAGCTGCTCACCGACGCCGAGTTCCAGCAGACCTACGGCGACACTTCCCTGGCGCGTCCCGGACTCGATCGGATGCGCCGCAACGTGCGCGCGGCCGTCGCCGCGCGCGATATCCTGGTTGATTCATGACGCCTACGCTGCATTCCTTCGCCATCTTCGTCACTGACCTTGAGCGCGCACGTGTCTTCTATGAGGACCAGCTCGGGCTCCCGCTCTGGAAGCAGGGTTCCTTCGGTTTCGAATTCCTCGAGGGTCCCCCGCACCTCGGCGTCCATCCGGCGCAGCACCCCGATGCCAAGGCGATGGTGGGGCGCCACACCGGCATCACCTTCGCGGTGCCGGAGCTGCTGGCGCTCTGTTCCCGGCTCGGCGAGGCGGGCGTCACCTTTGTGGCCGAGCCGACCCAGCAGGGCTTCGGCATCATGGCCATGGTGGCCGATCCCGACGGCAATGTGATGGCGTTGTGGGAAGACAACGTGACGGATCCTCCCAAGGCAGATGAGGCGTGACGCTCGCACGAGAATTCGCCAGCGACAACACCGCCCCGGCACATCCCGCGGTGCTGCAGGCGATGCTCGCCGCCAATCAGGGTCCCGCCGTCGCCTATGGCGACGACCCCTGGACCGAACGCGCGCGCGCGTGGTTCCGTCAGCAGTTCGCTGAGGACACTGAGGCGTTCCTGACTTGGAACGGCACTGGTGCCAACGTGGTGGGGCTGCGAGCGCTGGTCCGGCCGTGGCAGGCGATCATCTGCACGGCGCAGGCCCACATCCAGGTCGATGAATGCGGCGCCCCCGAACTGCTCACGGGTTGCAAGCTGATTGATGTGCCCACGCCCGATGCCAAGCTGACCCCGGCGATGATCCGCACCGCCGCCATCGGCATCGGCAACGAGCACCACGTGCAACCGGGTGCCGTGTCGATCACCCAGGTCACCGAGTACGGCACCATCTACACGCGCGACGAGATCACCGCGCTCTGCGCCACCGCCCACGAACTCGGAATGCGGGTGCACATGGACGGCTCGCGGATCGCCAACGCCGCCGCCGCTCTCGACCTCCCGGTGCGTGCGTTCACCCGCGATGCCGGTGTCGATATCCTCTCCTTTGGCGCCACCAAGAACGGCGGCTTGGGCGCCGAGGCCGTTGTGGTGCTCGACCCCGCCCTTCGGGGGGAGCTCAAGTATCTCCGGAAGCAGTCGGCTCAGCTGGCATCCAAGATGCGATTCCTCGCCGCCCAGTTTCTCGCCTTGGCCGAGGACGACCTCTGGCTCGGGAATGCGCGTCAGGCCAATGCCATGGCGCGCCGATTGGCTGACGGCCTCGCCGGGGTTCCCGGCGTGCGCGTCACCCAAGCCGTCGAGGCGAGCGCCGTCTTTGCGATCCTCCCCCGCCCGGTGACCGAGCGACTACAGGAGCGCTTCCACTTCTATGTCTGGGACGAGGCCACGGGCGAGGTCCGCTGGATGACCAGCTGGGCGCACCAAGCGGTCGATGTTGATGAATTCCTCGCCGCTATCCGAGTCGAGGCCGGCCGGGGGGCTTGAACGGCACCGCAGGCCATTATATATCAACGTTGATGCACAACCGTGCGCGATCCCATTCGCTGCAGCAAGTCCGCGCCCTCGTCGCGGCGCTCGACTTCTCTGCCCGAGAAGTCGAGTCGAGCACTGGCATCACCAACGCCCAACTCTTCCTGCTCCGGCAACTCGCCACCGAAACCCATCCGTCGGTGTCTGAGCTCGCGGAGCGCTTGAGCGCCAGACCCAACACGGTGTCGGCCCTGCTCAGCCGCCTGGTTTCGGCCGGGTTGGCGGAGAAGGAGAAGTCGCCGCTCGATGGGCGGCGGGTCATGCTCTCCATCACACCAGGTGGGCGGCGGCTGCTGGCCCGCGCACCCAAAGCGCCAGTGGAGATCCTGCTCGCGGCGCTCGAGTCGATGTCACCGCGGGAAATCCGTGCCCTCACGAGAGGGCTCACGCCACTCATTGCGCGCCTCGGGTTGTACCCCGAGCTGGCGCCCCTCCTCTTCGAGAATCGCTGACCATGTCGGATCATGCCGTCACCGTGTCGCTGGAGTCATCAGGCGGGTCTGTCACCACCGCGTCCGGGACACTCCAACGCTTTTCCCCGCCCCAGCGCGCCCTCCGCGCCGGGGTGTTTCTCCTGCTCGGTCTTGGTGGCGCGGCCATGCTCATCCCGGTGCCGATCATCCACCTTGTCGGCATCCCGCTGATGCTGGTGGTCGGGATCGTGGCGGCCATGAAGCAGTTGCGCGCGTCGGCTCGACTCAAGCCGATGCGGCTGGCCTGCCCTGCGTGCGAGGCCAAGAATCGCATCGGCGGCGGCTTCGGCTACCACACGGCCGATGCGCCGATGGACCTGAGCTGTGACAGCTGTCGTCGGGGACTCACGCTGCGCATCGCCGAGCAATGACCGACGACCCGAGCCAGCGCCGACTGCTCCTGATCACTGGCCTCGCCATCGGGGTCGGTTTGGCCGCCGGTGGCACTGCGGCCTTCCTGATCGCGATGATCAACCTGATCACGCATCTCGCCTTCGATGGCGCCGTGTCGCTCGCGCCGGCGAACCCCGAGGTCTTCGTCGGCGGGATCCGCATCCTGCTGGTACCGGTCGCGGGCGCGCTCTTCATCGGCATTCTCGCACGCTGGGGCTCGGAGGCCATCCGCGGCCACGGGATCCCCGAGGTCATCGATCGGATTCTTCACGCCGATTCCCGGATTCCCGCCAAGCTCACCGTGCTCAAGCCACTCTCGGCGGCCATTGCCATCGGCACCGGCGGACCCTTCGGCGCCGAGGGTCCGATCATCGCCACCGGCGGAGCCATCGGCTCGCTGTTGGGACAGGTGATGCATGTCACCGCCGACGAGCGCAAGGTGCTGCTGGCGGCCGGCGCCGCGGCCGGCATGGCGGCCACCTTCGGCACGCCGGTGGCTGCCGTGCTGCTGGCGGTGGAACTTTTGTTGTTCGAGTACCGCGCCCGTTCCATCATGCCGGTGGCCCTGGCCGCGTGCGCGGCGACTGCGGTGCGACTGGTGTTGCTGGGCACGGCACCAGTCTTCCCGATGCCCAATGTGACTGAACCGACCGGGGCTGCCCTGGTCTGCTACGCCCTGCTCGGCGGCGTGGTGGGATTCATCGCCGTCGGGATCTCGCGGGCGCTCTACCGGGTCGAGGATCTCTACGAACGGCTGCCCATCCATTGGATGTGGTGGCCGCTGATCGGTGCCACCGTGGTGGGGCTCCTTGGCCTGCTGGAACCACGCATCCTCGGGATCGGCATCTACAACATTCTTGATGCCCTCGCGGGACGGCTGGCCATCGGGACGCTGCTCGTGCTCATCACCCTCAAGTTCATCGCCTGGGTCGGCTATCTCGGGAGCGGCACCTCCGGCGGCACACTCGCCCCGTTGTTCACCTTTGGCAGCGGACTCGGTGCAATCGCCGGCGCCTTGCTGGCCGCGCACTTCCCCGGGTTGGGCATCTCCCCGCCCGTGGCCGCTCTCGTGGGGATGGCCGCGATGTTCGCCGGTGCGTCGCGGGCGTTGCTGACCTCGGTGGTGTTCGCATTCGAGACCACGCGGCAGCCGCTGGGTCTGCTGCCGCTGCTCGCAGGGTGCACCTCGGCGGCATTGATCTCGCGGATCTTCAATCGCCACACGATCATGACCGAAAAACTGGCGCGGAGGGGGGTGGTCGTGCCCGATGAGTACGCCACCGACTACCTCTCGCTCGTGCATGTGGAGCAGGCGATGTCGAGCCCCGTGGTGACCGTGGACGGTGAGCGGCTCGCGGGCGAGTTGCTCGCCACGCTCGATTCCGTGGATGGCAGTCACCATCAGGGCTTCCCGGTGGTCGATGCCACGGGCGAGCTGCTCGGCCTCCTGACACGCCGCGACCTGGTTGGGGTCACGCCCAACGCGACGCTGCGCTCGCTGGTGCGCCGGGCGCCCGTCACGGCCCTGCCGTCGCAGTCGTTGCGTGACGCGGCCGACATCATGGTGCGCGAAGGCATCGGCCGGCTGGCGATCGTCGATCCGGCGGCGACGGATCGCGTCATCGGCATCGTGACGCGCAGTGACCTGTTGCAAGCGCATGCCCCGCGCATCCAGGCGGCGGAACAGCGCGAGACAACCATGCCACTGGATCATCTCACGCGCAGCATCTTCGGGCGTTAACTTCCCCGCCCATGTCCACTCTTCGTCCCTCGCGCACGGCCATCGCACTGTTCGCGCTGTTTGGTCTTGTGGCCACCCTGATGGCAACTGGCGTTACGGCCACCCTCGACGACACCGCGCTTCGGATCATCGGGAGCTGGCGCACGCCGGAACGCACCAACTGGATGCTGGCGTTCACGCTCGCGGGTGACGGGAGCTTCGAGGTGCCGATGGCGCTCGGAATCGCGCTGCTACTCTGGCGACTGGGCGCGCGCACGCAGGCGATGCGCTATGTCCAGAGCGGCGTGGTGGGTGAGCTGCTCTATCTGGCGCTCAAGTGGGCATTCCATCGGCCGCGACCATCGGTGATCCCGCGGCTGGGCGAGGCGGGGTGGTACTCGTTTCCGTCGGGACACACCATGATGGCGCCGATTCTTTGGACCACGGGTTTCCTGTTGCTTGCGCGACTGGCGACCAATCGCGTCACGGCCGGTGCGCTGGCGGTCATCGGCCTCGCCGCGCCGCTGCTCATCGGCGGGTCACGACTCTACCTCGGCGTGCACTATCCCAGCGATGTGCTCGGTGCCCTCCTGGTCGGCAGCGCCTGGGTCTGCTGGTGGTGGCCGTCGGCCGGGTCCGACGCGAGCAGTGTGTCGACGTCCGCCGCGCCCGCGATCCGGTAGTCGATTCGCTCGGCCAGCTCCCGCGCGGCATCGAGGTCGGCCGTGAGGCCGGCGGCATTCACCTGCCCGGCCGTCATCCGCAACAACCCCACGCGCAATGTTTCGATGGCCGCCACGGCTCGCTCGAGGCGATCGCTCCACGCGCCCGCCGCGCCGCGGTCGAGCTGCTCGCGGGCAATGGTCGCCTCGCGCTCCAGTCGAGAGACTACCAGCGGCAAGTCAGCAAACGCGGCTCGCTCACTGGCGGGAAGCGCTTCGAAGAGCACGCCTGTGGCAGAACCAAGCGCAGTTTCCGTGGGATGGGAGGCGGCCCAGTCGGCGCGACGCGAGGGTGCGAGTCCCGTGCTCGCGATGCGTCCGACCATGGCGCCAAGCGGCCCCTTCCAGATCCACCGGCGAAGGCGCCCAAACGGATCCACCGGCCGCAAGCGCCGACCCGGAAAAATCAATCCGAACATCCCGCCGCTCACGGTCACCATCGTGCAGAGCCCGAACACGGCGAAGAAGGTCCTGGACTCATAAAAGCTGTGGCTCAGGAACACGCCAGCGAACAAGGCCCCGAGTGCTCCCGTGAAGGCGGCATAGCTGACGCGCCGCACCAGCTGCGGGATCCAGTGAATCGGCCGTGATTCGTCGTAGCGCATCTCCTCCTCTCGGCTCGCGATCGCCACGTCGAGGCCGGCGCGCAGGTCGTCCATCGTGACGCCTGCCTCAATCGCCCGGCGCGTCTCGGAGATTCGCCAAAGCCCATGCCCTGCCCATGGGAGCACCGTGGCCTTGGCGCAGAGCGCGAGAAAGACCACAGTGGCAAGGTTCCAGGTCGAGTTGGTGGCGTTCGCCACGTACACCATGGTGCCGATGCCGTAGAAGAAGCACGACCAGATGACGTAGATCCCCTTGAGCTCCCGCCCTCGATTCACCCACACGCGCACCGGGACCGGCAGCTCTGCCGTGGCCACCGAGGTGGGCGCCATTGCCTCCGCCATCGCCTCGGCGTTCTCGAATCGATCCTCGGGTCGCTTCGCGAGGGCACGATCAATGGTCTGGGCGAGTGCGAGTGGCGTCTCGGGAGCAATGCTTTGCAGGGGCGGTGCGGGGGCAGTCAGGTGCTGGGCCAGGAGCTCACGCATGTCGCCCGCAAAGGGCGGGTGACCCGTGAGGCAATGGAAGCCCATGGCGCCAAGCGCGTAGAGATCGCTGCGCCCGTCGACTGCCTCGCCGGCGGCCTGTTCCGGTGCCACGTATTCCGGCGTTCCGACGATGCGCCCGCCGCTGACATCCGGTGCGTCAACGAGCCGGGCGATGCCGAAGTCGGTGACCACCGCTCGATTCCCGTTGTCGTCGAGCAGGATATTGTCGGGTTTGATGTCGCGATGGATCACGCCCTGGGCATGCGCGTAGGCGAGCGCATAGGCGGTGTCACGCAGCAGTCGTGTCGCATGGTGTGGGGAGAGGCGGCGCACGCGACGGAGTCGTTCCCCGAGGGTCTCGCCAGCCACGTAGCGCATGGCGTAGAACACGAACGGGCCGATCTCCTCGACGGCATGGATCGGCACGATGTTCGGGTGTGCCAGACGCGCCGCCATCCGCGCCTCGCGCAGGAAGCTCTCGCGCAGCTCGGGGATCGCCGCGCGATCGGGCGGCAACAACTTCAGCGCCACCGGCCGGTCGAGCCGCACGTCCCGCGCGAGGTAGACGACCCCCATGCCGCCGCGGCCCAGCTCGCGCTCAAGCGAGTAGCGTCCGGCGAGGGCGGATTGCAGGGCGAGAAAGAGGTCGTCTGGCGGGGCAGCCGGGAGCATCCAGAACAATACGTTGCAGGCGGTTCGACCGTTTCATGGTGAGACAGGGACGACTTGACGCTTCGGGGGATCCAGAGGTCTACTTACGAAACCCCCAGAGGAGCCCCTGTGATATCGCTTCGACCAATCTTGTCTGGCGCGCTGCTGTTCGCTGCCCTCGCGTGCGGCGAAAGCCCCACCCTTGCGGGTGCGACCATCGTGTCGGGACATGGCGCGTTGCTGGTCTACCGCACCTCATACCAGCCAGGCCTTCCGTATCGCTCGGAGTGGACGGCGATTGACCCAGAGTCGGGGGCATCGCTGGGAGCCGTCAGCTGGATGCCCACCGCAGGAGCCATCAGCGAGATCACTTTTTCTCGCGATGGAAATTGGATCGCGTGGAATGAACCGATCGATCTTCCCCTCGACACCGAACGCGACTGCTTTTTTGATGTCTGTTCAACACGAAGGGTGTCCCGTAACCTCTACGTCGCACACGTGGGAGATGCGTCGCGCATCAACGTGACGCCGCAGTACTCGTATGACCGAATGGCGTCGTTCTCCCCCGACGGTGGTCGGTTGGTCCTTCTACGGGGGTCATACGACGGCGAAGAGCAAATGATCTCGCTTCGCCGAGATGGTGGAGATGTTCGAGGGTTGCTACCGAAGAGTCGTCGCCGGCGAGATCGCCCAGATTGGTCGCCTCGTACCCAGCAGATCCTGTACAGCCGCCCTGATATCGGTGCGTTGTACGCTGTGGATGCCGACGGCAGGAATCCGCGCGCCCTCACGGACAGTTTCGTACAGCTCGGCCCGGCGGTATGGTCGCCAGACGGGACGCTCATCGCAGTCGGGATCCGCAATCGACCAATACGGAACGGGAACTTCTACGAATTCTCCCGCGACGAATTCCTGGGGATCCTCCGCGCTGATGGCAGCGTGGTCGCAAAAACCCTGGTGGAACGCGTCACGAGCGGACGCCCCGCGTGGTCGCCGGACGGCTCGCGCGTCGTCACGTGTGATGGGACAGGTATTCTGATGACCGTGGTTGCGACGGGGCAGAGTCGACGGATTACTCCGGCCGGGTCGTATGACTGCCCGGTGCTCTGGCGCCCCTGATCAGGGGCTGGGCGGCTCGTCGGGCGTGGAACCCAGGGCCGAGTTGGCGTCGAAGTCAAGCGGGACCACCACACCATCGGCACCGAGCAGGCGGAAGAGCGCCCACTCCGCCTGCTTGGCCGCTCCGACACTTCCGCCATTGTACATCGCCGCGATGAGCAGCGTGCCACTGCTGCGGCCGAGGTAGCCCACCAGCGTCGAGGCGTTCCCGAGCGTGCCGGTCTTGGCGCGCACCACACCGGGACCCGGCAGGCCAGCCGCCAAGCGACGCAGCGTGCCGCTGCCGTTGGCAGGGAGCAGCATCGGGAAATTCTTGCCGGCGGCGGTCAGCGGAAACTTCGCCAGGTAGCTGGTGAAGACGAACGGCGAGACTCGGTCATCCGAGGAGAGGCCGCTGCCATCGTGCAGCGTGACGCCCTCGCTAAGGCCGGTGATGGCGCGGACATGCTGCGTCAACCGGTCGGCTGCGCGATCCGCTCCACCACCCCAGAGCAGCATCAGTTCGGCGCCGATGTTGAGTGAGCGCGAGTTGATCTCATGCGCCACCGAATCAAACGGCTGCGAGACGATCTCGGCGAGGACCTTCCGCGCACCCGGCTCGGCCGACCCGATGCTGGCGGTCCGCACCCAGGTGATACCGGCCGTGATAACGGCGTGACTCCATGCCGCCTCAAGCACCGCGGTCGGATCGCTCGCCACGGCGGCATAGCGACGCGCACCGGCGCGCGTGCCGATTCGCCCCGACACCTGCCAACCGCCTCCGCTGAGCGCGCCAAAACTCAACGACGAGCGGCTTCCGGCCACCGTCGTGGCTGTGATCTTCACGAGCGCACCGGCACCGGCGGGCGCATCGCCCACGAGCACGGCACGGCTACCCACTTTGGCACCCGGCGCAATGGTGAACTCCACCACATTCTCATTGAGGGTGATCGGCCCCACCGGTGGTGCGAATATCCGCCCCCGATGACGACTCGCCCACGCGGCGGGATAGGTCGACCTCGGCTCACCGACGGACGTGGTCACCGTGAGCGGCCCCACCAGCTTGCGCACGCCGATGCTCGCGAGCTGCGCGGCAAGATCGGCGAGCGATGGTCCGGTACGATCGCGGCGTTCCAAGGTGACGTCGCCGTTGAGCTCGAGCGCCCAGCGACCGAGCCAGGTCCCCGTTGCCGGGTCGACTCGGCCGCTTCCCACGACCCGTGTGGCGCGACGCGCCTCGCCGCCCACCACCGTCCGGGCAAAGCCGGTGGTCAGCAACTTGACGGTCGACGCCGGTACCATCGGCTCGCTGGCATTGGTCGACCAGAGGATGTTGCCCGATTGATCGGCCACCACCACGCCCCAGGTCCCGGGCGCGCTGCGCTGCGCCCGGGCCAGCCAGGCGTCCAGCCCGGGCCCAATCGGTGCCTCCTGAGCCGGAGCGGCCGCAGGCAACACCAGCAGGGCGAGCACCAGGGTGGCAGAAAAACGTATCATGGCCTCAAGCTCTGCAAGGAGCGTGCGGGAACCAGAGAAGTCGCGTTATGAAACGGGGGTCGGCGACTGGGCATCCCTTGCTGTACGCCGGAGCCGTGCGCCGGGTTGCAGTGGCGCCCACTCTCGGGAGGTGGCTACTTCAGCATCAGCTTGGCGATGGTCTGCAACTGCATGTTGCTGGTGCCTTCGTAGATCACGCCGATCTTGGCATCGCGGAAGAACTTCTCTGCGGGATACTCGGAGCTGTAACCGTAGCCACCGAAGAGTTCCAAGGCCTGTGACGTGATCCGTCCCGCGGCATTCGAGGCAAAGAGCTTGGCCATCGCCGCCTCACGGGTGAACGGCAGGCCGGCATCCTTGAGGCGCGCCGCGTTGTACACCAGCATGCGCGAGGCCTCGAGATCAGTGGCCATCTCAGCGACCTGGAACTGCACTCCCTGGAATTCTGCGATCGCCTTGCCGAACTGACGCCGCTCCTTGATGTACGCGATGGCCGCCTCGTAGGCACCTTGCGCCACACCCACCATCTGCGCGCCGATCCCGATGCGCCCTTCGTTCAGCGTCTCGATCGAGATCTTGTAGCCCTGACCCACAGGGCCGAGCACGTTGGCGGCCGGCACCCGGCAGTTCTCGAGGATCAGCTCGACGGTGCTCGAGGCACGGATGCCAAGCTTCTTCTCGCGCTTGCCAATCGAGAACCCGGGAAAATCCTTCTCGACGAGGAAGGCGGTGATCCCCTTGTAGCCCAGGTCGTGATTCACGTTCGCGAAGACAATGAAGATGCCCGCCTCGGCGCCGCTGGTGATCCAGAACTTCCGGCCGGTGAGCAGCCAGTCCTCGCCATCCTGCACCGCGCGAGTCTCGAGCGCGAAGGCGTCGGATCCCGAGGCCGGCTCGGAGAGTGCGAAGGCGCCGAGCAGGCTGGTGGTCATCCGCGGGAAGTAGCGGGCCTTCTGCTCGTCGTTGGCCCAGCGCATCAGGGCGTTGTTGACCAGCGTATTGTGGACGTCGACATAGATCGCGCTCGAGGCGTCGACCCGGGCGAGCTCCTCGATGGCCAGCGTGGCCAGGAAGATCGACCCCTCAGCGCCGCCATACTGCTCCGGGATCTCGATCCCCATGAGCCCGAGCGCGAAGAACTTCTCGATCAGCTCCGGCCGGATCTGGGACGCGGCGTCCATTTCCTGGACGTACGGCCCGATCTCCGTCTCCGCGAACTCGCGGACGGTTTGGCGAAAGAGCTCTTCTTCCTCGGAGAGGATCGAAAGCGGTGCCGCAGCGAGCGTGTTCGACATGCCAATGGGTCCTGGTTTGGTTCGGGGGGAAGATAACGCCGTGGGCCGGTCTGGAGATCCTTCCACTACGCTCAGGATGACAACCCTTCCTCCCTCCTCTCTCCTCTCTCTTCTCGCTTCTCTCTTCTCTCTTACCTGAGCACTTCCAACGCCACTTCCACTCGTCCCATCGGCGCGGCCACTTGCGCCCCGGCTACGGTGCCGCGCACCGACGCGAGCATTTCCCGCGCGATGGCGATGCCTTCGGCCAACGCGGCCTCCTTGCCGTGATCACTGGCCCGACGCATGCGCGCCAGCACTGCATCGGGGACGCTGATGCCCGGTACCTCGTTGGCGAGAAACTCCGCATTGCGAAGTGACACCAGTGGCCAGATGCCGGCGATGATCGGCACACCGAAACGTTCCACGGCCGGAACAAATGATTCCAACTGCCGCAGGTCGAACACCGGTTGGGTGATCGCGAAGCACGCACCGGCCTCCGCCTTCCAGGCGAAGCGTCGGAGTTCCCTCTCCAGATCGGTGGAAGCAGGGTTCACGCCGACCCCGTGCACGAAGCGTGTGGGTGCGCCGATCGGGTTGCCACCCGGATCGAGACCACGATTCAATCGCGCCACCAGGTTGGTGAGGCCAATGGCGTCGATATCGAACACGGCGGTGGCATCGGGGTAGGGCCCCATCTTGGGCGGATCACCGGTGACGATGAGCAGATTGTGGAGGCCACCGGCCGCCGCACCGAGCAGGTCGGAGAGCATGCCGAGCAGGTTGCGATCGCGGCAGGCATAGTGGACCACCGCCTCGAGCCCGGTCTCCCGCTCGATGAGCAGTCCCGAAATGAGCGCACCCATCCTGCTCTGCGCGCGCGGTCCATCGGGCACGTTGACCGCATCGACACCGGCCGCCTTGAGGGCTCGAGCCTGATCGAGCATCGGGGCCGGATCGATCCCGCGCGGCGGGACGATCTCGACGCTGGTGACGAACGCACCCGCGGCGAGCTTGGCGCCAAACCGTGAGCGCTCGGCCAATGGGATCGCCGTGATTTCATGGGGCACCGCTGCACCGGGCACGACGACTGCGGTCGCCGTGGTACGGGGCGAGACCGACCGAACGAACGACCGAATCGACTTGATGTGCTCCGGCGTGGTCCCGCAGCAGCCGCCCACGAACCGGGCACCCGCCTCGACCATGCGTCTGCCGTATTCGGCCATGTATTCGGGACTCGCCATGTAGATCTGGCGATCGCCCACGTCGCGCGGCAGACCGGCATTTGGCTGCGCCGACAGGGGCTTCCGCGTCACCCGGGCGAGTCGTTCGATCGCCTCGAGCACTACCTGCGGCCCGATGGAACAGTTCACGCCGATGATATCGGCCCCCGCGGCTTCAAGTGCGGGGCCGAACGTTTCCGGCGTGGTGCCGTAGGCCGTCGCGCCTTCGACTCCCACCGTCATCTGCGCGATGATCGGCAGGTCGCTGCGATTGCGCACCGCGCGAATGGCCGCCTCGATCTCGGTGGTGTCGGAAAAGGTCTCGAGGCAGAAGCCGTCGACCCCACCGGCCACCAGTCCATCGACCTGTCGGCCGAATGCAGCCTCGGCCTCGGCTAGCGAGAGTTCGCCGAACGGCTCCACCCGCACGCCGAGCGGTCCGATGGCTCCCACGATCATCACCTGGCTCCCGACCGCGCGCCGTGCGAGCCGCGCTGCCGCGGCATTCAGGTCCTCCGTCTCTGCGGTCAGTCCATACTGTGCCAGCTTGAGCGGGTTCGCGCCGAAGGTGTTGGTCTCGATGATCTCCGCGCCCGCCGCACCGTAGGCCGCATGGACCTCGGCGACGAGATCGGGTTGTCGCAGCACGAGTTCATCGAAGCAGACGTTGAGGAAGACGCCTTTCTGGTAGAGCATCGTCCCCATGGCGCCGTCGATCACGTGTACCCGACTGTCGCTGATCATCTCGCGCAGCGTCGGCATCTCACTTCCTCCGGTAGCCAAGCACCGGCCCCAGCCAGCGCTCTGCGGTCTTCAGGTCCCAGCCCTTGCGACGGGCATAGTCGGCAACCTGATCGCGATCGATACGCCCCACGCCGAAGTAGCGTGCCTCGGGCCGCCAGAAATACCAGCCACTCACCGCGGCCCCGGGCCACATCGCGAACGACTCGGTCAGGGTGATGCCGGTGGTCCGTTCGAGATCGAGCAACGCCTGGAGCGTGGCCTTCTCGGTGTGGTCGGGGGCGGCCGGGTAGCCTGGCGCCGGACGGATGCCCTGATACTTCTCGTCGATCAACTCCTTGTTGCCGAGTGCCTCGCTCGGCGCATAGCCCCAGTGTTCCCGGCGCACGATCTCGTGCAGGCGTTCGGCAAACGCCTCCGCCAGTCTGTCGGCCAGCGCCGAGAGCAGGATGGCGCGGTAATCGTCATGGGTGGTCTTGGCCTCGGCCACGAGCGCATCGAGGCCGTGTCCGGCGGTGACGGCAAACGCGCCGATGTAATCGCGCACGCCGCTGCTGCGGGCGGCCACGAAGTCGGCGAGGGCGAGCGAGGCACGGCCGTCCTTGCGGATCGCCTGCTGGCGCAGGGTGTGGACCGTGGCCAGCGACTGTTGCCGCGACTCGTCGGCGTAGAGGGTCATGTCGTCGCCGTCGGCCTCCGCAGGCCAGAAGCCCACAACGCCGCGCGCCACCAGACGGCCACCCTGCTCCAGCTCATCGAGGGCCGCGTTGGCATCCCGGAAGAGCTCTCGCGCGACAGCGCCCTGCGCCGGATCGTCGAGAATGGTGGGGTACGACCCGCTGAGTTCCCAGGTGCGGAAGAACGGCGTCCAGTCGATGTGCGTGCGCAGGTCGGCGAGCGGCCAGTTGTCAAACGCCCGCACCCCGAGGAATGCGGGGACAGGCACCGGCAGGGTGAGGTCAAGCGTGATCGCCGAGGCGCGTGCTGCCTCGAGTGGAAGCATCGACCCCTCGTGCTCGCCTTCGCGTTCCGCGCGCAGCTGGGCGTACTCCGTCGCGATGCCGGCGGCGAACTCCTCGCGTCTGGCACCGTCGCGCAGTGCGCTGGCGACCGGGACTGCGCGCGAGGCATCAAGCACGTGCACCACAGGCCCCGAATAGGCCGGCGCGATGCGCAGGGCGGTGTGCAGGCGCGAAGTGGTGGCGCCGCCGATCAACAGCGGGATGTTGAGTCCCTCACGCTCGAACTCGGCTGCCACAAAAGCCATTTCATCGAGTGATGGCGTGATCAGCCCCGAGAGGCCGACGAGGTCGACACCCTCGCGCTTCGCGGTCTCGAGAATCCTGGCGACCGGCACCATGACACCGAGGTCGATCACTTCCCACTCGTTGCACTGCAGCACCACGCCCACAATGTTCTTGCCGATGTCGTGTACGTCACCCTTCACGGTGGCCAGCAGGATCCGACCCTTGCTGCGGGGCGCCTGCCCGGCGCGTTCCGCTTCGAGAAACGGAATCAGCCACGCCACGGCGCGCTTCATCACGCGGGCGCTCTTGACCACTTGCGGCAGAAACATCTTTCCCGCCTGGAACAGGTCCCCAACCCGGTTCATGCCCGCCATCAACGGCCCCTCGATGACGTCGAGCGGACTGGTGGCCTCGCGTCGCGCCTCCTCCACGTCGGTCTCGATGAAATCGGCGAAGCCATGGACCAGCGCATGCGAGAGTCGCTCGGTGACCGGCAGCTCGCGCCACGCCATGTCGGCGCCCGGAGCCGCCGCACCAGCCTTGGCCCGATCGGCGATTTCAAGCAGCCGTTCGGTGGCATCGGGTCGGCGGTTCCAGAGCACGTCGGCCACACGTTCGCGCAGCTCGGGATCGAGGTCATCGACCACTGGCAGCTGCCCGGCGTTCACGATGCCGAGGTCGAGGCCTGCGGCAATGGCGCGCTCGAGGAAGACGGCGTGGATCGCCTCGCGCACGCCATCGTTGCCGCGGAATGAGAACGACACGTTGCTGATGCCGCCGCTGGTCTTGGCCCCCGGGCAGCGTGCCTTGACCGCGGTGATGGCCGCGACGAAGGCGTTGCCGTAATCGGCATGCGCCTCGATCCCGGTGCCCACGGCAAAGACGTTCGGATCGAGAATCACATCCTCCGGGGCAAAGCCGACCTCCTCCACCAGCAGTCGATACGCCTTGGCGAGGATGGTAGCCTTCTGTTCCACCGTCTCGGCTTGCCCCTGTTCATCGAACGCCATCACCACGACGGCCGCGCCGTAGCGTCGCACCAGTCGCGCCTGATGCAGGAACGCCTCCTCACCCTCCTTGAGGGAGAGCGAGTTCACGACACCCTTGCCCTGCAGGTTCTTGAGCCCGGCCTCGAGAATGGTCCACTTCGAGGAATCGAGCATCACCGGGACGCGCGCGATGGCCGGCTCCGAGGCGATCAGCCGCAGGAAGGTGCCCATCGCCGCCTCACCGTCGAGCAGCGCGTCGTCGAAGTTGATGTCGATGATCTGTGCGCCGGCCTCAACTTGCTGCTGTGCGACCTCGAGTCCCTTGGCGTAGTCGCCCTCGGCAATGAGCTTCGCGAAGCGACGCGAGCCGGTCACATTGGTGCGCTCGCCGACGTTCACGAAGTTGGTGTCGGGGCCAATCACGAACGGTTCGAGTCCGGAGAGGCGCGTCCGACTCGGCACCACCGGAATGCGGCGGGGCGTCACGCCCGCGATGGCTGCGGCCATGGCGCGGATGTGGTCCGGTGTGGTGCCGCAGCAGCCGCCGACGATGTTGACGATGCCCTCGCGTGCCCAGGCCCCGATCGAGGCCGCCATGCTGTCGGCATCGAGGTCGTAGCCGCCGAGTTCGTTGGGGAGGCCAGCGTTCGGATGCACGGACACGAAGGTATTGGCTGCGCGCGAGATGTCCTGCACGTGGCCGTGCAGCAGGTCGGGACCCAGGGCGCAGTTGAGGCCGATCGAGAGCGGGCGCGCGTGCGCCACCGAGATCCAGAACGCATCGGCCGTCTGGCCCGAGAGGGTGCGGCCACTGCGGTCGGTGATGGTGCCCGAGATCATGATTGGCACGCGATAGCCCAGCGCGTCGAACGCCTCCTCGACGCCGAACAGCGCCGCCTTGGCGTTGAGGGTATCGAAGATCGTCTCGACCAGGATCAGGTCGGCGCCACCCTCGAGCAGCCCTGTTGTTGCCTCGCGGTAGGCAGCGGCGAGCTCATCAAACGTCACGTTGCGGAAGCCGGGGTCCTCTACCGAGGGCGACAGCGACGCCGTCCGTGACGTGGGGCCCAGCACGCCGGCGACGTAGCGTGGTCGATCGGCGGTTTCGGCTGTATCGGCGGCGGCGCGCGCGACCCGCGCGGCGGCCACATTCACCGCGCGGGCGAAGCCATCGGTGCCGTACTCGCCCTGCGAGATGGTGGTGGCGTTGAAGGAGTTGGTCTCGACGATATCGGCGCCGGCCGCGAGATAGGCCGCGTGGATGTCGCCCACGACATCGGGACGGGTGAGGCAGAGCAGGTCGTGGTTGCCGCGGAGGTCGCGGGGCCAGTCGCGGAACGTCTCGCCGCGATAGTCGGCCTCCTCCAGGCGGACGCGCTGCAGCATCGTCCCCATGGCGCCATCGAGCAGCAGGATCCGCTCGGAGAGCAGGTGCGGAAGCCGGGCCAGTCGAGCCACGCGTGTCAGGTTGCGGTCAGTCACGAATCCCCCAGATACCACGAACCCGCGGGCTTCAGACGGTCGCCCCCGGGCGGCGTCTTAGCGAATGTTTAACGTGGCCGCAAGTCGCGGGAAATCGCCACGGAAATCGAATGTCTTGCTGCCTGTCATCCTGAGCGAAGCGACCCGCAGGGTCGGGAAGTCGAAGAAGGAACGCTATCCGGGGCACCGCTCCTTCGACTGCGCGGCCTGTCGGCCGCTTCGCTCAGGATGACAACTCCATCAGCTGTCATCTACTCTCGGTCATCCCCAGAACGCATTCAGCACGAGCGTCTTCGCGAAGGATAGTATGAAGTAGGCCACGATGGGGGAGAAATCAAACGGTCCCATGGTGGGCAGGACCCGCTGCAGCGGCTCGACCAGCCAGTCGGTCAGCACGTAGCAGATTCGCATGAACTTGTTGTGCGGTCCGATGCCGAACCAGGAGCCGATCACCCGGATGATCAGCGCCGCGATCAGCAGCGAGAAGGTGTAGGCCACCAGCGTCGGAGCGAGCAACCCGCCGGGGTTCGCGGCCAGCGCCACCATGCCGAGAATGAAGCCCAGAAGCCAGCGGACCAGCGAGACCAGCACCAACCCACCCAGCACCGCGATGCCGAGCAGCCAGGCCGGCGCCGACTGCGGGTTGCCACCGGCCCGCACCAGGCGTTGCTCGATCGGGCGCAGCAGCGGGTCGCTCCAGCCGCGCACGAAGCGCGGCCAGAACCCGAATGGCTGCAGCTTCTCGCGGCGCACGGCCCAATGGGTCAGCGCGACCACCACCGCCAGCACGAAGGCGCCCGCCACGAGTAAGCGGACGCCCAGGTCGATCCACCCCGCCATGTCATACATGCTCACCCGCTCACTCCATCACGAATTCACGGGAGAACGCCACGTCGAATGAGAACGTCTTGGCGCGCGCGCGCGTCTCCATCAGGTCGGCAATCCGCACCAGTCGAGCCGGGATCTCGAGCAGCCGCTCCTGTGCCTTGCGGCCCCACTCATCGAGGCCGCCGATGGTCTCGATCTTCCAGTGTGCCAGCTGATCCTGCACGATCTTGAGATAGTCACGCGGTCCGTAGATGCCCGAGCGGCGGATCACTTCGGCGAACTCCTTGAAGCCGGGGATCGTGATGCCGGGCATGTCGATGGCCGGCATGATGTGCGCGGCCGAGCGCAGCGCCTCGCTGGGGTCGCGCTTGAGGATTTCGGTGAAGACGCGACGGTAGAAGGTGAAGTGGCGCGCCTCCTCCATGGCGATCTTGCCCAGGATGCCGCCGAGCACCGGCTCGTACTCGCCGATCACGGTGCCGGTGTTGGCGTGCGAGTATTGCGTCGCGCGCTCCTGCAGCGTGGTGTAGACAAAGACGCGGTAGGGGTCCTTGTCCCACTCGGGATGGAAGCCCGACTTGATGTACTCGAATTTCAGCTCTTCGAGCCGGCGCTGGTCCACCGCGTCGGTGTCGCGCATGTAGTCGGACAGCACCGCGCCGTGCCGGTCCTCTTCGGCGGTCCAGAGGTTGTTCCAGACGCGCCAATGGGAGTCGTCGCCGAGGTAGACGGCGAGCAACCGGTGGAAGTGCGGCAACCCCTCTTCGGTGAGGGTGTTGAGCGCGAGTGCGGCTCGGCAGGCATCGGGGAAACCCTTCACCCGCTCCCGCAACGTCAGTCGGTGCTCTTCGGGATCGGTGCCGGCCTCGGGGGCGAGCAGGTCATGCGGGAACCACAGCTCCCGCTTGTCCTCATGCTCGGCCATCCAGACCTTCACCTGCGGCTCGAGGTCCTTGAGGACCTCGACCTTCTTCCCCATCGCCCGTTCGGCGTCGGTCATACCCATCGCAAGTCCATTCCTGTGAATGCCTTAGCGCAGATTCCGCGGCTCGCCCCGTGAGGCACTCCGCGGATCGAATGGCCAGACCCCTAATGTAATGGTACCCGGCGGGGCCCGGCTGGCGTCAGCGGGTTTGGCATCGCTTGCTGATCGCCGGCCGGTTGCCGCAGGCGATGGCGTCATTCATCCCATGAGCCAGCGGTCCGCAGGCGGTGGTTTGCGCCGAGCGCTCCGCCTCGACTTCCGACTCATGCGACGCCTTGGCGCAGTTCTCCCCGCCATTGAACGCCACGCAGACCTCACATTCGACCTTTTGGGCCGCCAGCGTGGTCCAGGCGAGGAACGCAAAGAAGGCGAGGATGACGGCCATCCAGCCGAGAGTCTTGGGTTTGGGCATCCCGGGAATCTAAGGTGGGAACCAGATGGCGGGGACCAACGTACCTTCCGCTATGCGTCTCCTGCTCCTTGCCGCCCTGCTGTTGCGCCTCGCGCCTCTCCCCGCCTTCATGGCGTCGGGTGAGTCGCATTGCGTCAGGGTGGAGGCGTCGGCCAGCCACCATGGTGCCGCCCACCACCAGCACTCGGCGACCCGGGGACCCCAGGCCGACTGCCCGCACTGCCCGCCCTCCGAGTGCGCCAGCCAGGATCAGTGCGCCACGGCGCCGGTGATGGTGGCGCTGGTCACGTCAACTGCTCCTCACAGTTGGACTGAGCTGGCGGGCTCGCTCGCCCGCGGCTCCGCCACGCTGTTCTCGATCGTTCAGAGCCCACCCACGAGACCACCCGCACCGCGCCTCGCCTGACCGAGTCTGCTGTTTTTCTTCCACTCGTTCGACGAGGACAATGTGTTTCGCATCATTTTCGGGCTGCTGGCCCTCGGTGCCACGTGCGCCGGGCCACTGGTGGCCCAGACCGACTACAGAAATCTCGATGACGGCAGGCCCGTGGCGTCGGAAGACGCATGGCCGATCGAATACCGCGCCTTCGAGCTACTCGCGGCATCCACATTCATGCGCACGGCCGGCGGCACCGAATCGGTCGTCACCCCGGAACTGGGCTACGGCCTGTTTCGCAATGCGATGATCGGCGTCAAGCTTCCCGTGCGGATGAATGACGGCAGCGGGCTGGCGGGGCCACGGGCCTATGCGTTTTACAACTTCAATGCCGAATCGCCCACGCTCCCCGGAATCGCCGTGCGCGCGGATGTCGCAATGCCGGGCGGCAGAGCGGCGGGAGAACGCGCGACGGTTGCCGTGAAGGCCATCGCCACACGCAGCTGGGGGCGGTTCCGCACGCACCTCAACCTGAGCCACGGCTTCGGCTCCGCGGCCGACCGTCCCGCCGTGGAAGCCGCGCCGCGCTGGGGCGCCTCGCTCGCTGGCGACCTGATCTCGATTCGCCACAGCACCTTGCTCCTCCTCGAAGTGCGCACGGCGCAGCATGTCGCTGGGAGCACGCTGGAATGGACCACGGCGGCAGGAGTGCGGCACCAACTCACGCCCACACTGGTGCTCGACGGCGGCGTGGCCACCACGGTGGGTCGCGCCGGTGGGAACACGACGTCGCTCACCTTCGGGCTGTCGCACACCTTCGCCATCGCGGCACTCTGGTCTGGAGGTGCACCATGAAGCGCACCCTGATGCTTGCCGCCATGCTGCTCGCCCCTGCGCTGCTCCCCGCTCAGGATCGGTACGACGAGTCGATGTACTACCCTGGCTCGTTCAATTGGCAGTTCCTGAAGCAGTATCCGGATGCCGCGCGACTCTTCAACGGCTTCGACTACGGCCACGCGATCCTCTACGAACGGCTGCTGACCCTGCCGCGCGACCGCGCCACGACAGCGCTGGCGGGCGACTTCGAGTTCCTCACTCGAGATTTGCTGGTCAAGCCGCCGAAGTTCTCGATCGCCGAAGAGGCGGTGATGCCGGAGTACGCCCGGCTGGCCTGGCCCGCCAAGCAGGCGTTTGACTGGGCCCACCTGTTGCACCGGCAGGTGTACGACCTCTACGCCGACGAGCGCTTGACACCTGCGGCGCGCGACGCGCTGATCGAGCGCGTCACCGACGCCTACCTGGCCAACAGCCACTACGCCTTTGCGGCTGTTCCCAAGGCAATGTCCCTGATGGATGATCAGCCCTTCTCGCAGCGCTTCCGACGCGAGCAGGTGCGCTTCAATGGACTGATCTGGTCGTACCACTGGTTGCAGGTCGGCCTCTATGAGCCGTTTCTCGCCGGCAAGACACCGGCGGCGCGACGCGAAGGCGTGGCGCAGGTGGTGGCACATTTCCGCACCATGCTCGCCGACAGTACCCGCTATCCGTCGGTCATGCCGATGACGGCAGCGGTGGCACCGCGGTTCAGTGCGGCCCACCCGCGCACCGCGGCGATCTTCGACAACCTCCATATGATGCATGACATCATCAGCGACATCCTCGCGTCACCCACGATGTCACGCGACCAGAAGCGCTCGGAGATCCTCTCGCAGCTCGCGGAGATGCGGAATCCGTCACGCAACGTGATGGAATGGGGGCACTGGCACATGATGGGCGAGATGATGGGTGGCGTGGGCAAGATGGGCGGGGTAGCGGTGCCATGACTCAGGGCTTGAGCAGGGTGCCTCCGAGGATCATTGACGCGACCGTGAAGTAGATCACCAGCCCCGTGACGTCGACCAGCGTCGCGACGAACGGGGCGCTCGCGCTGGCCGGGTCGAGGCCGAACCGTCGCAACACGAACGGCAGCATCGATCCGGCCAACGTGCCGAACATCACGACCCCCATGAGCGCCACAAACACCGTGGTGGCGAGCAGGAGGTGGTGCGGGCCATAGTCATAGAACCCCAGGTATTGCCACAGGGTGATACGCAGGAAGCCGATGCCGCCCAGCATGGTGCCGAGGGTGAGGCCGGCCGGGAGCTCGCGCACCACCACACGCCACCAGTCGTTCAGGGTGACTTCCTTGAGGGCCATCGCCCGGATGATGAGCGATGTGGCCTGCGATCCCGAGTTGCCGCCCGAGGAGATGATCAGCGGGATGAAGAGCGCCACCACGGCGGCGCGCGCGATCTCGTGTTCGTAGTAGCCCATCGCCTGCGCGGTGAGGGTCTCGCCCACAAAGAGCACCGCCAGCCAGCCGCCGCGCTTGCGCAGCATCTCCTTGAACGAGATCTGCAGGTAGGGCTCGTCGATGGCCTCCATGCCGCCGAACTTCTGCACGTCCTCGGTCTGTTCGGAGACGAGGGCGTCGATGATGTCGTCCACGGTGACGATGCCGAGCACGTGGTTGCCCTCGTCGAGCACCGGAATCGCGAGCAGGTTGTACTTGCTGATCATGCGGGCGACATCCTCCCGGTCCACCAGCGGCCCGACCGAGACCGGGCGCCGCCCGTCGCCGATCTCCGCCACGCGAGTGGGCCCCGGCACCATCATCACCTCGCGCAGAGAGATCACGCGCTCGAGGGTGTTGCCGCCGGGTTCGAGTACATAAATGGCATACACCGTTTCCTTGGCGTTGCCCACCTCGGCGATGTGTCGCTTGACCTCGTCCGCCGTCCACGTGGCCGGCACGCCGACAAATTCCGTGGTCATCAGGCCACCCGCCGACGTGGGCGGGTAGTTCATCAGGGCACGGAGCGAGTCCCGGGTGCGCGCAGGGAGGAAGTGCAGCAGCCGGGCGCGGCCGACCTCGGAGAGCTCGTGATAGAGATCGACCTGCTGGTCGGCCGAGAGCTCGTCGAGCAGCTTCGCGGCGATGGTCTCGTCGAGGGCCTCGAAGATCTCACCGCGACGTTCGAGCTCCGGTTCGTCGAGCACCTGCACGGCGCGATGGAACGGCAGCGCCGCCACCACCCGCACGGCGGCCTCGAGCGGGAGGTCGTTGACGGCCTCCGCGATGTCGACCGGACGCAAGTCGGCCGACGCGGCCACGAAGTCGTCCGCGTCGCCGCTGAGCAGATAGAGAAATTCTGGGGTAAGGCCGGGAGGGACGGACATGACGGGGCCCTCCGGGTGTGCGGGCTAGTGCTTGGGCAGTCCTGCGGTTTCGTCACCGCTCTTGCCGTCGGTGATCGGGGTCACCTGGGAGCTCCAGCCACTGGCAAAGATCACCGTGAGGCGATGCCCCAGAGTGTCCGCCGCGATGCTCTTGATGTCGCTGAACTTCCGGGCATAGGCCACGGCAGCGTCGGCCTGCTTGGCGAAGCCTTCAGGCGTCTCGGCCCCCTGGGCCTTCCCGAATTCGCGCCCCACGGCTACTGAGATGGCCTGTTCCGGGCCGTACTTCGCGAATTCATCTGCTGACATCAGCCCATCCTGGCCCGCGACATACTTGTAGCGGTCGTAGGTGGGGCAGGCGGCGATGCCGAGCGTGAGCGCAAGCAAGGGAACCAGACGGCGCATCGGGTCGTTCTCCGGACGAAGTCGGACGGGGTGTCGGCCCCAAAGGTAACGAGCGACCGGCGATTGAGCATCCTTGTCGAGGCGAGGGGGGCGACCTACCCTTCCCGCCGACCAGAACTCCGCAGGAGCCAGCAGATGAGCGCCATCGGCAACATCCCCATCCCCGTCAACGAACCGGTCCTCAGTTACGCCCCCGGCAGCGCCGAACGGGCCGCCCTGCAGGCCGCCGTCAAGACCCTCGGCAGCGTGGTGACCGAGATTCCCGTGGTCATCAACGGCGTCGAGCATCGCGTCGGGAAGCCGGTGCGCGTCACCTCGCCGCAGAACCACCAGCATCACCTCGCCAATACCTACCAGACCACGCCCGAGCTGCTGCAGCAGGCGATGGACGGCGCGGTGGCGGCCCAGCAGGCATGGGAGGCGATGCCGTTTGCCGATCGTGCGGCCGTCTTCCTCAAGGCCGCCGATCTGCTTGCCGGCCCGTGGCGCCAGCGCATCAACGCGGCGACCCTGCTGGGCCAAGGGAAGACCCCCCACCAGGCCGAGATCGATGCCGCCTGCGAGCTGGCCGATTTCTTCCGCTTCAACGTGCACTTCGCCGAGCAGCTGCTGCATGAGCAGCCGATCTCGGTGCCGGGTGTCTGGAATCGCCTCGAGTACCGTGCGCTCGAGGGCTTCATCTACGCCATCACGCCGTTCAACTTCACCGCCATCGGCGGCAACCTCCCCACCGCGCCGGCCATCCTCGGCAACGTGGCGCTCTGGAAGCCATCGGCCACGGCCGCTCTCTCGAACTGGCTGATCTTCGACCTGTTGCGCGAAGCCGGACTGCCGCCGGGCGTGATCCAGTTCATTCCCGGTGACTCGGTCAAGACCTCGGCCACACTGCTCGAGGATCGCCGGCTCGCTGGCATCCACTTCACCGGTTCCACTCCCGTCTTCCGTTCGCTCTGGGAGGGGGTCTCGCAGCGCCTCGATCGCTACCGCTCCTACCCGCGCATCGTGGGCGAGACCGGCGGCAAGGATTTCATCGTGGCCCATGCCAGTGCCGATGTCGAGGCGCTGGTGGCCAACCTGATCCGCGGCGCCTTCGAGTATCAGGGTCAGAAGTGCTCGGCCGCCTCGCGCTGCTACATCCCGAAGTCGCTTTGGCCGCGGGTGAAGCAGCGGATGCAGGAAGAGATTGCCAGCATCAAGGTGGGGGACCCCGCCGACTTCTCGGTGTTCGTGGGCGCGGTGATCGATGAGCGCGCCTTCACCAAGCTCGATGGCGTCCTCAAGGCCGCGAAGGACGATCCCGGCGTCGAGATTGTGGCAGGCGGCACGGCCGATCGCAGCATCGGATGGTTCGTGCAGCCGACCCTGCTGCGCGTCGACGACCCCAGCCATCGCTTCCTGCGCGATGAGTTCTTCGGTCCGATCCTGACGGCGCATGTCTACGACGACGCGAACTGGGGCGAGATGCTGACGTTGGTGGACTCCGCCACCGACTACGCCCTCACTGGGGCGGTCTTCGCTCAGGACCGTCGGGCAGTGCGCGAGGCGGATGTGGCACTGCGCAATGCCGCCGGCAACTTCTACGTCAACGACAAGTGCACCGGCGCGGTGGTCGGGCAGCAGCCCTTCGGCGGTGGCCGCGCCAGCGGCACCAACGACAAGGCCGGCTCGATCCTCAATCTCTATCGCTGGGTCTCGGCTCGCACGATCAAGGAAACCGGGAATCCGGCGACGGATTGGAGATATCCGTATCTCGGATAAGCAGAGTGAGGAGAAAAGCGAGAGGAGAGAGGAGGCAGCATCTGCTCTCCTCTCTCCTTTCTCTGCTCTCATCCTGGTGCTTGTGCTGGGCCCCGGCTACCCGGTGCGTGCGCTCGACGGGGCGCACTTCACCGAGGCCATCCGCACCGAGGTGACCACCCGTGTGGCCACGAGCGAGAGTCACCGGCAGATCTCCCGCGACGCGCGCTTCGCCGTGACCCTGCAGGGTGATACACTCACCGTGAGCGCGGATTCCCTCATCCTCACCGAACTGTCGGATGGGCGGAGTCGGACGCTCGACACCGACGGCTTCGTGGGCGGACGCTATCTTTTCCAGCTCGATTCGCTGGGGCGCGCAGCGCTGCTCGAACGCCCGTTCGTTCCCGATGACCTGATCGAGGTGAGCGATGTCGGCCGCGCCATGGACGACTTCTTTCCGTCGCTACCCCCCGCGATGATCGTCGGCGCGGAAGCCACGGACGCCTCCGCCCGCCATTGGCGTCGGCTAACCGACTCCAGCGGGGTCCAGCGCTTCCGCTGGACCGTGGAGCAGGAGCACAACGGCACGGAAGCCGTGGCCGACTCAGTGACCGCAGCGGTGAGCGGCAGCAGCCACGAAGTCAGCGCCCTTGCCTGGAGCCCGACTCGCGGACCGCTGCACTGGAGCCGTCGCATCGAGTCTGATATCACCACCCGCCTGCGGGGGCAGACGATCCGAGCCACGGTCATCCAGCGGATTGCTGTGAAAAGAGAATGGATGAGAGAAGAGAGATGAGAGAAGCGAGATGAGAGAAGAGAGAAGAGAGAAGAGAGAAGAGAGTAGAGGGACGCGAGATGATGGATGATGGATAAGAGATGCTGGATGGCCCCGCTCGGATCGGGGGGCCGCCAGAGGAGGAACCGCCGGGGAGTCTCGAGCCGCGAGGGCTCGGTTCCGACGGTTGGCGGCTTCCCCCGGTTCGAGCAGGGCGCGCGAGGATCGAAGGGCGACTGCCCCCAATTCGAGCAGGGGCGCGCGAACATCGAAGCAATGTCGTAGTACCTTGAAGTCGTTGAACGATGTGTTGATCTCCCTCCAGCCAGATGAGAGTCTCCGCATGACGCGCTTCCTCTGTTGCATCGCCCTCCTGTTCAGCGTGGTGTCTCCCGCCGTGTCGCAGCAATCGACCGCGGCTGTGCGCGAGGCGCGCGAGATCCTGGCGGAGATGGTGGGCATCAACACCTCGATCGTGCGGGGCGATGTGACGCCGCTGGCCGAGAAGCTTGCGGCGCGATTCCGCGCGGCGGGGATTCCCGCCGCCGATGTGGTCGTGATCGGGCCCGAGGCCAAGGATCGCAACCTCGTGGTCCGGATCCGGGGCAGTGGCACCGCAAAGCCGGTGCTCTTCCTCTCCCATCTCGATGTGGTGGATGCCCTTCGCGAAGACTGGTCGCTCGACCCCTTTACCCTGACGGAGAAAGATGGCTGGCTCTACGGCCGTGGCACCGCCGACGACAAGGGGCCCGGTGCCACCCTCATCGCGGGAATGCTGGCGCTGGCGCGATCGGGCGTGACGCCGCAGCGCGACATCATCCTCGCACTGACCTCGGGCGAGGAGAACGGCGACGTCCCCGGTGCGCAGTGGCTGCTGCAAAGCCACCGCGAGCTCGTGGATGCGGAGTATGTCTTCAACTTCGACGCGGGCGGACCGGCCATTGAAGGCGGAACGCTGAAGTGGCTCGAGCTGCAGGGATCGGAAAAGGTCTTCTTCACCGTGGCGCTGAGCGTTCGCAATGCCGGTGGACACTCCTCCCTTCCGCGTGCCGACAATGCCATCTACCGACTTGCCGCTGCCCTTGGCAAACTCTCGGCGCTGCGCTTCCCGATCCACCTCTCCGATGTGACCCGCGCTCAGCTCGCCGCGCAGGCGCGCTATGTGCCGGCCGCAGAGGCCGCGGTGATCCGCGCGGCGATCGCCCAGCCGCAGAATCGGGCGGCGGCGGAGCGACTGGCCGCGCGCAGTCCCGGATACAACGCCATTCTGCGCACCACCTGCATTCCCACGATGCTCACGGGTGGACACGCCGAGAACGCGTTGCCGGCACTGGCTCGCGCCACGGTGAACTGTCGCATCATTCCGGGAGAGAGTGCCGACGCGGTGTTGGCCACCCTGCGGCGAACCATCGCCGACACCGCCGTCGCCATCACCGTGGTGACGGCCGCCAAGCCCTCGCCACCCTCTCCGCTGGTGCCCACGCGACTCGCCCTCATCGATGCTGCCGCGACGGCCACGTGGGGCCACCCGCTGCCGTTCTTTCCGGTGCAGGAGAACGGGGCGACTGACGGACTCTTCTTTCGCAACGCCGGCATTCCTGTCTACGGCCTGACCGGCATCGCCATGCCCACCGACGAGGCGCGAATGCACGGCCGTGACGAACGCATTCCGGTGAAGTCCTTCGCCGAAGGCGTGGTGTTCGCGACGGCGTTGATCGCGCAGGTGGCAAACTCGCGGCAGTAAGGGCTTTGATCGGGGGGAGCGGCCTTTGGTGCTTCGCGCTCCCCGCTCGGATCGGGGTCGGAACCGAGTCTCCCGATCCTTGCGCGCCCCGCTCGATCGGGGGAAGCCGCCAACCGTCGGAACCGAGCCCACGTGGCGCGTACCTCCCCGACGGTTCCTCCTCTGGCGGCCCCCCGATTCGAGCGGGGCCATCCAGCCTCTCTCCTCTCGCTGCTCTCTTCTCTCTTCTCTCTTCTCTCTTCTCTCTTCTCTGTCAGTGCGCCTCGACCTTCCCCGACACCCTCCCTGTCTTGAACAGCAGCAGCAGCGGCAGGGCGCAGGCAAAGGTGATCCCCATGGTGAGGTAGAGCTTGTCATAGGCGAGCAGGGACGCCTGCTGCTGGACCCGCAGGGCGAGCAGTTCGAGCGCGCGCGCCTGCGCCTGCTGCAGTGACGCGCCGGCACTGCTCATGGCCTGGGTGACGCCGGCGAGCCATCCGCTGACGATTGGACTCCCGGCATCGAGATGCGGCAGCAGGCCGTCGCGAGCCCGTTCGGTGAACCGGGTGATCAGGGTGGCGGCCATGGCGATGCCCAGAGAGCCGCCGAGTTGGCGCGCGAGATTGAAGAGCCCGGTGCCCTGCGCCATCTGCTGGGGCTTCAGGCGGGCGACCGTGAGCCCCGTGAGCGGAACGAACACCAATCCGATGCCGATACCGCGGATGATGATCGGCACGAGGGTGTCGTGCAGCCCCACGTCCAGCGTGAACTTCCAGTGCATCTCCATCGACCAGAGATAGAGCAACACCCCAACCACCACGAGGGGTCGGGCGTCAATTTTCGAGGCCAGCTTGCCCACGAGTGCCATGGTGATGGCGCTGGCGATGGCGCCCGGGAACATCACCTTGCCGGTATCCCAGGCCGAGTAGTGGAGCAGGCCCTGCAGGAACACCGGGAGTGCAAAGGTCGAGGCGTAGAGCGCGAAGCCGAGCACCAGGCCGAACACCACCCCGACAGCCAGTTGGCGATCCTTGAGGATCCGGATGTCGACCATCGGGTGTTCGGCTGCCAGCTCCCGCCAGACAAAGGCGATCAGACCGGTCGACGCCAGGACCGCCTCGACGATGGTCTCGGTGGCGGCGAACCAGTCGTTGGCCTGCCCGCGCTCGAGCATGATCTGCAAGGCGCCCACGCCCACCGCCAGGAAGAGCAGCCCGTACCAGTCAATGCCATGGCGCTCCACCGGGGCCGACGGTTCCGGCACGTGGCGCCAGCAGAGGTAGCCGGCGAGCAGGCCGAACGGGATGTTGACGTAGAAGATCCACGGCCAGGAATAGTTCTCGGTGATCCATCCGCCCAGCGTGGGCCCCAGCAGCGGCCCCACCATCACGCCGACGCCGAAGATCGCGGTGGAGGTGCCGCGCTCCTCGTAGGGAAAGACATCAAAGAGGATCGCCTGGGCCGTCGAGATCAGGGCCCCGCCGCCGAGACCCTGGACGATGCGCCAGAAAATCAGCGATTCCAGTGATGTGGCATGGCCACAAAAAAAGGATGCGATCGTGAAGAGCACGATCGAGCCGGTGTAATAGTTGCGCCGACCGAAGCTGTCGGACAGGAAGGACGTCATCGGCAGCACGATCACGTTGGCCACGATGTACGCGGTGCTGACCCAGGCAATCTCGTGGAGTGTCGCGCCGAGATTGCCCATCATGTGCGGGATCGCGACGTTGACGATGCTGGTGTCCACCAGCTCCATCACCGACGCCAGCGTCACCGCGAAGGCGATGAGATAGCGTGCCTGATAGATCGACTCGCGGCTCCGTGCCGGAGTCTGCGGCAGTGCGATGGAGGCCACGGCTTACTTCGAGGTCCGGATCGACACGTCGACCGACATCCCTGGCCGCAGCGGGTAAGCCGGGTCCATCGGCCGTGCGATTGCGATGCGCACGGGCACGTTCTGGACCACCTTGGTGAAGTTGCCGGTGGCGTTGTCAGGCGGAAGCAGCGCGAACTTGGCCCCCGTGGCCGGAGAGAGACTCTCCACCGCGCCGCGGAAAGTGCGGCCCCCGTAGCTGTCGACCGTGAACTCCACCGAATCACCCACCACCACGTGACCGAGTTTCGTCTCCTTCACGTTGGCGGTGACCCAGATCTCCTCGATCGGCACCAGCATCATCGCCGTCTGCCCCGGTTGGAGCAGCGCACCCGGTTCCACCGTGCGCTTGGTCACGATCGCCGCCATCGGCGCCACGATCACGCCCCAGCTGCGTTGCACCTGCGCCGTCTCCAGTGCTGCCCGTGCCGCGGCCACCTGTGCGCCTGCACCGGTGAGGGCGGCGTTCGCCACGCCGACCTGGGCCTCGGTCGCGCTCTGGTTGCGGTGCGCAGCATCGAGTGTGGCCGCGGCCGCATCGAAGGCCGCCTGCGCCGCGTCGAGCTGTTGCGCGGCCACGATCTGCTTGGCCGCGAGTCCGCGAATCCGCTCGAGATCCGCCGCTGCCTTGCGGAGGTTCACTTCGGCGCTGTGCACCGTGGCGGCCGCACCGGCCACCGTGGCACGAGCCGACGCCACCTGGGCGGTGAGTTGGCCGGCGTGCGTGCGGTTGCCCGCCATCGCGATGGCGGCGTCGAGGGAGGCCTGCGCCTGGGCCACCTTGGCATCGAGGTCGCGATCGTCGAGTACGAGCAGAGTATCCCCGGCGCGGACGACCTGGTTGTCCTCGACCGGCACCCGGGTGATGAAGCCCTGGATCTTGCTCGCGATCGGCAGCAGTCTGCCATCGATCTGGGCGTTGTCGGTCGAGACGTGGGTGCGGGAATAGAGATATTCCTTCCCGCCCCACACGGCGGTGCCGAGGGCGATAACGCCGACGATGATGAGCGGGGTTCGATTGGCCATCCGTGAAATCCTCCGGCGCGTGGCCGGTCAGTGCACCTGGTCGAGCAGGCCGAGTGCCTTGGCGGCACTCACCTGCGCAGCGCCCGCCGCAACACGGGCCTGAATGAGCGCGTCGCGGGCGGTGGTGACGTCCGCCTGCGCGTTGGTGGTCTCCACGCTGCCGGCGACTCCGGCGGCAAACCGCTCGCGGGCCTCCTGCAGTTCCTGCTGGGCGAGCCGCAATCCCTCTTCGGCCACGGTGATCTGGCCGCGTGCGGTGGCGAGATCGAGCGCGGCGTGGCGCGCCTCAAGCTCCACCTGTGCCTGCAGGTCGTGCAGGCGGAGCCGCTGCGCGTCGATCCGGATCCGTTGTTCATCGGCGCGTCGCGTCCGCCGGAAGCCATCGAACAGCGGCCAGGTGAGGCCGACGCCGATGTTCCAGGTCCCGCCCAGGCGGTCGAGCCCGCGCCCCGAAGTGCCCAGCCCGGCGCTGAGGCCAAGGGCGGGGAAGAGTTCGTCCTTGATTGCAGCGAGGCTGCGTTCGAGCACGGTCACACGCTGACGTTCGGCGCCGAGGTCCTGACGATTGCCGAGGGCGAGTGCCACGGCGGAATCCGCGTCAGTGGGAACTGCCGCGAGGGGAATCGCCGGATCGCCGCGGGTCACCAGCGGGGTCGTGATGGGGAGGTCGACTGCGCGTGCGAGATCGAGCGTGGCCCGGTCGCGTTCGTTGCGGGCGACCACCAACCGGATGCGCGCGGCGGCGAGTTGGGTTTCGGTGCGGGTGCGGTCGATTCGTGGTGCAGTGCCGGCATCGACCTGTGCGCGAGCAATGTCGAGCAGCGCGATGGCGGTGCTCGAGTCGGCCTCGCGGGCGCGCACGGTCTCACCGGCGGCGGCGAGTCGCAGCCAGGCGGCACCGGCCGCGGCGGCCGAGAGGTCACCGACCCGTGCCGCATCGAGCCCCGCCGCAAATGCGGTATCGCGGGCCACGGCGAGGCGATCGAGTGTGCTCTTCGAGAACAACAGTTGCTCCGCCCCGAGCCGGAAACGATAGACCGTGAACGGGTCGGTGACTTCGGGGGTACCCGGGAAGTTCAGCCCGAACTCCGTGAGGTTGAGCGTCTGCCGTGTCACCGAGGCCATGCCCGACACGCTTGGGAGGAAATCCCCGCTGCGCTGCGACCGGCGCGAGTCCACCGTGCGAGCGGAGAGTCGGGCCAGGGCACCCTGCACCCCGCTGCTGCGTCCGCGCGCGATTGCCTCACCCAGAGTGATCGGCGTGGTCTGGGCGAGGGCGCTGGTCGGGGTCGCCGTCATCGCGAGCGACAGCGCGACGAGCCCTAGGCTCAGCCGCGAGGTCCAACGAGTGGTGGCGTGTTGCATCTATTTCTTCCTCGCTCCCGGCGTGACAGGACGCGTCCGGATGCCATCGAAGACCAGCGAGAGAATCAGTTCCACCTGCTCCTCGGGCGTCGGACCCTCGGGGTCGAGCCCCTCGAACAGCACCCGGACATGGTTCAGGTGGACAATGAGCGATGGCACCATGCGGGGCACGATCGTCAGCGCCTCGGCACGGAACTCCTTGTTGGCGATGCCGCGCTCGACGATCGACCGCAGCAGGCGGCGGTGGCGCTGGATCACGTTGTCCCAGTAGTAGCGCTGCAGCTCGGGGAATTGCGGCAACTCCGATTGTACCAGCCGGGTCATGCAGACCATCCGCGGCTGTGACATCGCGTTCCACATGTTGCGGATCATCAACTCCAGCAGCTCGGTGGCGGTGCCGGTGTGCTCGCGCGCCCGGGTCTCGGCCAGCTCGAGCAGCCCCCCGACGTTGCGCTCCACCATCGCCCGGAAGAGGTCGTCCTTGGAGGCGAAGTAGAGGTAGACGGTGCCCTTGGACACGCCGGCATGCCGCGCCACCTCCTCAAGGGTGGTGGCGCGAAAGCCGCGCTCGCCGAAGACAGTGAGGGCGGAATCGAGCAACTCCTCCGGCCGCGCCTCCGGCCGACGGCGGAACCGCTTGGTGGGCTTGGACTTGGCTGGCACGGACATGGGCTCCCTTACTTACTGACTGGTCAGTAACATAGAAAGCTCCAAGGCCACGTCAAGGGGGCCAATGAGACGAAGGAGAGAAGGAGAGAAGGAGAGAAGGAGAGAAGAGAGAGGAGGGAGGAGGGAAGTGAGATGAGAGAAGTGAGATGAGAGGAGAGGGAGCGGTGTGGTGCTCTCGTTTCGCTGCTCGCCCCCGAACACGCTCCTCTCTCCTCTCTCTTCTCTCCTCTCTCTTCTCTCCTCTCTCTTGCGTGTCACCCCCTTGCCCCGGAACCCGAACTTCTCGACATTGCAGACAACCCCGCCTGGAGGCCGCCGCACATGACGGAGCCCTTCCTCAGCTCCGACGAGTATGATGAGCAGGCCCACCAGTTGTACAACGAAGCACGCTACGACGACGCCCTCGCCTTGTTGCGCGAGGGGCTCCTCCGCTACCCGCAGGCCGTTGAACTCCACGTCGGCATTGGGTACGCGCAACTCGCCCGCGAGGAATACGCGTGGGCCCGCGCCGCCTTCGATGCCGCGCTCGCGATGGACGCCGAACATGAGGACGCGCTTGCCGGGTTGGGCGAGACGCAACTCGTCATCGGCCAGATCGAAGGTGCCTTGCGGGCATTCCATCGCATCATCGAACTCGGCTTCGACGACGATCACGAGCTGATGCTGCAGGTGGGCCGCGCGCTGTTCCGCGAGGGCTACTTCGTCGAGGCGCGGCTCTTCTTCGAGCGCGCGCGCGAACACCACGTCGATTCGCCCGAGATCGCGGCCTCCCTGGGCTACACGGCCCATCGCCTCGGCCTCGATGCCGACGCGTTCTATTGGTTGCGTCGCGCGCTTGAGCTCGAACCCGAGTATCCCGAGCCACGGATCTATCTCGCCAACGTGCTCTACGACCGCGGCGAGACGGCACCTGCCCTCAACCATTTTTCCAAGACCAAGCCCGACGATCACTTCGATGATCTCGGGGTCTGGCGCATGGTCGAACTGATCAAGGCTGCACGGGGCGTGGGCGACGACGACCTCGACGTGCAGCGCTGGCTCGCCCGACTCGCCGATCTCGGCAGCGAAGCGTCGGCCGAGGACCTGCTCCTCGCCGAGATCGAGTCGCTGCAGCCTGATGGGACACCGCGCGACCCGAATCAGCTCGAACTGTTCGGCACCCTGATGCGGGATGTCCCGGAGATGCTCAAGCGCCCTGCCGCCGACGCCGGCGTCCACGTGATCGAGACACTGGCTGGCCTCACCCTGCGCGGCTCCTGGGACGATCTCCTGATGCACTTGCAGACCGTGGAAGGCGCGTGGGCCGACGGGACCCTGCTCGAATTCATGCAGGCGTTCGCGCAGCGCGGCACCGCCGAGACCGGGGTGGCCATCCCGGTGACGAGCGCCGAGGCATTCTTGCGCGGTTCCGCCGATGCCGGCGTCATCCGAATCCTCCAATGATCCGGTTCGAGTCGGCCAGCAAGCGGTACGTCTCCCTCGTGCGACGTCGTCGAGTTGATGCCCTCCAGGATTTCTCCCTGGAGATGCACCGCGGCGAGGTGGTGGGCATCGCCGGACCGAACGGAGCGGGCAAGTCGACACTGATTTCGTTGATGATGGGCTTCCTGCAGCCGACCTCGGGGCAGATCACTATCGACGGACGGTCGCCGCGCGCCTATGTGGAGCGTGAGGGCGTTGGCTACCTGACCGAACTGGTGAACCTCCCGCCCCAATGGAAGGTCCCGGCCACGCTCCAACGGATGGCCGTGCTGAGCGGAGTCCCCAGGGCCACGCGGCAGGCGGCGGTGGACGCCACCATCGCTCGGCTCGGGCTCGGCGAGCATGCGGCCAAGTCGGTGAAGCAACTCTCCAAGGGCAACCTGCAGCGCCTGGGGCTGGGACAGGCGCTCATCGGTGACTTCGAGATCGTGGTGCTCGATGAACCCACCCACGGACTCGACCCGCTCTGGACCCAACGCTTTCGTGACGTCGTTGCCGAACTGCGACGTCCCGACCGCGTCGTGGTCATCGCCTCGCACAATCTCGACGAATTGGAGCTGCTGGCCGATCGCGTCGCGATCCTGAACAACGGCCGGCTGCAGCGCGTGGTGGAGCACACGGCCGCTTCCACCGGTGCCGCCACCATGGCGTGGCGAGTCTCGTTCGAGGGCACGCCTGACGTGGCGTCGGCGCTGCCTGGCGCCCTCGAAGTGGTGGGACGGCCCGGTACCTGGCGCGTCATCGCGTCACGCGCGGAACTGAGTAGCGGACTCGCCATCCTCCTCGGTCGCGGTGCCATTCTGGTGGAGTGTGCGCCTGAGGAGAGCCGACTCGAGACCGAGTTCCGCGCGGCGGTGGCACAATGACCCGCGATCGCTCACCCCTGCGCTACGTCCCATGGTTGGCGCTCGATATCGTCAAGGTACAGTTGGCGCTCTTCGCCACCGTGGCCGTGGGCCTGCCGCTGGTGATCCTGCGGCTCCAGAAGAGCATGGGCACCGCACCCGAAGCGGCAGTCGTCCAGTCCGGAACATTCACCGCGGTGCTCACCATTGCTGTCCTCATGGCCATCGGCGGGGCCATCGGTGGTGACCTCAAGGGTGGCTACTATCGCGCCTGGTTCAGCAAGCCGATAAGCCCGTGGTGGTACTACCTCCAGCGCTGGCTGCTCGGCGGCATCGCGGTGCTGCTCGCGCCCCTCATGCTCGGCGGCGTGCTCGCCTTGGTGCTGCACCGGGGCAGTGGCATCACCGGCGACCTGATGCTCACGGTGGCGCTCGGCTATCTCCTCGTCGGCTCAGCGTGCCTGTTGTTCTCGAACTTCACAGCCCGTGACTGGCTGGTGGTCTTTCTGCTCAGTTTCATGCAGCAGCGCCTGGCTCAGGTGGTCGAGGCCAGCGGCAATTTTGGAGTCACGCTGCCCACGTGGCTCGTCTGGCTCGAGAAGACACTGCCTCCGTTTCATCTCATCAATGCCATGAAGCCAGCCCTCCACGGCAACGAGCTGTTGCACGTGCTCGGTTACGGCGTCGCGATGCTCGCCGCGGCGCTCGTCATCGTGCAAGTGCGGCCGCTGGGGAGCGGTGGGCGCGCGTGAGCGCTCGGCCCACCGCGGGACTTCGACGCGAACGGTTGCCGAATGGCGTGACGCTGCTGGTGCAGCGCCGCCGCTCGGCACCCGCCGCCGCGCTCGTCACCCATGTCCGAGCCGGGTTCCTCGACGAGCCGGACGAGGTCCAAGGCATCTCGCACGTCCTGGAGCACATGCTCTTCAAGGGCACCCCGTCACTGGGGCCGGGCGAGCTGGCGCGTCGGACCAAGGCGCTCGGCGGGTCGCTCAACGCCTACACCTCCTACGATCGCACCGTGTATTACGCGACCGTGCCGGCTTCCGGTGCACTCGAGGCCATCGCCCTCCAGGCCGACCAGGTGCGCAATCCCCTGTTCGATCCCGACGAACTCCGTCGCGAGCTCGGCGTCATCGTCCAGGAAGCGCGCCGCAAGCTCGACACCCCATCTGCCGTGGCGGGCGAGCGGATGCACGAACTCCTCTACGACACGCATCGCATCCGTCGCTGGCGGATCGGAACGGAGGAGGTGCTTGAGGGCTTTCGTCGCGAGGACGTCGCGGCCTACCACGAGACGCGCTACACCCCAGGGCGCACCATCGTCTCCCTCGTCGGTGACCTCGATGAGGATGAGGCCCTCGAGGCCCTTCGCACCCAGTGGGGGGATTGGTCGCGTCGCGAGGCCGTGATTCCGGGGAGCCCAGTCGAACACGGCCCGGCGCGCACGCAGTCGCTCCGACTCAGCGGCGATGTCTCGCAAGCCGATCTGGTGCTGGGTTGGCGAGGTGTCGGTCCGCTCGACCCCCAGGCACCGGCGCTCGAGCTCGCCGCCGCCCTGCTCGCTTCCGGGCGTGGGGCACGGCTCGCACGATTGCTCCGTGAGCCCGGGCTGGTCGCGGGGGTGGGCGCCTCGCACTATGGTGCCAGCGACGTTGGAGTCTTCGCCGTGGGTGCCGAGCTCGATCCGGCGAAGATCGACGAAGCCCTGCCGATCGCCTTCGGCGCGGTACGGGCGCTGGCGGAGGCCGCCTCGCCGTGGGACGAGCTCGACCGGGTTCGGACCCTGCAGTTGATGCGGCTGCGGCGCCGACTGGAACGGTACGAGAGTCGTGCCACGGCCCTCGCGAGTGCCGAGGCCGAGGGTGATGTCACCCGAGTCGACCGCGAAGAGGCGCTGCTGCTCGCGGTGACACCCGAGTCGCTGCAGATGGCCGTGCGCGATCATCTCCTCCGTGATGCGTGCTCCGCTGTGGTCTATCTCCCAGAGGGCGACAACACCGTCTTCGATTTGGAGACGGTGACCAGCGCGGCACGGCAGCGCGCGATGGTGCCCGCCACGGTTCCGACCGCCAGCATGCTACCCCGCGTGACGCCGCCGCTCGGACGGATCCTGCGCCGTACCGCGCATGGCGTCCATCACCTCGCCCTCGACGGCGTCGACATCCTCACGGCGCGACACGGTGATGTCCCCCAAGTGGCGCTCTCCGTGTATCGACGGCGCACGGTACAAGAAACGCTCGCCGATGCCGGACTGGCGGCGCTGGCACTGCGGACCATGGTGCGCGGGACCATGAATTACGACTCGGCACAGCTGGCCCTGGCCATGGAGTCACTGGGCGGCGTGCTCGTCCCCTCGCTCGCAGGAGACATCATCGGGTTCGGTGCGTCGGTCCTTGCGGAACGGGCCGTACTGGGCGCCGAGCTGTTGCGCGACGTGCTCATGACGCCCCGATTCGATCCGGCGGTGCTCGATATTGAGCGGAGCCTGTTGCTCGATGATGCCCGAGCCGTCGCGGACGACATGGGACGCTTCCCCTTCCAGCTTGCACTCGGCCAGGCCTTTGGCGATGTCGGCTATGGTGCGCCACCGCTTGGCACGACCGAATCCATCGCCACGCTGTCGGCGGCGGCGGTGGGCGCGTGGCATCGTCGCTTCACCGCATCGGGGCCGACCACGGTCGTCGGGGTGGGCGACATCGATCCCGAGGCTCTCGCCGATCTGCTCGCGAAGGTCTTCGCGGGCTCCGGCGCCGCGGCACCGGCGCACGCCGGAGACGAGCGATTCCCGATTCAACCCGGCCAACGCACGGCGCTGCGTGATCGCCAGCAATCGGCGCTGGCCATGGTGTTTCCCGGGCCCGGGCGCCGCGATCCGACGCGCCACGCGGCGGATGTCTGGTCGGCCATCGCGGGCGGGCTCGGGGGACGCCTCTTCGAGTCGCTCCGGAGTGCGCGGTCGCTGGCCTACACGGTGATGGCGACGTCGTGGCAGCGGCGCCATGCCGGCGCCCTCCTGACCTACATCGCCATGGCGCCCGAGCGCCTCGAGGAGGCCCGGGATGCCATGCTCGAGGAGTTGTCCCGCTTTCGCGCGGCGCCGCCCACCGACGACGAATTGCAGCGAGCAACCGCCGTGTGCGCCGGACAGGCAGAGATTGCCCGCCAGGGGGCCGCGATCTTTGCGGCCGAAATCGTCGAGGTGTGGCTTCAGGGCGAGGGATTGATGGAGCTCGATGAGCCCGGCGCTCCGTATCGGCGCGTCACGGCGGACGCGGTGCACGAAGTTGCCGCGACAATGCTCGATCCGACAGCGCGGGCCGAAGGCGTCGTCGCGGCAGGGTCGACCGGGTAGCTTTCCGGGATGTCGGCTCCCCCGGGTTCGCCTCGTCGTGTGGCCTTTGCGGTGGCCGATGCCATCACGCTGGTGCGCATTCCGCTCGCCGTGGCCTTTCCGCTACTCTCCAGCACCGAGGCGCGCCTCGTGCTGCTGGGCGTGGCGGCGCTCACCGACTTTGGCGATGGCTGGTGGGCGCGACGGTTCGGTGGGTCGCGCATCGGGGTGATGCTGGACCCGATCGTCGACAAGCTCTTCATGGCGGCGGCGTTCGGAGTGGTGCTCTTCTCGGGGGCGCTGGCGTGGTACGAAGTGGTGGCGCTGCTGCTGCGCGACATCATCGCGTCGATCGCCTTCTTCCTCACCGTGGCGACCAACCGGGCCACCACGGTCCCGGCGCGCGCCGGGGGGAAGGCGGTCACCCTGTTGCAGTTGTTGACCCTGCTCGCCTTCGTGCTTGGCTCGCCGCTTCTGCGTCAGCTCGCCTGGGCCACTGCCGCTGTGGCCCTCTATGCCCTGTACGACTACAACAAGCCCTTCTTCCGGAAATTGAGCACGCGATGACTGATCCCACACTGCGCTTCGGCCACCTGGACTGGACCAGTGGCATGTCGTTCACCGCCCGGGGTCCCGAGGGGCCGAGCATCGTCCTCGACGGCAATGGGAAGGAGGGCCCCGGACCGATGGTGACTCTGCTGCTCGCGGCGGGCGCCTGCTCCGGCTCGGATGTGGTGAGCATCCTCGAGAAGATGCAGGTCACGCTGACGGCGTTCACGATCGACGTCACGGGGACGCGCAACGAGGAGATGCCGCGCCGCTACAACGCGATGACGATGACGTTCCGACTCGCGGGCGAGGGGCTGACACAGGCCAAGGCTGATCGGGCGGTGGAACTCTCCGTCAGCAAGTACTGCTCGGTGGTGCTCTCGCTGAACCCGGACATTCCGATTGCAACGGAAGTGATCGTCGAGGGATGAGAGAGAAGAGAGAAGAGAGAAGAGAGAAGAGAGAGGAGAGAGGAGAGAGGAGAGAGGAGAGAGGAGGGGAGAGGGAAGAGGGAAGGAGTTGTCGCCCTGAACGAAGTGAGGGGGCAAGGCATCGCGGCGCTCGTAAACTTCGCCCCCTCGCGACGCTCAGGGTGACAACAACGACAAAGGGCGACCGAATTGCCCGGTCGCCCTTCGTGGTTGCTGCGGGTTGGCCTTGCCAACCCGTCCGAACTCAGGCCGTGACCGGCTCGCCTTCGGCTTCTGCCGGTTCCGACTCGCTCTCGTCGGCGGTCGGAGTCTCGTCGGCCGCGGTGGGCGCGCGCCGCACCACTGGCTGGCAGAACCGCTCGCCCAGCACGCGAAGCTGGCTCAGCTCCTCGGGCTTGAGATCGGGGTACCGATCGGCGATGTACTGCATGGTGTCATCCATCCATTCCTTCTGGTGCTCCGGCGCGGCATCAAGCACGCCGCAGCGGAGGATGTGGCTGAACAGCTCGTCCCGGCCCTGGTCAAACACGGTAGGCATGGCAGGGGGGCGGGGGGCTGGCTTCTTCTTCGTCAATGGACCGTCCTGTTCGCGTTGCCGGGGAGCGCTCCCCGAAAATTGTTCTCTCTCTATACGTCCAATATAGGGAAATCGTTCACTTTTTGGCAGTTCCCGACCCCCAACGCCCGGTTTCCGGGGGTTTGAGCCGGTCCGGATGGCCTCACGACCGGCCCGGCGGTCATTAGATTGTGCGTGGCTCCGGCCGGTCGCGGCCGGAGCTCGAGCGCGGTACACGTCCGTTTCCGCTCGGCCGTCGAGGTCGGCCCCATGGGCCACGCGCTCATCGACAGTCGCGCCAGAGGTCGCATGGCTCAGGGACAGAAGAGTTTCTACTATCTCCTCGGTGGCATCGTCGTGATTGCCGTCGGCGCGCTCGGCTACCGCATTCTCGGTGGCAAGAGTGTGTCGATTCCGGCCAACGTGGTGATCTCGAGCGCCGACACCAGCGGCTTCCACGGCTACCTGATGGGGAGCGAGACGGCACCGGTGGAGATCACCGAGTACGCCGACTTCGAGTGTCCCGGTTGCGCCCAGTTCGAGGCGGTCTCCTGGCCTGACGTGAAGTCGCGGCTCATCGACGGCGGCAAGGCGCGCTATCGGTACCGCGACATGCCGCTCCCGATTCACCCCAACTCGCGGCTGGTCGCGCACGCCGCCGCGTGTGCCGATGATCAGGGGAAGTTCTGGGAGATGAAGACGGGCATCTTCCGCACCCAGACTGAGCGCGCCACGTCGCGGAATCCGCTCGGCATGCTCCGGGATGTGGCGGCTGCGGCGGGCGTCAACACCGACACCTGGCAGCAGTGCATGGAATCGGCAAAATACGCGGGACGGATTGAGGCATCCTACCAGGAGGCGATGAAGCTGGGGGTGCAGTACACGCCTTCATTCCTCATCGGCGGTCGGATCTACACCGGACTCTCCGGAGATGCGATGGTCCAGCTGGTGGATTCACTCGTGGCCCTGAAGGGCAGCTCGACGGCGACGCCGCCCACGCCGTGAGCCACAACCGCACGCCGCCGACGGGAAAGGCCCTCGCCGGGCTTTCCCTGGCGGCACTCGGGGTCGTCTACGGCGACATCGGCACCTCACCGCTCTACGCACTCAAGGAGTGCTTCGGCGGGCCGCATGCCGTCGCCCTGACGCACGACAACGTGCTCGGTGTGCTCTCGCTCATCTTCTGGTCGCTGAACTTCGTCGTCTCGATCAAGTACATCGGGCTGGTGATGCGCGCCGATAACCGCGGCGAGGGCGGCATCCTCGCGTTGGTGGCGCTGGTCCGGCCCGGGGGCCAGGCCAAGGGTCGCGGCTTCATTCTCATCGTGGGGCTGTTCGGCGCGGCGCTGCTCTACGGCGATGGCGTAATCACGCCAGCCATCTCGGTGCTCGGCGCGATTGAGGGCCTCAAGGTCGCCACGCCGATCTTCACCTCGTGGGTCATTCCCATTTCGGTGGCAATCATCACTGCCCTGTTTGCGGTGCAGCGCCGCGGGACCGCCGGTATCGGACGGATCTTCGGGCCGGTCACCACCCTCTACTTCCTCTGCATCGCGGTGCTCGGCGTGCGCGGTATCGCGCTCAACCCCGAGGTGCTGCACGCGCTCAATCCGATCTATGCGGTGGAATTCTTCCTGCGGGAACAAGGACACGCCTTCGTCGTGCTCGCTGCCGTGGTGCTGGTCATCACGGGTGGCGAGGCGCTCTACGCCGACATGGGGCACATCGGCCCCCGCCCGATCCGGCTGGCGTGGTTTGCCGTGGTGCTGCCGGCGCTGGCACTGAACTACTTCGGTCAGGGCGCCCTGCTGCTCAAGGACTCCTCGACGGTGAGCAACCCGTTCTACTTGCTGGCGCCAAACTGGGCCCTCTACCCGCTGGTGATCATCGCCACCGGAGCGGCGGTCGTGGCGTCGCAGGCGCTGATCTCGGGCGCCTTCTCGCTCACGCAGCAGGCAATGCAACTGGGCTTCGCCCCACGGATGCGACTGATCCATACCTCCCGCACCGAGATCGGCCAGATCTACATGCCGGGGGTAAACTGGGCGCTCTGGGTGGCGTGTATCGGGCTGGTCTTCGCCTTCAAGTCTTCGACGAATCTCGCGGCGACCTACGGCGTAGCCGTGACCGGCACCATGCTCACCACCTCGCTGCTGTTCGCAATCGTGATGCGCAAGCTCTGGCACTGGCCGCTCTGGCGCGTGGTGCCGATCACGGCGGTGTTCGTGGTCGTCGACGTGGCCTTCCTCGGCGCCAACCTGCTCAAGATTCCCGACGGCGGGTGGTTCCCGATCCTCGCCGCGCTGTGCGTCTTCCTGCTCATGAGCACCTGGAAGAAGGGACGCTCGCAGGTCACGGCGGTGTTGCGCGAGTCCTCGCTCCCGCTTGAACTGTTCATCCCGGATCTGGCCAAGCGCAGCGTGCATCGTGTGCCGGGGATCGCGGTCTTCATGACCTCGCTGCCCGACGTGGCACCGCCGGTGCTGCTGCACCACCTCAAGCACAACAAGGTGCTGCACGAGACCGTGGTGTTGATGACCGCGACCACGCTCGAGATTCCGCTGGCCGACCCGGAGACCAGGGTCACCGTGGAGTCGCGGGGCGAGGGCTTCTATTCAGTGGTGGCGCGCTACGGCTTCATGGAGACGCCCGACATCCCTTCGGTGCTCGAGGTGGTCGCCGAGCGGCTGCGGCCGTCGACCGATGGCAAAGTGGCCACGTTGCGGATGCAGGAGGTGTCGTTCTTCCTCGGGCGCGAGACGTTGATCGTCGCGGAGCGCACCCCAGGCGGCGCCCGCGCCGCCGAGGGGATGTCGGCCTGGCGCGCCCGACTGTTCGGGGTGATGTCGCGCAATGCCCAGAGCGCCACCGCGTTTTTCGGGTTGCCGCCCAATCGGGTGATTGAGCTCGGGGCGCAAATCCAAGTTTGAGAGAGAAGAGAGAAGAGAGAAGAGAGAAGAGAGAAGAGAGAAGAGAGAAGAGAGAAGCGAGAAGAGAGAGGAGTGTCGAGGCAAGCCCCTTTTCTCCTTTCTCCTCTCTCCTTTCTCCTCTCTCTTTATTCGCTGTTTTCGTATTGCGCCTTCAGTTTGGCCACGACGCCGGGATCGGCCAGCGTCGTGGTGTCGCCGAGGGCGCGGCCTTCGGCAATGTCGCGCAGCAGGCGCCGCATGATCTTGCCGGAGCGGGTCTTCGGCAGATCGGCTGAGAAGAGAATGTCGTCGGGCTTGGCGATCGCCCCGATCTTCTTGGCCACATGTTCCCGCAGTTCGTCGCGCAGCGCCGAACTCGGCGCGTGCCCCTCCTTCAGCGTCACGAATGCCGCGATTCCCTGACCCTTCAGTTCGTGCGCCTTTCCGACCACAGCCGCCTCGGCCACGAAGGGATGGTCCACCAGCGCACTCTCCACCTCCATGGTGCCGATCCGGTGCCCCGCCACGTTGAGCACATCGTCGACGCGGCCGAGGATCCACCAGTAGCCCTCGGCATCGACCTTGGCACCGTCGCCGGCGAAATAGCGCCCCGGGAAGCGACTCCAGTAGGTCTCCTGATAGCGCGCGTCGTCCCCATAGATGGTGCGCAGCATCCCGGGCCACGGCGACTTGATGGTGAGGAAGCCGCCGCCTTCGTGCACCGGCTTGCCGGTCACGTCGACCAGCTCGATCTCCATGCCGGGGAAGGGAATCGTCGCTGACCCGGGCTTGGTGGTCACCACGCCGGGGAGCGGCGTCAGCATGATCCCGCCGGTCTCCGTCTGCCACCAAGTGTCGACGATTGGGCAGCGACTGCCGCCAATCTGTTCGTGGTACCAGATCCAGGCCTCGGGATTGATCGGTTCTCCGACCGTGCCGAGGAGCCGCAGCTGTGACAGATCGTGGCGTGCCGGGTGATCGGGGCCCCACTTCATGAAGGCGCGGATGGCCGTGGGCGCGGTGTAGAAGATCGTCACGCCGTAGCGTTCGCAGATCTCCCAGAAGCGATCGCGCTCAGGCCAATCGGGTGCCCCCTCGTACATGAGCACCGTGGCGCCGTTCGCGAGCGGACCGTAGACCACGTAGGAGTGTCCAGTGACCCAGCCGATATCGGCGGTGCACCAGAAGACGTCGTCGTCCTTGAGGTCAAAGACGTACTTGGTGGTGGCGGCCGCCTGCGTGAGATAGCCGCCAGTGGTGTGGACGATCCCCTTCGGCTTCCCGGTGGTCCCGGAGGTGTAGAGGATGAACAACAAGTCCTCCGCCTCCATCGCCTCGGCCGGGCAGTCGGCCGATTCGGCCTCGAGTGTGCGATGCCACCAGTGATCGCGCCCCTCGACCATCGGGCAATGGGTGGGATCGATTCCGCCGCCGCGGTGCACCACGAGAACCGAGCGAACGGTCGGGCATTCCGCGAGGGCCTCGTCGGCGAAGCGCTTGAGCGGAACCACCTGACCGCGGCGGTAGCCACCGTCGGCAGTGATGCAACAGACGGCCTCCGCGTCATTGATGCGGTCACGCAGCGATTCGGCCGAGAAGCCACCGAAGACGACCGAGTGCACCGCCCCGATCCGGGCACAGGCGAGCATCGCGACCGCCGCCTCGGGCACCATCGGGAGGTAGATCGCGACGCGGTCGCCTCGCTTCACCCCATGCCGCTTGAGGGCGTTGGCGGCACGGCCAACCTCCCGCGAGAGCTCCCAGTAGGTGAGCACCCGCCGGTCTCCCGGCTCGCCCTCCCAGAGCAGGGCCGCCTGATTGCGCCGGCCGCCCCGGACGTGGCGATCAAGGCAGTTGACCGAGACGTTGAGCTGGCCGCCGCTGAACCATTTGGCGTGAGGTGGCGACCAGTCGAGCACGCGCTCCCAGGGCCTTGACCACTCCAGTGCCCGGGCCTGTTCCTCCCAGAATCCGAGCCGGTCGGCGGCCGCCGCGTCGTAGAGGGCCTGGGTGGCCAGGGCCCCGGCCGCGAACCCCGGCGGGGGCGGAAATCGGCGTTCCTCGGTCAGCAGCGTGTCGAGCTGGTCGGTCATGGAATTCTGGCTTCCGGAAGGGGTTTCTCTCAATCTACTGCGGCTGGGCCGCCACACCCCCGGCGACCAAATCCTTGACGAGCGGGCGCCCGCGGAAGTGGCAAGCCCCTTGCTGATTCCTCCAGCACCCGTCTTTCCGGGCAGGAGGCCCTTTGACCGTGTCCACCGCGCAACCGCCAATGCGGGTGCTGCAAGCTCCCGAGAGTCTTGGACTCTCGACTCGCGAGGCATTCCGTGCCTCGGCAAATGCCCTGCTCGATGATATGGCAGAAGGGGCAGGCCAGCTCGTGGTCGATCTCGGGAATACCCGTGAGGTCGACTCCTCGGGTCTGGGGGCGCTGGTCATGGTCCAACGTCACGCTACCGACCGTCGCCAGGCGGTGGTGCTGCGCGGTGTGGGGGCCGAACTCGAGTTCCTGCTGGTGCTCACCAAGCTCGACGACCTCTTCGTCTTCGCGCCCCCGGGGGACTGAGCTCCACCCGAGCGCCCCGCCATTCCGCAGTCGCACGGCCCTCCCCACCTGATTTCGCCGGCACCGTACTCTCCTCCCGCACGCTCTCGGCCTATCTTCCCGCGATGCTTTCCCACGCCGTTCCCTCATGAGCGAGGCCGTCGCGTCCCTGCTGCTGGTGCGGGGCGTCGCGCGTACTTTTGGCCGGCTGCACGCGCTGCGCGGTGTCGACCTCGCCGTCGCCGCCGGTGAGGTGGTGCTGCTGCTCGGACCCAACGGCGCCGGGAAATCGACCCTCCTGCGGGTGGTCGCGGGTTTGGCCCGCCCGACCAAGGGGAGCGTGCGGGTCGCGGGTCGCGACGTCCATGCCGAGCCCAGCTCGCGCTCGGCACTCGGGCTCCTCTCGCACCAGTCGTTCCTGTACGACGACCTCACCGCGCGTGAGAACCTGCGTTTCGCGGCGGCGTTGCATGGACTCAACGGTGTCGACTCCCTGGTCGAGGACGCCATCGAGGCGATGGGCTTGGCGCGGTTCGCCGACAGGCCAGTGGCCGGCTTTTCCCGGGGCACGCAGCAGCGGCTGGCGATTGCCCGCGCGACCCTGCATCAGCCCTCGCTGCTGCTGCTCGATGAGCCGTTCACCGGCCTCGATGCCCACTCGGCCGGGGAGCTCCGGAGCCGGATCGCCGCCGAGCGCGCCGCCGGGCGCGCGGTCGTCTGCGTGACCCACGAACCGGGCGAAGCCTGGCTGCCCGCAACCCGCGTGGTGGCGCTGGCCGGTGGACGAGTCGTGCTCGATCAACCCCGACCCGATTCGCTCGAGGAGTTTCGCGTGGCCTATGGTCGGGCGGTGGCCGCATGAGCGTGTGGCGTGCGGCGCGGGCGATCGCCGCCAAGGACCTGCGAATCGAATGGCGTCACAAGACCGCCCTGCTCACCGCGACGCTGTTCGCGGTGTTGGTGTTGCTGGTCTTCGTCTTCTCGCGGGATCCTGCTTCGGTGCCGCTGGCGTCCATTGCGCCGAGTGTACTGTGGGTGACGCTCGCGCTCTCGGCGCTCGTGGCGCTCAACCGTGCCTTCCTGCTCGAGCGCGAGCACGCCGCCCTCGACGGCATCCTGCTCGCACCAGTCCCGCGTCAGGCGCTGTTCTGGGGCAAGCTGCTCAGCAATCTCGCCTTTGTGCTCACGGTGCAGGCGGTCGCGTTTCCGCTCTGGGTGTTGTTCTTCAATATCACGCCCACGGGGGCGTTGCTGGCCATCGTGGTGGTGGTGCTGCTCGCCTCGGTTGGGTTCACCGCCGTCGGCACGCTCTTCTCGGCCATGGCGGTGCGTACCCGGTTTGCCGAGCTGCTGCTGCCGGTGCTGATGCTCCCCTTCATGATTCCGCCGGTGTTCGCCGCGAGCGAAGCCACCATGCGCCTGCTTGCGGGACGGCCAATAGGCGAACTCTGGGGCTGGCTTAGATTGCTCGCACTCTATGATGTGGTGTTTGTGGTGCTCGCCAACCTTCTCTTTCCCGCCGTGGTGGACGAATGAATCGCGATTCGCAATCAGCGCGCGGCAGCATTCGTAAGGGACGCGCCATCATGCTTGCCGGCCTCGTTGGTCTCGCAGGCATCTACCTGATGGCCTGGCAGTTCACGCCCACGGAGCGCTTCCAGGGGCTGGCCCAGAAGATCTTCTACATCCACCCCCCTGCGGCGTATGCGTCGGAAATGGCCTATGTCCTCGCCGGCATCGCGTCGGTGCTCTACCTGCTGCTCAAGGACGAGCGTTTCGACACCTTCGCGGCCGCCTCGGCGGAAGTGGGGCTGGCGTTCGGCGCCGTCCTGTTGACGACGGGACCGATCTGGGCCAAGCCGATCTGGGGTGCGTGGTGGACCTGGGACGCCCGACTGACTTTTTCGCTGATCCTCTTCCTGCTCTTTGCCGGCTATTTCGCCCTGCGCTCCGCCGTGCGTGAACCAGCGGAGCGGGCGCGCTATGCGGCGGTCGTGGCGGTCATGGGGATGTTGCTGGTGCCGTTCATCCACCTCACGGTCTACCTCTTCAACACCACCCACCCGCAGCCGGTGGTCGTGCAGACCGGCAAGCCGGCGCTTCCGCCCGAGATGTTGCGGACCTTCCTCGCGTCGTTCGCGGTCTTCACGACGCTGTATGTCGGGATGGTGATGATGCGCTATGGCATCGGGGCACGCCAGATCGCGGAGGAGGTGGCCGATGCCGAATAACGGCGGCTACGCCATCGCCGCCTACATCGTGGCGGCGGTGATTGTACTGGGCTATGCGATGTCGCTCTGGCGGCGCTCGAAGTAGGGCACGACCCTCGAGGCATTCACAGGGGCTGAGGCGCGCGCAAGGGAGCGCGAGGGCCCGTCAGAGGAGGAACCGGAGCGCGGCGGTTCGCGCTCATCGGTTCCGACGGTTGACGGGATCCCTCGCGTGACTGCACGCGCGCCCGACTTCTCTCCTCTCGCTTCTCTCCTCTCTCCTCTCTCCTCTCTC
>JBDUDP010000011.1:0-50673 GCA_040002895.1 Gemmatimonadota bacterium
GTTCAAGGCGATGGGGAAGGACAGCTAGAGAGAAGAGAGAAGAGAGAAGAGAGGAGAGAGGAGAGAGGAAAGAGGAGAGCGGAGAGCCGTGACTTTCCCTCAGCAGGATCCTCCTAGAGGCGCAGTTTCTGGACTCCCGTCGCGGTGGGGAGTCGCCGGCTTCTTGCCAAGGCGGCTCATTCTGCCTCGATGAAAAGCCATCGTGATCTTCGGGCATGGCAGCAAGCCAACGCGGTCGCCGCTGACGTGTTCCGTTGGTCCAACACGCATTGGTCACCCCAACTTGGGGCGGTTCACGATCAACTGCGGCGAGCTGCCCTCTCGGTCGCGTTGAACATCGTTGAGGGGTTTGCAAGCGGGCCGGGCGCGCGCTGCCGCAACCACCTGAAAATCGCGTACGGCTCCGCCGTTGAAACCACTGCCATCCTCGCATTTCTCCAAGAACTTGAGCTCGATACGAACGAGCTGACTGACCGTTCTCGTCACACCCAGGCGCTCACCCTCCGGCTCTGGCAGCGAAGCAGGATACGATAGCCCTCACGCACGAGAGGAGAGCCGAGCATTCCACTCCTCTCTCCGCTCGCTTTTCTCGTCTCTCATAAACGCCAAACGACCCCGCTTGCGCGGGGCCGTTGGTTTGAAGCAGAACCTGCAACCAGCGTGAGCTGATTACGGGATCATGGTCGTGTTCACCGTGGCGATTGCATCGCCGACGGAGTTCACGCCAACCGCCATGATCTGGTCGTTTGCGGCAACTGCACCCTGCGCAGCGCCAGTCCAGCTCGCCACGAACGATGGCAGCGCCCAGACCCACGAGCGATACGTGCCCTGGTCAGACGCGATCGGAGCCGTCTGCGAACCGAGATACGACCAGTGATCGACGCCCGCCGCAGTCACGCGACGGTAGAAGTCCACCCGAACGAACGGCGGGTTCGGAGCGCCCGTCGGCGACACTGCCTGCGCGCGCAGTGGCGTGACCGAGCCGAACTGGTTCGTCGTCGCAACCGTGGAAATGATGCGCCAATGGGTCAGCGCGATCGTCGGATTTGCAACGTTCCAAGTCGCGTAGTCCACGCCGTCCTGGACGTTCAAGCCCGGGATAGCGATGAACGCGGAGCGCGCCGGAGCCGGACCACCGGACAGCGTGCCACCGAAGTTGAACGACCACGCCACAACGGACGTCGGCTTGACGTTCACAGGAGTGCCCGCCGCGGCAACGTTGCTCGCCGGGAAGACGCCTGCCGTGACAGCCTCGATACGCCGGGTGAACGGCGCGCCGGTGGTCGGCGAATGCGAGCCCGAGTACGGCGAGGTGATCACGTCGTCAAAGATGATCCCGACGGCAGTCTGGCCATAACGGACAGAGTCCGTCGAGCCGCCGCTGATCATGTTCGGGAACTCGAACTGGAGTGCGATACGCGCCACTTCAGCCGAGTCAGCCGCCGTCACCTGGATGCCGAAGTTCAAGGCAGTCAGGGTCGCCGGGAGGCCAAGGCCCGTGGCGAACGGCGAGCGGGTGTTGACCAGCGTCTTGCGGAACAGCGACGCGGTGGTGTTACCCGCGGCATCTGTCACGTTCGACGTGTAGCCGTAGTACGACTCGACCGCCGGAACCGTGATGCTCGGGCCAGCCTGCCAGCCGTCGAGGCGCAGCGGACCAACCGAGGCGATCGCGGCCAAGGTGCAGGCCGGAGCGGTGACGAACGTCGCACCGATCGGACCCGTGCCCGTGATGCAGAGGCCGGCGTTGTTGAAGTGACCAGCAGTCGACAGCGCCTGACGCTGCGCCGAGATGCCCGCCAACGGAGCGCCGGCATTGTAGAAGCCTGCACGGTCGTCGAGGTACTCGACGCGGAACTCATCCGTACCAGCCACCGGCTTCGAAGCGCGGAAGACGGTATCTACACCGACCGACGACGGAAGAAGCGGCGCGGCAGAGATGGTGCCCCAGCGGATGCTTGGCAGCGTCTTGTCAACGCCGAACGTGGCGGTCGGAACCGATACACCACCGTTGTTCAGGCGGTCAGACTCGGTGCCCGAGACAGTGTATGGAGCCGTGCCGCCGAGGCCGACCGCGCCGCCGATGGCATTCACCAAAATGCCGCACTCAGGAATGTCAGCGCCGGTACCGGTCGGCATGGCGACATTCGTCGCGCCGGCGGCAGGGCAGTTGACAACCGAGTACGTCGCCGCACGATCGCGGGTGGCGCGGAGGCCAACACCGAAATCGGTCGAAGAGAAGTTCAGGAACGAGAAGCCGGCATTCACCCAGCCAGTGACGGCCGGAGCGGTGCGGGCGATCGACGGCGTGCTGACCGTCGGTCCCTTGTAATCGAGGCGGAGCGAGTCAGGCGTCGCACCGAACACCACCGTGTTGGCGATGAGCGGAGACAACGGGTAGCCGTTGTTGACGCCGTCGATGGCGGCCGAGACGATGATGTTGTCGCGGGTTCCACCGAGGTTCTCATACGCGGTGCAGGCCGACTGCGCGCCGTTGGCGACGTAGCCGAAGGTGCGGGTCAGGGCCGTGGTGATGGGCACCCCGACGACGCCACCAGCCGTCACCGTCGTGCAGCCACCAACCGTCCAGGTCACCGTCTCAATGCCGTTGCGGCCGGCGTTGTACTGCACCGCCCAGATCTGGGCAGCGGTGTTGGCGGTCGGGCCGCCCCAGTACGTGATGCCACCGGCGTTGTTGGCGGACACGGTCGGCTTGGTGATCGAGCCGGCCCAGCCGTCCGCGTTGTTCAGCACGATCTGCGTCGCCTGCGTGGCGGTCGGCGGAGCGCCGCCGCTCGGGTACGCCACGGCGCTGATGCTGCTCTGGCCGTTGTTGTACGCGACGGTGGCGGTCGGCGAGGTGGCCGACGTGGTGAAGGCCGCCGTGTTGATCGACAGCGAAATCAGGCCAGCGGCAGGGCTGGTGGCGTAGATCGCCTTGGCCGCGCGCTTGTTGCCGATGAAGACGTTGATCGAGTCAACCGGAGCGCCGTTGGAGTTGAAGTTCATGTTGACTTCAATCTGTCCGGTGACGTTCGAGAGCACGACCGGCAGCGTGAGCAAGCCGGTGGTGATGCTCTGGATCGAGATCTGGACCGGGCCGCCTGAGGTGCCGCCCGTGACCGTCACGGAGGCGACGCCCGTCTTGCCGGCGTCAGCCGAGGACTTCGCGATGATCGTGGTGGTGCCCGGCGCGACGCCGGTCACCTTGCCGGTCCCGTCGACGGTGGCAATCAGCTGGTTGGATGACGTCCAGGTGACGGCGGTCGAGACACCGGCATCGGCGATGACCGAGGCGGCGTAGACGACGTTCTGGCCAACGGCGATGGTCGCCGAGGCGGGCGCAACCGTAACCGAGGTAACCCCCGGCGGCGGTGGAGCCGGCGGATCCTGGATGGTGACATCGTCGCCGCAGGCCGCAAGGCCCAGCGTGACGACACCAACCGCCAAGATATTTCGGTAAAACTTCAGCATGTGTTCTCCTGAGATGAGTGGGCCTGACTTCGGTCCGTGGTGCAGCTGCATGAAACAGATCCTGCCGTCCTGCGTGACAACCGAGCTACTGAGTGGCCCGGGCAGACGATCGCACGGGCGAGGGCGGGGTTGCGAGCAGCGCTCGCGACGAAGTCCCCGAGTCCCGCGTCATTCCGACACCCGCCATCCTCCCGCCACGCCATGCGCGACCGGTCGAATCCGGGGCCAACCAGCAAAGCTATCGAGCGTTGGCACGTGGGTCAACACGAAGTGCTGCATTGACTTGGGCGCTCTCGACGGCCGGCGCTCAATCCCCCGGGACCGTGGCAGGACCGGTTCGGGAGTGTGGGCACCGAGGCTACCTCTGGCAATTGCCGTGCTCAAACCGCCAGGAGCTACCGTCCGACGAGCCGGTGGAAGACGAATTCGGCCGTCCCACCCTCATCCATAGGGCCTACAGCCCTGATTGGCGAGGATTTGAGCGACTTTGAGAGGGCGTCCTTCCCCTCGATCCGCAGCGCTCCAACCATCAACCGGGTGGTCGCCGGGGCCTGGGAGGCCGTGACCATCCAGACGGAGTTCCGTTGCCCGCCGTATCCAAACGTCATCGACTGTGTCGATCCGACACGGGAGTCGCCAGTCGGGTGGCCGACCCAGGAGATCTTGGCCTTCGACACCTTCAGCTCGAGCGAGGTATCCCCGGCCTCCGCCGGTTCCAGGCGCGCGGTCCGCTCCTCGGGCTGGAGCCCGAAATCGCGCAGTGGGTTCAGGATCCGGGACTCATCGACCGCGATCTCCAACAGCACCGCGGTGGCTCCCTCCACCCCCATGGGCTGGACCGCCCCGACCCACGAGGTGATGACCGTGACCGCCTTCCCCTGCTTGGCACGGACCACCTCGCGGCCGTCGATCGCGGCGGCCTGATAACGCCCGATGCAGATGGCCGCCGGGATCCAGGCGGCAAACGGGGGCTCATCCATGATCACCCGGGCCAGGAATGGCGACAGCTCGCTCCCCTTCCCCGCCTTGGCCAGCACGGTCCCCTCGGGGGCCAACTCCGCGGCAACAGCGGGATCGATCAGGTAGGAGATGCAGTAGCCGCCTTGGGCGTCGGTGAGCGTAAGCCGCATCTCCTTCTCTTGGGCCATCAGCGGCCCGACGAGGGAGCACGACACGATCAGGGCGAGGACCGCAATCCGATTCATGGCTTCTCCTTGGCTGCCACCACGGCGGCAGCAAGACGGGCATAGCTCTCGGGGTCGACTTCAGCGAAGGCGGGATCGATGAAACGTACTCGCCCGTCGCGCCCCACCACCACCACCACGCGTCGCGGCCGCGGACCATCCATCGCAGCCCACCGCCTCGCCACCGCATGGTCCGGATCGCTGAGCAACTTGAAGGGCAGCGCCAGCTCCTGCGCGAAGCGTTGGTGCGAGGCGAGCGAGTCGGCCGAGACCCCGACCACCACCACGCCAGCGAGCGACGAGCCCGCCCGCGCGGCGAATGCACGCCACTGGGCGGTGCACCCTGCAGTGAAGTCGCCGGGGTAGAAGGCGATCACCACCACGTTGCCAAGTTCCATGGCAAGATCGAAGGGCTGGTCGGACGGACCGGAACCGCTCGCCGTCGCGTAGGGGAGGACCATGACCGGCGCCGCGCGACCCACCTTCGGGAAATCCTCCAGCGCGAGTCGAACCGTAGGGGTGCGGTCCTGCGCCGCCAAGGCGGCAGGAAGCAAGCCAGCAAGCAACAGCCAGCCGAGGCGAAGCGGGAACGAACGCGTCATGGGGCGGTCACCTTCGCAAGTTCGGCGGAGAGGTCCTGCGTGCCGCCACTGCCGGCGTAGCGAATCGTGCCGGTGCGGTCGACGATCACGACATATGAGGTTGCGGGGGCCTTGAAGGCCCGGACGGCGACCCCACGCTCATCAAAGAGAGTGACCCACGGTGGACGCTCTCGCGTCACATACCGCTCGACCCGGCTGCGCGATTCGTTCACCGTGACATTCACGCCGTAGAAATCGACGCGATCGCCGTACGCGGCATGCGCCGCGCGCACGCGGGGCAGCAGCTCCTTGCAGACATCACACCAGGTGGCCCAGAACTCGATCAGTGCCGGGCGCCTGCCCGGAAACGAACCGAGTCGGACAGACGTGCCGGCGAGGTCGGGCACCGAAACGACCGGGGCCTTGCTGCCGATGGTGGCGCCTTCGTCCTGGGCGTGGAGTGCGGGGACCGGCGCACACAACAGGAGCGCGACCGCGAGGCCGCGCGACATGCGCGGCGGGCGAATGCCCGAGCGAAGAGGAGATCGGTGCGGCGCGAGCGCCGCACCATTGCAGGCATCGAGCGGGTGCGTGGAGTTCATCTAAAAAACCATCCCCATTTTCACGAAATAGTACTCGGCCATGGCCAGCATCACCACCGCGGCGATGCGCTTGACCCAGCGCATCCACATCCCCGCACGCGGCAGTGCCGCCAGCGCTCCAGCGGACAGCCCGACCAGCACCAGCACCGCCGTCATCCCGATCGAGAAGACGAACAGATAGACGAATCCCCACACCGCGCTCTGGGTAGCGGCCACCCAAGTGAGCACCGCGGCGAACGCCGGTGCGCCGCAGGGTGCCGCGACCAGCCCCGACGTGGCCCCCATCAGGAACACCGCCCCCAGCGAATCGGATCCGAATCGACTCGCCCAGTGCACCAGTCGGCTGGGCGCACTCATCGGAATGACGTCGAGCATCGCCAGCGCGGCCAGCAGCAACAGATTGCCGAAGGTGAAGTAGGCCCAGGGATTCGACGAGATGGTGCCGAAGAGGGTGCCCGTCATCCCGGCAATCAACCCGAGCACAGCATAGACCAGCGCCAGCCCCAACACATAGACCGCAGTGACCGCGGCAGTGCGCCCGCGCGAGCGACCCACCGCGCCGGCACCACCCAGGATCCCTGCGGTGATCGGCATCATGGGATAGATGCAGGGCGTCAGCGAGGTGGCGACCCCTGCCACGAACATCACACCAAGCGCCAGCAGAGGCCGGGACTGCAGCGCGGCTGAGGAGAGGTCTTGCACCATGCGGGAAATCTAGGTCGTCCCCGGCGCCCCCGCCCGGTCGCACCGAGGCCTGGAACGGCGAACGCCCCGATCCGTGAGGATCGGGGCGTCGCATACCGCAGAAGCGCGGGGTGTTTAGAACGCGTGTCCGTGCTTGGCGATATAGGCCTCTTGCCATGAGCCCGGAACCGTGCCGCCATCCGCACGGAGGGTCGCGCCTCCGCAAGAGCCCCAGCCGCTGGTCGGCGAGATCACGACGTTGTACGTCCCCGTCCGCTTCGTCGAGAAGTGGCTGATGTAGAGCCGGTATTGCACGATTGAAGCGGTGCCGTTGGTCACCGGGAACTGCGAATCGAGTCCGCAGAAGTCGTCGTTGGACCCGATGAAGCTGTCGCCCGGCAGCTGCCAGAGGTAGATGTAGGAGTCGCCCAGCGTCCCCTCACCCGAAGATCCGGCGTGGACCTGGATGTACGCCGTTGCACCCGGATTCAGGAAGAGGCGCCACTCCTGGAACCACTTGGAGGCAGTGCCGGTGAACGGCGTCGGGTCGTTCGGATTGAAGTCGTTCGTCGCCGCCAGGTTGCCAGCGCGATTGCTGCCCATGAAGAGGCAGTTCGTCGCAGCGCAGACCGCGAAGGCGACCGTGATGGTCTGCGGGTTGTTGCGCGCGCCAACCACCGTCACCGGGATGGTGGCCGTGTAGAGTCCGTCGGCGAGGCCGGTGCGATCAACGGTGAAGTCGAAGGAAAAGCCCAGCGGGTCACGCGAGAATTGCGGCGCGGTCGACACGGTGAGCCACTTGTTGTTCGTGGACGGCGCATAGACTGGCGTGCCCAATGACGGGTACGACGCGGCGGCGATCAACCCACCGATGAAGACCTTCATGGTCCTCGGGTTCGCCTGGGCTCCACCCTCGGCCACGAAGTTCGGCGTGGTATTCGAGACCGTGAAGTCGAGGTTGGTGCCGAGGCTCGGCTTCTGCGCGTCTGACGAAGTCGGCGTGTCGCCGCTTCCACAGGCCGCCATCAGGGTCACGGACGCGACAAGGGCGGTCGCGCAGATCCGTCGGATAAGTCGCATCGGGACAAACTCCTCAATACAGGGGCTTCAGGATGGTGGGCTGGGGCAGCTGGATCGGTGACAGCTAAATCTCTGACACTGGCCTACTTGGCGCAAGAGCCGGGCCCGACGATGACGGGGCGTACCGATTCTGGACGTAGCGGTCAAGAATCACCAGGAACTCGGCCACAATCGCCTCACCCCGGAGGGTCGAGTGGAGCTGGCCATCGACGAAGACGGGCGCCACCGGCTCCTCAAAGGTCCCCGGCAACGAGATGCCCAGGTTGGCATGCTTGGACTCCCCCGGGCCATTCACCACACACCCCATCACCGCAACCTTGAGCTCCTCGACCCCGGGATGGCTGGTACGCCAGCGAGGCATTTGGTCGCGCAGGTAGGTCTCGATCTCCTCGGCCATCGACTGGAAGAAGGTCGAGGTGGTGCGGCCGCAGCCCGGGCAGGAGGTGACCTGCGGCGTGAAGTGCCGGATGTCGAGCGACTGGAGAATCTGCTGCGCCACGCGCACTTCCTCGCTGCGATCGCCCCCGGGCTGCGGTGTGAGCGAAACCCGGATCGTGTCGCCAATTCCCTCCTGCAGCAGGATGCCGAGCCCGGCCGCCGAGGCGACCATCCCCTTCATCCCCATCCCGGCCTCGGTGAGCCCCAAGTGCAGCGGGTAGTCGCAGCGCGCGGCGATCATGCGATAGACATCGACCAGGTCCTGCACATTCGACACCTTGCCGCTCAGGATGATGCGATCGTGGCCCAGCCCGGCCGCCTCGGCGAACGCCGCGCTGCGCAGCGCCGACTCGACCATCGCGTTCATCATCACGTCGCGTGCCGACAGGGGTTCGCTCGCGCCCGCATTGGCATCCATCATCTCGGTCAGCAGGTCCTGGTCGAGCGAACCCCAGTTCACCCCGATGCGCACCGGCTTGTCGTTGGCGATGGCAACATCAACGATGGCTCGGAAGTGTTCGTCGTGCCGCTTGCCCCCGACGTTTCCGGGATTGATGCGGTACTTGGCGAGTGCGCGCGCACACTCCGGAAAGCGCGTCAGCAGCAGGTGGCCGTTGTAGTGGAAATCCCCCACGATCGGGACATGCACGCCCACGCGCGAGAGCCCAACCACGATCTCGGGAACGGCGGCGGCGGCGGCCTCGTTGTTCACGGTCACGCGCACGAGCTCGCTGCCGGCACGCGCGAGCGCGGCGACCTGATGGATGGTGCCGGCGATGTCGGCGGTGTCGGTGTTGGTCATCGACTGCACCACCACCGGATGCAGGGACCCAACCAGAACGCCGCCGACCCGGACGGTCCCGGTGCGGCGGCGCGGCATCACTCCCACGAGGTGTGCTGGCTCAGGCGAGGCCGAGCTGGGACACGAAACGGTCCCACTCGGCCGGGGTCACCGTGCCCTCAATGCGCAGCGGCTCGAGCGCGGCCATGATCTCGGCCCGGGTGCCGGAGATCCGTCGATCACGCAGTTCAGACACCATGCGGGAGAACTTGTGTTCATACACATCCGCCGCGATCTCGCCACTCTTGTGGGCGGCCGAGAGCTTGGCGAGCTCCTGCGCGGCCCGAGCGGGGGAGATCGAGGCGAGCGGGGCGTCGGACATCTGGGGCTCCTGACAGGAATGGGATCGGCACGGTCGTGGAAGCAGGAAAGGTAACGCCCGCACGGACAGAGAGAAGAGCGCCCCCCAAGGCTGCCCTCGGGGGCTGTGCCCCCGGCGCTCGGGGGTCGACACACGCTGCGCTCAGCGCAGCAGCAGGTTGCCGCTCCAGTAGGAGATCCGGACGCCGCTTTCATTGAGCAGGCCGTTGAGATTCTGCAGCAGCAAGTCCGCGTGCCGAGCACCCGACCTGCTGGCGATGCGGGCCACGCCATCAGCGGATCGCACTGCGGCCACAGAATCGCCGTCGCGGTAGATCAGTGCCGCGAGGTCGAACTCCAGCGTGTCGCGACCCACCGCAATGCGCTGTCGAGCATCCATGGCCGCCGACAGCAGCCGCACGGTGTCACCGCCAACCGCGCGTCCGGCGGTGTCGCCGAAACGCATCGGCACCACCCAACGGACCCCGTCGACGGCGAAGGCCGTTGCCTCGGCACGCTCCAGGGAAAACTGGTCGGGGTCTGCGCGGAGCGGTTGACTGCGGTAGGTCACGCCGGCGAGTGCGAGCAATTGGGTGGCCACCGTATCACGTTCAGGGCCGGACCGCGACACGGAGTCCCACTCGATCGCGGGAAGCGGCTTGCCGATTCGGCTCGCGATCTCCGTGCTGGCGCGATGGTCGAGCAGGAAGCGCAGCGTGGCGCTCGCCTCCGCGGCGGAGGTTGCGTCATTCCCCGCATGGATCATCCGTTCGAACCGCCGCCCCTGGCTCGCGACCGACAACGCCGCAAGACTCGCGGGGCCGTAGAGCGTGGCCAGCAACAGCACGGCAAGGCTCACCGGGATGATCTTGATGCTCGCACCGGGCCGGAGCGAGAACAGGATGGCCACGCCCAGCAGCCAGAGGCCGAGCAGCAGCCCGAGGGTGCGGGGTTCGGTGAGACCGTAGGGTTCAATGCGCTTCCAGAACGCCGCGAGCAGCATCAGTGCGGCAGGAATGAGCCCGAGAAAGAGCCAGCGACTGTAGATCCTGATCCATCCCTCTCCCGCCCTGCCCCGCAGCGGCTCGATCAGCAGGAAGCCCAGGATCCCGCTCACGGCGACACTCGCGACCAGCCAGCCGATCCAGCCGTTGGGCCACTCCGCGCCCGAGACAAGCTTCACGAGATATGCCAGCAAGATGATCAGGTAGCCGAACGCGATCGGCGTCAGGATGTATTGCGCAAAGACCTTGAGCGCCTTGGGATAGTCGGCATCCTGCTCCAGCGCCGGGAGATCGTCCGGCACCGTGGCGAGAAAGAGCCAGGTGTTCACCACGAACGCCACGACGAACCAGATATGGAGGTAGGCTTTCCCGTCGACATCCACGCCAAAGAGCTTGTCGAGCGCACCGAGCGCAATCGCGACCGCGATGAAGATCACCGTCGAAAAAACCACGGCACGCAGGAAGCCGAGGAAGAGGCGACGGTTGTACTGCCAGAACGCCATCCGTCTGGCCTGGCCAAGAAACGGGAGAAACGCCACGGTGAGGTGGAGCGCCGCGCTGAGCTGCAAATATCGGAACGTGTCCGGCTGATGCTCTATGCCGCCCCAGTCACGCAAGAAGAGCAGCAACAGCAACACACCGGCGGCGAGGCTTCCCGTGCGAACCACCGGAGCCCACAGTTTGCCCTCCGCGACGAGCGTCAGGGCAAGGGTGAGTGGCAGGGCCAGCGCGGCCACAAACGCCGCCCGGATCCACTCCTCGGCTTCGGGATTTTGCGAGGCAACGATGGCGCACGTGGCGGCCACGGCCCCCGCGGCAAGCGTCCACGGAAAGCGCAGCAGGGTGCAGCGGGCCTCGAAGGCAAGGTGGCTCAGCGACGGGAAGCGCATGCGACCTCCGGTGCAATGTCTGTCATGCAACGGAAGAGACTGAGAGACTGAGAGAAGAGAGAAGAGAGAAGAGAGAGGAGAGAGGAGAGAGGAGAGAGGAGAGAGGAGTCGCGAGGCTAATCCCCCATCTCTCTTCTCTCATTTCTCCTCGCTCAGCGCTGCTTGTTCACCCGCACTCCGAGAACCCGCAGACATGGCACTTCATGCATCCCTCGGCCATTTCGAGCTGCGAGCCGCAGTCCTGGCAGGCACCGGCGAGCGTGTGCTGCATACCGCTGAGCATGATCTGCTCATTTTCCTGCGTCACCATGACCGGCGTCGCTGGCACCGCCGGATGCTCGGCCGTGGTGGTGAGGAGCTCCTGCTGGATTCCCTGCTTCTCGACCATGTACTTCTCGAGCGCGATGCCGACGGCATCCGGCACGGAGAGGACCTTGTTGGGGCCGAGTCCAATGGCGCGATCGGACGAGATGCCGCGCAGCTGGAGATAGACCGCCTTGGCGGGGATCCCGGAGCGCAGTGCGAGCGAGATCAGCCGCGCGATGGCCTCGACATCGGCCATGAGCGCCCCACCGGCCTTGCCCAGCGACATGAACACTTCGAACGGCTGTCCCTTGTCGTCCTCGGTGATCGTGACGTAGAGATCACCCAACGGCGTCGGCAAACGACGCACGGTGCCGGGCAGCAACTCCGGGCGCGAGCGCTTCTGGCGACGCTGGAGATTCTCGCTCTCCAGCTCGTGCACCGCGCGGCGCAACCGCTCGATCTCGGCGCTGGCCTCGGCGAGCTCTGACGCGAGATCGGCCTTGCTCTGGCGCTCCCCCGTGTCGGCCGAGGACGATTCGTAGCCGAGATCGGCGCGGGCCTCCGACTTACCGCTGGCGACCGCCTGATCGGCCACCTTCTTAGCCTGCAGGCCGGTCGAGAGCACCTGCATGTCGCGCGAGCCATCGCGATAAACCGTCACACCCTTGCAACCGAGGGCGTACGCCATGCGGTAGATCTCGTCGACATACTCCTCCTTGGCATCATTGGCGAAGTTGCAGGTCTTGGAGATGGCCGAGTCGTTGAACTCCTGGAACGCGGCCTGCATCCGGATGTGCCACTCCGGCGCGATGTGGTTGGCGGTCACAAAGACCTGCTGCCACTTCGCCGGCACCTCTTCAAAGCGGATGTTCCCCTGCTCCGCAATGCGGCGCATCAGGGTCTCGTTGTACCACCCCTCCTGCTTTGCGATCGCCACGAAGTCGTCGTTCACATCAGGCATCAGCACGCCAGCCTGATTGCGCATGAATGCCACCGCGAAAAGCGGCTCGATTCCGGAGGAGCACCCCGCGATGATCGAGATCGTCCCCGTCGGCGCCACGGTGGTGACGTTGCAGTTGCGCAGCTTGCGCATCGGGCGGATGCGCTGACCGTCGGCATCCCGGGCGCAGGTGGCCTCGGGACCCCAGATGCTCCGCTCCCACTCCGGGAACACACCGCGAATGGTGGCGAGGCGTTCCGACTCGACCTTGGCCTCTTCGTCGACGAACTGCTGGATCCGGTTGCCGAGATCCACGGCCTGCGCCGAGTCATAGGGAATGCCGAGACGAATGAAGACGTCGGCCAGCCCCATCACGCCCAGGCCGATGCGGCGAATCCGCTGCGCCAGATCGGTGATCTCAGGGAGCGGGTAGCTGTTGGCGTCGATCACGTTCTCGAGGAAGTGCGTCGTGAGGTGCACCACTCGGCGGAGGCGGTCCCACTCGATCTCGCCCCCGGCCACAAACTCGGCCAGGTTGATCGACCCCAGGTTGCAGACGTCGTAGGCCAGCAGGGGCTGCTCGCCGCAGGGGTTGGTGGCCTCGTAGGCGCCGAGATGCGGCACCGGGTTGAAGCGGTTGGCGCGATCGATGAAGAACACGCCCGGTTCGCCGGTCTTCCAAGCACCATGAATGATCAGCTTCCAGATGTCCGCGGCGCGGAGCGTGCCGACGACCTGCTGACTGCGCGGGTCCACCAACTCGTACTCCTCATCGGCGGCAAGCGCGGCCATGAAGGCGTCAGTAACGCCGACGGAGATGTTGAAGTTGGTGATCTTGGTCGTGTCGTCCTTGCAGGCAATGAAATCGAGGATGTCCGGGTGGTCGACCCGGAGGATCCCCATGTTGGCCCCGCGCCGGGTGCCACCCTGCTTCACCACGTCGGTGGAGGAGTCGTAGAGCGACATGAACGAGATCGGCCCCGACGCGACACCCATGGTGGAACGAACGATGTCGTTCTTGGGCCGAAGGCGGGAGAACGAAAAGCCGGTCCCGCCACCCGACTGGTGCACCAGCGCCATGGCGCGCAGGGTGTCGTAGATCCCGCTCTTGCCGTTCGAGAGGGTGTCGTCGACCGGCAACACGAAGCAGGCCGAGAGCTGGCCCAAGGGCCGACCGGCGTTCATGAGCGTGGGCGAGTTGGGCATGAACAGCCGCTTGGCCATCACCTCATAGAACGCATCGGCGAGGGCGTCGACGGCACCCGCCGAGGCGCCGTATTTGGCGTCCGGAGCGGCGATGGTGGAGGCCACCCGGCCGAAGAGATCTTCGGCCGTCTCACAGGGTCGTCCGGTGTCGTCCTTGAGGAGGTAGCGCTTCTCGAGGACGGTGATTGCGTTGGGCGACAGTTCCACTGCGCCCCGCACCGGAGACGTGTCCATGTGACCTCACCTGCGTAGTCTGAATTAGTGTAGAACCCTGGAGGGTGCCAAGGGTGATCAAGCTAGGGGTCCGGAAGCGGGGGAGCAATCCGCGACAATCGCCAGCGCCGATCAGCGGTGACACAATCCACATCACAAATCAATCACTCAATAAAGATATCCACATTACCCCAGTGGATCATTCTCGGTCCCTGATCACGAGACCGCGTCTCCGAATCACCCGCTCACCTCGCTGCTCCACCGTTAGATCGATCGAGTAGTTCCCTGGAGCGAGACCGCCGAGGACCACGCTGCGGTGCCAGCGGCCCGGCGCAGCGACAAAGGAGACCTCCTCACGCAGCGAGAGCTCATCGCCGCCCCCGAAGAGCCGCGCCAGCCCGCTGCGCAGTCGTCGCACCGTCAACCGAACCGTGGGCCGGGCACCTGCGGGGAGGCCGTAGAGTTCGGCGTAGACTGTCAGCGTGTCGTTCGGGGCATAGACGCCCGACGCATCGAGCCAGGCCGTGTCACCGGGTGCGGCGGCCCAGGCGAGGGAGTGGGGCGACCGCCCGACCAGCAGGGCCGACACTCCAAACCGCCGCCCCGTGACTGCGCCGACCACGAGCGAATCGAGCGGGTAGACTGCCCCGAGCGAACCACCGGCGTCGATGCCCAGGCGGACCAACTGGCGTCCCGCCGGCACGACGACCTCGGCCCGGCCGGCCAACAGCCGGGTGTCGAGCCCCGGTCGCGGAAGGAATTGGACGGTGTCGAGGGTGGCAGTCGGTTGGCCGGTCGCATCGAGGAAGACCGCGCGGATGGTGATGGGGATCCTTCCCGTCCCCGGCAGGGTGCGCAGGGCGGTGGCGTCGAGTGCGTAGACGAGATGCACCAGCGGCGAGCCGTTGCGGATCCCGACCGCAAACCATTGGGCCCGGCCGTCGAGCCGCGCGGCGTACTGCCGTTCCCACGAATCGCTCTGGGTCGCGATGGCCATGCTGCGGCGACCGCGCGCGCGCTCCTCCTCGGCGACCCAGGTGATGCTGTTGTGGCCGGCCCGCAGCAGGCGCGCGAGTCCAGGGACCTCGTCGGCGTGTCGCTCGAGTTGGTCGACGGCCACGTCGAGCTGTAACGGGTTGTCCACCAGCCGAAAGTCGTCGGGGTCGTCGGTCGCGACGAAGTGGAGCACAAGATCCCCTTCCGGCCGGGCGTATCGCCAGCTCTCGTTGCCGGAGTTGCGCTGCAGCGGGTCGACCCGCGTGGAGGGACGTGATCGCGGCCAGACAACCCGCGCGGTGGGCTCCCCATGACGCAACCAGACGATGCCGCGATCATCGAGCTCGGCGTCGCCGCTGTGGAAGAGCTCGAAACCCCAGCGATAGCGTCGCCGGAAGGGAGGCAGCCGGAAATCGCGACGTGCCACCGCCCAGCGACGGAAGTGCTCGGCCAACCGCGAGGCCGGTACCCGGAGATCCACGGCCCCCCGCTGCCTCCAGAAGGTCCGCAGCCACTCTGAGCGAGCATCCCCGTGAAGCCGGTCAAAGTCATCGAGGATCGAGTCATCGACAATCGGCTCGAGGTCGCGCCGAAGCATCGCGACGGCCTCGGCATTGTCTGATCGCGCGGCGGCGTAATAGGCCAGCTCCGTCCGAGTTTGTCGTCCCGGGACAGCGGCCAACGTGTCGGCAGTGAGCGGAATGGTGCGCGCGAGTTCCACCCACGCAATCGCGGGATCGAGCGCCAGCAGCGAGGCGCGGGAGAACGCGACCCGTGCCGAGTCGGGATCGCCAACGAGTCGTTCGATCCGACCGCGCTCAAGCAGGAGCGCGGGGTGCCATCCCGCCGGCGAGCGTGTCGCCGCACGCAGCGCGTCGAGGGCGGGACGGAGTGGAGGATCGATGAGTTGTTCCCGGGCCGACTGCGCCAGCCCCACCAATCCCTCCACGAACGTGGGATCAAGCTGCACCGCGCGCGCGAATGCCTCGCCCGAGACCCGCGGGCGGTCGAGCCCCAGCATGGTGAAGAGGCCACCGGCAAAGCCGCCGGCATGATTCGGTGCTGCGGCTTCGGCCAGACCGAGCCCGAGCCAGGGGTAGGGCCAGGCAGGGCGCAACTCGGCGGCCCATTCGAATTCGCTCGCGGCGTCATCGATGGCATCGCGCGTGCTGGCACCGGCGTCGATCAACTGCAGCAGTGCGAAGCCGCGGCGGAGATGGAGCAACGGATCAGCGCGGCTGGCCTGGGCACGTGCGCGGCTCGCGCTCTCGAGCGTGCGCAGCACCGTGGTGTCCTGGATGCGCGAGAGACTGTCGCGCCACAGTTGCAGCGCCATCCGGTCGGAGGGCGATTGGGCCACCATCGGGGCGCTGACGCCGAGCGCCCACATCACCCGGAACAACCACCCGGGGGCGAGGCGCATGGTTACACGACGGTGAAGGTTCGGTGTCGAACGGCCTTGGCACCATTCGGTGCGGTCACCGTGATATCCATACTGTACGTGCCGGGCTTGAGCTTCTCCAGAGAGAGTTCGCGCTGTACCGGGGTGACGCCCGCCGCCCCCTGCGTGCCGTCGAAGGCAATCTTGATCGCAGCACCGCCGCCGCCAAAGATCCGCGAGAAGATCGACCGCCCGTTGGGCTTCGAGACGGCGAGTTCGATTCGATACGGCGTGCCGGGTGCGAGGCCACTCACCTCGAAATAGAGCTGCATCGGTTCGGCACGCCGGAAACTACGGAGCGGGTTGAACCAGGCGGAGTCTCCCGCAGCGCCGCGCATCGGGAGGTTGACGCTCCGGGTGCCGAGGGCCAGATCGGACACTCCCACGCCCGGGCCCAGCGGTGAGGCAACACGGAGGGTATCCCGGGTCGATACCATGCCGCTGAGGTCGGTTTCGAGTGCCAGCCGGATGGTGTAGATGCCCGGCGGCACCCGAAGGGTCTGCCGGCCGAGCAGGTGCTCGCGCGCCGGCACCGGGGCCTTCGCCGCAAAGCGTCGGGTGGTATCGAGCAACGCCACGGTCGAGCCGTCCAGCGCGACCACTGCCGCGCGGAGCCGCAGCACATAGGCCACGCCCTGCTGCATCGGAATCGGAGTGAGGGCGCTTCCCGGAAGGGCGAACACGATCTGGAGTTGCGGGCCGACCGAATCCGAGCCGACACCGAGGACGTCGACCTGGGCCGCGAGCTTGGTGCCGTAGCGGAGCGGCCAGCTATCCGAGGCGGTCCCCCGCGCAATGCTCCGACGGCCGAGGGAGCGCTCATCGGTCACCAATTGCGCGGCGCCGCCCCGCCCCACGCCAAGCAACCGCGAGTAGATCGGATCCATGCGATCACGGGAACGCAGGAGTGCATCGGCGTTCGCCGACGCCGTGAGCGAATCACCGTTCCGCATGGCGACGGCGGTCGCGAAGCCGAGGATATCGAAGACCGACTCAACCAGTCGGTAGTCCTGCACATCCTGGCGCGCCACGAAGTGGAAGAGCAGGTTCCCTTCGACGCGCCGATAGTTCCATGACTCGTTGGGCTCGATCCCCGGGACGTTCAGCGACGCGCGATCATCCGGTTCGCCGTGCCGCAGGTAGATGATGCCGCGATCGTCGTATTCGGTCTGGTTCGAGCGGTAGCGTTCCGCGATGTCGAATTGCCGGTTGACCGACACCAGCCGGAAATTTCGGCGCACGAAATCGAGTCGGCGATAGTGTTCGCGCAGCCGCTCCCCACTGCCGTGCAGCTCATCGCGATCGCGCACCTCCCAGAACCGACGCACCAGCGCCACGCGCGCATCCCCGCGCGCCGCATCGAAGGCGCGCAGCGTGGAGTCGGGCATGATCGTGGCCAAGTCGGACCGGTAGATCGGGAGCGCCACACTGTCGGCGAGCTGCAGGCCCCGGTACCAGGCATCCACCGCCCCGTCCCGGCCGAGGAGGAAGCGCGTCTTGGCGAGTTCCACCAGCGTGACCGGGTCGTTCCGGTTGAGAGTCAGCAGGGCATTCAGCGCAGCCAGAGAGGAGTCGGGGCTGCCGACCTCGCGCTCCACCCGTGCCCGCGCCAGCAGCACGGCGGGCTGCCGAGCCGACGGCGTGCGCGCGGCGCGGCGAAGGGCGGCGAGCGAGACGTCGAGTCGGGTGTTGATCCGCTGCTTCAACGCGGTGTTTGCGAGCTCCACCAGGCCGTCGATGAACGCCGGATCCACCTCGGCGCTGCGCGCGAAGGCATTGGCCGAGCGGGTCAGGGCATCCCGGCCGAGCATGGTCTGCATCCCCTGCACCACCGCCACCTGCGAATCGCCCACCCCGAGCTCCGCAAGGCCGAGGCCGAGCCATGGGATCGGCCACTTCGGCTCATCACGCGTCGCCCATTCAAATTCGGAGCCGGCATCATCGTAGTGGCTGTGCCCCCCGAGGTCACCCATCCGCAGCGAGAGGAATCCCAGTCGTAGATGCAGCATGGTGCTGTCGCGACGCACCTTGGCGACGTTGATCAATCGGGTTTCCAGCGCCTTGAGGGCGAGCGTGTCGGTCACCCCGGCGAGTGAATCACGGAATGCCGCGATCTCTGCACGTGCGGCCGGAGCTTGCGCGGACAGGCCGGGGCTCGGCAGGAGCCCGAGCAACAGCAGCCAGGCAAGGCGTCCTCGGACGGCCGAGAGGAGCGAAGAGGTCACAGGCATCACTCGAAAGGTAGGCGGAGACAGGGTGGGGGGTACATCCTCAGGGACGACTCAGCACCGACGGAATGGACAGCCTCGCCGTGTTTCGCAAGTAGTTCGTCAGTCCCGCCACGATACCGCTGGCGTAGCGCTGGGCACCCACTGCGGTGCGCAGGGCGGCCTCGTGTTCGGGAAGCATCAGGAAGAGGCCCTCCGTCAGGATGGCGGGATACCAGGTCGGACGCACCAGTGCGAGATCGCCGCGTCCGACTCCGAGATCGGCCTGTCCGAGCGAGCCAAGCAGCCCCTGTTGCACGGCGCGCGCGAGCGACAGCGCCGCCAGATGATTGTAGAACGTCCCGGTACCGACGTTGGTTGCAGGGTTGACGCCATCGGCAAGTGCGTTGTTGTGAATCGAGATCAGCACTTCCGCATTCACCGAATCGGCGATCGCCACGCGTGGCCAGAGCCCGACTGCCTCGTTGTCACGACGGGTCATCGTCACCCGCGCACCAAGGCGCCGGAGTTGTCCTTCGAGTTCCCTGGCGATGGCGAGATTCGCCTCGGGTTCACAGAGTCCGCTGGGGCCACAAGCGCCGGCAGGCGGATGCCCTGCGTCCACCACAATGTGGCGGCCCCGCAGCGGATGTGCAGGGTCGATGCGTGGCGGCTCACGGAATTCGAACATGAGGTCCTTCCCGACCACGGCGACACGCCACCCCCAGAGCAGCCGGTCGAAGTGCAATTCAACCACGACCCGATCGCTGGTCTCCTGCCGCCAGGTCGCCGCGTCGAGGAAACCGGTGCCCTCGCCGTATCGCGTCCAGTCGGCATCGGCCACGGCATCGTACAGCGTGATGCGCACGCCCCGGAGCTCCTCGTCCACGCGCATCGGCACCGGCCGCGTCAACGGGATGCGTAGGCGAACCGACCCGGGCAACGCCGTGGTGCTCAGGGATCCCATCACGGCGGGCCGCGGATCATCGCCCACTGGCAGTCCGTGCACTTCGTCGACGGGGACCCATGCCACCGAGCCACCGTCGAGGCGCAACCGCACGTCGCCGTTGATCCGTGCCTCGGCCCGACTGCGCGTCCCCTGCGGAAAGAACCAGTGATAGGTCCCACCGGGCGTTGCGCGGCCGATGGTGGTCCGGTCGGTGCCACCGACGTGGAGGGTATCGTCGTCGAGCCGGACCGCGAGCGGAGACTGTGCCCGCCGTGTCACGCGCAGTGGCCAGCGCATTCTGGTGGTATCCCGCCCGTGCACCACCTCCAGCATCGGGGACGGCGCGTCGGTCGGGAGCGCACGTGCGACGAGCAGCTCGCCGCCCTCCCCGATTGCCGAGCGGGTGACGCCGACATAGCGATCGCCACCCGAAGCGGTGGTGAGCGATTCTGCCGCCAGGGGAACCGCCGTGCCATCCGGCAGCAGTAGTCGCACCCGCGCCCCCGCCACGGCCCGCACCACCAGCGCGAGCGGTTCCGCCACCGGGAGTACCAGATCGCCCGTCGGTGACAGCGCACGACGATCCACCCACGCCCCCTCACGTCGCACCCAATCGGTCCGATGCAACGGAAGCGCCAGCCGCTCGACTCGTGACCCGAGGGTGGCTTCGAGGTTGAGGGGAAAGGCCGAGTCATTCGGGATGGCGACCCACGCCAGCCAGGTCCCGTTGGGAGCTACCGGCACCGCTTGGCCAGCGACGGTCAGCCGGGCACGCCCATCGCCGAGGGATCCGAAGAGGAAGGTCGAGTCTCCCACGGCGAGACCGGCCCCGGGCGCGGGGTGCGCCACGACCAGCCGGAGCGGCCCCCGGACTGCGGGGACAGGCGGGAGTGGAGCTGGGCGGCCTTGCGCCGCGAGCTCAGGGCACGCGGCGAGGGCCACGATCAGGATGGTAAAGTACGTTCGCATCGTCACTTAAGACCGTTTCACGTTGACGCCTTCCGGCGTGGTTCCTATCTTCCCCACTCGACCCGGGCCTTCATCCCCACGCGGAGTTCGACCTACGCAGCCGATCCGCTCGTCCACCTTCGCGCTCACCGACCGTGGCAAGACCCGGGATCACAACGAGGACACCTTCCTCGTCGCCGACCTTGCAACCACGTCGCCAGGCCGCGAGTCACAACTCGAAGAGCATCAGGTCGGCGAGCGCGGGGTACTCTACCTCGTCGCGGACGGCATGGGCGGCGCTGCTGCGGGCGAACTCGCGAGCGAAATGGCGGCGACCGAAATTCACCGCTACATGGTCGAGACTTGGCGCCCCGATCCGGAAGTGTCCGAGGCGCGATTCGCGCGCCACCTGCGCGACGCGGTGGAACTTGCCAACGTCCGACTCCATGAATATGCAGGGGAGCACCCCGAAGTCCGCGGGATGGGCACCACCGCGACGGTGGCCGGTGTCTGGCAGGATCGACTCTACCTCGCACAGATCGGGGACTCGCGCGGCTACCTCGTGCGGGACGGCGAGGCCCGCCAGCTGACGCGCGATCAATCGCTCACCCAGCGGCTGGTCGAAGTCGGCGAGTTGACCGAGGAGGAGGCGGAGGCGAGTGAGCGCCGCAACATCATCCTGCAGGCCCTCGGCCCCGATGCACGCGTCAAGGTCGACGTCAGTTGGCAACCGTTGCAGCGCGGTGACGTCCTGATCATCTGCAGTGATGGGCTCTCCACCGTCGTTCGCCGTGACGAGATCGCGGCAGCCGTCGCCGAACTCCCCGATCTCCGGCAGCTGACCGACCACCTCGTGCAGACAGCCAACACACGAGGCGGGCCCGACAACATCACCGTCGTCGCGGTGCGCTTCGATGGCGAGGGGCTGCCCCTGCGCGCCTCCGAAGCACCCGGCTACCACGAGTTTCTCATCACCGATGAACGACCGGCACTGCTTCCGACCGCCGCCTTCCCCGCCGCGATGATGCCGGCACCGCACATCCCACCGCTTCGGAGTGGATCGCCCACGGGCATGGCACTCGTTGCCATCGCCGTGGTGATGCTGATCCTCGCGCTGATCCTGATGCTCTAGGGCGGCGTGATGGCGCCGAGGACCCGTGGCCCGGCGGCGCCGGTCACGCCCGGCAGATTCCCCGGCTGCCCATGCAGGGTGAGCCACCCCAACAATGCAAACGCCGCGGCCTCTTTGGCGTCCGCCGGAAAGAACAGGTCATCGAAGCGGCGCACGACCGTTCCGTGCGTGGCCAGCTGGGCCGCAAGCGATTCCATCAGCACGGGGTGATGCGTGCCACCGCCGGCGGCGACGAGTTCCGGCGCCGACGGCATCTGTGCCGCACAGAAATGTGCGATGCTTTCGACCGTCAACGCGACGGCGGTGCGCACACCGTCGGGGCCCGGGACCCGGCGATGGAGTCGCTCGGCATAGTCCTGCCCGAACTGCTCGCGACCGGTGCTGCGCGGAGCGGGCCGGGCAAACCAGGGGTCGGCGAGGAGCTCGGCCAGCACGGCGGAGTTCACGGTCCCGGCACGGGCCATCGCCCCATCGACGTCAAACGGCATCGCAGGATCCACGAGTCGCGCCACGGCATCGATGATGGCGACGCCCGGTCCGGTATCCGCGCCCACCACGCCATCGAGACGGGCACGCTGCTCCACCCAGGTGACATTCGCCATGCCACCCACATTCAGGAGCAGGCGTGGATGGTCGAGCGCGCCGAAACAGAGTGCGTCCACGATCGGGACGAGCGGCGCGCCTTGACCACCCGCCGCCACATCACGGGCACGGAAGTTGTGGATCACGCGTACCCCGAACCGCTCGGCAAGCACCGCCGGCTCACCCAGCTGCCACGACACCAGTGGTGGTTCATGCCAGATCGTCTGCCCGGGAAAGGCGATGCCGGCGAGGGCGTCCGCGCGGACATGGGCGGTCCCCAGCACGGTGTCCACGACCTCGGCAGCCCACTCGGACAGCGCGACATGCAGCCGGGCCACTGCCTGACTGTCCGCGCCCTTGAGCACGGTCTCGATCTGCGCGCGTTCCTCGGCAGCGTAGGCCCGGTGCGCGAAGGCCAGCAGCTCCAGCCGGGTGGGACCCTGGATGCGTACCAGCGCCGCGTCCACGCCATCGAGCGACGTGCCCGACATGAGTCCCACCATCAACATCGGTGCCTCGCTCATGGTGTGCTCACCTCCGGTGGGGGACCCACAATGGCACGCAACCGTCGATCGACGGAGCCGAGTCGCGCCTCCGCATCTGCGGCATCGAGATCATCATGGAGCATGACGATGGCCGTGCGCACGGCGCCACCGGCTGCGTCAAGGGCCACGCGCGCCACGTCGCGCGGCACGCCAAGCACCTCCATCACGATGCGTTCGCCCCGCTCCCGCAGCTTGGCGTTGCTGGCCTGAAGATCCACCATGAGGTTGCCGTAGGTCTTGCCGATCCGCACCATCGCACCGGTGGTGAGCATGTTGAGCACGAGCTTGGTGGCGGTGCCTGCCTTGAGTCGCGTCGATCCGGTGATGACTTCGGGACCCACGTCGAGGTGGATGACGACGTCGCAGCGGTCGAGCAAATCGCGTGCGGGTTCGGCGCAGGTGAGGAACACCGTCCCTGCGCCCAGCGCGCCGGCATGCATCAACGCGGCGTGCACGAACGGGGTGCTCCCGCTTGCGGCGATGCCCACCACCACATCCTTCTCGCCGACGGCTCGGGCGTCGATTGCCGCGATGGCGGCCGCGCGATCGTCTTCCGCTCCCTCCACCGACCGCACCAACGCGCCCTGGCCCCCGGCGATGATCCCCTGCACCAATGCTGGCGCGGTGCCGAAGGTCGGAGGGCACTCGGAGGCATCGAGGACCCCGAGCCGCCCGGACGTCCCGGCGCCGACATAGGTGAGCCGACCGCCATGCCGGAACGCCTCTTCAATGAGGGTGATCGCATGGGCAATGGAATCCGCCGCCGCACGCACCGCGACCGGCACCGCCGCGTCCTCCGTCAGGAACAATTCGACCAGCTGGGCCGGGTCGAGGGTGTCGATCGCCGTGGTCCGCGAATTCCGACGCTCGGTGGCTCGCAGCGGTGTGGCGGGGTCAGTCATGGGCAGGCCGGGACAGCGAGTGGCGGGAGAGGGCAGACGGCTTAACTTACGACCAGCCTCGAGGGGCTACAACTCCGCCAGCTTTCCCGCCAATTCCGCTTGCCGAGGTTGATGTGCCGACCCTCCGCCGTTTCTGGCTCGTCCCCTGTGCCCTGCTCCTCGCCATCGTCCCCACGACGCTCCCGGCCCAGCAGCCCACCGTGCTGCCGAGCAGCTGGAAGTTCGCGGGCAAGGCCCGCGTCGCCGAAGGACGTCATGCGATGGTGGCATCGGGCTCACCCATCGCCAGTGCCGTGGGCCGCGACATCATGAAGCGGGGCGGCAACGCCGTGGACGCCGCGGTGGCGGTCGGCTTCGCGCTCACCGTGGTTCACTCGCAGGCGGGCAACATCGGCGGCGGCGGATTCATGATGATCCGCACACGGGATGGTCGCAGCTTTGCCCTCGATTACCGCGAGACGGCGCCCGCCAAGGCCACCCGCGACATGTATCTCGATGCCAAGGGTGAGCCCAGCGACAAGAGCGTGTACGGCTCCCTGGCGGCCGGCGTACCCGGTTCGGTCGCCGGCATGCTCGAGGCCCATCGCCGCTTCGGCAAGTTGCCGCTGGCCAAGGTCATCGCCCCGGCCATTCGATTGGCCGCCGAGGGCTACCTCGTCGACGACTACCGCTCGCGGTCGTTTCGCGGCGCCATCGATCAGTTGAAAAAATACGAAAGCTCCGCGCGCGTTTTTCTGGTCGACGGCAAGGAGCCGCAGGCCGGCACGATCTTCAAGCAGCCCGACCTTGCGCGCACGCTGCGCGCCATCCGGGACCACGGCCGCGACGGCTTCTACAAGGGGTGGGTGGCCGACTCGATCGTGGCCCAGATGCAGCGCGATGGCGGGATCATCAGCGCCGCCGATCTCTCGGGGTATCAAGCCAAGTGGCGCACACCGATCAAGATCGACTATCGCGGCTTCACCATCTGGTCGATGCCACCCTCCTCGTCCGGCGGCGTGACGCTCGCGATGATCCTGAACGTGATGGAAGGCTTCGGGCCGCTGCCACCGTTCGGTTCCACTGCCTTGCTCCACCGCGAGGCCGAGGCAATGCGCCGGGCCTTCAGCGACCGCAACCGTTTTCTCGGCGATCCCGACTTTGAACACCTCGACCTGCCATGGCTGCTCTCCAAGGCGCATGCCGACAGCCTGCGCAACTCGATCGACCTCGCCCATGCGACGCCCACCCCGCCGTTCGACCCGAGCATTCGCGACGGGAGCAGCACGACGCACTACTCGGTGGTTGACGCACAAGGCAATGCCGTGTCGACCACGACCACGCTGAACAATTCCTACGGCGCCCACGTGGTGGTCTCCGGCGCGGGCTTCCTGCTCAATGACGAGATGGACGACTTCGCGACCGCACCCGGCAAGCCCAACATGTATGGCCTGGTGCAGGGCGAGATCAACGCCATCAAGCCGGGCAAGCGGATGCTCTCGGCGATGACGCCGAGCATCGTGGTGAATCCACGAGGGACCCTGGAGATGGTGGTCGGCACGCCGGGCGGTCCCACGATCATCACCCAGGTCTATCACGTCATCAGCAACTACATCGACCATCACATGTCACTCGCCGATGCCATCTCGGCACCGCGACTGCACCATCAGGCACTCCCCGACCGCATCCAGCTCGAGGCCGGCGGATTTTCGGATGCGGTGATGGATTCGCTGCGGGCCATGGGCCATCAGATCCGACTGGGTGGTGGCGGCGATGTCGAGGGGATCGTGCGAGTGGGTCGGCTCTGGCAGGGGGTGAGCGACCCCCGCCTCGGCGGGGGCCCCTCGGGGTACTGACGCAGCGCTATCGGGAGAAGTCGTCGCGCAGCGTCAGCGTCACGCTGCTGCCGCTGTGCACAATGATGTCGCGGTTGGCACTCTTGGCGGCGATGGCACCGCCCGCCGCCGCGCCACCCACCGCACCGATCACGGTGCCGGTCTTGCCGCCGATGACCCGGCCGATGATGGCGCCAGCTGCGGCGCCGGCGCCGGTCTTGGCCACCTCCTCGACTCCGATGTTCCGGGCCTTCATCTCGTACGCGTAATCGGTGGCGCTGGCCGAGATCGGGTAGGATGACCCGCCGATCTCCACGCTGCGCGCCGACATCGTCAGGGTGCCCTTCTCGCCGCGGTTCTTGGCCTGCTCGATGGACGTGATCGCGAGCGTGACGATCGAGCCCGCCGGAATCATCACCCGGCCGTTCTCGCCCTCGACATCACGACTCACGCGGATCCTCACCAAGTCGCCCACCTTGCTGTAGTGGGAGTGCACGGAGTCGATCGCGGTCGCGGCGATCGTCGTCCCCGACGACACCGCGGCCGAGCGGGCCGGCGCTGGGGCTGGTGCAGGTGCGGGTGCAGGCGCCGTCGTCCGCGGCGGCGCCGGGCGGGGCGTTGGGCGCGGGGTGGCCCGGTTGGCCACGTAGACCGTCTCGGGCTTCGCCTTGCTGAGGGCGGTATCGCCGAGCGCCTGGGCGTCGGTCAGGGGCACCAGCGAATCGCGCAGCGCCATGCTGTCGCGCGCCGCCATGGCGGCCGACTTGTCCTTGGTGCAGCCCGCCATTGCCATGAGGGCCAGAGCCAGGAAAGTCATCTTGCCGTTCGTCACAAGCCGCTCCTGCGTAAAGGTTTGCCGCGTCCAGATGTGCACCAGCTGCTGCCGGCACGGCGCGGCGACCCGCCTCGACCGGGGTCGAGGAGCTACTTGCGGGGACGCTTGGCCGAAGGAAGGCCGACACATCGGCGGCTCAGACCCGCTCGAGTACCCAGCTTGGGGTGATCGCTTGGAGCGCTCCCGCCATGCGAGAGAGCTGGCCGGACACCAGCAGGATGCCCACCAGCACCAGAATCACGCCGCTCACACGCTGCACCCACGGCATCCAGCGGCGGAACTTCACGAACCAGGCGCGGAATGAATCGACGGCCACCGCAGCCAGCAGGAACGGTACGGCCAGCCCTGCGGAATAGGCCGCCAGCAGGGTCACCCCCCGCTCGACCCCTTCGCTCCCGCTCGCCAGCGTGAGGATGCCCCCAAGAATCGGTCCGAGGCAGGGCGTCCAACCCGCCGCGAAGGCCATGCCGACCAGGGTCGAGCCGAGGAACCCCATCGGCTTGCGGTCGAGGTGGAGCCGTTGATCGCGATCGAGCAAGGCGACTCGCACCACGCCCATGCTGTAGAGCCCGAACACGATCAGCATCACGCCACCAACGCGCGCGATCCACTCGCGGTGAAACTTGAGGGTGGCACCGAGCGCCGTGGCGCCGGCGCCGAGGGCGATGAAGATCAGCGAGAAGCCGACGACGAAGCAGAGCGCGTGCAGCACGGCCCACCGGCGCTTGTCCGCCATCTCGTCGATCGTCAAGCCGGTGAGGAATCCGAGATAACTCGGCACCAGCGGCAACACACAGGGCGAGAGGAACGAAACCAGCCCGCCCGCAAACGCGACGACGGGGCCGAGCGCCGTCTCGCCGGTCATCGCGCCCGTCCGGCTCGCGCCATGGCGCCGTAGTCGGCTTCCCGGCAGCCGTGGCAGAGGCCGTGGACCTCAACCCGGTGGCGCTGATACTGGAAGCTGTGTTCGTCGGCGACGATCGGCAGGATGCGCTCGAAGCGCTCGGTCGAGAACTCGGTCACGCCGCCGCAGCGACCGCAAATGAGATGGCCGTGCTGGGTCCCACCCGTCGTGGCCTCGTAGCGCTTGAAGCCTTCCCCGAAGTCGTGCGCACGCACGAGCCCACTCTGCAGCAGGACGTCAAGCGAGCGATAGATGGTGGCGGTGCCCACTCGGAGGTGCTGCTCCCGCAGTCGACGCTGCAGCTCCTCGACAGAGAGGTGTCCGTCGCCCTCGAAGAGGGCCTTGGCGACCGCATCTCGCTGGCGCGTGACGGGGAGGTGGCGATCGCGCAACCATCGCCGGAACCGTTCCAGCAGGTCGCGCTGAAAGGCCTCACTCCCTGCTTTCATCCGCCTCACCCACGGTGGAGTCGTCCACGGGCGGGAACCAGCGCTCCACCGCAACGGGGAGCGGCGGATCTTCGTCATCGGCCCGGTCGGGGACCAGGGCGAGCAGCTCGTGCAAGGCATCGAGCGGTCCGCTGCCGACCTCCTCGAGGTGGGCCTCGAATCCGCCACGCTGCTTGCCCTTCACGATGGCGACGTAGCGCGCCGTGTGGATGATGCGACGCTCACCATCCACCGTGCTCAGGACCGCCGTGCCGAACTCGCGCTGCTCCCGGCGCAGGACGCGGAACACCCAGATCCCGTCGATCGCTGACACCGGGATCCGCTCGGTGATCCAGGCGGCGAGTCGATCCCAGTGGGGGCCTTCGCCGGGACCCGCGACGGTCATTTCCTGGAACATTGTTCCACGTAGCTCCGCAGCACGTGCATGAAATCCTGTGCGTTGGTGACGACGCCAAACGCCTGATGCGTTCCGCGATCCTTCAATTTGTTCACGACGAACTCCGTCTGATCCACACAAATAGTCATCAACGGCTCGGGCCGGCCGTCGGCGTTGTGGGTATGGAAGGCAGGCAACATGTTGCCAACCGCGATGGCATGCAGCGCCGTGGCCACGAACACGGCACCGGTGGCACGGACTGTGTGCTCACGCATGGCATCCTGCGCGGCAAGCGCATCCGTGATGACTCCGGGCAGCGGCCCGTCATCACGGATCGAGCCGGCCAACACGTAGGGCACGTTGCAGCTGACCAAGGCATGCATGATTCCGGCCCCGACGAGGCCAGTCTCCACGGCCCGATCAATGGAGCCCAGGGCTCGCACCGCGTTGATGGCACGCATGTGGGTGCCGTGTCCGCCATCGGTCGGCCGTCCGGCATTGTCCATCCCGAGCGTGGTGCCGAAGATGGCGGCCTCGATGTCGTGCACGGCGACGGCGTTCCCTGCGAGCACGGCCTGGACGTAGCCCTGACGAATGAACCACTCAAAATCGGCGCGTGCCCGCGAGTGGACGAGGGCGGGGCCCGCCACCCAGATGAGGTAGCCGCCACGCTGCTTCTCACCGACCACGCGCTCGGCCAGGTCCTCGTAATTCACCGGGCGCTCGCGGGAGACCTCGGTGCCCATGAACCGGAACTCATTGGCGCCGTGGGCGCCCCCAAGGAAGCCCTCGGTATGCACCACGACTCCCTCACCGCCCTGTTCCTCAAGCCCGACCAATACCGGCTCACCTGCGCGGACCAATCGCGGTTCCAGGCTCTCGACGGACTCGCCACGGCGCACGAGACAGCAATCCATCCGGGGGCGTGTGGGAGCGACCCAACCCGATTCGAGCCGAACATAGGTGGGGAGGTTCGAGGTCGAGAAGAAGCGCTCGGGCAACACCCCGGCTGCCGGTGCCGGGACGAATCGGGCAACGACCGCATCGCGAAAGGGCGGGATGGTCACATCGGGGAGCCAAGACGTCATCGCCAAAGCTAGGTCCAGCACGCGAGTCGGGACAAGGCGAAGCGGCCGGGGAGCCGCATCGGGCCGGAAGGCGGTATGATCCGACATGCACAGGATCGTGACCCTGGCGGCCATCGCCGCGCTGCTCTGCCCGACCCTCGCGAGCGCTCAGCACCCCGACTCGGCGCGGACGCTCCAGGAGCTTCGTGTGACGCTGACGCGGAGCCCCGAGGAACTGCGGCGCCTCGGAGCGTCAGTCACCGTCCTCGACAGCGCAGCCATCCGCCGCGGGCGGCTCAGCACGGGACTCGACGAGGCGCTCGCCTTCGTCCCGGGGTTGGTCACCGGCAATCGCAACAACTACTCCGTCGACCAGCGCCTGACCATTCGTGGCTTCGGTGCACGCGCGAACTTCGGCGTTCGAGGCATCAAAGTGCTGCTGGATGGGGTGCCGCAGACCCTTCCCGATGGCCAGAGCACGCTGACCAACCTCGACCTCGGACTCGTCGATCGCATCGAGGTGCTGCGAGGCAGTGCTTCGGCGCTCTACGGCAACGCCTCCGGTGGTGTGGTCTCGCTCTGGACCCGGGTGGTGCCCGCTACCCCATGGCAGGTGGAGGGGCGCAGCGAGGTCGGCAGTTTCGGCACCAGCAAGGCGCAGGTCGTGCTCGCCGGCCGGAGCGGACCCGCCGCCGCAACGGTGGCCGTTTCCCGCTTCGTCACTGACGGCTTCCGACAGCACAGCGCGGCGGAGCAGCGTCGTGCCTCACTCGCCACGAACTGGTACGTCGATGGGTCGACCGTCGTGACCCTCCGGCTTGCCACCGCCGATGATCCGCGGGCGGAGAACCCCGGCGCGCTCACCACCGCCGAACTTGGTGCACGCCGCGACTCGGCGGCAGCCAGCAACATCCTGCGCGGCGCCGACAAGGCCGCGCGACAGCATCAGGTCTCGCTCACCCTGCATCGCGAGGGACGAGGATGGCAGGCCGATGCGAGCACCTGGATTGTCTCGCGCAGTCTCGCCAACCCGCTCGCGGCGCCACCCCCAGCCCCGGTGACCGCCACGAGCGGCACCTGGGTCGGCATCGAGCGGCGGGTCTGGGGTGCCCGAGCAGCAGCCACCGCTGAGCTCGGCCCCTCCCGGCTCACCGCCGGCGTAGACGCCCAGTCCATGCGCGATGACCGGCAGAACCAGCGGTCGGTGTCGGGCGCTCCGACCGGGCAGTTGCTGCTCATGCAGCGCGAACGCGTCACGGAGGTGGGACCGTTCCTGCAGTTGCTCACGCCGCTCAACGATCGGATGATGGTGCGCACCGGCGTGCGACATGACGCGACCCGATTCGATGTCGCGGATCGATATTTGCTCGATGGCGATGCCAGCGGTCGACGCACCATGCAGTCGTGGAGCGGCAGCGTCGGACTCACCGCAACCTGGAGCCCGCGATGGGTGGTCTGGAGCAGTGTCGCGACCGCATTCGAAACGCCCACGACCACCGAACTGGCCAATCGTGCCGCCGGCGACGGCGGCTTCAACCCCGAACTCAACCCCCAGCGCAGCGTGAGCGCGGAGGTCGGCGTGCGGGGCGCCGATGGACGACTGCGGTACGAGTTGGCCCTCTATGGCACCGCGACCGAGGATGCGATCGTGGCCTGGCGTGAACTGGGGGGACGCAGCTACTTCCGCAACGCGGGCCGCACCCGGATACAGGGTGTCGAGTTTGCGGGACAGTACCTGCTTCGTCGCGGCCTCTCGCTACTTGCGAGCTGGACCTGGACCGATGCCCGCTTCACCAACTATCGCATCCAGAATGGTGCCGCGGTCGACACGCTCGATGGTCGACGACTGGCGGGACTGCCGCCCCATGTCGTGCGTCTCGGCCTGCGCGGGGAGATCGGACTCGGCGCCACGATTGATGTGGACCACTTCCTCGCCTCCTCACAATTCGGCGACGATCACAACGCCATTCGGGTGGCGGGTCCCGGCGTCGGCGTGACCGGCGTGCGCGTCGCGTGGCAGCACGAAGGACCGCGCGGCTCAGTCGAGCCGTTCATCGCCGTCACCAATCTCTTCGCTCGTGACTACGTCGGTTCGGTCACCCTCAACGGCGCGGGTGGTCGGGTGTTCGAGCCGGCCGCGGGGCGCACCGTGTATGCCGGGCTGACCGTGGGGCTGCGCGGGCGGGAGTGACCCACGGGGATGCCGCCAACGGACGGCACCCCCTCATGGTGTGGTCAGTCGCGCTCCTGGACCCCGAAGACGACGGCGGCGAGCACTGCGCCGGCCAGCGGGCCGGCGAGATAGAGCCAGAGCTGATCGAACGAGCCACCGCCCAGGGTGGCGTTGATCAACGTGGGACCGATTCCCACCGCAGGGTTGAACGCCCCACCCGAGATTCCCCCGCCGGCATAGGCCCCTGCGCAGACCGTGAAGCCGATGGCAAGCCCGAAATAGGAATTGCCCGCGCTGCGCTTTGAGGCCGCTACGTTCATCACCACCAAGGCCAGCGCGAAGGTGAAGAGCAGCTCGATCAACAGGGCGGACAGGGCCGACACGCCTTCGCCCGGCGCTGGCGCGAAGGTGCGCCCCACGATCAGGTGCACCGTGGCCGCCGCCGCAATGCTCCCGAGTAGCTGGGCCACGATGTAGGGCACAAAATCGCTGGTGGCCATCTTGCCGCGGAGCAGGAAGGTGAGCGAGAGCGCCGGATTGAAGTGTGCCCCGGAGATCGGCCCCCCCATGTACACCATGACCATCAGCACCGCGCCGATCGCGAGCGGTCCTGCCGCATCGCCGGACACGGTCACCAGGCCGATCGTGAGGACGAGAAAGAACGTCCCGATGAACTCGGTGAGGAGCTTCTTCATGAATCCTCCGCATGGGGTGGGAGCAGCTGCCGCGATAAGCTAGCGCCGTCGCCGTCGAGGCGCGACCGGGGTCAGAGCAGCGAGACCGGGTCTCGATCGACGTGGATCCGCACGGCACTCCGTGCGGCGGCGAGCCGAGGGGCGGCGGTGCGGACCCATCGTCCAAGCGCCTCGCCCGGGCCCTTGAGGATCAGGTGCACGCGCCATCGATCCTTGATTCGCTCAATGGGGCACGGTGCCGGGCCGAGGACGATGATGGGAAGCCCTGACCTCGCGATGCTCCGCTCACACCAGTCGCCGAGGGCCAGCGCGCGCGTCATCACCGCATCCTGGACCGGACCCCCGAGCACGACATGCACGAGCGCGGTGTGCGGTGGGTAGGCAGGCGACACGCGCTGCTCTGATTCCACCGCCAGGAAGCCCGGTGCATCGTGCCGGGAGGCGAACACCAGCGCCGGGTGCTCCGGCTGCCGGGTCTGGACCAGCACCCTGCCGCCCTTGGGTCCGCGCCCTGCCCGACCGGCCACCTGTGCCACCAACTGGAAGGTGCGCTCTGCGGCCCGAAAGTCGGGAAGATGCAGTGCGGTATCGGCATCGATCACGCCCACGAGGGTGACGTTGGGAAAGTCGATTCCCTTCGCGATCATCTGGGTGCCGAGCAGGATATCAACCTCGTGTCGGCCGACCCGCTCGAGCAGGTGATGATGCGACCACTTGGCCGAAGTCGAATCCACATCCATGCGGGCGAGCCGCGCCGCGGGGAATCGCTCCGCCACCAGTCGTTCCAACTGCTGCGTGCCTGCGCCCAGCGACCGCAGAGTTGTGCCACCGCACTCGGCACAGGTCGTGGGCACCGGTGCCCGGAAGTCGCAATAGTGGCAGCGCAGTTCCGCTGGATGGTGATGCAGCGTGAGGGAGATGCTGCAGTTGGGACAATCGATCACCGCGCCGCAGGCGGTGCATTGCAGGAACGCCGCCCAGCCGCGCCGGTTCAACATGAGGAGCACCTGCTCCTCGCGCGCGAGGGCTGCGGTAACGGCGGCATCGAGTCGCTCGCTCCACGGCAACATCCCCGCACCGGGCACGAGCGCCTCGGTGCGCAGATCCACCAGCTCCACTGGCGGCATCGGCCGTGCGCCCACGCGGTCCGGCAGGGAGACCACCCGTCCGGTGGCCTGGGCCTGCGTCCAGCTCTCGAGTGAGGGGGTCGCCGACCCGAGAACGACGGTGGCGCCTTCGATGCGAGCACGCATCATCGCCACGTCGCGCGCGTGGTAGCGCGGCGTCTCGCCGTTCTTGTAGCTCGACTCGTGCTCCTCGTCGAGGACGATGACCCCGAGGTCGCGAATCGGCGCGAAGATCGCGGATCGCGCCCCCACCGCGACACGTCGTTCGCCACGATGCAGCGCGCGCCATGCGTCGGCCCGCTCGCCGTCCGAGAGGCCGCTGTGGAGGACGGCGACGGCATCGCCGAACATGCCGCGGACCCGGGCCACCGTCTGGGGCGTCAGGGCGATCTCAGGCACGAGGATCAGTGCACCCCGACCGGCCTCGAGGGCGGAGCGGATGTGTTCCAGATACACCAGCGTCTTCCCGGAACCGGTGACCCCGAACAACAGCGCCGCCTCGCCTGGTGGCGTGGTGGCGAGCGCTCGCAGTGCCGCCTCCTGTGCCGCTGACAGCGTTGGGGGTGGCGCGCTGGTCGCCATGTCGGCGAACGGGTCGCGCGCCGTGGCCTCCTCGAGCAGGGTCACGAGCCCCGCGTCCACCAGCGCACGCAGCGGTGCCTCGCTCGTTCCCGTGGTCACGAGCAGTTCCTTCACCGTACTGCGCCCACCTCGTGCCTCAAGGGCCTCATAGAGGATCCGCTGCTTCGGTGCCCGGGCAAAGCGTCGGTCGCGGTCGAGCAGCGGCAGGGAGTCGCCTGTCAGCATCACGGCACGCACGGTCGCGACGCCACCACGGGTGTCGGGCGCCTGCAGTTCGAGCGCAATCAACCCGGCACGCTGCAGTCGATCGGCCACGTCCCACACCGGTCGCTTGAGCGCACGACTCGCGGCACTCACGCTGGCGCGGCCCCCGCGGTGCCGGACGTACTCCAGCAGCGTGCCGGCCGTCCCACCGATCGCGGGCGGGTGCCCGTCCACCAGCACGAGTTCCACCGTGGACTTTCCCCACAAGGCGGCCGGGAGCATCGCGCGCAGCATCAATCCCAAGGGGGCGCCGTAGTGGCGCCCCGCCTGGGCCGCCAGCGCGAGGAGGTGGGACGAGATGGCCGGTGCGGCATCGGGCGTCGCAAGCAGTTCGCGCGCTTCCATGGGCGGGGCCGGGACATCGACCGCCGTGATGATGCCGACCATCTCCTGACGCCGCACCGGAACGACGACGCGCGCCCCGGGGAGCGCGCGATCGGCAAGTGCCGCGGGGATCCGATAGGCGTACGGCTCGGCGAGCGGAAGCGGCAGCGCGACGTGCGCGTACCGCTCGGTCATCGTCGCGTCACGCCGAGGCCGGGTGCCTCAGGCAGGGTGACCTGACCGCCGGTGATGGTTGCGCCCGCGAACGGATCATTGCGGAGCAGTGCCGCGCCATCGAGATCGACGATGTCCACCAGCGGCGTGAAGTGCGCAGCCCCGGTGATGCCGAGCGACGACTCGATCATGCAGCCCACCATCACCATCATGCCGTGCGCGCGGGCGACGGCGATCATCCGCAGCGCCTCGCGCAGTGAACCACACTTGGCGAGCTTGATGTTGATGCCGTCGACTCGACCGGCGAGCGCCGGGATATCGGCCGCCGTCACGCAACTCTCATCGGCAATGAGCGGGATGCTGGCGTGGCGCCGAATGTGGGCAAGCCCGTCGAGATCGGTGGCCATCACCGGCTGCTCCAACACCGTCACGCCAAATTCCTCGAGCACCGGGAGCATGCGCACGGCATGCGCCGGCGTCCAGCCGCAATTGGCATCGACACGGAGTTCCTTGTCCGTGGCCCCGCGAATCGTCTCGAGAACCTCGCGGTCGTTGGCCCCACCCAATTTGATCTTCAGAATCGGATATTCGGCGGCCTCCGCGACCTTCTGGCGAAGCATCTCGGGACGATCGAGGCCGATCGTGAAGGTCGATTGCGGCGCGGCGGCGCGATCGAGGCCCCAGAGCCGCCAGAGCGGCTGGCCGAGACGCTTGCCGACCAGATCGTGCAGCGCCATCGAGATCGCGGCCCGCGCGGCGGCATTGCGCCGCAACACGCTCTCGAGCGTGCGTTCGATGCGTTCGAGCTCCCGGGCGTCATCGCCGAGGTGGAGGGCGTAGCTGGCCAACGCGGCCTGGACGGTCTCCAGCGTCTCGCCGTAGAAGCGCGTCGCGGCGGCCTCGCCCCACCCCTCGTGCCCCTCGTCATCAATGATCCGCACCATGACGGTCCGGTACTCGCTCTGGCCACCACGCGCGATGATGAAAGGGTGGCGCGTCTGCAGCGTGAGGATTTCGGTCTCAAGGCGGAGTGGCATGGTGGCGTCGCTCACACGGGCTGAGGGTGAAGCCGGAAAGCTAATCCGGGCGGGATCAGCGCAGCGCGTCGACCGTGGCCATGACGCCCGCAGCGAGTCGGTCGGGGTCATAGCCCCCTTCCATCAGCGCGACGATCGGCCGCGAGGGAAAGCGCTCGCGCAGTCGGGTGACCCAGGTGGCGAAATCGGCCGGCTCCAGCGAGAAGCCCCCCAGCGGGTCCCCCCGCATCGCATCATACCCGGCTGAAATGAGCACCAGATCGGGGACCCAGTCGTCGGTCGCCGCGACGATTCCGTCCCAGAGGACCTCGACATAGCGTGCGCGGTCGAGCCCGGCCGGCATCGGCAGGTTGAAGCAATTGCCCACGCCACGTTCGCTGGCGGCGCCCGTGCCCGGGTACCAGGGCCATTGATGCATGGAAACGAATCGGGTCTCCGCTTCCCCTTCCACCATCGCCTGGGTGCCGTTGCCGTGGTGGACATCCCAATCGATGATCAGCACCCGACCACACCCCATGGTGCGGCCCACGGCGGAGAGGATGGCCACGTGGTTGAGCAGGCAGAACCCCATCCCCGATTCCGCGAGGGCATGGTGGCCCGGTGGGCGGATGGCGGCGAAGCCGTGCCCCCGGCCGCTGAGTGCGTGGCGGAGCGCGCCGAGCGCCGCCCCGGTGGCGGCCAGCGCGGAATCCCAGCTGGCAGGACCCACCGGCGTGTCGGGACCAAAATTGCCCCGCGCGCGTCCGCGCACTGCGATCTGGTCGAGGTAGCGTCGACTGTGCCGCGTGAGCAGCAGATCGAGGGGAGCGGGAGGCGGCTCCACAAGCTTGACGCCAGCCGCGCCGCGGAGGGTGCGGAGCACTGTCGCCAGCCGCTCGGGGCGCTCGGGGTGTCCGGGTCCCGGATCGTGTTGCAGCGAGGCGGACGCGGCGAAGACCTGCATCGCGTTACCGAACGGCGCGACGTCGACGCCGAAGGACGATCAGCGCCCCGCCCGCCGGGACCTGTTCCTGCGCCAACGTGCGCTCCTCGTTCGGCAACTCGGCGCCACGAAACTTCACCATGAACGCGGCGGGGTTGTCGACCACACGAACCGCATCAAGGGCGCGACGCTTGAGTTCGTGGACTGTCATCTGATCGGGAACGGTGAGGGTGACCTCGTCCCATGCCTGCAGCACCGTCACGCGCACCGGGATCGTGTCGCTCATGCGCCGCCTCCGGCCGCCGGCAAGGTGGTGAGGAAGCGGTCGACCGCCTGATCAAAGAACAGTGTGGAGCCGCGCACCTTCGTCTCCCCGTCGCCTGCGACGGCGGCGAGGGCCACCTCCTCGCCCCCCTGCCCGCGCAGCACCAGCCAGCCGGGACCTTCCTTCTCGGGAAAGACCGCGGTGTTGGGCACGCGCTCGGCAAAGAAGCGCTTGGCGCGCGCGAAGACGTCGGCCGGGGAGAGTGAGGTCGTGGTCTCGAACACCATCGGCTAGCGACTCCGGAGAATGGTGATGCCGGTCGGTTGGGCCGCCACCGGGAAGCTGCTCACGATGCGGAGCGACTCGAGATCGAGCACATCGACCGCGCCGGGATCGGCACCGATCGATTCCTGCGAAATGTACGCGTAGCGTCCGTCGGGGGCGAACGCGACCCCGTGCACGATCTTCTTGGAGGTGGGGATCCGCTTCACCTCCACCAGCGTCGCCGCGTCGATCACCGACACGCTCTGGTCCTTCTTGTTGGTGACGATGACCCATTTGCCATCGGGGGATGGCTCGACGTTGTACGCCCCTGCCCCGGTCGCCACCGTCGTGATGAGCTGGCGCGTCGTGGCATCCCAGACCTGCATCCCGGTGCCGTGGTTGCAGGCGACGTAGAGTCGCTTGTCATCGGGGGACACCGCCACGAAGGTGGCAGAACACTCCCCGTCGAGGCCGGCTCCCGCCGACGCGCCATGGCTCATCCCCGCCATGGGCTGCCCAGTGCCCAGAGAGGTCCGGTGCGCGATGGCCAACGTGGAGAGATCGATCTCGAGCAACTCGTCGGAGTGCATGCAGGCGATGTAGACCACGCGGCCCGAATGATTCACCTTCGCCCCGTGCGGCATGTCGCACGCGGGGAGATTGGTGATGGTGGTCATCGTCGGTGTATGCACGATGCTCACTGGATTGACGTGCGGGCGATCGCCGTAGAAGTCGGAGTTGGCCACGAAGGCGAATTCGCCATCGGGAGTCAGCGCAATTGTCGTGGGGTACATCTCCAGCGGTGCGATGCCGAGCAGGGTGTCCGTCTTGACATCAAGTCGCCAGAGCGCGCCATACGGCGTGCCGTGCGACACCGAGACGTAATACGATTGCTGGTCGGGTGCGGTGGTGATGTTGTGGGGTCCGTCGATCTCGGGTGGGCGCGGATCGATCTTCACGACGTGATCGAGCGCGAGCCGGCCCCCCGATTCGGGGCGGAGCCAGGTCACCATGTCCCCCGACTCGCTCACCACCCCGACCCGGTAGGACGGAGGGGCCTGGGCGGCAGCGCACGTCACGCCGAAGGCGAGCGCGGCAGCCACGGGGGCGAGACGAGTCATCACGCGGTTTCCTCCAGCAGATGGACAGAGACGACGCCCTGGAAGAGCGCCGAGGGGCGCAGGAGATCCCACACGCGGGGACGACGCCTGAGCACCAGCACCAGATCGCCCGGCGGCGGCTCGCGGACACCCTCCAGCAGAAGATAGGCGGGAAGCCGGGCACCTGCGGGTACCCGCACGCCATAGCGGTCGCCGTGCCATGCCACCTCGACGAGGTCGGGCAGGCGCCGTACCACGCGATCGAGGAACCAGTCGTCTTCAACATGATAGACGCCTTCGACGGGGTGCTCCCCGTCGAGGTAGAACGCCGGATCGAAGGACTCCCCGGCGTGTCGGGCGTAATTCTGTTCCGCTGCGCGGTCGAGGGCCTCGAGGTCGTCACGCCGTGCGCGCCATTCGAGATGGTGTCGCAGTTCGTGCGTGAGCGTCTCCCACGCCTCGCCTTCCCAATCGAACGTCGCGTCACGATGCGCGACGGCCTGGAAGGAGCCGTGATACAGCACCACCCGGCTCTGGACCGCCTCCGGCCCGTCACCCTCGAGCGGCAGCGGGATGCACTCGCCCAGTGTGTAGATGTCCGCACGCACCGGGTGTGGCAGCGTCCGGGGCGAGACCACCACCTCGTGCACGCCGTCGAGATATTCCTGCGGCACCGCCTGCGACAGCCGACCCACCAGGGCCTCGAACGCCTCGCGCGTCACCCGTCCAGCTGCGTCCGGACCCACGCGGGCACATGGTCGAGGCCGATGCGCTCCTGCTGCATGGTGTCGCGGTGCCGCACCGTGACCGTGCGCGACGTCAGCGTGTCGTGGTCGACCGTAAAGCACCATGGCGTGCCGACCTCGTCCTGCCGCCGATAGCGCCGGCCAATGGCGCCCCCGTCATCGTAGAAGGAGGGAGCGACGCGCCGCACGTCGTGATACAGCTCGAGCGCGAGCTCCGGCAGGCCATCCTTCTTGGTGAGCGGCAGCACCGCGGTCTTGAGTGGCGCGATCCGGGGATGGAACCCGAGTACGACGCGGAGTTCGCCCTCGACCATCTCCTCGCGATAGGCATCGGCGAGCACGGTGAGCGTCACCCGATCGGCGCCCGCCGACGTCTCGACCACGTACGGCAGGTAGCGCTCGTTGGCGGCCTGGTCGAAATACTCGAGTTTCTTGCCCGAGTGTTCCTGATGGCGCGCGAGGTCGAAGTCGGTGCGATTGTGGATCCCCTCAATCTCCTGCCAGCCGAAGGGAAACTCGTACTCGATGTCGTAGGCGGCCTTGGCGTAGTGGGCCAGTTCGCCCCCGCCGTGCTCGTGCCAGCGCAGCTTCGCGGGATTGAGGCCGAGCTCGTGATGCCAGGCCATGCGGATGCCACGCCAGCGCTCGAACCATTCCTCGTCGGTGCCGGGTCGCACGAAGAACTGCATCTCCATCTGCTCGAATTCGCGCGTCCGGAAGATGAAGTTGCCCGGGGTGATCTCGTTGCGGAACGCCTTGCCGATCTGGGCGATGCCGAACGGCACCTTCTGGCGGGAGGAGTTCAGCACGTTGAGATAGTTGACGTAAATGCCCTGCGCCGTCTCGGGTCGCAAATAGACCACCGACGCGCTCTCCTCCACTGGCCCCATGAAGGTCTTGAACATCAGGTTGAAGTTGCGTGGTTCGGTGAGGTCGCAGGTGCTGTGCTCCCCCGGCGCCTTGCTGGGCTTCTGCGGGCAGCGCGCCTCGGAAATCTTGTCGGCACGAAATCGTGACTTGCAGGTGCGGCAATCCACCAGCGGGTCGGTGAAGCCGGAGACGTGACCCGAGGCCTCCCACACCTTGGGGTGCATCAGGATCGCCGCGTCGAGCCCCTCGATGTCGTCCCGGGCGTGCACCAGGGACTGCCACCAGCGGTCCTTCACGTTGCGCTTGAGCTCCACCCCCAGCGGCCCGTAGTCCCAGACCGACCCGAGCCCACCATAGATCTCGGAGGACTGGAAGACGAAGCCACGGCGCTTGGCGAGGGAGACGAGCTTGTCCATTAAAGATGCGTCAGTCATTGGGCGATACTGGCTAGGGTCGTGGAGCCGCGGGTGCGGCGGGAGCGGAAACGTAACCCGACCCCCCAGTCGGCTCCATCGTCCGGAGGTTCCGTGTTGCACCATCGCCTTGCCCCGTCGGCCACCGCCCTGCCGGCCTCCAACGCTCCCCGGCGCGTCGGCAGGGCCGGCATGACGCTGATCGAGGTCATGATCGCGCTGGTGCTCGTCGGGATCCTCTCCGGCATCGCTGCCTCCCGGCTCGACTGGGGGAAATACCGCGCCGACAGCGTCGGCCGCGGGGTCCTCACCGACCTCGCCAACGCCCAACGCCTGGCCGTCTCGCTCCAGTCGAATGTCCGGGTCAGCATCCCTGACCCTGCGCGATTGCAGATCCTCGAGGATGCCGATGACAACGGGGTCGCGGACCCCGCGGAGCGCGTCCGGTCGTTGCCCCTCGACGACAGGTACACCTTCGCGAAGGGCACCGCCATCGACACCCCGGCGCCCGCCGACCCGACCGCGCTCACACTGTTGACCTTCCGGCGCGACGGCTCGGCGAATCGGAGCGGAACCTTCTATATCGCCGGACCGGGAGACGATCCCACCTGTCATCATTGCCGCGCCGTGGCCGTCACCCGGGCCACCGGGCGGGTGGTGTTGTACTCGTATGCGACCGGTGCCTGGAAGCGAGCCAACTGATGCGCCGCCGCGGATTCACCCTCATGGAAGTGATGCTCGCGATCGTCATCCTGGTGGTCGTGGCCACGACCACGGCCCGATTCGCGAGCGAGTTTTCGCGGGCGATGGCGAAGTCCTCGGTGCGCGTGATCGCCTCGGGCGTGGCTGCCGATCGGCTGGAACTCATCCGGGCCGATCCGCGCTACCCGCGCCTGGTCTCGATCTATGGCTCCGGGGCCGGCGCCGATACCACGGCCTTCCCGGGCTATGCCCAGATGCGGCGCATCACCAACATCGTGCGCGACCAGAGCGGCACCCCGGCGCGTGATCGCACCACTGTCACGGTGCGGATCATCGAGCCCACCCTCAAGGACACCGTCGCCGTCACCACTGTCATCGCGAGCCCCTGATGCCGAGCCCTCGCCCGTCGCCCAGGCCCACGGCCGGGTTCACCCTGGCCGAACTGCTCATCGCGATGACCATGACGCTGGTCGTGGCCGGAGCGGCCTGGTCGCTGTTCCGGTCGCAGAGTCGATCGTTCACGTCCAACAGCGACCGCTATGATCTGGTGCAGAACGCGCGTGGCACCCTCGAGGGCGCCGAGCGGGTCATCCGGACCATGGGGGCGGGATCGCCCAACAACCAGCCAGTGCTCGTGTACGGTGCCAACGGGGTGCTCGCGTTCAACACCGACTACATCGAACAGGACACCACGGACATGCGCTGGGCGGCGTACTACAACCCCGACACGCCGGCCCCCGAGGGCGTCGCCTGGTTGCAGACCGATGCCAGCGTCATTCCGAACTCGTCGCCGAGCTACAGCTATCCGACCGCGAGCTATCGCCTCGGCAACGGCGCACTCTCGCCGGCCGAGACCTACATCTTCTACTTCCAGTCGGACACGGCCACCAGCCGCACCGATGACTACATCCTGTATCAGCGCGTGAACAACGGTGCGCCCGAGATCGTCTCGCGCAATCTCCTGCCGCACCCCAGCGGTCGACCCTTCTTCGAATTCCTGATGCAGCGGCAGTTGAGCTCCGGCGACACGTTGATCACCGTGCCGGCCGGCCTGCTCCCGCTGATCCGTCGCCCGCTGATCTCAGGCATCAGCAGCACCGACACCGCCGCCTACGTGCGTCCCGACTCAGTGCGAGCCGTGCGCATGAACTTCCGCCTCACCAATGGTCGCACCGGACCCGACGAGCGGCTGCGCGATGTCAGCACCACCATCGAGGTGCCCAACAACGGCATCCCGCTGCCGACGGTCTGTGGCCGCGTCCCCTACGATCCCCCGTCGCTGAGCGTGGTCGATACCGTGCCAGGAAGCGGGCGGCTCTGGTTCACCTGGTCCTCGTCGGTCGATCAGGACACCGGTGAGCAGGACGTAACGCAGTACATCCTCTATCGTCGTCCCGCGAGTTCGTCGACCTGGTCTGATCCGCTGGTGGTGGTGCGAGCCGAGGACGGCAAGAGCAGTTACAACGTGCAGATCTCTGATAACGTCCCGGGAACGCCCTACACCTTCGGGGTCGCGGCGCAGGATTGTACCCCGGCCCAATCCACCATCCGGACCCTCAATGTCACACCCACACCCTGATCCGGGAGTCGCCGTCATGACCTGTCCCGTGCCGACGCACGCGCGCCGCGGTGCCGCCCTCTTCCTGACGCTGTTGATCTCGATCGCCGTGGCGGCCATGGCGCTGGGCGCGGTGCTGCTCTCGCGCGGGGCCCAGATTGCCACCGGCTTCTCCGCGCGGGAAGCCGCGCTGCAGTCGTCGGCCAACGGGGGACTCGAGCTGATCCGCGACTCGGTCAACCGCGGCAACTTCGATACCCTGCTCCCCCTCAACTCCTTCACGACCCTCGCCTCCAACGCCGTGGTCACCGATGCCATGGGCGGCACCCTCCCCGGTATCACGCGCTCGCTCTATGTCGGACGCACCGGGGGGCGCACGGGCGGGTCGGCCACGGCAGGCCAGTACGGCAGCAATTTCGCCAGTGGGCTCTCCATCATCAGCGATCGCCGAGGGGCGGTGGCCGCCCGGCGGCTGCTGATGACGCAGGAGTCGTGGGCCAAGTTTGCCGTCGCGATCAACAACTGGAGCGGGAGCGCCGCCTATGGCTGCAGCGAGTCGGTCTCCGGCCCCTTCCACTCCAACACCGGGTTGATCCTGAGCAGCGGCTGCTCCAGCCCCAAGACGCTGTTCACCGGTCCGGTGACCGTGGCCGGATCGATCACCAACCAGTCGTCGGGCGACTACCGTGCGGGCGTGAAGACGTCGGCCTCGCCGATCCCGTGGCCGACGCCGGCGCGCATCAACCTGATGCGCCAGTTCGCGCAGGATGCCGACGCCGCCAACGGCGACTATGACCTCATCTCCAGCACGAATGGCTCCGCGGTGCCCGGCCTCCGGATCGAGTTCGTCACCATCGACGTGAACGGCAACGGGCTGCTGGAATGGGACGAGGGCTTCATGCGCGTCTGGCGCCCAGCCAACAACAGCGATTCGGTGCTCGCCTTCACCACCGGCCGACGTTGGCCCAGCGTGCCCAGTGGCACCACGCCAGCAGATGATCCGAACATGATCTCCCGCACCTGCGGGGCGACCGTGCAGCTCAATGGCAGCGGGAGTACGGTGTTCCGGACGGCATCGGACATCTATGCCGGCACCACGGGGAGCTCGGCGAACAAGCGGGCGGCGGTGCGCGCGGCGCTCACCGACGGCACCCGTCGCTGCCTCCTTGGCGGCGACCCACGCCTCTACCGCAGCACGACCTTTGATACGCTCACACCCGATTCCACCGTCACCAATGTCCCGGCATCTGGGAACGGCTTCGGCTGGTGGCAGAAGCGTCGCGCGGGGGCGCTGGGTTCGCTCGGGTCGGCGCGACCCGGCGACCGCTCCTACCTGATCCCGCTGGGCGCCAATCCGAACTTCAAGGGTGTGATTTTTGTGCAGGGCGACGTTGCCATCAGCGGGCGCCTGCGCGGTCGGGTCTCGATCTTCGCGACCGGCAACGTGATCCTGGCCGACGACCTCACCTATCAGAACCCTCCCGGCACCAACTGCGACGTGACCGGGGACATCTTCGGTGCCATCGCGACCCGCGATGTCATCATCGAGGACAACAATCTTCAGTCGCCCTTCAAGGTGAACACGGTGGTCTGGGGCGGATTCGACGACACCAACGACGCCAACTACAACATGTTCCTCCTTGCGGCGGGGAGCGGCGCCGGCACCGACGGCAATTTCTACGGCGAGGGGGTGCAGTCCCCATGGTCGCCTCCGGTGCAGCTCTGGTCTGGGCAGACCGTGAACGCCTCGGCCGTGTCGCAGCGTTGCGGCAACGCCCCCAACGGATGCATCCGCATCACGGGTGGGCTGGCCCAGGGGCGAGTCGACAACGCGACCTACTACAACCAGCGCTTTGGATGGGGAGAGGCCCACACCTACGACCCCTGCGGGGCCGTGAACCCGCCGCCGTACTTCCCGACGACGGGGCGCTTCGTGGAGAGCCGGTACTACGAGATCGACCCGGTCTGGCTGCGGCAAATGACGGTGGCGGAGTTCTTCAGCCGGTTGAGGGCGCAATAACGGCGATGACGGATGACAGATGACGGATGACGGATGACAGATGGTGGATACAGTTGGGTCACCCTGAGCATCGCGAAGGGGCGGAGCAGCGTCGCGTGACGTGACTCCGCCCCTTCACTTCGTTCAGGGCGACAACAAGCGATCCATAATCCGCTCTCTGTCATCTGTCATCTGTCATCCGTCGTGTTCTAGCACTCAATAATCTGATCCCGCCGCGTGCCGACGCTGACATAGCGAATCGGTGCGCCGGCCAGGTCCTGCAGCCGGTCGAGGTAGGCTCGCGCCTGCGGCGGGAGATCCGCCAGCTTGCGCGCCCCCGCCGTCGACTGCCCCCAGCCCGGGAGCGTCTCGTAGACCGGCACGACGCGCTCGAGCAGCTCCACATCGCTCGGCACGTCATCGCATTCCTCACCGTCCAATCGATACGAGACACCCACCGGAATCGATTCGAAGGTATCGAGCACATCGAGCTTGGTGACCGCCAACCCCGTCAGGCCGTTCACGCGCACGGAATAGCGCACCACGGTGGCATCGAACCAGCCACAACGGCGAGGACGTCCTGTGGTCGCGCCGAACTCGCCTCCCAACTCCCGCAGCCGCGCCTCCTGCGCCCCCTCTGCCTCGGTGGGGAGCGGGCCGTTCCCGACGCGGGTCGTGTACGCCTTCACCACGCCAAGGACACCGTCGATTTCGGTGGGCCCGATGCCCGCACCAATCGATGCGCCGCCCGCCGTCGTGTTGGACGACGTCACGAAGGGATAGGTGCCGTGATCGACGTCGAGCAATGCACCCTGGGCTCCTTCGAGCAGCACCCGCTGGCCGTCGCGCAACGCACGGTAGACCAGGGCACCAGTGTCGGTGGTGAGCGGCCGCAACCGGACGCTCAATCGCTCCACCAGTTCGAGGTGCTCCTCGAGTGAGGCGCGGGTGCTGCTCCCGAGCAGCTCCAGCATGGCGTTGGCGCGCTCGATCCGCTCGGCGAGCATGGCGCGAGCGGAGGTGAGTCGCACCAGGTCGGCCACGCGCACCCCGCGACGACCGATCTTGGCCTCGTAGGTGGGTCCGATGCCACGACCGGTGGTGCCAATCTGCTGGTGCTTCTCGCTCGCCTGATCGAGCATCTTGTGGTAGGGCAGGACGACATGCGCGCGATCGGAGATGAAGAGACGGCCGGAGATGTCGATGCCTTGGCCACCGAGTTCATCGAGTTCCGCAAAGAAGGTCTCGGGGTCGAGCACCACGCCGTTGCCCACCACGCAGACCGCGCCCGCGTGCAGAATACCCGACGGAATCTGGTGCAGCACGAACTGCCGATCACCCACCACCACGGTGTGACCGGCGTTTGCGCCACCCTGATAGCGTACCACCACGTGGGCGCGTTCGGCGAGGACGTCGACCAGCTTCCCCTTTCCCTCGTCGCCCCATTGGGCACCCACCACGACCACGCACGTGTGCTTTCGATCAAACATCCGATCCGCCTGGTTTACGGCATGAAAAACGGCCCCTTGCGGGGCCGGTATCAGACTCCCCCGCAAGTTAACGCGGGGGATGCAGGGAGGTCAATTCAGCTGAAGCCGCGTTCGGCCATCACGTGGGCGAACGTCTCCCCCTTCCCTTCCTTGGCCGCCCGTTCGAGCGCCTTCCGAAACGGCGCGGCCTCCCCGCCAACGACCAGAGCATCCCGCAGGGTGGTGGTGACCTCGGACCATTCCACCAACGGCACCCGCCCGGTGGCGTCGCCCGCCGGTGACACCAGTCGTTGCGCGAGCACCCCCCGCAGCGCCGACGCGAGACGCATCCGCCCCACTTCGCGCTCTTCGGGGACCATCGTGGCGACGAGCTGAACCAGCGCGGACGCGGAATCCACCGCGCCCACGGCGGCGAGCACAAGACAGCCGCTCTCGGCCGCGCGGATGGCCCGGTCGAGCGCGACCGGGTCGCGCAACTCGCCGATCACGATCACGTCGGGATCCTGACGCATCACGGTCTGCAGTCCGGTCGCGGTGTCATCGGTGTCGCTGCCGATCTCACGCTGGGTGATGGACGACGAGAGGTCGCGATGCAGGAACTCGATCGGGTCCTCGAGCGTCACCACGTGCCGTTGCTGACTGCGATTGATGTGGTGCACCATCGCGGCGATAGTGGAGGTCTTCCCCGACCCCCCCGGCCCCGCCACGAGGATCAGACCATCCTCCATTTCGGCAAAGCGACAGACAATCTCGGGCAGCCCGAGTCCCTCGGGCGTGGGCACCGAGAAGGGGATCACCCGGAGCACCACCATGAACGAGGAGCGTTGACGCAACACGTTGACCCGAAACCGCCCCACGCCGGGGACACCCCATGAACAATCGAAGTCGCGCAGAGTGTCGAGCCGGGCGTCATCGATCGACAAGCCGGCGAAGGTGGCCGCGAGCGCGCGGGTTTGCTGCGGCGTGAGCCGCTGCTTGGTGAGGGGGACCAACTCCCCTTCGACGCGTGCGCGAAAGACATCGCCGGCCTTGGCGTGCACGTCGGAGGCGCCGCGCAACACCGCCGCCTTGAGCACTCGCGCGAGCATGGGGGATGTAGTGCCCATCAACCCTCCGGGAGAAATCCCATTCGATCCGTCACGTCACGCATCGTCTCGGCGGCCAGTCCGCGGGCCGTCGCCGCGCCGTCGGCGAGTATCGTCGTCACCTGCTCCGGGTGCGCGGTCAGTTCGAGCGCCCGCTCCCGCACCGGGGCCAGCGTGGTCACCATGTTGTCGGCCAGGACGCGCTTGCAGTCGAGGCAGCCCCATCCCGCCGACCGGCACTGCTGTGCGACATGCTCCACGGTATCGGGCGGCGAGAAGTGACGGTGCAGCGCATAGATGTTGCAGATCTCCGGTGTGCCGGGATCCTTTTTCGTCACCCGCGCCGGATCGGTCATCGCGGGACGCAGCTTCTCCCAGATCTGTTCCGGCGAGTCCGTCACGCCGATGGTGTTGCCGAGACTCTTCGACATCTTCGCGGCGCCATCGAGCCCGACAATCCGCCGCGCACCGGTCACAATCGGCTGGGGTTCCGGGAAGTACGGCTGATCGGGTGAAAACTCATGATTCCACTTGCGGGCGAGCTCGCGCGCGAGTTCGAGGTGCTGCAATTGGTCTTCGCCCACCGGCACCGACTCGGCCCGATAGACGAGGATGTCGGCGGCCATCAGCACCGGGTAGCAGAGCAGGCCAGCGGGAATGGATTCGACCCGCTGTGCCTTATCCTTGAACTGCGTCATCCGTTCGAGCTCACCGAGCGGCGCGAGCGTCGTCAGCAGCCAGGAGAGCGTGGTGTGGGCCGGCACATGGCTCTGCACGAACAAGACCGATCGCGCGGGATCGACTCCCGTGGCCAGAAGCCCGATCGCCATCTCGCGGGTCCGCCTCGCCAGCCCGGCCGCATCGTACTTGCCGGTGATGGCGTGCTGATCGACGATGCAGTAGAGGCAGTCGTGCTCGTCCTGCAGCGCCACCCAGTTGCGGAGGGCGCCGAGCCAGTTGCCAATGTGAATCTCACCAGAGGGTTGGATGCCTGAGAAGACACGTGCCATGGCGGCAAGCTACTCCGGGCGGAAGGGTGCGGCAACATGACCGGCGACCCCGAACGCCTCGCCCGGTTGGCCGAACGCGCCGCCGCGCGGGCCGGAGCATTCCTCGCCAACGTGCCCCGGCCCGATCCCGCCATGTGGGTCGGCAAGGGCCACCATGACTTCGTGACCCATGTCGACCGCACGGCTGAGGAGCTGATCAGCGACACCCTGCTCCGCGCCGAACCGGACAGCCATGTCCTGGGTGAGGAGCATACGCCCGAAGCCACCGAAGGCCCCGGCCTGCGCTGGATCGTCGACCCACTGGACGGGACCACGAATTATCTGCACGGCTATCCGGTGTGGGCCGTCTCGATCGGAGCGAGCATCGATGGCGAGCTGGTGGCCGGCACCGTGTTCCACGTCCCGGTCCATCGCCGCTACACCGCCTGGCGTGGTGGTGGCTGCTGGGCCGGTCCGGAGCGCCTGCGCGTCTCGACCATCACCACCCCAGGACAGGCCCTCCTGGGCACCGGGTTCCCCTTCAAGGCCCCGGAACTGGTGCAGCGTCACCTCGCCCAGCTCGCCCGCGTCCTGCCGGCCACGAGTGGCGTGCGGCGGGCGGGGGCGGCGGCACTGGACCTGGTCGATGTCGCCGCAGGGCGATTTGAGGCCTTCTGGGAACTCGTGCTCGCGCCCTGGGACAAGGCCGCGGGCATCGTGCTGATTCGGGAGGCGGGAGGCGTGGTGACGGATCTGGCGGGGAACCCAGCCGCGGCCGTGCACGGGCCGATCGTGGCCGGAAACCCGGCGATGCATGCGTGGCTGTTGAAAACGATAGCGGAGAGATGAGAGGGGAGAGAGGAGCGGCAAGCGACCTGAGACGACGAACGACGGATAAAGGATGATCTCTCATCTCTCATCTCTCATCGCTCATCTCTCGTCCATCCTCTATCGGGTCAGAATCCTCGGGCCTTCATCCGTGATCGCGACGGTGTGCTCGAAGTGGGCGGCCAGGGAGCCATCCAGCGTCACCACGGTCCATTTGTCGCGCAGTGTCTTGGTGACGGGACTTCCCATGGTGATCATCGGTTCGATGGCGATGGTCATCCCGGCACGCAGCTGGGCGCCGCGCTTCGGGCTCCCGAAATTGGGGACCTGCGGTTCCTCGTGGAAGCGCGATCCGATGCCATGCCCCACGAGCTCGCGCACCACGCCATAGCCCGCTGCCTCCGCCACTGTCTGCACCGCGAAGCCGATGTCGCCGACGTGGTTTCCCACGGTGGCCGCGGCGATGCCGGCGACGAGCGACTGCTGCGTCACGTCAAGCAGTCGCTGCACCTCGGGGGTGATCTGGCCCACGGCGAGGGTGGTGGCCGCGTCGGCATGCAGGCCGTCGACACAGGCCCCGACATCGACCGATACCACCGATCCTTCTTCGAGCCGCTTCTTGGGTGAGGGGATGCCGTGCACGATCTCCTCGTTCACCGAGGTGCAGAGCGTCTTGGGGAAGCCGTAGAGTCCCTTGAACGACGGGGTCGCGCCGGGATGCGACCGAATGAAGCGCTCGGCCTCGCGGTCGAGGTCCTCGGTGGTCATTCCCGGCCGGACGATCTCCCGCATCAGCGCGAGCGTGTCGAAGACGATGCGCCCGGCGCGGGCCATCGTCTCGAGTTCGCGCGCCGACTTGATCGTGATCACGCGCGGGCCACCGCCGAGCGGACGCGTGCAGCGACCTCATCGACACTGCCGCGTGCGGGGATGCGGGTGACGCCGCCGCGAGCCTCGTACCATGCAATCACCGGCGCGGTCTGGTCGCGGTAGGCCGCGAGCCGGGTCGCCACGGCGGCCGGGTCGTCATCTGCCCGGTGCTCGATGTCGCGTCGACGGACGAGTCGGCCGAGGATTTCGGCGTCGTCAATCTCGAAGAAGAGCACGTGATCCATGGTCCGTCCATGCTCGGCGAGGATCGCCAGCAGTCCCTCGGCCTGGGGAATGGTGCGCACCACCCCGTCGAAGACCACGCCGCCGTGGGCCTCCGGCTTCGCGAGCTCCTCGCGCACCACGCCGAGGATGATCTCGTCGCTCACGAGGTGACCGGATTCCATGATCGCCTTGGCCTGCAGCCCCACCGGCGTTCCCCGCGCCACGGCATCCCGGAGCAGGTCGCCCGTGGCGAATTTCGGCAGGCCCAGCGCCGAGGCGAGGCGGGCGCCCTGGGTGCCCTTGCCCGCGCCCGGCGGGCCCATGAGGAGAATGTCCACGCGCAGCACTCCATGGTTTGGAGGAACGTAGCCGGGAGGGAAGCGAAAGGAGAGAGGAGGGATGATCCCTCTTCTCTCCTCGTGCCGCACCCGTGCCGACCAGCACTACATCCCGAAGCGACTCGAACGGCCACGGAACTTGATCCGTCCCGACTTCATGAACCCATCATACTTGCGCAGGGTCCGGTGCTGCTCGATCTGGGCGATGGTGTCGAGCAGCACACCCACCACGATCAGGATCGACGTGCCACCAAAATTGAACTGCTGGATTCCCAGCGCGTGCGCCACCGAGATCGGCACAATGGCGACAATCGCGAGGAAGAGCGATCCCGGGAGGGTGACCCGGCCGAGCACGGCGTCGATATAGTCGGCCGTGGCGGTTCCCGGCTTCACGCCCGGGATGAAGGCGCCCTGCTTCTTCAGGTTCTCGGAAAGGTCCACCGAGTTGAAGATGATCGACGTGTAGAAGTACGAGAACACGACGATCAGCAGGCCGAAGAGGAGGTTGTACGACAGCGACCCGGGATTCAGGAAGTCGGCGACCTCGGCGAGGGCGGGCGAGCTGCTGAACCGGGCGATGGTGGCCGGCACGATGATGACGGTCTGGGCAAAGATGATCGGCATCACGCCGGCGGTGATCAGCCGGATCGGGATGAAGGTCTTCTGGCCTTCGCGGATCCGCCCGCGACCCATCACCTTGCGCGGGATCTGGATCGGGATGCGGCGGGCGGCCAGCGTCATGG
>JBDUDP010000012.1:0-46758 GCA_040002895.1 Gemmatimonadota bacterium
TGAGGAAGTCCTCGAGATCGAGGCCCTTCTTCGACGTCGCCTTGCGCGCGAGCTGCTTGGCCTCTTCCTCATCGACGTTGGCCTGCGCCTTCTCGACCAGCGAGAGGACGTCGCCCTGCTGGAGGATCCGCCCCGCCATCCGGTCGGGATGGAACGGCTCCAGCGCGTCGAGCTGTTCCCCGACACCGACGAACTTGATCGGCGCCTTGGTGACTCCGTAGATCGATAGCGCCGCGCCACCGCGGGCATCGCCATCCATCTTGGTGAGCACCACACCGCTGATGCCGAGCGCGTCGTGGAAGCCCTTGGCGATCCGGACCGCGTCCTGCCCCGTCATGCCGTCGGCGACGAGGAGGATCTCGTGCGGCTTGATCGCCTGCTTCAGCTGCACCAGCTCCTGCATCAACGCGTCGTCGATCTGCGATCGACCGGCCGTGTCGACGATCACCGTGCGCGCCCGGGCCTTCCCTGCCGCCTCGATGCCGCGCTTCACGATCGCCACGACGTCGGTCACACCCGGCTCGCCGTGGAACCCGACCTGCACCTGCTCGCTCAGCGTGCGCAGCTGATCGATCGCCGCCGGACGATACACATCGGCCGCGATCAGAAACGGCGCCTTCTGCTCCGCCTTCAACCGCCGCGCCAACTTGCCCGCGGTGGTGGTCTTGCCCGACCCCTGCAGCCCCACCATCAGGATGATCGTCGGCGGCACCGACACGAACGCGAGCGGTGCCTGCTTCTCACCCAGCAGCACCACCAGCTCGTCGTAGACGATCTTCACCAACTGCTGCCCCGGGCGCACCGCCTTGAGCAGGTCCTGGCCCACCGCCTGTGCCTGCACCCGCTCGAGGAACTCGCGCGTGAGGTCAAAGGAGACGTCAGCCTCGAGCAGGATCCGCCGAACCTCGCGGAGTCCCTCCCGAACGGCCTCCTCCGTCAGTACCCCTCGGCCCGTGAGGCGCCGAAGGGTATCAGTCAGCTTGGAGGAGAGCTCGTCGAACATAGCCCTCAAAGGTAAGCCGGGGGTGGCTTTGGGACCAGTCGCCGGGGTCCCGCTTACCTTTCAGGCCATGGCAACCACCCCGGTCCCGGTGTTGCAGGACGAAACGAGTCGCCGCCTCGCCCTGCGGCGCATGAAGGGCTGGGCCTCTGCCCTCCTCGTCTTCTTCCTGATCCTGTTCATCGTGGCCAAGCTGCTGGAGCCGGCCCACCCATGGCTCGCCTATGTCCGCGCCACTGCCGAAGCGGCCCTCGTGGGCGGCCTGGCCGACTGGTTCGCCGTGACCGCCCTCTTCCGCCACCCCCTCGGCATCCCGATCCCCCACACCGCCATCATGCAGAAGCAGAAGGACCGCGTGGGGCGGATCCTCGGCAACTTCGTCCAGAACCACTTCCTCTCCCGCGCGGTGCTCGAGCAGCGGCTGAACGGGGTCCACCCCGCCCAGCGGGCCGCGACCTGGATGAGCGAGGAAGCCAACCGCCACCGGCTGGCCCGACAGCTCGCCGGCGGGCTCGCCCGTGCGGTGGAGGCCCTCCCTGACGCCGAAGTGCGCGGATTCATGCAGCGGAGCGCCGCCAACCGACTCGAGGAGGTGGAGCTCGCCCCGCTGGTGGGCGACGTGCTCACCGTCGCCGCCTCCGGTGGTCGGCCGCAGGAACTGCTCAACGAAGTGATCAAGATGATCAGCGGCGCGATGCACGACGGCCACGACGCGATCCGCGAGAAGGTCCGCGCCGAGAGTCCCAAGTGGCTGCCGCTGGGTGTGCGCGACGCGGTGGCCGAACGGATCGCCGGCGGGATCGAGCGGGTGCTGGGCGAGATCACCGCCGACGCGAATCATCCCATTCGCCGGAAGTTCGACGGCGCGGTGGCCGAGTTCATCACCCGGCTCAAGTCGTCGCCCGAGATGCGCGTGCGCATGGAACGGCTCAAGCAGGAGCTGCTCGGCCACCCCATCGTGGAAGATCTGGTGTCGTCGGTCTGGGACCGCGCCCGGCGCGCGGCGGTACGCTATCGCACCGATCCGGGACAGGCGTCGCTGCAGCCGCTCGAGGAAGTCCTCGCGGGGCTGGGCGAGTCACTCGCCACCAGCGAGGAACTGCGCGCCGAGGTCGATCGTTTCCTGGCCGACGTGGTGACGTCACTGCTCGAGCAGCATCGCCAGGAGGTGGCCGATCTGATCGCGGCCACGGTAGCCGACTGGGATCCCGAGGTGGCGGCGGGCCGGATTGAGCTTGCAGTGGGTCGAGATCTCCAGTTTGTGCGACTCAACGGCACACTGGTGGGCGGGCTCGCGGGATTGATCATCTACTCGCTGGCGCAGTTCCTGTAGCGATGCCGAACATCCCCGGGCTCCTGACGCTGGCTTTCTTCCTCGTGCTGGTGCCGTTCGGGTCGCTCAAGACACGCCACTCCGTGGGGCGGTTGGCGGCACTCCCGCGGGAGGATCTCTACCGCAACATCATTGGGCAGCAACTGCTCTTCGCATCGGTGGCCCTGATCGCGATGTTCAGCGAGCGACTCGATCTCGGCATCGGCCGAGTGGATCCGCTTGCCATTGGCGTTGCCGCCGTGCTTGTGGCGGTCACGGTGCTGCTGATGCGCTCGCGCTGGAAGGCGGCCATCGCTCGCGGGGAGCCGCGGCTCGCGATGATCTCGCCGCGCACGGCGCGCGAGCGGGGCTGGTGGATCGCCGTGTCGATTGTGGCGGGAGTAAGTGAGGAGCTGGTCTGGCGCGGGGTCGTGGCGTCGCTGCTCTGGTGGGTCACCGGCGAGTGGATCATCGCGGCGATTGTCACCTCAATCGCGTTCGGCATCTCGCACGCCATCCAGGGCTGGAAGAGTGCCACCATTATCGGCGTCATCGCGCTCGCGGTGCAGGCGTATGTCTGGTGGGCCGGCGGACTGCTGCTTGCGATGGTGATGCACGCCGCCTACGACGTGGTGGCGGGGCTGACCTATGGCAAGTTGGCCGATGCGGCGGGGCTGCCGGTCGCGGCTGCGCCTGTCCCAGCGCAGGTGCCTAATGGCTGACCGATGCCCCGATCGCCATTCCCAGCAGCCCGCCAAGCACTGAACTAATCGCGATCAGTTTGCCGTTCGGCTCGCCATCCTGATCGTCGAATGTCTGTCTGCCAACTACAAAGCCGGCTACAAGACCGATGCCGGCGCCGATCAGCGCGCCGCGGCCTTGCTTGCTCACCTTTCTTGGAAGCAGGCGATAGGGTGGGGCCTCGACAGCCCGTGTGAGCAATGGTGCGCGAACCACCACACGGAGGGCGTTTGGAGATGGCGCTAGGCGAATCTGTCGTGCGGGAGATGTGACGGGCGCATTATCTCGCGGAACCTGTGCGGCACACGGGGCACTCGCGAGCAGTACCACGACAAGGGGTAGAGCGTTGCGAGCTGCATTACACAGAGGGTCAAGCATTTCAGCCTCTGACCGCGCAGCGAATGTCCAACAGCTCGTTCGGTGTACACGGAAGAAATTTGAAGTATCGGAGATTCTTGTAGTTCCCGGGCGGCGCATTTTGCGTCGGTCCTTGCCAGCCAGTGAATGTGGCTCCGGTCCAGTGGCATTCCTGCTCGCCGGTGAGAGCATAGCGGTCGAAGCTATAGACGCAGTTCTTGAACTTGGCTGTGTTGCTCCCAAGGTTCCTTCCTGCCGGTGTATCCAGCACCCAACTTACCTGACCCGGACTGTAGTGATCCGAGCCAAGGGTGCCGCCCGATTGGCACTCGCTGACTGTGGCATAACTCGCATGTTTCCCGCCGGAAACGTGCACCTTGAACTTCCCACCATCCCGCCCAACATATTCGAGGCCAGTTGGAAAGGCACCGAAGGCACGCAAGTAGGACTTATCATGCCCGTGTTGAAACATAATGACGCCATCGACGATCCAATGCTGGAAATCAGCGTCGAACCTTACGTATACGCCAACCGCTTCTGAGTCGCCCGAGTGGGAATCTTCCGCGATGGTACAACCCGAAAAATTCCAACAACCCAAGTCTTCATAGTAGGAAAAGAGGTAAAGAATAATGATGGCATTAGGGTCCCCGGCTACGCGCTGGACAGCAAAATATGGCTCCCCACCAACGTCGTCGCTCGCCTCGCTATTCATCTGGGGTGCGAAGGTTTCCGCGAGTTTCCATTCGCACTGATCGACGATGCCGTCGAGGTCGAGGTCATTTCCTTCATCCCCAAAGCAGTAGCCGCCCGAAAACGCCGCTCCGATCCATTCGCCAGGCTGCTCCGGAGCAGGATCAACGTCCTCGGGCGGAAGACAACCGAGCTGACACATCGGAGTGACGAATCGAGCGCTGACACGAGTCGAATCGAGTCGGCTGTTTCGCTCGTCAGAAGGGGCACCGACCGTCGGGCCTACCACGCGTTCGGATACCGCGCACCCAAGCGTGAGAGAAATTCCCAGCAGTGTAAGCAGGTTAGGGAGGCGGATTGATTTCAAATACGGCATTATAGGGGGCTCCTGTCGGGCAGGGGGACCGCAAACGTTGGTGGGCGGCTACTGTACGAATGTATGTTGAATCTTCTGTATTGCAATCTTCCCACAATGTGAGTCGCACAGGAATTCTCCGTGAACGGGCTTCGGGTGCACTTCAAGGCCGGAGCCACTGGAACCACATCCCTACCTCAACTCCACCTGCGGCAACGCACTCCACCGCGCCCATGCCACCGGCGCCACCACAATCCGCACCGCCGCCTTGTCGCCGATCATCAGTGAATCGGCCGCAGTGCGATAGCCCGTGCGCCGCAGACCCATCAACCGCGATCCATACTGTGCCACGAATCGCTCGGCGCTGCGCGCGTCATCGAATACCGTGACCCAGACCAGCGCCGCGCCGCCCGGACTACGGTAGAGACGCATCCGGTCGCCGCCCCATCCCACCGCGAGATCGGTCGGGACCTCGCCGATGCCGGCGAGTGACGAACGCAGCACGGCGATCTCGAACTCACCGAAGGTGTCGTCGAACATCGGCTTTGCCGTGTCGGCGGCAAAGCGCACCGTCATCGGGGCATCACCGCGGGCATATCGCTGAGGATGAAGAATCTGCTCGGTCGAGACCGGCAACAGCGCACCGAACGGCTGCTCATCGGGATGGTTGCGGCGGAACCAGCGCATGAACTCGGAGCCCTGGACGTAGGGGAAGGTGAGCCCTGTGCGAATCGCCATCGGGGCCTCGTTGAATACCTTCATCCCTGATTGCTGCACCTGCAACTGGCCGCGGAAAGTCTCCCAGAAGCCATCGTCGCCGATGATGTCCTGCCCCGGCAGCAGCGCGGCGAGCGAGGCGAGCGTCGCCTGTCCCTCGAACACCGCCTGCGCGGCGGCGAGGCGATCGGCGTCGTGGTTGTCCTTCATGATCGAGTCGAGCGGCGTGTACTGATGCTGGAGCGCGTGCACCAGCTCGTGCGCGAGGATCAACCGCAGCTGGGCGCGGTCGCCACCGGCCACCGCGAAGAGCGTGAGCGAATCGGGGTCGTAGAACCCTGCGACCTGTTCGGTGTAGAGATCCACAAACAGCTTCGCGACATCGAGGGAGTCGGGCAGCAGGCCGAGGAGCCGATAGGTGGTGGTGATCCCCTCGAGCTTGGCGGGCGGCAGTTCCTGGGCGAGTTTGGCGAGCAGGTAGCTGCGAACCTGTTCGCGCGTGCGTACCGCCGACTTCGGTGTGGAGGTGAACGTCATCCCGGTGGCCTTGGCCACTCCCGGCATGAGCGAGTCGACCAGGGCGCTCAACTGGCGTGCGTCGAGCGATTGCGCGGCGGCAGGTGGCTCGCCGCGGCAGGCGACGAGTGCGGCGAGGATGCCCAGCGTGGTCGCGATGCGTGGCATGGTGCTCATGTCCCGAGGAAGGTCAGTTGATACCAGAGGATGATCGCCGGTCCGGCGATCCAGGTGGCGGCCGATCCGAGCGAGAGGAAGATCCCGAACGGCACCAGCTTCTCGCGTCCCGCGAGCTTCATGGGCAGGAAGATCAGGGTGCCGAGCAAGGCGCCAAGGAAGAGTGTGAGCAACACGCCGGGCCAACCCAGGAACGCGCCGATCATCGCCATCATCTTGATGTCGCCGCCGCCCATGGCGTCCTCACCCAGCAGCTTGGTGCCTAGCCACGCGACCACCCAGAGCAGCGCGAAGCCGACCGCCGCGCCGAGCACCGCCTGCGGCCATGGCAGCGCACCACCGAGGAAGGCGAAGGCGATCCCGAGCACTGTCCCGCCGATCGAAAATTCATCAGGGATGATGTATTCACGAGCATCGGTCATCGCGATGCCGATGAGCAGGGTGCCGAACAGTCCCGCGCGGAAGAATTCCACCGAGGGGCCGTAGTGCCACGCCACCAGCGCCCAGAGGCCGCCAACGGCGAGCTCCACCAGCGGATAGCGGAGCGGGATCGGCAGACCACAATGGCGGCACTTGCCGCGCAGCATCAGCCAGGAGAGCACGGGGATGTTGTCGTACCAGGCGATCAGGTTGCCGCAGAGCGGGCAGCGTGAGCGCGGTGACACCACCGACTCCATCGCGGGCCAGCGCACAATGCAGACATTGAGGAACGACCCGATGAGCAGCCCGAACACCGCCGCAAAGGTCGGAAAGAGCCAGCCGCCAACGGCGAGATAGGCGACCATCCCCTGGGCCATGTTCATCGCGTCACCTGATGGAGGAGAATCCCCGCCGCCACCGCCACATTGAGCGACTCGGCGATCGGCTGGATCGGGATGCTGACACGGCGGTCGGCGCGCTTCAGCAGCTCATCGCGCACTCCTGCTCCCTCGTTGCCGAGCACCAGCGCCACCGGATGCACCGGTACCCGGCACTCGATCGATTCACCCGCCATCGCAGTGGCCCAGAGTGCAATCGACTCCGCGCCGAGCCAGTGCAGCACGGCGACATCATCGGCGTGCAGGTGAGGAAGTCGAAAGAGGGCCCCCATCGCGCCGCGCACCGTCTTGGGGTTCTCGAGGTCGGCCGTGCCGGGGAGGGCAATGAGCCCCGAGGCGCCGAAGGCCAGGGCCGTTCGCGCGATGGTCCCGACATTCCCGGGGTCCTGCACCGCGTCGAGGATCACCAGTGGTCGACCGGGGCTGGGCTTGAGGTCGTCGAGCATCCAGTCGCGGGGCGCATAAACGGCAATGATGCCCTGCGGATGCTCGGTGGCGGCCAGCTCGCTGAAGTCGGTTTCGGGGAGCTCCTCAACCGCGATGCCCCGGATCTCGAGCTGGGCTCGAAGCGCGGAGCCGCGCGGCGTGGTCGAGAGCATCGGCGAGACCACGGCACCCTTGCAGGGGACCGCCGCGGCAAGCATCTCTTCCACCAGCCGGATCCCTTCCGCCAAGGCGAGCCCGCGACGTTCGCGGGCCTTGCGGCGGTGCAGGTCACGGATCGTGCTCAACAGGGCCATGGGCTGGGAGGTCGAGTGAGAGAGAAGACGCGGCGCATCGCGATGACCATCGCCGGTTCCGATTCGGGCGGTGGTGCCGGCATCCAGGCCGACCTCAAGAGCTTCGCGGCCTGGGGGTGCTACGGGACCTCGGTGATCGTGTCCGTCACTGCCCAAGATACTCTCGGAGTGCACGCCGTTCACCCCGTCCCCATCGACATCATCGTCGCCCAGCTCGACGCGGTCGGCAGCGACCTCCCTCCCGACGCCTGCAAGACCGGGATGCTCGGCACACTTGGCGTCGTCGAACTCGTGGCGGAAGTGATCGATGCCCGGGGCTGGACCCGCTACGTGCTGGATCCGGTGATGGTGGCCTCCTCGGGCGACCGGCTGCTCGACGCCGACGCCATCGACGCGGTGCGTTCGTTGCTGGTGCCGCAGGCCCTGGTGGTGACGCCCAACCTCGACGAAGCCGAACTGCTCACCGGTCTGCACGTCCGCGATCCCGAATCCATGGTGCGCGCCGGCGAGGTGCTCCTCTCCCTCGGCGCCAGCGCAGCCCTCATCAAGGGTGGCCACCTCAAGAGTGACATCCTCGTCGATGTATTGGTGACTCCTGATGGCGTCGAACGGTATGCCCGCCCTCGGCTCACCACGCGCGCCACACACGGGACCGGCTGCACCCTCTCCGCCGCACTCACCGCCGCACTCGCGCTCGGTCTCTCCGTGGCGGAGGCAGTGCCTGCCTCACTCGACTACCTGCAGGCCGCCATTCGCGCCGCCCCGGGACTGGGGAAAGGACAGGGGCCGGTGTGGCATGGAGTTGAAATGAGAGATGAGAGATGAGAGAGGAGAAGTGAAGAGAGGAGAGAAAGGAGAGAGGAGAGCTTTGCTCGTCTCTCCTCTCTCATCTCTCATCTCTCATTTCAAGCTTGCCACAACTTCTCTCACGATATCCGCCAGCCGTCCGCCCGCCTGCGCAGCAACTTCCATTACTTCCTTGTGGTCGAGCAGTGCCGCGGTGGTGCCGGCAGCGGCGTTGGTGACCAATGAGAATCCCAGCACGCGCATGCCGCGAGCGCGAGCGATGATGGTCTCCGGTGCGGTGCTCATCCCCACCGCGTCGGCGCCGAGTCGCTCGAGCATGCGCACCTCGGCCGGCGTCTCGTAGGTCGGCCCGAGCAGGGCACAGTAGACCCCCTCTTCCAGCCGCGTGCCCTGACTGCTGGCCACGCGGCGGGCGATGTCACGCAGACCGGCGTCGTACGCCACACTCATGTCGGGGAAGCGCGTCTCGCCTTCGAGCACCGGCCCCTCGAGCGGATTGCGCCCAGTGAGATTGATGTGATCACTCAGGAGCATCAGCGTGCCTGGCGTGAAGGTGCGCCGGATCCCGCCCGCGGCGTTGGTGACGATCAGCGTCTCGACGCCGAGTGCTGCGAAGACCCGCACCGGCAGCACCGAAGTCTGCGCCGGGTGGCCCTCATACATGTGGAAGCGCCCGCTCTGCATGATCACGGGCACGCCACCGAGCATGCCCGCGACCAATTCCCCCTTGTGCCCCTGCACCGTCGGCACATGGAAGCCGGGGATGTCGGCGTAGCCGATGCGCGTGGGCTGCTCCACTTGGTCAGCCAGCCCGCCGAGCCCCGACCCGAGCACGATCGCCACCTTGGGACGCTGCGAGCCGAGGCGTGCGCGCACCGCGGCGGTGGCGGCAGCGATTTGGTCGGTGGCGGATGCGCTGGTCATGCGAGCATGCCGGCGAGCGAGGCGGAGATGAACGCGGCGAGGTTGCCGGCGATCATCGCGCGGAGGCCGTACTTGGCGATCTCGCCGCGGCGTTCGGGGGCCAATCCGCCGATACCGCCGATCTGTATCGCGATCGACGAGAAGTTGGCGAAGCCGAGCAGGGCGTAGGTGCAGATAAGGGCCGAACGCGGATCGAGGACGCGGCCGCTGCCGAGGTCACCGGCGAACTGGGCATAGGCGACGAACTCATTCAGCGACGTCTTCAGGCCAATCAACCCGCCGACATATGCGGTGTCGTGCCAGGGCACTCCCATGACCCATGCGAGCGGCCGCAGCAGCGTGCCAAGAATGGATTGGAGCGAGACCCCGTCGATGCCGGCGAGGTGTCCGACCCAACCGAGGCCGGCGTTGAGCATCGCGACCAGAGCCACGAACGCCATCAACATGGCGGCCACGTTGATGGCGAGTTGCACGCCCTGCGCGGCGCCGCCGGCCGCCGCCTCGATCACGCTCGACTCCGCGACGCCGGTGCGACGGAAGCGGAAACGTCGCGGAGTCACCAGAACCTCGGCGTCGTCTTTCGGTGCGGCAAGGTCAAAGTCGAGCGACCCCTTGGTGACCGGCACCTCGGTCTCGGGGCGAAGGATCTTGGCGAGGTAGAGTCCGGCTGGTGCGTTCATCACACTTGCGGCGAGCAGGTGGCTCGCAATACCGGGCAGCATGCCCGAGAGCATCCCCACATAGGCCGCCAGCACCCCGCCGGCCACGGTCGCGAAGCCGCCGACCATAACCGTCATGATCTCCGACGACGTCATCGTCGCCACGAACGGCTTGATGAGCAGCGGGGCCTCGGTCTGGCCCAGAAAGATGTTGCCCGACGCCGAAAGCGTCTCGGCGCCCGACGTCCCGAGCGTCTTCTGCATGCCCCAGGCGAGTCCCTTCACAACCCACTGCATCACGCCGAGGTAGTAGAGCACGGACATCAAGGCGGAGAAGAAGATGATGGTCGGCAGCACCGAGAACGCGAAGAACGCACCGGTGTTGGCCATCATTCCGCCAGTGGCATCGAGCACGCCGGTCGTGCCGGGCAGTCCCACTGGCACGTTGTTCTGCACCAGGTTGCCGAAGACGAAGCGCGCCCCTTGTTCCTGGAAGCCGAGCAGCGAGGTGATCCACCCGCCCACGGTTTCGAAGAAGGCCCTGCCGATCGAGGTCTTGAGCACGATCAGGCCGAAGACCACCTGCAGCGTCACGCCGCTTCCCACCAGTCGCCAATTGATCTTCTTGCGGTCGTAGCTCATGAGCACGGCCAGCGCGATCATGGTCACCATACCGACGATACCCATGAGGCGCTGGCCGAACGGGATGTCGAGGCCGTTGCGCAGCGCGGCGAAACGTTCGGCGGCGGTCTGGGTCTGCAGGAACAGGTGGACGAGGGTCACGAGTGGCTCGCGAAGTGGGTCCGGGCGCGATCGCGGAGAGCGACACGCTCAGGCCAGGGGAGGAAGGCGTGCTCGAAGCCGGCCAGTGCCATGGTCTCGAGCTCGGGAAGGGTGAACGCCAGCGCCTGCTGAGCCAACAGGTATTCATCGGTGAGCGAGACGCCGCTCATGAGCCAGGAATCGGTGCAGAGGGTGACCGGGATGCCGGCGTCGAAGTATTGCCGCACCGGATGTTCGGCGGCAGTCGCCACGGCATGCGTCTGGAGGTTGCTGGTGATGTTGACCTCGATGCAGATCCGCCGGTCGCGGACATACTCGAGCAACGCCGGGTTCTCGAACAGCCTGGTGCCGTGCCCGATGCGCACCGCACGACAGGCATGAATCGCCTCGAAGATGCTCTCCCACCCTGCCGCTTCGCCGGCGTGCACGGTGATCCCGAGGCCACCGCGCGCCGCGAGATCGAAGGCCTCGCGATGGATATCGGGTGGGCGTCCGGCCTCCCCGCCAGCGAGATCGAACCCCACCACGCCATGATCGCGCATCCGCACCGAATGCTCGGCGATCTCGAGCGACACATCGGGGGTATAATGGCGCAGGGAGCAATTGATGATCCTCGCGACCACGCCGAACTCCGCCTCGCCGCGCTGCAGTCCGCGCCATTCGGCGGCGACGGCCTCGTCCATACTGAGTCCACTGCGGGTGCTGAGGTGGGGGCAGTAGCGCACCTCGAGCAGGGCGAGGCCATCGGCGGCGGCATCGGCGACCATCTCGTAGGCCACGCGCTCGATGGCCTCCGGCGTCTGCAGCAAGGCGATGGTGTACTCGAATCGTGCGAGATACTCCTCGAGGTTGCGCGCGTCGTCCACCAGCATCCAGCGGCGCAATCTCTCGGGGTCGTGGGCCGGCAGCGGTACCCCGGCCTCGCCGGCGAGCGCCAGCATGGTCTCGGGCCGCAGCGAGCCGTCGAGGTGGACGTGCAGTTCGGCCTTTGGCATCCGACGCAGGAGCTCACGCATCGGCGGCTCGAGCGGAGCGCTGGACCCGGAAGATCGCGCCCGCAGTGAGCGGAACGTCGGGGTCCGCCTCGATGCCGCGGCCATCGGTGGCCAGCGCTTGGCCGCCGAGCAGGGCGACGAACAGGTCGGGATCGTGCTCGGCGAGGAGACGGCCAAGGGTCGATCCGGCGGGCGCCCGATAGGGGCGTCCGTTCACGAAGACAGGGAGGTCAGTGGGCACGGTCGTAAATATCCGGTCACACGTACCATTCCAGCAACACTCTGTGCCTTGCCATCCACCCGTCATCCCGATATTCGTTTCGGCGCATATGGTCTCGGAGCCCCAATGACGCACCGCATCCTGGTCGTGGATGACGAACCGGATATCACCGCTCTCGTGGCCTACCATTTGGCACGGGCAGGGTATCGGGTCTCCACCGCCGCCAACGGCCCGGACGCCCTCAAGGCCGCCAAGGAGGAGTGTCCCGACCTGGTGGTCCTCGACCTGATGCTCCCCGGGCTCTCCGGCTATGACGTGCTCGCGGAGTTGCGCAAGCGAGACGAGACCCGGGACATCGGGGTCATCCTCCTCACGGCGCGTCGCGATGAGCCCGACCGCATCCGCGGGCTCACCCTGGGCGCCGACGACTATCTCACCAAACCATTCTCCCCGGCCGAGCTCGCCCTGCGGGTGCAGGCGCTGCTTCGGCGGCTCGCGGCCCCAGCGGTGGCCGCGGGGTCGACGCTGGTGGCCGAGGGACTCACGGTGGATCGCACCGCACACCGGGTGTCGCTCGCCGGCGAGGAACTCACCCTCACCGCGACGGAATACAAACTGCTGGTGACGCTGCTTGAGCGGCGCGGCCGGGTGCAGAGTCGCCCCCAGCTGCTCGAGACGGTCTGGGATGCGCAGCCCGACATCCAGACCCGCACGGTGGACATGCATGTCCAGCGGCTGCGCAGCAAGCTGGGGCCGATGGGGGAGATGATCGAGACGGTACGCGGCTTCGGCTACCGCTTCAAGTCGGCGCCGCGCGGCGCGGCAAACAAATGACATTTGCCGGGCGACTCGTCCTCGGCACCTTTACCATCGTCGCCCTCACCCTGTTGGTGCTGGTGTGGGGGTTTGAGCACGGCACGCTGGTTGGTGCTGCCGTCGTTGCGATGCTGCTGGCCCTGGGGCTCGCCTTCGTCGCGGGCCGCTCGATCGCGAGCCCGCTGGTGACGCTATCGGATGCCGCCCGCGCGATTGCTGCCGGTGCCCTGCCCCGCTTCCCGCGATCCGGTGTGCCCGAGGTGGACGCGCTGGTGCAGGCACTGCGGGAGATGAACCGTCAGCTCGCCGATCGCTTCGAGGAGCTGCAACTGGAGAAGGCTGAGGGAGAGGCCATCGTCGACGCGATGGTGGAGGGGATCATCGCCGCCGATGCCCGGGGACGGATCGTCACCGCAAACCCCGCCGCCCGCCGCCTGCTGGGCTACGACGCCGACGAGCCGTTGCCGGAGTTGCGCACGCTCTTCCGCGACAAGGAAGCGCGCGAGGCGGTGACGCAGGTCCTCGCCGGCGAGGTGGTGCAGAACCGCGAAGTGGAGCTTGACCATCAGGTCATTTCGTTCAACGCTCGGCCCTTGCCAGGCAGCGGTGCCGTGCTGGTGCTGCACGACCTGACCTTGGTTCGCCAGCTCGAGGCAATCCGGCGTGACTTCGTGGCCAATGTGTCCCACGAACTCAAGACGCCGCTGACCTCGATCTCCGGGTATGCCGAGACGCTCGCCGAGGGGGGCATCGACGCCGTCACGGCGCGTCGCTTCCTCGAGACCATCCGCACCAATGCCCAACGAATGCACCGGCTCGTCGACGACCTGCTCGACCTCTCGCGCATCGAATCGGGGCACTGGGTCCCGCGACCGGCAACCACGAGTGTCGCGGCGGTGGCGCGGGATGTCTTCGGCGCCACGATGGACGCGGCGGCCGAACGTGGCGTCACGCTCTCGCTCGACCTCGCCAAGGGCGCCGACACGCTGTACGCCGATCCGGAATCGCTCAACCAGATTCTCGGCAATCTGATCGACAACTCGCTCCGCTACACGCCCCGTGGCGGCGTGATCACCTGTCGCACCGCGCAGGTGCCCGGTGGAGTAGAGCTTTCCGTCACGGACAGCGGTGCCGGCATCCCCGGGGAACATCTCGCCAGGATCTTCGAGCGCTTCTACCGTGCCGAGCCGTCGCGCAGCCGTGCAGAGGGCGGGACCGGACTCGGCCTCGCGATCGTGAAGCACCTGATCGAGGCCCACGGCGGACGCGTCTCCATCGAGAGCACGCTCGGCGCGGGGACCACTGTCACGGCCCGTCTCCCCGACGCATCGGGGGATGTTACACCCTCGTGACACGACCGACATGACCGCGTGATGGCCCGGCGGCTTGTTACAGGCGCTGAGGCCAGCCCGGGCACGTGGGACGGTCGGCGGCGCACCCGTCACGACGCTCTGGAGAGGACATGCAGAAGCAACTGGTCGTTGGATTCGCCCTCATCACCGGGATGGTCACCGCGACGCGGCCGATCGCAGCGCAGGCCGCTCAGACCCCCACGGTCACGGTGAGCGGCGTCGGCTACGTCCACTACTACTACCAGCTCAAGACCGACTCCTCGCTCACCCCACCTGCGCACGGCAACAACTTCGATGTCGCGCGCTCCCACGTGGACGTGCTCGGCAAGTTCAGCGGCGGTATCAGTACCCGCGTCACGGTAGATGTCGATGGTCGCAAGGCGGCCTCGAACCAGCAGACCATCCGGCTCAAGTATGCCTACGTGGCCTGGACGCCCGAGCACAGCCACCTCACTTACAAGATCGGCGCCATTCACACTCCGTTGATTGACTGGGAAGAGTCGCTCTGGGGTTACCGGATGCAGGGCACCGTGCCGCTCGACCGGCTCGGTTACGTCACCTCATCGGACTTTGGTGTCGGCGTGGACGGGACGTGGAACCAGGAGCAGGTCAACGCGCAGGTGGGCGTCTACAACGGCGAGGGCTACAGCAATGCCCCCGGCGACAATCGCAAGGACATCAGCGGGCGTGTCTCGGTGCGACTCGCGCGCACGGACGCAGCCGGCAAGGCCGGCGGCCTCCGGCTCACCGGCTACGCCAACCTCGGCTACGCCACGGGTGGTGCCACCCGCAACCGGTTCCTCGGCATCCTCTCCTACCAATCGACGGCGGTGACGCTGGCCGCTGAGTATGGCATGACCAAGGATTCGACGTCCGCGGCCACCCCGGACGCGAAGGGTCGGTTGGTGGCGGCGTATGGGGTGTTCAAGGTCCCCCACTCGAAGGTGGCGATCATCGGCCGGATCGACTCGTTCGACCCGAACATCGATTCCACCGCCGTGACGCCGGCCGCGCGACTCGCGGTCAACCGACAGACGCGGGTGATTGCCGGTGTCTCCTATGCCATGACGCCGAACCTCCGCTTGCTCGCGGATGCGGACCTCAACTCCGTCGCCGGCGGATCGCCCAACAACAGCTTCGATAGGGGCCGCCAGCTGCTCTACCTGCACACCGAATTCAAGTTCTGATGCGCCCGACCTTTCTGTTCTCCGATCGGAGTCGTTCATGAAATACCGGATGCTTGCCGGCGCCGCCCTCGCCCTCGGTTCCGTGGCCGGCTGCGGCAGGTCGGGAGCCGCGGCTGCGCCGTCGCTCACCGGGGCGGGTGCCACCTTCCCGAACCCGGTCTACACCAAGTGGTTCGACGTCTATCACCGGACCACCGGCGCCCAGATCAACTACCAGTCGGTAGGATCAGGCGCGGGCATTCGCCAGTACACCGAGGGCACCGTGGATTTCGGCGCCTCCGACGGCCCGATGTCGGCCGAGCAGATGACCGCGGTGCAGGGTCAGGTGCTGCACATCCCGACGGTGATGGGGGCCGTGGTGCTGACCTGGAACCTGCCGTCGCTCGGGACCACCCAGCTCAAGTTCGACGGCCCGACACTCGCTGACATCTTCCTCGGCAAGATCACCAAGTGGAACGACAAGCGGATCATGGCGCTGAATCCCGGCGTCACGCTGCCGGACATCGACATCATCGTGGTGCACCGCTCCGACGGATCGGGCACCAGCTACATCTTCACCGACTACCTCAGCAAGGTCTCGCCTGAGTGGAAGCAGACGGTTGGCTCCGCCACGGCGGTGAACTTCCCCGTCGGACTCGGCGGCAAGGGCAATGAGGGTGTCACCCAGCAGGTGAAGCAGGTGGAGGGGACGCTGGGGTATGTGGAGCTGATCTATGCCTCGGCCAACAAGCTGCCGTACGCGCAGGTAAAGAACGCGGCCGGCAACTTCGTGCAGCCGTCGCTCGAGACCGTCACCGACGCCGCGGCGAGCGTCACCTTCCCGGCCAACACCGACTTCCGGGTCTCGATTACCGACGCGCCCGGGGCGCAGGCCTACCCGATCTCGTCGTTCACCTGGCTGCTGATTCACCCCGACACCAAAGACCCGGCCAAGGCCAAGGCGATCCGTGACTTCCTCAATTGGATGGTCACGCCCGAGGCGCAGGAGATGGCCAAGGTGCTGCTCTACGCGCCGCTCCCCGCCGAGGTGGTCACCTTGGTCAAGCAGCGGATCACCACCCTCAAGGGCGCCGGCAAGCCGATCCCCTGAGTGACACAATCGTTACACTGTCGTGACCGGATGGGGTGCGTGGCCGGGTAATCTCCGGTCACGATGCGCACCCCTTCTGGCTCGACCCCGTCTCGCCCATCCGCGGCCCGTGCGTCGACCACGCTCGAGGGCAGTGCCCGAGGCGACAAGTTCTTCAGGGGATTGCTCACCTTCGCCGCACTGATGGTGCCGGCGTTGCTGCTGGCGCTCTTCCTTGAACTGGCCGACGGTTCGCGACTCGCGATTTCACAATTCGGCCTGCACTTCATCGTCGACAGCGTGTGGGACCCGGTCGCGGGTCAGTTCGGCGCCTATCCGCTGATCTTCGGCACGCTGCTGACATCGTTCATCGCGTTGCTGCTCGCGGTGCCGCTCTCGCTCGGCGTGGCGATCTACCTCACCGAGTTCGCTCCACAGGTGATCCGCCAACCCGTGGCGATGCTGATCGAGTTGCTCGCCGCGATCCCGAGCGTGGTCTACGGTCTCTGGGGCGTCTTCGTCCTGATTCCCGTGCTCAAGACCAGTGTCTTTCCCTTCCTGCGCGACACTCTGGGGTTCCTCCCCTTTTTCCGGGGAGCGATCTACGGGCCGTCGGTGCTCGCGGCCTCGCTGATCCTCACCATCATGATCATGCCGTTCATCATGTCGGTGTCGCGCTCCGTGCTCCTGGCGGTGCCCAACAGCCAGCGCGAAGCGGCCTTGGCGCTGGGGGCGACGCGCTGGGAAGCGGTGCGGACGGCGATCGTGCCCTATGCCCGCTCGGGCATCATCGGCGCCGTAATCCTCGGGCTGGGGCGCGCGCTGGGCGAGACGATGGCGGTCACCATGCTCATCGGCAATCGCCACGACATCTCGGCGTCGCTGTTCGCGCCGGGCTACTCCATGGCGGCCGTGATCGCCAATGAGTTCTCCGAGGCGGCGACCGAGCTGCACATCTCGTCACTCACCTATGTCGCCCTGCTGCTTTTCGTTGTGACCGTGCTCGTGAATGCCGGAGCCCGGCTGTTGATCTGGCGGGTGGCGCGCGGTGCGGCCATCGGGAGCAAGGCGCTGTGAACCCGCGCGCCGTGCGCCGCCTCAAGAGCAACGTCATGGTCGGCATCATGGCCGTGGCCGTGATCATCGCGGTGATGCCACTGCTGCTGATCCTGATCTCCCTCACGCTCAAGGGGGCCAGCTCGCTCTCGCTGGCGTTCTTCACCAACACGCCGGTACCTGCCGGCGAGACCGGCGGCGGCGTGTTGCATGCCATCGTCGGCACGCTGATCATCGTGGGGATCGCCTCGCTCATCGGGGTACCGCTGGGCATCGGCGCGGGGCTCTACTGCGCCGAGTATTCGGGGAGCAAGCTGGCGTGGGTCACGCGATTCGTGTCCGATGTGATGAACGGCACGCCGTCGATCGTGGTCGGTGTCTTTGCGTGGACCTTCATCGTCGCGCGCCAGAAACACTTCTCCGGACTCGCGGGCAGCATCGCGCTCGCGATCCTGATGATCCCGATGGTGACCCGCACGACCGAGGAGCTCATCAAGTTGGTGCCGGGGTCGTTGCGCGAGGCAGCACTGGCACTGGGCTACTCCCGCTGGCGCACCTCGCTCACCATCGTGCTGCGCACGGCGTTACCGGGCATCGTGACCGGGTCGTTGCTGGCAGTGGCGCGCGCCGCCGGCGAGACCGCTCCGCTGCTCTTCACGGCGCTGGGCAGCCAGTATCTCTCGTTCAACCCGGATCAGCCAATGGCGGCGCTGCCGCTGGTGGTCTTTACCTACGCCTCGGGCCCCTACGAGGAGTGGCACCAGTTCGCGTGGGCCACTGCACTGGTCCTGATTCTCGTGGTCTTCGTGCTCTCGATGGCCGCCCGGTTCGTGACCCGTCAACGATTCTCGACCGGTGGTTGACGAGATGCCGCGGGTGCGCACCGACAAGCTGAGCGCCATGTACGGAAAGTTCACCGCCGTGAAGGGGGTGTCGCTCGATTTTGCCGCGAATCAGGTGCACGCACTGATCGGTCCCTCGGGATGCGGCAAGTCGACCTTCCTGCGCGCCCTCAACCGGATGCACGAGATCTCGGAGGGCGGCTGGATCGCGGGGCGGGTGCTCCTCGACGGGGCGGATGTCTACGCGCCCTCGGTGAATCCGATCCAGTTGCGTCGGCAGGTGGGGATGGTCTTCCAGAAGCCGACTCCGTTCCCGATGATGTCGATCTACGACAACGTCGCTGCCGGCCTGGTCATCGAGGGAGGGCGGTCGAAGGCGGAAGTCGAGGAGATCGTGGAGCGCTCGCTGCGTCGCGCTGCCCTCTGGGATGAGGTGAAGGATCGCCTGCGCACCAGTGCCATCGCCCTCTCCGGCGGACAACAGCAGCGGCTCTGCCTGGCCCGGACCATCGCGCCAGAGCCAGAGGTGATCCTGCTCGACGAGCCCACCGCCTCGCTGGATCCGCAGGGCACCCAGCGCATCGAGGAACTGGTGATCGAACTCAAGGCGGAGTTCACCATCATCATCGTGACCCACAACATGCAACAGGCTGCCCGGGTCTCCGATACCACCACCTTCTTCTACCTCGGGACCATGATCGAGCACGGCAACACGCACAAACTGTTCACGGCGCCCACGCACGAGCAGACCGAGGCCTACATTACAGGACGCTTCGGATGAGCGGGGCGATGGACGACGGCGTGGCCGTACCGATCCAGGCGCCTCGCTCCGCAGAGCGACCGCACGGGGCCGGCGAGGGTGATCCGAGCATCGACGTGCGCGGTTTCTCCTTCTGGTACGGTACTCATCAGGTCCTGCACAACCTGACCTTCGCGATCCCGCATCGCGCCGTGACGGCGATCATCGGACCGTCGGGCTGCGGGAAGTCGACCTTTTTGCGATCGATCAACCGCATGAACGACCTGATCGCCGACGTGCGGGTCGAGGGTGAACTCGCGGTTGAGGGGCGGTCGGTGTACGGTGCGGGGCTCGACGTCGTGGCTCATCGGCAGCGGGTCGGCATGGTGTTTCAGCGGCCGAATCCGTTCCCGAAGACGATTTACCAGAATGTCGCCTATGGACCTTCGCTCAACGCCTTGGTGCCCCGCCGCGACCTGCCCGACGTGGTGGAGCAGTGCCTGCGACGCGCCGCGCTCTGGGACGAAGTCAAGGATCGTCTCGACTCGCCGGCCACCGGCCTCTCGGGCGGGCAGCAGCAGCGGCTCTGCATTGCCCGGGCCCTCGGCAACCAGCCGACCGTACTGCTCATGGACGAGCCCTGTTCGGCGCTCGACCCGGGTTCCACGGCGAAGGTCGAGGAGCTGATCTTTGAGCTGAAGCGCGAGTACACCATCGTGATCGTCACGCACAACATGCAGCAGGCGGCGCGCGTGTCCGAGCTCACCGGGTTCTTCGATGCCGGTGTACTGCGGGAATACGGCCCGACCAAGCAGATCTTTACGGCCCCGAAGCATGAACGGACCGAAGCCTATCTCACCGGGAGATTCGGATGAGCGGAGAGACCCATCGTCACTTTCACGAGCAGCTGAGCCATGTCAAGGTTCGGTTGCTCACCATGTCGGGCGAAGCCGAGGCCGCGCTCGGGCTCGCGGTCGAGGCCCTGCTCGAACGCGACCTCGCCAAGGCGAAGCACGTGATCGCCAACGACCGCGTGATCGATTCCATGGAGGTCGAAATCGAGGAGCAGGCCATCAACCTCCTCGCCCTGCAACAGCCCATGGCGCGCGACCTGCGCATGTTGACTTCGGCGCTCAAGATCGCCAATGATCTCGAGCGGGTCGGCGACCACGCGGTGAACATCGCCGAATCGGCCGAGCGCCTCGCGGCCACGCGGCCGATCACTCCCGAACCCGAGATCGTCGAGATGGCCCGCCTCGCGCGCGCCATGCTCTCCGATGCGCTCGAGGCCTTCATTCGCGGTGACGCCGCCGCCGGCCGCGAGGTCTGCCTCCGCGACGACAAGGTCGATGCCCTGCACCGCTCGGTGTTCCGCATCCTGCTCACGCACATGATGGAGGATCCCCACATGATCGGCGCCGGCATGGAGCTCTTCCTGGTGTCGCGCAATCTCGAGCGCGTGGCCGACCTCGCCACCAACATCGGGGAGGACGTGGTCTTCCTCGTCGAAGGAAAGTCGATCAAGCACCACGCCGAAGACCGGGGCGACACCGCCTCGTGACCGACCCCCAGACTGGCCGCGAACGTCTCGGCGCCATTGACGTCGGCTCCAACTCCATCCGTCTGTTGGTGGCCGAATACGACGAGGAGTCCGGGCTGCAGGTCATCGACGAGGTCAAGGACATGCCGCGGCTCGCCACCGGCGTCTCGACCACGGGCGCCCTCGATCCGCTCGCCATGGAGCGCGCCTTCGAGGCGCTTCGGCGGATGAAGGGCGTGGCCGAGCGCCGCGGGGTCATCCGCCTCGCCGCCGTGGCGACCTCGGCCATGCGCGATGCCAGCAACGGGCTCGCGTTTGCCGAGCGGATCCGCCGTGAACTGGCCATTCCGCTCGAGATCATCGGCGAGGACCGTGAGGCCCAACTCTCGTGGCGCTCGGTGGCGCATCACTTCCGGCTCGAGGGTGGTCGCACCATCGTGGCCGACATCGGCGGCGGCTCGCTCGAGCTCGTGGGTGCGGTCGATGGGCTCGTGGAGGTCACCACGTCACTGCCATTGGGTGCGGTCCGGCTCACCGAGACCCAACTCGACAACCACAAGGACCCCCGCAAGGCTGTCGCGGCGCTGCGCAAGTCGGTCCGTCGAGAGCTGCGCAAGGCGCTGCCATGGCGCGACTGGGTCCAGGCACGACTCATTGGGTCGGGTGGCTCGTTCACCAACCTTGGCCGCATGGCGGCCGCACGGCGTGGCCATGTCGGCGAGGCAGTGCATGGAACCACGGTCGATACCGGCGAAGTCGAATCATTGCTCGAATGGCTCGCGACCAAGACCGTGGCCGAGCGCGCCCAGGTCCCGGGGCTGAACCCGCAACGCGCCGACATCATCCTGGCCGGGCTCGTGGTCACAGCCGAATTGCTGGCCGTGGTCGACACCCGCGACCTCACGGTGAGCGCCTACGGATTGCGCGAGGGGCTGTTGCTGGAGATGGTGGGGGCGAGCGAGCCGGCCAAGCCCGCCGACCCGGTGAAGATGATCCGCGAATTCGTCGATCGTTGTCGTGGCGATCGCCGGCATGTGGAGCAGGTTCGGGTCTTGGCGCTCTCACTCTACGACCAGCTTGCCGAGCCGCTGGGCTGCGAGCCCGAGGAGCGCTGGCTGCTCGAGGCCGCCGCGCTGTTACATGATGTCGGGCAGTTGGTATCGTACCGCAAGCACCACAAGCATTCGTTTCAACTGATCATGCATGCGGAGCGGATCGGGCTGGGCGCACGCGATCGCGCCCTCGTGGCGCTGATTTCGAGGTACCATCGCAAGTCGGGGCCGAGTCGCAAGCACGAAGAGTTCGCCCAGCTTTCTGCGGACGATCAAGCCATCGTCCGACGCGTGAGCGGACTGTTGCGCCTGGCCGATGGGCTTGACCGTGGTCACACGGCAAGCGTCGAGCGGGTCACCGCCACCATGGATGATGATGAACTCACCGTGCGCGCCTACCCCCGGCTGCAGGACGCCGACATCTCGCTCGAAATCTGGGGCGCGGGCCGCAAGGCCGATGTACTGGGCAAGGCGCTTCGCACCGATGTGGTGGTCCAGCCCGGGCTCTGACCTGGCCCGCCTGACAGGAACCAGACACCAACACCCCCAGCGCCTCGTAGGTTGGGGGATGCCCCGGAACCTCACTGCGACTGTCCTGTTCGCCGCCAGCTTCGTCGTGGCACCCGCGCTCGCGGCGCAGCGCGCCGACTCCGCCGACGCCGCGCGGTCCCACTATCGTCAGGCCCGCTCGGCCCTCGCCGCCAACGACAACGAACTCGGGTTCCAGGAGGCCGTGCTCGCCGTGTCGGCGTGGCCACGGCAGGGCGTGTATTGGCGCTTCCTCGCGCGCGTCGCCGCGACAACCGGGCACTCGGATGAGGCCCTGGCAGCACTCGACGCCACCACGGCGATGGGATTCGACTGGCTGCCCGGCGACAGCCTGTGGACGTCACTACGTAGCGATCCTCGTTTCGGCACGCTGGTGCAACGCGCCGCGGCGGCCATCGCGCCGATCGCTGCGAGCACCGTTGCGGCCACGCTGCCGAAATGGTTCGAGCACGCCGAAGGGGTGGCCTATGACAGCCGCACCGGGCGCCGCTTCGTGGGGTCGGTGCGCCAGCGCACGATCGTGGTGATCGACAACGTCGGACTGGTACGCGACTTTGTCACGAATCAGAGCGAACCCCGCCTGTATGCCGTGTTCGGAATGGCGGCAGATGCGCAGGAGCGGGTGCTGTGGGTCACGACCTCGGCGATGAAGGAGCAGGAAGGGGGCGTCGCGGCCGATTCCGGTGTCTCGGAACTGCGGGCGTACCACCTCGACAACGGCAGGATCCTGGGACGGTGGCGGTTGCCGGCGGGTGCGCCGCACTGTCTCGGTGACGTGGTGCTCGGGCCTGATGGCGCGGCCTACGCCACCGATTCGTGCGAGCCGCACATCTACCGCGCCACCATCAATGGCGAGTTGACGCCGCTACGCGCGACCCATCGCGACTGGCGGAACCTTCAGGGCATCGCCTTTGCGCCGGACGGCTGCACCGCGTGGGTCGCCGACTGGACCACGGGGCTCTATCGCATCGATCTCGTGCGGCAGCTGGTGACGCCGGTAGCCGCCGACCCCCGTCTCGTGACGCTGGGGATCGACGGCGTTTACTGGGGCGGTAACAATTCGCTGATTGCGATCCAGAACGGCGTGAGTCCTGCGCGTGTGGTGCGACTCACGCTGAACGAAGCAGGCAAGACCGTGGAGCGACTCGATGTGCTCGATCGCCACCCGAGCGCGAGCGAGCCATCACTCGGCGTCGTGCTTCATGATGCACTGATTTACGTGGCAAACAGCTCGTGGAGCAACTACACCGGCGACGGCACCCCCGCAGGTCCTTTTGAACCACAGATTCTCCTCAAGCTGCCGGTGCGGGGGCTGCGGCCGGCTGCGAAGCTGACGGGCACGCCCAGTTGCTCCTGAAGTGGGGGAAGCAAGTAAAGGTGACCGCGATCCTCCGTCACCGGGTTCTGTGCAGGTCTACAGCTCACGAAGCAAGATGTTGGTTTCTACGCTATCGAGCGCCGGCGGTTGCACGAACGGCACATTCGTGAGAGTTGCGGAATCGGGGGCGAAGCCTGACGCGGCGACCGAAATCCGAACGCAACCCTCCCCCCCACCCATCACGGTAAGGGATTTTCGATAGCGACCATCAGCGTCAGTCGTGGCCGCCTCATTTTCGACGCCACCGGATCCACAGGTCCCGTGGTGATTCTTGATGGTCAACATCGCCCCGGCAAGAGGAGCACCGCCGCTGGTCTGAACTCGTCCGTAGAGAATGACGGCATAGCCGATGTCCTCAACGATCACTCCGGTCCGGCAGCCCGCCATGGCAAATGCCAAAAGGGTCACGATCGCTCTCATAGTTCCTCCGAGTCTCCGTTTAGCACTGCTTCTCCAGTAGGGCGGCAAAGTATGACTCCTTACTGGCGATAGAGATCCCAGAGCCATCCCTGCCGAACGTCCGCGGCACTCCACCCGGATGGCTTCGTCGCCGTGTTGAGATAAATGCCAGTGACCCCGGAAGTCCGCCCCGCAAAGTATGTCGATCGGACGGTTGCATCCACATTCGCCTCGAGGCAGTAGCTCAGGTAATCGACGCCGTCGATCCTCCGTTGAGCCAGATACGTTCCCAGCACGCAGGTCTTTATCACATTGGCGACATAACTGCCCGGGTACGTGAGGACATCATGCGAGTCGTTCGACGCATCGGTCACGCTGTACAGGAAGGATGCGACCGCCCCCTCAACTCCAGATCCGTCGCGGACACCATGGTACCAAGTGCAGGTGTTACTCGAGTAGGCAAGACATCCGTAGGTGTAGTCGACCCCTTCAAGTCCGAAATACAATGAGCCGACGGCGCGAGCGTGATAGTCAGCAAACCCCTCCGAGAATGCGCATTGCAGATTCGTCAGCTGCCCGATGCGGTGGCCGCCTGTTGGGCAGTTCCCGGAAGCCGCATTACCGCCAAGTGCCTTCTCGTGAAGGGCATGACCATATTCGTGAGTAGCCGCAAACCTGCCATACGCGGTCCAGATGGCATTGCCGTACATTTCGATGTCGTCGGCCCCGGCGGAATAGTTCGAGGTGCCTGTGTCAGAGTACACTTTTACCGGAATTTGGTTCCGCTGGAAACCGAAGTACGATCGCGAGGTCGGTATTGTACTGGTAAGGGTAGCGAACACCCGTGCGTTCGCGGCCGAAGGTGCAATAATCTGATACGGACTTCCCGCACTCGACCAAGTGCCGCACGCATCGTAGCCACCGGCGCCGCTCACTCCATAGAATGGGAAGATGTTGGAGAGTACGACATACTGGTTCGAGAATCGCAGCATCCCTGAATAGGTTTGACCCACGCTCCACTGACCGCACTCGATAGTCATATCGCCGATAGCATCGGTCCCAGAAAAACCGTAGTCCGTGATCTCCGATCCTCCGAATCCATCGTCAGTGTAAACATTGAATTCTGCTGTCAGGCCCGGCAACGCGAGGTAAGCCGAGCTATCCGAGTCATAAAAGACGACCCGGTAGTGGTCACTCCCGTCGCTCGTCAGTATTCGCGCTTCGCCGTCGCCACGAGGCAGCGAGCTCCGATCGCTCAGCTTTCGCCAAGGACCGAGTTGCGGAATCATCCCGGTTGGCGTGACGCTCGGATCAAAGAACTCCATCGCCCGCCCGCCGGCAGAGTCCACGAGCAACCACAGCTCCTTGTGCACGGCAGGTTGAATGGAGTTTCCGGGATTTGATTCGCGACCTTCTGCGACCGCGCTCACCACTACACGATACAACCCAGATCGATCAGCTGTCAGTGTAGTGGAGATAGTCGAGGACTGACCGCGGGCGAGCCCTGCGGGAACTTCCAAGGCAGGGGCAACCTTAGCTCCGACCGCTACTCGGAATGACCCGTCCCAAGCGGAACGCTTTGCCGATTCCAGTTCAGGGGCGGTAATCCGCAGAGTGCCCGCCTGCATATCGATGTTTGAGCGGGCCGATGCAACTACGGTGATCGGAGACCCGGGCTCGAATCGTCCGGTGATCCGCACATCGAGGTCGAAGGCCTCGATGGGTGCGAGGTCGCCGCCTCCGGCTTTGGCGAGGGATCCGGTGGGCGAGAGACCTGCGGACGCCGGACCCGTCGGCGTTTCAGGGCCGCACGCGATCGCGAGAAGGCAGATGATTGGAATAGCCCGAGCTCGCCGGGCTCGGCGGGTGAGGAATCGCGACATGCACGCTCCAAGAAAGAAGGGGGAGAGGTGACCGTGTCCAAAGCTACTTGTTGACCTGCTTTAGGAGCATACTTGGAACAACGAACCAGCACAACCCGTGCCTTAGCCCCCGATAGTTGGTCCTTCTGATCCGTGACGATGATAGGAGGGGATTCGAACCTCCGGATCGGCTCGGGTCGCCGATTTTTCAGATCGATGCAACAAGTCACTCTGCCACCTATCTCCAATAAGTAGCGAGCGCTTTTGTTAAATATCGTTTTGTTTTGAGCTTCAGCTCGGCGAGCTTGTGATCCGGGTCCAACGGAGTGAGCACGTCCTCAACGGACCAGACTCGATCTGCCACGCCCGCCGCCATGACCGGGGTTGTGGGATAGTGCGGGGGATGCACCTTGGTCAGCGTCGTGTGGGGACGGCAGAAATTGCAGAGCATGAAACACCGACTGAGCGCATGGGCGTGAGCTTGCTGACTCTTTCGAAAACCCGTTCGTCAGGCGGGTGAATCGCTGCATTCCCATCCGCATCGGCAGGTTGGCCCGCTCGACGAACGACGTCGAGACCAGGTCGCAGTCCAACCTTCCGATCTTCCGCAGCTTGATCGCGCCCGTGCAGTCCATCGGACTGGAACGGCGCCGCAGCCGCCGTCGCACCGCTCGAAGCCAGTCGCGTGGCCGTCACCCTGCCGGCCTGGTTTCATCATGCCGAAGGCGTGGCATACGACAGCCGGACCGGTCGCCGTTTCGTCGGTTCGGCGCGACAGCGCACGATCGTGGTGATCGACAACGTCAGGTTGGAGCGCGACTTTGTCACCGGTCAGAGTGAACCTCGTCTGTATGCCGTGTTCGGGATGGCGGCAGACGCCGAAGAGCGGGTGTTCTGGGTCAGGACGTCGGCGATGAAGGAGCAGGAGGGAGGCGTCGTGCTTCACGATGCACTGCTCTACGTGGCAAACAGCTCCTGGAGCAACTACACCGACGACGGCGCACCGGCGGGCGCCTTTGAACCGCAGATACTGCTGAAGCTGCCGGTGGCGGGGTTGCGGGCGACGACGAGACTCAACGCCGCCGCGAGGTGCCAGTAAAGAGAAAGAGAGAAGAGATAAGAGAAAAGCGAGAAGTGAGCGAGGAGCGGCGCGGGCGCACTCCAGGGACAGGGCGGGTGATGCGAACCTGTCAGCGACGCGGGGAGGCGGGCAACAGCCCCGCGCGCACAAGCCACGGCGCGATGGTGTCGCGAATGGGCAGGAAGGTCCCGGCGTCCGTGTCCACCAGCGAGTGATCGGCGTTCGGGTACAGCACCACAGTGTAGCGAGCGGCCGAGAACTCGCGATTCACCATCGTGAGCACATCCAGGCTCCGCCGCACGGGAATACTCCGGTCTCTCCCGCCGAACAGATAGAGTCCGATGGCTGAGCCTCGACGGAGGTCCGCCAGTGGGTCATACCCCTTGAACCCGTCGAAGAGTGCCATGAGGCTATCCGCCGCAAAGAGCGGACGGCTCAGATCGTGTTCGAAGAGAGTGGAGAAGTAGATCTCCTCGCCGACCGAGACCGTCGGCCCGGACAGCGCGACGAAGAACCGAAACGTCCCGTCGCGCATCGCCCTCGCGATCACCCAACCGGCCTGACTCCCGCCCGCCATCCCGACGCGGTCGCGATCGATCCGCGCGTCAGCTTGCAGCAGCCGCGCACCGGCCATGGCGTCGCCTCCGAGCAGGGCAAGCATCGAATCACTGTTGAGGGGTCCTACTCCGCGGTAGCCTCCTCCGGACGCCCCGGTGCCACGCTTGTCATAGGCCAGAACGGCGAAGCCCAGTCCCGTGAACAACTCCACCAGTGGCGCGTTGCCGACGCGTGTCACTGGCCCCGATCCGTGTACCAGCACAACACCGGGGAACGGGCCCCGGCCCGCAGGGTAGGTCACCTCACCAGCCAGCGTGACACCGGCATTCTCGAAGGTGACTTGTCGCGACGAAGCGGACGGTGACTGCGCCGCTGTCGGGAATCGAGGACCACACGCGAGGAGTCCGAGCCACACGGCTCCGGTTGCGAAGCGCCGGGTGTCTCGTGAGGTGGGTAGCATCCCGTGGAGAAGCGTCAGCATGGGGCCTCGGTGAGGAGATGGTGGCGTTACGGCACGACGACAGCGAGCCCGCTCAGCGTTCCGTCGCTCATCTCGTCGAAGATCGAGGTCACGCCATCGAGGGCCACCTGCCGCGGATTGAGACCAGCCAGCCCGAACGCGCCCTGCGACATCGCATCGACGAGCGTGCGGTGACTCTGGATGGGGGCACCCACGCTCCCGAACATGGCAATCTCCGACTTGACGATGTGATCAATCGGCACGGAGAAGGCACCCTGCTCACCGGCACCTGACAGCCCGAGCTGGAGATGCCGACCCTGTCGGCCCAACGCCATGATCCCGACGGCGGCGGCTGATGCATGGCCAACTGCGTCAATGCTGATTGTCGCTGTCCCGCCGAGCGACGCGGTCACCGCCTCGCGCGTGGCCGCGGTGAGGAGCAGGGTGGCATCCGCACCAAGTTGATGGGCAAGCACCAACGATTCCGGATTGAGGTCGACCATCGTCACCCGTGCTCCCGCGTACTTGGCCACGAGCAATGCCGCCAGGCCAAGACCACCGCTCCCGACGATGACGATCCGGTCATTCCCGGTTGCTGGCGCGCGATCCTGCAGGGCGTGCCACGCGGTCATCACGCGGCAGCCGAGCGCCGCAGCAATCAGGGGATCCACCGCCTCGGGGATCGGGATCAGGTTTCGTGCGGCGCCTTCGATGGCGATGTACTCCGCGAAGCCTCCGGGACGCTGAAAGCCGATGGCGGTGTAGTTGTCACACAGATTGGCCGATCCCCCCGCACACTGGGGGCAGCGACCGCAATCCTGGTGAAACGGCACGACCACACGCGTCCCGACAGGGAATCCCTCAACGCCGGATCCGCGGGCCACGACTTCTCCGACCACTTCATGTCCGAGGACGTGGGGGAACTCGAGCGGCATGCGCCATTGCCAATCCCCGTGCCACACGTGCCAATCGCTGCGGCAGACCCCGCACGCGAGCACCTGCAGCACGACGCCGTCGGCTGCAGGAACAGGATCCGGTTGCGTGTCGGTGACGAGCGGTATGCCGTAGCCCAGCAGCAGCGCAGCTTGCATGGCAGGTCCCAGCGAAGAGTGGGGGGGGTGCGGCTACCGCGCGCTGCGGGCGCCGTACCATTTCACGACGACACGACAGGCCGGCGTCAACCCCCAGGCGATGGTGACTCGAGCGTCGAGGAGGCTCTCGCGGAACTGCCCTGCGATCGTCAGGTGGTAATCCACTCCGCCGACGGTCACCGTCCGCTCCTGCAGCTGGAAACTGCCATCCTGCTGGAGCAGCCCACCATACGTGGTGCCGCCGTGACGCAGCTCCACGACGCCGGGGGACGACCCGATCGTCACCTCGGTGGCTTCATCCTGGGTGCCCAGCGGACAGTTGCCTTCGACTCGTGTGACCTTGGTGTCATAGCGACCGACAACGCTTGCCGGCGTGGAGCGGGCGACGACTTTCCTGGCGCATGCCGGGAGCAGCAGGGAGGCGACCACGGCAGAGACGAGCGCAAGACGAGGCATGGGTACTCAGCAGGAAGAAGGTTCGGTGGATTGCGCCGACGCGCAGAAGTGTCGCGTCAGTGAGAGGAGGCGGCAAGGGAATCCAGACGGCGGGTCAGTTCGCGCTGCGCATACCATCGTCCCGCCGCGATCACTCCCACGCGATCGCTCAATGCCGCGAGACCGAGCCTCGGGTCGGAATTCAGCAGCAACATGTCCGCATCATATCCCACGCGCACCTCACCGCGATGACTCGACGCACCCAGCGCCGCAGCCGCGTTGACGGTGGCCATCGTCAGCACTTCCTGATCAGGAACTCCCGCAGCGCGAAACAGCATCAGCTCGGTGTGCAGCGAGAAGCCGGGCACGAGTGTCGCGATGGGGGCGTCCGAGCCGATCAGCAGGGTGACGCCGGCTCGCCGCAGCGCCGGGAGGAGTTGGTCGCGAAAGAAGGCGGTGGTGCGCTGATAGCGGGCGATCTGACCGGGTTGGCCGGACCGCGCCGCGCCGGTCTCGTCCCAGCCCCACTGCCTGCGCGTGGCCGGATTGACGTAGCGCATCTCAGGACGAACCTGGACCGACGCCCATGCGGTGGCCTGGTCGAGCGCGGAGGCGTACACCGTCATCGTCGGCGTCACGGCCACCCCGGCGGATGCAATGGCGCGCGCGATACTGTCGAGTTCACGCGTGTTTCTGCCATCGTCGAACAGCGGCAGCAGTTCTTCGAGATGTTCGATCTCGTCCTGACTGCCGGGCGAAAGTGCCAGCGCAAGTCCCACCGGCGTCGGCAGATGGCCCACCACGCGCTTGCCGAGGCGATGTGCCGCCGCGGTGACGGCGACGTACGCTTCCGGCGAGATGTTGTCGTAGAGTTTGACGAGATCGTACCCCGCGTCCACCTGCCGACGCACCTCGATCTCTGCCGCGGCCGCATCGCGGATGACGGTGTTGGTCGACCGCATGGGGGGATCGCCATCAAGGATCGGTCCGGACGTCACTAGATGCGGACCAGCAATGGTGCCGGCGGCCAGGCTGTCCCGCCAGGCAAGGTGCATCCCATAGCCGGAGAGGTTGCGAATGGTGGTGATGCCGTTCGCGAGGTAAAGCAGGAACTCGTCCCGATCGAAGACATGCACATGCATGTCGGCCAGCCCGGCCATGAGGAAGCGCCCCGCGCCCTCGATGACGAGGGCGTCGGAGGGAACGGCCGTGGTGACAGCGGGACCGACGGCGGTGATGACCCCATCCTTGACCAATACCGTGCGGTGCGAGAGGGCCGGTTGATCGGGTCTCACGATCACCGTCACGTCCACGATGGCCAATGGTCCCGCTCCGAAGGCCGGGACCGGTTGATCGCGCCTGGGTTCGTTTTGTGCGACGGGATTCGGGCAGGCCATCGCCCCAAGGCTCGCCAGCGAGACGGCGAGCAGCAGCGGGATCTGCGAAACGGCGCGACGCACGGGGGCCGTCGTGGGAGTCTCTGAGGGCATGCCTAAAGTAGTACCCGCGAGAGGGCGGCATGTGTCAGAAAACGGTGCGGAGATGCACAGCGTCCGCTCGGTGCATTCGGACTGCGAGCTGGATCGAGGTTCATTGCGTTCTAGCGCCCCCAGTCGACCAGGATATGATGCGAGGCGTGCCCGAAGCGTTGGGTCCAAGAGCTCTGCCTGATTTTCCAAGCTTGCCCCCATTCTTTCCCGCAGGAGTGCGCCGTGCCCCGATCCGTTTCGCCGTTGGTCGCGGACCAGCACCCGATCGAGCACGATGCATCATCCGGACGGGCCAGGCGTGGCTTCGCGTGGGGTCTCGTCGCCTGTGCCTGGATCGTCGGGCTGATCGCTGGCTGGGTGGGGATGTTTGAACCGCCCTTCCCGATGTTGATCCTCTCGTTCCTTGCCAAACCGCTACTTCGCACCATTCCCTGGGTGACTGTTGCCTTGCTGATCGCGTCGTTGATCGCGATGTGGTTGGGGCACCGGTTCGGCCACGTGGAGTCATGGCTTCGGCGCATGTCGCGGGGAGCGGTCGCGCTGGCTGCATTCGTCCTGTTGATCGGATGGAGTCGATTCCAGACAGGCTACGCGACTCGCTCGGTCGTGATCAATGCCTCCCAGGCTCAGCTCGTCGGAACCTTGTTCGCACCTCGGCAGCTCCCCGCCCCCGGGATTCTTCTGGTCCACGGTTCGGGTCGCTTCGACCGTCATCTCTATGACTGGGCCGCACTGCTGCTGGTGCGAGCCGGCTACGCGGTACTGAACGTCGACAAGCGCGGCGTTGGCGAGTCGGGCGGCTTCTGGCGGGATGCTTGGCAGGAACCGACGTATTTCCGACAGATGATCAACGATCACGTTGCCGCGGTCGAGGCACTCTCCCGGCAGCCAGAGGTGGTGGGTCAGCCAGTCGGCATGTGGGGCGTGAGCCAGGCCGGCTGGGTCATTCCCGAGGTGGCCGCGCTGTCGCCGGTGGTGCGATTCACCGTAACAATTTCCGGCCCGACGGTACCCTTCGGCGATGAGGCACTGTTCAGTCGCTTGGCGGGCGACGAGGACCACTTCGGCTGGAATCCTCCACTGCGACCACTCGCAGAAATCGACGCGATCGTCGATACGGTCACGCCGTCGGGCCCGGACCCCGCCGTCGCGCTGACTCGGGTGACCGTGCCTGGGCTCTGGCTCTATGGCGCCTGGGACAACAGTATCCCGGTGGCGAAGAGTGTTCAGGTGTTGCGGGGACTGATCGCCGCAGGAAAACCCTTCGGAGTGAAGGTCTTTCCGGAGGCCAACCACGGCCTGATGGTGACGCGCGGCCCCCATCGACACCTGCCGCCGCGATACGCGGACGGCGTCTGGGGCACGATGCTGCAATGGATGCGCGAGCACGCCCCTCCCCCGTGAGCGCTACACCACGAGCCGCGACAGCTCGAACGCTCTCACGCCGCCCCGTCGCAGCCCGCGCGGTGTGAGTCCGGTGTAGCGTCGGAGCATCCGGGTCATGTGACTCTGGTCGGCGAAGCCGCAGCGGAACGCGACCTCGGAAAGGGGGCGCTCGCTTGCACAGAGCAGCTCGAGCGCTGCCCGGATCCGTACTCGCCGAAGATATCCACCGATGGAGAGCCCGAAGTGCTGTCGAAAGGCCCGGGCGAGATAGACCGGATGGTGACCGCTGCGCGCGGCGATGTCCGCGAGCTTCGGTGGCGATGCGACTTCGTCGTGCACTGCATCACGGACTTGCCGCAACCACCACGGTGCTTCGCGGAGATCCGGCATTCGTGTCGGGCGGGCGAGCTGGGCAAAGAGCTCAAGGGCCGAAAGCTCCGCCGTGACCAGACACCCATCCTCGCTGGATACGGCGCGAACCACTTCGTGCACCATCCGAGTCAACCGGGGGTGCGCGGTGAAGCGTCGATCCTGGGGAACGACCTCCGCACACGCCGGGGCCTCCACCACGAGGCACTGCACTGCGGTTCCGGTGGTGCGCAACGTGTTCCGATCTCCTGCCGGCGACGCCCGCAGCGAGCCGGCGTCACACGCAATCGTACCCGGAATGCCGAGGTGCTCGACACTGCCATTCAGGACCAGCAGAAGGTGGGCACGGTCATGTCCCATCCGGTCGGCGGTCCAGTGTGCCGGCAAGGTCGCGCGGGTGACTGCGACGCCTGCCCGACTCCACTCCTGGAAATCCGAGATCGGCGACGCCTCGCGGGAGGGGGCGAGGTTGGCATTGGGCAGTGCGGTCATCTTGCTGAGACGACCGGTCGCGGAAGAGGGTTGCAGCGGCGCCAGCGCCGGGTCAGGTCAGGGCGGCGGGGGCTCCTGCAGGAGCACTGTACGGAGCCACGCGACGATCGTCGGGAAATAGTCGGGGTGGAAACGCGGCGCGTCGTCAGGCCCTGCTGCAGGCAGGTGGAACCGGTGGTCCGACCCTTCGAAAATACGGCTCGTCAACTGCAGCGCGGCGTTCGGCAATTGCTCCCGCAAGAGCACACTGGCCTGAAGGGCGGGGACGCCTTCGTCAGCCTTCGAGAGCAGTTGCAATACCGGGACCCTGATCCGGCGGTTGTCGGCAGCGTGGTCGAGGGCGAGGTCTGCGGCGAAGACCGCCCGCGCCACGGGCCATGTTCCGACGGTTGGATCGGTTTTTGGCACCGTCACGAGGGGAAACCATGCTGCTGCGGAGTTGGCACGCCAGAGTTCCGAGACCCCGATACTGTCCTTCCCTCCGGAGGAGAGGTACGTGAAGTACCTGCGGAGGAAACTTCGTGCCGCCTCAACATCTGTCGCAGCCGCACCGGAGGCCTCGACGAGTCCTACGCGGCGGAAAATTTCCTGATCAGCCCCACTGACGCCACCGCCGGAGCTATAGATCACCCCCGCGATGCGCGGATCCGCGGCCGCCACAATTCCCGCGATCCACGGGCCCTGACTGGTGCCAAGGAGCGCGATGCGCTCGGGGGAGACATCGGCTCGGCCCCGAAGCGTTGCCACGATTGCTGTCGCATCCGCTGCGAGATCTCGCAGCGTGGAGGCCTGCCAATCACCGGTAGACGATCCGGTGCCGCGCTTGTCGTATGCGAACGACGCAATGCCATTGGCCGCCAGCAGGCCGCCCCACGCCACAAACATCCCACGGTCAGCTGCCCCAGATCCATGCAGGAAGAGCACGACGGGATACTGACCGGGGGGAGCAGGCCGCATGAAGCGACCAGCCAGCTTCACATCGCCATTCGCGATTGTGAGTTCCTCTTCATGCAACGGAATCGGCGTACCCGACCGGGTGCGTGTTCCATCCAGAATGATCAGGCGCTGACTCGACCCATTTTCAAGAAGCAGGATTCGCTCGCGTGACACAACGCGACCGCTCCCTTCGACGAACACGAGTCGGGCGGTGTCTCCATGCTCGGGGAGCAGCGCCCCTACGCGACCACTGGCAAAGTCCAAGGCAAGGGACATCGGCATCGCCGCCGTGCGCTGCAGCGCGACCAGACCTTCCGAATCGCGAAACACCTGCACCGTGCGACCCATCGGCCAGCCAGCGGCATTCCCGTTAGCCTGGCCCACGAGCAGCTGAGGGACCAGCAGGAGCACGAGCACCAGCCGATGCATGCGACATCGTACGCTCACGAGGCTTTCTGAGGGAACAGTCATTGACATACTCTGGGTTGTTCGCGCGTTGGCAAGCCGGATCACCCAGCGAAGGATCGGGTCAACGCGTCCCGCAATCTTGAACGCAGTGAACCAGGGCTACGGCGGCGTGAGCACCCACGACTCGCCAAGGGCCTCCACGCGCCAGCCGACCGGAAGGGTGAGCGTCCATCCTTCCCCACGCCATGTCGTGACCTCGGCAAGGACACCGGCCGTGGGGCGCACCGCGTCCAGTGGGACGCGGAGTTCGCTCCACGTGGCGTTCACGAAGGCTCCGCTCGAGGCATCGAGCACCGCATCGTTCGGCCCCTTCCATGACAGCGTGCCGTAGACAGTTCCCGAGTCGCCGAGCGTAGTGGCGAGGTTGGGATCAAAACTGATGTTCACCAGTTTCGGTCGCAGGCGCAGCGTCGGGCCATCGAGGTAGCGAACCCGAAGCAGGGCGAGCCGCTGCTCCATCGCCTGCCAGCGCTGCAGCTCTTCCGCCCGCACCTCGTGGAGTCCGTATCGTCCACCCGATCGTTCGGCCGCCTTTGCCAAGGCGACCGAGTCGGTGCCATTGAGCCAACCGCCGAGCCTGATGCGATCACGCCCGAGCAGTTCGGCGAGGGCGCCCTGCACGTCGAGTTGAGTGCGGAGCTGTGCGCGCCATCTGGCCGAGCGCCGATCGAGCAGGTATCCGTAGGCGGGACCGGTGTAGTACTGGAACGACCGTCCGAATCCCGTCGCCGCCGGTGCCGCCGTCTGCAGCTGCTCGCTCAACGCCGCAGCGCTGCTGTTGCTGAGCCGCCAGGCGGTGTATTCCGGCATTCCCTCGTCGAGGTCGAGCAGTCGCTCTCGCTCGCGCTCGGCGGGGGTCGCAAGGGCGTACCGTCGTGCGCGGAAGGCGATCGCGTCGACTGTTGCCGTGCGCTCGTCCCGACTGCCGGGCCGAGCACGGAGCGCGGCAGCCAGCGCGCGCCACTCGAGTCGCAACCAGATTCGGCCGTCAGGGTGGTCAAGCAGCGCTGCGCCCGCGTCGAACTGATTGTACTTCGGCAGCGGGAGCACGTCAGGTTGAATCGCGTGCCAGCGCTCGTGGATGACAAGACGGATGGCAAGGGTTGTGTCCTCGGGAAGTGGCAGTCGGATCATCGCCCAGCGGCGGCCGGCCCACGACACCGAGGTGTTCGCAACCACCATCCCCTTCGGCAGATCACCGACGAACCAGCCGCCAGTTGCGCGCTCGAATGCGGGTTGCCGAGGATCGCGACTCGCGATGGCACGTGTCCCGTCGGTCAGGAGCAGCGGGATGGTGTCGAGTCGGGCGCCCCAGAGTTTCCCGGCATCCTGATGCAAGCGCTGCTGCACGAGAGCTTCGACACGCATCAGCCGCGGGAGTGAATCGGCGATGCCGCCTGATTGCGCCACGAGTGGCATGGCCACCAGGTGGCCCAGCGCAATGGTGGCTCGTGCCAGGAACGTCATCGCGAGCGCCCTTCCCACTCGAACGTGCCGCGTCCAATGATGCGGAGGCGCAGGTCGAGGTGTGATGTTGCCGCGCGGATCATCACCACATCGCCGGATCGGCTGACGCGACCGCGAGGGACGGCCTCCCCGTTCATTGTGGCACCGATCACGCTGCGCCCAAAAAATGCCAGCGTGAACGATCCCGCCGCATCTTGCGCCACCACGGTCTGAATCGGTGCCGGTTCCATGACGACCACCGCGGCCCCGAGGGCCACGACCGCGAGCAGTGCTCGGCACTCCGGTGCCACGCGGAAGCGGGATTGTCGCAGGCAGAGACTCACGACATCACGCCAGCAGGCCGCATCACCGCGGAGCGCGGACTCCTCCTCCAGATCTCCGATCAGCTCATCGACCCGGTCGCGGCGGACCAGGGCCCGGAGGAATCGTTCGTGCAATCGTCTCATGCGCGGAGCATCGACCCGGCCACCAATCGGGCCCGGATCTGTTCCATCTGGCTCAGGGCCGCGACACCCTTGGCGGTGAGTTGAAAGAAACGTTTGCTGCGTCCACCACGATCCGGTGTGGCGCCGCCCACGCTCGAGCGAACCAACGCCTTCTCCTCCAAGCGATCGAGGGTGGCATAGACAGCGCCGAGGGAGATCGTGTCGGCGATATCGCGTTCGAGTGCCGCACGGACGGTCACGGCATATCCCTCGCCGGCCTGACGGCCGACGACGATGAGCACCAGTTCTTCGAACGAGCCGAGGCGATCCATATCTACATTGTATGGGAAATGAATCGGCGTGTCAATCTCCCCCAAACGACAACCCCGCCCAAAGCGATCCGGGCGGGGTCGAGGTCATCTGCCGGCGCCGCCTACGCCCCGTACGGCACCCAGATGTTCTTGACCTGGGTCGCGTGGCGCAAGAACTCCGCACTCGCTCCCTCCGCCGGATCGGCCCACGGCCGCATGGTCCACTCGGTCCAAGTCCGCTTCATGTTGCCTGCCGAGAGCTGCTCGGCCTCGGTGGCCTCCGCGCGAGTGCCGAAGACCCAGATGCCGTCGACATCGTCGTGCCCGGCGAGTGGTGCCAACAGCTCCTTGCGCAGCCCGGTCACAATGTTCACCACGCCACCCGGCAGGTCGGAAGTGTCGAACACCTGATAGAGGTCGGTCGCCATGAGCGGTGCCACCTCCGACGGAATCGCCACCACGCTGTTTCCCATCGCCACCGCCGGCAGCACGGTGGAGAGGAAGCCAAGCAGCGGCGCTTCATCGGGGCAGACGATGCCGATGACGCCGAGCGCCTCCGGCATCGCCAGCGTCACGTTGCGCAGCGGGGTGTGGTGCACCGCGCCGTCGTACTTGTCCGCCCATGCCGCCCAGTGGAAGCAGCGCTCGACCGCGGCGTCCACCTCGGCGCCGCCGGCCTTGCCGGTAAGCAGCTTCAGGCGCGACGCGAACTCGTCGCGCCGCGCGGCGAGGTTCTCGCCGATGTAGTAGAGCACCTGCGCGCGCAGATGCGCCGTGCCCCGCGCCCACTTGGACGCCGCATGCGCCGCCTCGACCGCGTTGCGGATGTCCTTGCGGTTGCCGCGACCCACCTCGGCGATCACCTCACCCTTGGCGCCGTGCACTGGGAGCGCATAGCCGGAATCGGGCCGCGCCTGCTTCCCGCCGATGTAGAGCTTGGGGGTGCGATCGATGCCCGGGAGGCCATCGCTGCCACTCGATGGCGCCGCGACACCCTCTTCTCTCCTCTCTCTTTTCTCCTCTCTCTCCGGCCGCTTCGAATGCGTGACCTTCAAGTACTCGTACATCCCTTCGCGTCCGCCTTCGCGTCCGTAGCCGCTCTCGCGATACCCGCCGAAGCCGGCAGCGGCATCGAAGACGTTAGTGCAGTTGATCCAGACGGTTCCTGCCTTGAGTCGCGGCGCGAGGTCGAGAGCCAGGTTGATATTCTCGCTCCAGAGCGACGCCGCGAGGCCGTAGCGGGTGTTATTGGCGATCTCCACCGCCTCGTCGGGTGTCCGGAAGGTCATCAACACCACGACCGGCCCAAAGATCTCGACCTGTGCCACTGTGGCGGCCGGCGAGACGTTGGTAAACAGCGTCGGCGGATAGAAGAGTCCCTCGGTGGGCACGCTCCACGACGGCTGCCAGCAGGTCGACCCTTCGGCGATGCCCTGCTTTACCAGCTCATCGATGCGCTCGAGCTGCACCGGGGCCACAATGGCGCCGATGTCGACCGCCTTGTCGAGCGGTGAGCCGACGCGCAGCGTCTCCATCCGCGCACGCAGCTTCTCGACCAGCCGATCGGCGATGCTCTCGGCCGCGAGAATGCGCGACCCCGCGCAACAGACCTGCCCCTGATTGAACCAGATCGCGTCGACCACGCCTTCGACCACCGAATCGATGTCGGCATCCTCGAAGACGATGAAGGGCGACTTCCCGCCGAGCTCGAGTGTGAGCTTCTTGCCGCTACCGGCAGTGGCGCCACGGATTGCGCGACCCACGTCGGTCGACCCGGTGAAGGCGACCTTGTCGACATCGGGATGGTTGACCAGCGCGGCACCGGTCCGACCATCGCCGGTGATGATATTCACGACGCCCGCGGGAAGGCCGATCTCGCGCAGCAGTTCCGCGAAGCAGAGCGCGGTGAGCGGCGTGTATTCGGCGGGCTTGAGCACCACCGTGTTCCCGGCGGCAATGGCGGGAGCGATCTTCCACGCCATCATCAGCAGCGGGAAGTTCCAGGGAATCACCTGCCCCACCACTCCGACGCCCTCCATGCCCGGAAACTGGGAGTCGAGCAACTGCGCCCACCCGGCGTGGTGATAGAAGTGGCGCGCCACCAGCGGGATGTCGATGTCACGCGACTCGCGGATGGGCTTGCCGTTGTCGAGCGATTCCACCACGGAGAAGAGCCGGGTGTTGCGCTGGATGCCGCGCGCAATGGCATAGAGCCAGCGGGCGCGACCGTGCCCACCCAAGGCACGCCACCCGGGCAGGGCGGCGCGCGCCGCAGCCACCGCGCGATTCACCTCGGCCTCGCTCGCCTGACTCACCTGTGCCAACTCGGCACCCGTGGCCGGGTTCGAGACCACGAAGGGGTCGGCCGGATCGGACCATGCCCCGCCGATGAAATGGCCGAACCGGCGGTCGTGCCGGTCGAGCCACTCCAGAGCGAGGGTCGGCGATTCCGGTGCCGGCCCCCAGGCCATCGATTCGAATGCGTCGCGGACAGAAGTCATGTCTCAACACTCACGGAGAACCGGTACTTTCGAGAGAAGAGAGAAGAGAGAGGAGAGACGAGGGAGGCAAGCCGATTCTCTCGTCTCTCTTCTCTCCTCTCTCGGCTATTCACGCCATCGGATGCCGATGATTCGCACTGTATCGGCCGGTGACATGGTGTTCCAGTTGCCGCTCGATGTCGGTGAGCAGCGAGGACGCGCCGAAGCGGAAGAGGTCGGGGCGCAGCCAGCGGTCGCCCAGCTCCTCCTTCATCATCGCGAGCCAGTCGAGCGATTCCTTGGCCTTGCGGATGCCGCCGGCCGGCTTGAAGCCGACGTAGTAGCCCGTCCGGTCGAAGTACTCACGCACCGCACGCGCCATCACCACGCCCACCGGGAGGATGGCATTCACCGGCTCCTTGCCGGTGCTGGTCTTCACGAAGTCGGCGCCCGCCTGCATTGCGACGATCGACGCGCGCGCGACGTCCTTGAGCGTCGCCAGTTCGCCGGTGCCGAGAATCGCCTTGAGGTGCGCGCTGCCACAGGCCTCGCGGAAGGCGCGCACCTCGTCGTAGAGCGCCTGCCAGTTGCCGGTGAGCACATGCGCGCGCGTGATCACGATGTCGATCTCTTCGGCGCCATCGGCCACCGACGCCTCGATCTCCGCCAGCCGAGTGCGCATGGGTGAGAGACCAGCCGGGAAGCCGGTGGAGACGGCCGCGACCGGGATGCCACTGCCTTCGAGCGCCTCGACCGCGGTCTGGACATAGCGGTGATAAACGCACACGGCGGCCACGGTGATCGGGACACCCGACATGCCAAGATCAGCGAGCAGGTCGGGACGCACCGGCTGGCGGGCCTTGGCGCAGAGCCGGCGCACGCGGCCCGCCGTGTCGTCGCCCTGCAGCGTGGTGAGATCCATGAGGGTGATCGCGCGCAGCAACCAGCCGGCTTGGAAGGTGGACTTGACCGTGCGGCGCGTCGGGATAGTCGCGGCGCGACGCTCCACGGCGCTGCGGTTTACCCGGGTCTCGCGCACCCAGCCGAGGTCGAGCGGCATGCCGGGGTTGCGCGGTAAGTGCCCGCTGGGCGGGGCCGCGTCACGGACGGGGTAGCTGGTGGTGTTGCGCATGACGCGCGACGGCCTGGCATCTACGGTGCTCATCGAGCGTATCCCTCCAGGGTGCGAGTGGCGAGCAGGCGGGCACGCCGCGCCAGCAACTCGGGACTGCGAAAGACAAAGATCAGGACGGCACCGGCGAGGAAACCCCCGATGTGCGCCCACACGGCGACCCCACCGACCTGTTCCATCCGGGAATTGATCACCTGCACCAGGAACCAGAGTCCCAGCACCGCCCACGCCGGAAAGGTGGCCCGGAAGAAGAAGATCACCAGAAAGACCAAGGTATGCACCCGCACCCGAGGGTAGAGCACCACATAGGCCCCCATCACCCCGCTGATGGCGCCGCTGGCTCCGACCATTGGCACGGCACTCGACGGCTCGATGCCGATCTGTGCAGCGGCCGCCGCGAGGCCGCAGGTCAGGTAGAACATCAGAAACCGCGAGTGGCCCATCGCGTCCTCGACGTTGTTGCCGAAGACCCAGAGGAACCAGCAGTTGCCCAGCACGTGGAGCCAGCCGCCATGCAGAAACATCGACGTGAACAGCGTCTCCCAGGACCGGCCCGCCTCCACCACGCACGACATACCATCCCCCACGGGGAACGAATAACCCACCGGGAGGCGATGGAGCAGGTCCCCCGGGATGAGCCCGAGCTCGCAGACCGAGGCCGCCAGCTGCTGGGAATTCCCCATCCCCTGAAAGACGATCCAGATCGCCAGGTTGGCCGCGATGAGGCCGACCGTAACGATGGGGGTCAGGATGGACGGGTTCTCATCGCGATAGGGGAACATGTCCCCCGAATATACCCCCAAAATGCAACGCCCCCCGAGCCAGAAGCCCGGGAGGCGTTGGGGTGGAACAGGGTCAATCCCCTTGGGTCAGGGCCAGGTCAGCCGGCAGCCGCCGGTCCCGGAATTGACCCAGTTCTGCTGGACCAGGAAGGCCTTGCCGCCGATGGTCATGTTGGCCACGCCGCCACCGCTCGAGAAGGTGGTGCCAAAGTTCCAGGCGCACTTGTCGGCGTTCTCGTAGCCACGGCTGTCGTACCAGGCGTTGCCCATTGGGTCGGTGGTGGTCTCCTCGATTTCGTGCGCGAGGACCGAGACTTCGTTGTCGGCGCCCGGGTCGCCATTGGGCGAGGCGGTGCCATTGGTGCACGACGACGGATAGGCGTAGTCATACGGCATCGCCGAGTAGAGGGCCACCTTGGTCCCGGCCGGCGTGGAGACATTGCCGTGGGTGTGGTAGCCGCAGTACTGGGTGCCGAAACCGCCGCCGAGGTTCACAGCCCCAGCCGTGAAGATCAGGTAGAGGGTGTTGGCATCGTACGCCAGCTTGCCGCTGGTGAAGCCGCTCGAGAGCATCGACAGCATCTGCGCGTCGGTCACGTTGGCCGTGCCGCTCGGCGCCGAGGTGTTATTGGCCCAGTAGCCGGTGTAATTGACCACGTTCGCGATGGCCTGACCGGCGGCATTCTTGTACGTGGTGTTGATGTTGAAGTAGGGCGAGCCGCCGAGGTTGCGCATGAAGTGCCCCACGAGCGAGCCGTCGCCGCTATTGGAACTGGTGCTGAAGCTGCCGGCGGCCGGACCGTTGGTGTAGATCGGCGCGGCGGCCCAGTAGACCGCGACCACCTTGGTGGCGGCCTGGAGCACCGGCCCGCCGTGATAGCTGATGCCGGTGCCACCGCCGGGCTTCGCCCGAGCCGCATTGATCGCCGGTGCACCGCGAACTTCGAAGAAGTGCTTGCTGGGATTGTCGCCAGCGGCATCCGCCGCATTGTTGAACGAGGGCGCGGCCACGGGATCAGTGGCTGTCGGAGCGGACTCCGAACAGGCCGCAAGGGTGGCGAGACCAGCGAGGCCGAGCACAAGACGGGAACGCAACGCCATACGAAACTCCGCAAAGGAGGGACGAAGACGACGACTCCGGGACACCAAGTTGTTTCGGGAACGACTCCACGCTACCTACCGGGCCTCGCGGCGTCAATCGTGGCGGTAAAGCCACAGCATCGGCGGGAGGCGGTGCCGCAGACTTACGGCACGACCCCGGGGGGAGCATACTTCAGCGCCGCGGCGAGGCGGTTCGCTTCGCAGCCATCAATTCCCATGGCGACCCCCGGGGTTGCCGAGCGCCGAGGTTGCGTCATGAGTGCCCCCACGACTCCACCCGGAACGACCACCCGGCGACCCGACGACGACGAGATCGACGTCTACGGCCTCAGCCATGTGGGGAAGGTCCGCAAGCAGAACCAGGACCATTTCCTGCTCGCCTCGATCCAGAAGCGACTCCACGTCCTGCACACCAACCTGACCGACCAGGATCGGCTCGCCCTGGCCGACCGGCGGCTGGCGTTCATCGCGATCGTGGCCGATGGAGTGGGCGGCGGCGTCGGCGGTGAAGAGGCGAGTGCCACCACGCTCGAGGTCGCGACCGAATACCTGCTCAGCACCGTCGACTGCCACGACCAGCATGCGAGCTTTGGGGACACCTTTATCGAGGCGCTGCAGGACACCGCCATGCGCTCGCACCAGGCGGTCATCGAGCGTGCGGGTGGCCCCGAGGCTGGCAGCAAGATGGCCACCACCCTCACCCTCTGGCTCGGCGTCTGGCCCTGGTACTACCTGCTGCAGGTCGGCGACTCCCGCTACTACGTCTATCGTGACGGCGCCCTGACCCAGGTCACGCGCGACCAGACCATCGCCCAGGACCTCGTGGATCAGGGCGTGTTCACGCGGGCGGTGGCCGACCGGTCGCAGTTCGCCAACGTGCTCTCGAGCTCGATCGGTGGCCACGCGACCATGCCGGTGATCACCCGGTTGCGCGCCGACTGGCACAATGTCCATCTGCTCTGCACGGATGGACTCACCAAGCATGTCTCCGACGAGCGCATCGCCGAGTGCCTCGCGGGGATGACCTCCGCGCGTCAGGTCTGCGAGCAGTTGCTGCAGGAGGCACTCGACGGCGGCGGCAGCGACAACATCTCCATCATCGTCGGCCGGGCCACTCCCAAGGACGACGCCACGACGTGAAGATCGCGTTCATCGGCTCGCACGGAGTCGGGAAGACCACGCTCTGCTATGACCTCGCCGCGCGACTCAAGCGCCAGGACCGGGTGGTGGACCTCGTGGCGGAGGTGGCGCGGTCGAGTCCGTTGCCGATCAACCGTGAGACCACGGTCGCGGCGCAGGCCTGGATTCTCCATACCCAGATCGCCCGCGAGATCGCCGCCGAGGCCACCAGCGAGATTGTGATCTGCGACCGCTCGGTGCTCGACAACTACGCCTATCTGGTGCACCAGGCGGGACGGCAGGACGCCTACGATGCGCTGGTTCGCGAATGGCTCGGCAGCTACAGTGGCCTCTTCAAGGTCCCCATCACCGCGGCGCCGTCCTTTGATGGCAAGCGCGACGTGAGCGAATCCTTCCAGCACGACATCGATGCCGTGATCGACACGCTGGCCGCTGACCTCGGCGTCCGCTGTCACGCCCTGGATGCGTCGCACCGTGATGGCTGGGTGGACGCCGTCCTGACTGCCAGCGGGCTCCCGCTCCATCCACCCCAAATTGATCTCTTCCCCCGTGCCGATGGGGGGCGGTGAGCCCACGCCGCCACGGCGGCGGGTCGCTAGATTGCTCCCCGTCCCCCGTGACCCCACTTGCATCAGGATGGCCGATGGACCCACGCGCCGAGCAGGAACAGCCCACTCCCACGATTGACTGGAACACCATGCTGGCGCCCTATCGCGGTGCCATCCTGGGGTCGAGCATCTGGCAGCTCGCGAGCACTGGGGCGCTCTTCCTGTTCTGCTGGGCCGTGATGCTGTGGAGCCTCAATGTGGGTTACTGGCTCACCCTCTTGCTCGCGATCCCGACGGCGATGATGGTGGTGCGGTTGTTCATGCTGCAGCATGACTGCGGCCACGGGTCGTTCTTCGGCTCCAAGCGTGCCAACAGCGTCGTCGGTGCCATCCTCGGCGTCGTGACGCTGGTCCCCTACACCTACTGGCGCAAGACTCACGCAATTCATCACGCGACGTCAGGCGATCTCGAGGGGCGCGATCTCGGCGACATCGACACGCTCACCGTGCATGAATACCTGGCCCTGCCCCGCTTCAAGCGTGCGCTCTACCGCATGTACCGGCACCCCGTGACGCTGCTGCTGATCGGACCGGCGTGGCAGTTCATCCTCAAGCACCGGTTGCCGCTCGACATCCCCAAGGAGTGGAAGCGCGAGTGGGCCTCGGTGCACTGGACCAATGTCGGCATCGTCGCTGCCATCGCGGGGATGTGGTGGATGGTCGGCCTGCAGCGATTCCTGCTGGTGCAGCTGCCGGTGACGCTGCTGGCCGGGGCGTTCGGTGTCTACCTCTTCTATGTGCAGCACCAGTTCGAGGATACCTACTGGCGCTATCGCGAGGCGTGGAACTACTACGCCTCGGGGCTCGAAGGGGCGTCGCATCTGGTGATGCCGAAGGTGTTGCAGTGGTGGACCGCCAACATCGGCCTGCATCATATTCACCACGTCTCGAGCCGGATTCCCAACTACCGGCTGCAACGCTGCTTCGACGAAAACCCGCCGCTGCAGCGGGTCACGACCCTGACGCTGTTCGGCAGCGTGCGTACCCTCTGGCTCACGCTCTGGGACGAGGAGGAGCGGCGACTCGTGGGATTCCGTGAGTTGCGCGCCATCCGGCGGCGGCTCGCCGACCGGCTCGAGGCCGGCGCGGCGGCGTTGGTCGCGAAGCCGGAAGCTGTGCCCCGCGCCTGGCGCTAGGACAGCTCCATTTTGGTGCATGAGGTGGTGCCATGAGCAAGAAGGACGCGCCCAAGGCTGCCGAGGAGAATCCCGCTGACGAAGGCGAGGCGACCAAGCCCGCCCGCACCATCCTCCGCCAGGAAATCGCCGTCGGCGCCGAGCAACTTGGCCGTCCGGCGTCCGGATTGCTGCTGTCCGCCGTGAGCGCCGGGCTCGACATCGGCTTCGGGCCCCTCATGGTCGCGACCCTGATGGCGCTCAATCCAATCGAGACGACCGGATCGCGCGTGGCCATGGCGGTCGCCTACGCCATCGGCTTCGTGATCGTGATCCTCGGCCGCTCTGAACTCTTCACCGAACACACCACCCTGGCAGTTCTCCCGCTGCTCTCGGGTGAGACCACGATCGGCCGCGTCGGCCGACTCTGGAGCCTCGTCTACGCCGGCAACATGCTCGGTGCCTTCGGCTTCGCATTGCTCGCCGTGCCGCTCGGTCGTGGGCTTGGGCTCTTTGCCACCGGCGACATCGCGCGGATGAGCACGCAACTCGTGGACTATGACGCGGGCGTGATCTTTGTGAGTGCAATTGCGGCGGGCTGGATGATGGGCCTCGTCTCCTGGCTGGTGACCGCGGCACGCGATACCTCCGGGCAGATCATCATCATCCTGCTGGTGGCCGGGGCGATCTCCTTCCTGCACCTGCACCACTCCATCGCTGGCAGCGTCGAAGTGCTCATGGGGGTCGTGGCCGGTCAGGTCTCGGTGCCGGAGTTCGGCCGCTTCCTGTTGCTCGCGACGCTGGGCAACGCGGTCGGTGGCATCGTGCTGGTGGCCGGGCTCAAGTTCTCGCATGCCACGAAACCCGGCCCCGAGGCCGGCGCCAGCTGAACGAAACCGGCGCGCCCAGGCGCGGCACCCCGGCCTCGCGCCTTCGGGCGCGACGCGTACTCGGCTGGTTCGGCTGGCGTCTCGAGGGCGCGCTGCCGGCTGAACCGAAGTTCGTCCTCATCGTTGCACCCCACACCTCCAACTGGGACTTCTTCCTCTGCATCATGGCGATGTGGGGATTTGGCCTGCAGCTCAGCTGGCTCGGCAAGCATGGCATCTTCTTCTGGCCTGCCCGATATCTCCTGCGTTGGCTGGGTGGCGAGCCGATCGATCGCGACACCCCGCTCGGCACGGTGGAACAGGCGATCGAGCGCTTCGCGACGCGAGCGCAGTGGGTGTTCGGGCTCGCCCCCGAGGGGACCCGGAAGCAGACGACGGGCTGGAAGAGTGGCTACTACCGGATCGCGGTCGGCGCGAGGGTCCCGATCGTTCCGGTCGCGCTCGACCACGGCCGCCGTCGGGTCGTGATCCTCGAGCCGTGCTGGCCCACTGGCGACCAGGCCGCGGACGAGAGACGGCTCCGAGCCCACTTCTCACCGGGCATGGCGCGCCACCCGGAGCAGTACGGGTCGGGAACGGCCGAAATCCCGAGCGGCCAATAGGCCAGCGGTCGGCTGGCTATCGGAAAGCAGGATTCGGTGGCACCTTCTCCTCAGTTCGTTCCACATCATCTCCGAAGTTCCCATGGCCGTCGCGCGACTCGGTGCCGTTGCCGTTGCCCTGTTCGGCGCCACGGCGCTGGCGCGGACGACATCCCCTGCCCCACCGCTGCGCGTGGTGGCCAACGACAACCGCATTCCGGCAGGCACTCGGCATGGCGATACCCTGCGCATCGACCTCGTGCTGCAACAGGCCGAGTGGTATCCCGAGGCGGAGGACGGCCCTCATG
>JBDUDP010000013.1:0-42366 GCA_040002895.1 Gemmatimonadota bacterium
CCGCGCCGCCGCCTCCGGAGCAAGAGGTCGCGCGTTCGAATCGCGCCGGGCCCATCATGTAACCCACAGTCCCACCAACGCTTAGGCACGGTGGGGCTGTTTGCGTGTCAGAGTGAAAGTAGCGTGGTGCCAAAACCGGTGCCGCCTTCCCCCGGTGGCGCACGACATCCTGAAGGATCTATCGACCAAGAGGGGCGCTGGTGAACACTCGAATGCGCCTGTCACCCGTCGGTTGCAATGGCTGTCAAACCGGGGTATATTCGTTATTCGCGAATATCGAATACAGGGGCGGTCTGACCATGACAAAGCAAGACACCATGCAACCAGTCGACCTCGTTGTCGCCTTGGCGCTGGCAGCTAACCGCAGCGATCCGTCGCCGACGTACAGCCAACTCGGGCAGAGGCTTGGCCTGAGCGCCAGCACGACCTTTGGGGCCGTCAAGCATTTGCGGCGCTCGGGCCTGCTCCACCCAGGAACACATGAACCAAACACCCGCGAACTGATGAACTTTCTGGTCCACGGCGTTAAGCACGCTTTTCCCCCACTGTTCGGGAGGGAAGTGAAGGGCGTGCCGACGGCCCATGCGGGACCGTCGTTGAACAAACTCTTCGAAGGCGCGAAGCCGATCGTGTGGCCCGACATGCATGGAACAGTCCGGGGAACGGGATTGACACCGCTCTACCCCAAGGCCACGGAGTTGCCAAAGCGGAATCCGGCAGTCTACGCCCTGCTCACCCTCGTCGATGCCATCCGCAGTGGCCAGGCACGAGAGCGGAACGCAGCGATCGCAGCCTTGGGCAAAGTGCTGGGAAGCGATGCCGGCTGATAGGCTACGACGCTGGAGCATCCGTCCATTCGACGGTTGAAGCGTGTTGCCGGCCGCGACGGCGAAGGACCTCCAGCACCCTACCCCTTCCTCGAATCTCCGACGCGGGTCACAGGGGAACCAGAAAGTATCCCACCCCTCTTCCCCCCGCCGCGTTGCGTGAGAGGATACGCCGTGCGACCAAATCGTTGATGTCGCGGAGCGCCGTGTCGGGCGACGTCGCCGTCATCCGTGCCCACTTGGACGACGTCATCTTGCCTTCAAATCCACCCAACATCCGGTCGAGGACCTTGCGCTGCCGGTCGTTGAGTGGCTGGCCTCGAAGCGCTTCCCAATACTTCGCTTTATGCACGACACCTTCGAGAGTTGCGTCCGCCCCCGCAATCGCCCGACCCAGGCAACCCAGGAACCACTCGAGCCACCCCGTAACGTCCAATGGCCCTCTCTGGGTGGTCTCGAGCACATCGTAATAGGCGTTCCGCTCCAGTCGAATCTGCGCCGACATACTATAGAAGCGTTGGGTACTCCCCTCCGACCGCGCGAGCGCCATGTCTGCAATGGCCCGCGCAATCCTCCCGTTGCCATCATCAAACGGGTGAATCGTGACAAACCATAAATGCGCGAGCGCGGATTTGATCACTGGGTCGATGTCCGCCGTGTCGTCGAACCAGTGAAGGAACGCTTCCATTTCAGCGCCTACGCGCTCGGCTGCGGGCGCTTGATAGTGAACACGCTCCTTTCCCATTGGGCCTGAGACCACCTGCATCGGCCCTGACGCGTCATCGCGCCAGACACCGACGATCAGCTTCCGGGTGCCACTTCGCCCAGTTGGAAAGAGTGCGGCGTGCCATCCGGACAACCGCGCTTCCGTGAGGGGCGTGTCGTACCGCTGTGTGGCATCAAGCATCATTTCCACGACGCCGTCCACGCGGCGATCCGTGGGGGCGAGCGCACCGATGTCCATTCCAAGCCTGCGGGCAATCGACGAGCGTACCTGCTCCTGGTCGAGCGTCTCACCCTCGATCTCGCTGGACTTGAGCACCTCCTGAGTCAGGGTGAGAAGCACCGCTTCAGCGCGCAGTGGGAAGCCCAAGACTTCCATGCGCCCCACGAGGCGACCTTGCCTGTGGCGCACTTCGGCGAGCCGCTGCGCGAGCGCCCCCTCATCCCATCGAAAGCTTGGCCAGGTCGTCAATTCGTGAATATACGTCATTTTTCTCCGCACCTCCTGCGGATATTATGGCCTAGAATCCCCGCAAAAGCAAGGGATATCGCCGCAGATAATGCGGTGATTACGCATCATAATCACCGCACACGCTGAGGCGTACTCCCCCCACGCCTCCTGAACGCGCTCGCCACCAGCCCGGCGAGCTACATGATCGGGTTCGGTTTGATCGCAGGAGCGGTTGGAAGCGTGATCGGCGGGGTGTTGGGGTCCAAAGGGGAGACTTCCGCAGTTGGTATCAGCAGGGCGCCGACTTCCAACCCCGCTTCGCAGGCAGTTGCCCAGTCCAGTAGGGGTTTCACAGCGCTGTGCCCGGTTTGGCGGGGGCGGAGGTTCGACTCCGAAGCAATACGCCGCGCGTGGAGCCGCGCCACGCACCGCGAATGCGCCGGAGAGTCGCGACGCACGACCCAGTGACGGCGCTTCACGCGCGCGCTCCGACCAAACCGACCTTGCGGACCACCTCCGCGAACCGCGGGTCGACCCGAAGGGGATGATACCCCGGATCCACATGGAGATATATCAGGCCGGCGGAATGTGCATCGAACGCCTGCTGCAGGCAGGCGAAGGCCGCCTCAAGATCGCCCAACGCAGCGTACCCCATCGCCAGCACCTCGGCACGGAGGTACTCGGTCTTGGCCTGCTGCGCCAACCGCTCCATGATGGCCGCCGCTTCCTCCCGCTCGCCGAGCGCCACCAGGGCCCGGACGATCATGGCATCGTACGAGCGGACCGCTGTCGCGAGCGACTGACCCTGCCTGAAGGCGGCCAGCGCCGCCTCGGTGCGGCCAAGTGCCAGTTCCCCCGCCCCGATGTCGAGATAGGCCTGGAAGTAGCTGGGCTCGATCTCGAGCGTCATCCGGCCCTGCTCGATCGCGGCCTCATGGCGCTCCGCATACAGCAGGAACCGGCCGAGCCATCGACTGAAATGGGCCGACAGCGGGTCAAGAACTAGCGCCTTCCGCATCTCCTCGATGGCCTCGGGGAGGCGCCCGACCGCCGGCAGCGTGCTGCCGTAGACGAAGTGCGCCTCGGCGTAGTTCGGGTTGTGCTCCACCGCTTTCGCCAGTGACGCCGTGGCCCCCGCAAAGTCCCACTCAAACCAGCAGAGCACCTTCCCGATCGATGTGTGCGCCTCTCCCAGAGTCGGGTCGAGCTGCACGGCACGTACGGCGGCGGACTTGCCGCGCGGATAGGCGTCCTCCGGCGCGACCCAGTCGTCCGCGAGATTACACCAACAGTCCGCGATGCCGGAGTAGGCGCGGGCGTATCCGGGATCGGCATCCAGCGCCTGCTCGAACAACGACAGGGCCTTGTGCAGGTCGTGCTCAGCCAGTCGGTTGACGAAAAACCGCCCCTTCAAGTAGAGCGTGTAGGCCTCGATATTTTCGGTCGTTGGCTTGACCAGCGGCTCCTCAGTCGGCCCCATCAGCCGCACCTTCAGCGCATCGACGATGGCGCGGGAGAGCTCGTCCTGGATGGCGAAGACGTCCTCAAGCTGGCGGTCGTACGTTTCTGACCAGAGCTGATAGCCGTTCGCGACACTCACCAGTTGGGCGGTAATCCGGATGCGGTTCCCGATCTTCCGGACACTCCCCTCCACCACCGAGGAGACGCCGAGCTTTGCCCCGACCTGCTGGATGTCGACCGCCTTGTTCTTGAAGGCGAACGACGAGGTGCGCGAGGCGACCTGAAGGCCGGGGATCTTGGCGAGTGCGTTGATGAGCTCCTCGGTCATGCCGTCGCTGAAGTACTCGTTCTCCGGGTCGGCGCTCATGTTGGTCAGCGGCAGCACCACAACGGACGTCGCCGGCGTCGGGGGCGAGGCGAGGGGCGAGCCGGTCGGCGTCTGGCCCTCGCGCTGGACCTGCGCCAGTACATCAGCGAACGCCGCCGCGGAGGAGAAGCGGTCCATCGGCGCCCGCGCGAGCGCCTGCGTCACCGCCTGGTCGAGCTGTTCCGGGACGTCACGCATCGCGCGCACCCGCGGCACCGGGGCGATGAACCGTTTGGTGATGATCGCCTGCGCGTTGGGACCGGTGAATGGCTGCTCCCCAGTGAGCATCTCGTAGAGCACGCAGCCGAGACTGTAGACGTCGCTGCGGCCATCCACCTCGGAGTCGGCGGAGGCTTGCTCCGGGCTCATGTAGGCCGGCGTGCCCAGCGCGAACCCCGTCTGGGTGATCGACCCGCCCGCCGCCGTCATCGCCTTGCCGATGCCGAAATCGGCGACCAGCGCCGCGCCGTCGTGCATCAGGATGTTGCCTGGCTTCACGTCCCGGTGCAGGACGCCGTGCCGGTGGGCATAGTCAAGAGCAGCAGCCACCTCGCGGGTGATCCGCAGCGCGTCGTCGAACGGCAGCATCTTCTCCCGCTCCAGGCGGTCACGCAGGGACTGCCCCGCCATGTTCGGCATTACATAGAACAGCAGGCCGTCCGACTCGCCCGAGTCGAACAGCGGCAGGATGTGAGGATGGGTCAGGCCAGCGGCCAGCTTGATCTCGCGGAGGAATCGCTCCGGCCCGATCTCGCGGCCGAGCTCCGGACGAAGCACCTTCAGGGCCACCGTGCGGTCGTGGCGGAGGTCACGGGCCAGGAAGACGACCGCCATGCCGCCCTCGCCGAGCGGCTGCTCGATGTGGTAGCGCCCCGCGAGGCCGCGAGTGAGGCGATCCTGAAGTTCTGTTATGGACACACGTGATGCCTCTTCCGGAGGGAGGCGTCGGGGAGCTGGATGGGACGCCAACTCGAACTGAACACCCAATACTAACGCGTTTCTTCCAGGCCCCGGCCGCGAGTACTCGAGGCGCCTACTCAACCTCGGGGGCTGGCTCCTCGACGAGGACCATTCACCGGGATGGGTAGACCAACAGCGTGGGCGCGCGTGGAGCTGCGCCCGCTCCGCGGGCTCGCTCGCCTGCGGTTCGAATCGCGCCGGGCCCATATCGGTAACTGATTGTCCCGCTTGTGCTTCAGGCACGGGCGGGATTTTTCATTGGGTGAACTCGCACGTTGAGGATGGAAGGCGTACCACCCCGTCCCTTTACCCCACCGGCACCCTCACCACTGCCCCGCCACAACTCTTCTCATACAACGCCGTAAACGCGGCCTGATTCTTCTGGTCGAGTACGAAGACGGTCATCCTGTTGAGGTAGATGAAGGGCGTCATTCCAGACGACCCATTGACGCCGGGCTTGCCACCCAGACGCCCACACACGGCAGGTGAAGGCCACGTACCGTCACGAACCCGGGGCTGCACAACCCGGAGGGAGTCGAAGGTGGCCGTTGCCGGTTTCGGGAGCAGCTGAACCATCACGGCCCGCGCCTCTTCCAGGAGCGCGGGCGCTTCGCGTGTGCGCACCGCAAGTACGGAGTCGGTGCGTTGTTGCGCCTGAACGGCAGCATCCACCCGCGCGGGGGCGGGTGCACCGCCGCACGCTGCAACCACAAACCCACAGGCACACACCGCCGCATTGACTCGCATCGAAGCTCCGTTGAGATGGTCCCTGCGCGCGCAACGAATACGCCGCGACAGTTGGGTCACGCGAAGTGCCGGAACGAGGCACGGATCCTCTCGATCTCTGCCTTGCCAAGTCCCGTGTCTGCAGCTTCCTGCGGCCAGTAGGCGAGCGCCTCCTCGACATCGCGCAGCACCTCCTTCCCGTCCACCGGCAAATTGAATTTCGCTCCGAGCGCGAGCAGATCCTCCCGCGAGAAGTCGTCGTCTTTGCCATTCACTCGCATCTGATGTGTGGTCGCCCACCGTCCTCCAACTGCGTGAATGAGATCGAAGGCCGGTGCCAGACTCCACTTGCCCGACGCATCCATCAGGAAGGCGAAGTTCTTGACGTGATCGTCCTGATTCCGGGCGGCGAGATTGAATACCATCCTTCGATACGCCTCCAGCACCGCCGGGAACCCAAGCTCCAGCTCCTGGATCGTGCGGAAGTACTGCTCGTAGGTGACCAGCTGCCGCAGATTGAAGTCGGCATGCAACAAACCACCGAGACTGTGCATATGCAGCCGCGCTTCCCCAATCCTGTCAAATCGCTTCGTCATGAAGTGCGCATAATCACGTTCACGAAGCAGATGCGTCTCCGCCATGGTGATCTGTGCCCGGCGGGCGAGCTTGGAGTAAGCATATTCGATGCGACCATAGGGACCGGGTCGGAAGTCCTTCCCCAACTCGTGACCTCCAGTCGCCGGTGTCACGCCATCGAATTTGACGAGCCACGCTTCCTCGCCCGGCTCCGGAGCGGCAAAGCCGGATCGGACGCGATCGCGCTCACGATCCCAGAGGATCAGCCCCTTCGCGCGCGCGCCGCCGGCGGTTGCGCCCACCTGCATGATCTCAGGAATCGCAATCGTCGTGTCACCGTCGATGACCCGCCTCGCTTGATCCACCAGCTCTGCAACCTCGAGCGCCTCGGCGTTGAGCTCCGGGACTCGAATATTGGTCGGCGGATGAAACTCCAATGCCCCCATCCCGCGCCGACCGACGTAGAGCAATCGCTGCACCGGACTCAGGGAGGCCTGCGGCCGACCCTGCTGTTCGAAATATCTCGAGATGATCGCGTTGCCGAACGCATCGGGAAGACTGTCCGCCAACACCCCTGGCAGTCCCATGAACGACGCCGACCTCCCCAATTCGTCGAAGGTCTGCGGCCCCCTCCGCGAGAGCGGGAGATTCATCGGTGAAATCTCGAGTCCGGACGTTCGGAACTCTTCGGCATACTCGAAGACGACGCGTCCCGACCCCGGCTCTTCCGCAACGGCACCAACCTCGTGACCCCAGAGACGCACGCTGGCGACCGCACCCCGATCCGACGCACTGCGGTGATGCGTCGCTGCCGGCCTGGGATCTGACGCAGACATGTCGGCTATTCTCCCGCAGGACCCGACCGAGGACTGCGTGCCCGCTGGCGAACGCGCCCACCGAGGCGCGCCATCTGGATCGGCGAGATCGTCGGCGCCGGCAGGAATGCATCGAGTGCCTCCAGACGCCCCAACGCGCGGAGCAGCTGAACCACCGTCACCAACGATGGGCGGTTCTCCCCCGCCTCGGCCCTCCGTGCCGTGCGATAGCTGACACCAGCGACCCGTGCGACCTCTTCCAGCGTACGATTCTGCTGAAGGCGATATCGCTGCAGACGCTCGCCAATTTCGCGCACCACTTCGCCATCGGTCATGCTGGTTGTGATTCGCATTCAACACCTTCGATATAACAGGACTTTAACGGCTGCTATACATCACAAAACGATATAAAGGTTCAAATATGGCCTATAAATTATATCGCAAAGACCCAACCGTCAACTCCGCCCATCCAGAAGGGGGGCCAAAGTCGTCGGTGGCTGGCAAGATGGTTTACGTGAACACGCCATACTTCCGATTCGATTCCTCGCGACCGAGGCGGGACAGCATTGAGGATTTCCCAGTCCATCGCCAGCGCGGCCCTGCTCTTGGTGCTCGCAACGGCGCCCCTGACATCTCAGAATGTTGCGGGACCTCGAGCCGACGCGGCGCAGGTCGGCCTGCACTCCCTGCCACCCCAACCATCGCCCCTCAGTGTTGGCACGCGCGCGCGCCGTCACATCCGCAACCCGGGCTGGCTCATCGGCGCTGTCGCCGGGGGCGCGCTCGGCGCGTGGTTCGGACACCACTATTGGCGGGGCGATGACCGACATGCCGCACCCGCCTCGAGCGCCGCACCATTCATGATCGGCTTTGGCCTCCTCGCTGCTGCGGTCGGCAGCGTGATCGGCGGCGTGGTGGGTTCCAGATAAGTGGCATGCCGCAGGCCACCCGCGATCACGATCTGCACGCGAATGGTCATTGCCAATGGGTCCAGGACTACCCAGGGGACCCCCGGGGCCGGACGCGAACTTGGAAGGGGTGGAGCGGAGTCGATGAAAAGGCCGGTACTCTACACCATCGGGCATTTAACCCGCCCGATCGAGGAGTTTCTCGAGTTGCTGGCGGCGCATAGCCGCTATCGACACCTCGGCGCGCTCGGTGGCCTTCGCCGCACCCACGCGGATTCACCGAATTCGGGCTGGATCAACGCCTCCTTCCGCGGATACGCCGACTACATGCAAACGGAGGGATTCCAGGATGGGCTGCGAAGCCTGGAAGCCGGCGCCCGCGAGCACGTCACGACGATCATGTGTGCCGAGGGCTTCCCCGCGCGCTGTCATCGTTCGCTCATTGCCGATGGGCTGGCAGTCGATGGCTGGCGAGTATTGCATATCCAAAGCAGAAACTCGGCGAAGCTCCACCGCCGGACCGGCTTCCTCAATGTCATCAACGGCCAGCTGCTCCATCCGAAACCTGCACGGGCGGAGGCGCGGAAATGAACACGGGAATCGAGCATCCAACGCCGCATGCGCTGGGTGTCGCAGCGGCGAAGGCACACGGCGAACCAGGCTGAGGGAGCCAGCACTGGGCGTGATCGTCAGGCGGCCCCGGTGGCATGCGCGGTGATCAGGCTCACCGTCAGCAGCATTTCGCTGGCGACAGTGGCTTCCACCGTGTGCGGTACGTTCGGCGCGAGGCCCACGAGTTGACCGCGGTCCAATTCGTACTGTTCACCCTCGGCACTGACCCGAAGGTGGCCCGCAAGGACCAGAATCGTGACGACACCATCCGCCTGATGTTCCCGGAGGATGCCCCCGGGATCAAAGGCATACGAGACCAGGGTGACCAGTCCGTGCCGGAAGACGACGATCTGACGATGCCCGTTGATCGCGGCATGCGGCTCCTTCTGGAGTGCCGCCGCGGCGGCCGGGAGATCGACGCGCCGAACCGGCGCGCTGAGCCGTTCCTCAGGCGGGGGGCGAAGGCGGTCGGCAGCGGACATGGCAGTTCTCCCGAAGGATGTGCGTGGCGTGGGGTAGAGGAAGCTATCGCTTTCATGTCCACTGCGAGGCGGCAAGTGCCCTCCGTGAGCCCGGCACACCGACTGCCGGTGAACTGGTAGCCGGGGCCCTTGCGGCAGTATCCTTCCTCCAGCCCCCCACCCCAATCGAGACCACCACGTGCGCATCAGTGATATGAACTGGATGCAGGTCGACGAGTACGTCAAACACGACGACCGCGCCGTCCTCCCGCTTGGCAGCACCGAACAGCACAGCTTTCTCCGCCTCACCGTCGACAACATCCTGCCCGAGCGCGTCGCCGCCGAAGCCGCGGAACCCCTCGGCATTCCCGTCTTCCCCGTGCTCGCGTATGGCGTCACTCCGTACTTCCGCGAGTTCCCCGGCTCCATCTCGCTTCGAGTCCAGACTCACCTCGACGTCGTCCGCGACATTCTCGATGGCATGGCCCACAGCGGCTTTCGCCGGATCATGATCTGCAACGGTCACGGCGGCAACGGCGCCGTGCAGCAGTTCGTGACCGAATGGACCGCCGACCATCCCGGCTGCCGCGTCATCTTCCACAACTGGTGGAACGCGCCCCGCACCTGGGCCCGGGTGCAGGAGATCGATCCGGTGGCCTCGCACGGGTCGTGGATGGAAAACTTTCCCTGGACCCGGTTGCCGGGCGTCGAAATGCCCACCGCCACCAAGGGGCCCGTCCCTCCAATGGACCGGATCCGCGCCCTCGACCCTGCTGCACTGCGCACCTTCCTCGGCGACGGCAACTTCGGCGGCCTCTACCAGCGCCCCGACCCGGAACTGCTCGCCCTGTGGCAGGTGGCCGTTGAGGAAACCCGCGGGCTGCTGGAAAGCGGCTGGGGCGAGGCCTCCTAAATGGCCCCGCACTGCCCACGCACCCTCTTCTGGGGTGCCGGCGCGATCGGCGGCACCATTGCGGCGTACCTCGCACGCGCCGGCCACGACGTCACCGCCGTGGACAACGTTCCCGAGCATGTCGACGCCATCAATCGCTCGGGGCTCGCCATCACCGGCCCGATCGAGACCTTCACGGCACAACTTCCCGCCTTCACGCCCGACACCGTGCGAGGCGAGTGGGATACCATTGTGCTCGGCACCAAGGCCCACCACACCGAGTCCGCCGTCCGCGCGTTGCTGCCTCACCTCACGGCGGACGGTTGCGTGGTCTCGGCACAGAACGGACTCAACGAGCTCGCAATCGCGGAGGCCGTGGGCGAACAACGCACCGTCGGAGCCTTCGTCAATTTCGGCGCCGACTACATCGAACCCGGCGTGCTCCTCTACGGCGGCCGCGGCACGGTCATGATCGGCGAGGCGTTCGGCGCTGCCGCCGAGCGCGTCTCGCCCCGCGTCCTCAGCATACGTGACGCATGGCGGGAGTTCGACGAACGCGCCACCGCGACGCCCAATATCTGGGGATATCTCTGGGGGAAGGAGGCGTACGGCGCGATGTTGTTCGCCACCGCCCTCACCAACGAGTCGATCGCCGACGCGCTGGCGATGCCCCGCTACCGCCCGCTCTACATCGGGCTTGCGCGTGAGATGCTCGCGGTGGCGGCGGCGCGCGGCGTGACCCCCGAAGCCTTCGATGGCTTCGATCCAGCAGCGTATGCAACAACCGCACTTCCCGATGCGGCGACACAATCGCTTGACCATCTCGTGGCACACAACCGTAAATCGGCCAAGACCCACAGCGGCATCTGGCGCGATCTGGCAATCCGGAAGCGTCCCACCGAAGTCGATGCCCAGCTCGGCATCGTGGCATCGCTCGGCACTGCGGCAGGGGTGCCGACGCCACTCACCGAGAAGTTGGTGGAGTTGATCCACGAGATTGAGCAGGGCCGCCGCGAACTCTCGCTCGACACCCTTGATGCGCTCGCCGGAGTGCTGACCGCGTGAACCTGACATTTGAGGCCAAGACCGTGATGGTCACCGGCGCCGCACACGGCTTCGGGCGGGCAATCGCAATGGCGTTTGCACAACGTGGGGCCACAGTCCATGCCTGCGATGTGCTCGACGCAGAGTTGCAGGAGACCGAGCGGCTCTGTCGCGGCCTCGGCGGACAGTGCACGACCGGTGTGGTTGACGTGCGCGACAAAGCAGCGGTGGACAGCTTCGTCAGTGATGCCACGCGGGCCACCGGTCGAGTCGACATCCTCGTGAACAACGCCGGCGGGGTGCTGGGTCAGGTGGGGCGTCCACTCGAGGAGGTCACCAGCGAGGATTGGCAAGCGATCTTCGACGTCAACGTGAGCGGCGCGTTCTTTTGCTCGCAGGCCGTGGCCCCCGGCATGAAGGCCGCGCACTTCGGCCGCATCATCAACATCTCGAGCGGCGCCGGCCTCGGTATTTCCCTCACCGGCATCCAGGCATACGCGTCCGCAAAGGCGGCGCAAATCGGCCTGACACGCCAATTGGCCCACGAACTGGGTCCGTGGGGCATAACAGTCAACAACATCGCCCCCGGCTTCGTCCGCTCCAACGCGACCACTGAGGCACAGTGGCAGGCCTACGGCGCCGAGGGGCAGCAGGCGCTGGTCAATCAGATCGCACTGAAGACGCTGGGCACGGTGGATGACATCGCGTGGGGAGTGCTCTACTTCGCCTCGGACTTCGCGGGGTGGATCACTGGCCAGGTCCTCTCGATCGACGGCGGCAAGTGATGGCCCTCGACCAGGTACTATCGCTGCTCACCTCTCGTCACCAGGTCATCCTCGACGAGCTGATCGAGTTCGCCGCCATCCCGAGCGTGAGCACCGATCCCGAGCGTGCCGAGGACGTGGCACGCGCGGCGGCGTTTGTGGCCGCACGACTCACCGCGGCCGGACCGCTCGATGTGCGGACGTTCCCGTCGCCCGGCAACCCCGTCGTCTATGCCGAATGGCTTGGTGCGCCGGGCAAGCTGACCGTGCTCATCTATGGTCACTACGACGTGCAGCCTCCCGAGCCGCTCGACAAGTGGATCTCCCCGCCGTTCACGCCCACGCTACGCGACGGCCGCCTCTATGCCCGTGGCATCTCGGACGACAAGGGTCCGATGCTGATCCCGATCAAGGTCGCGGAGGCGTTCTTCGCGACTGATGCGCGGCTGCCGATCAACGTGAAGTTCCTGATCGAGGGGGAGGAGGAAATCGGCAGCCCCACCATCGAAGAATTCATCGCGGAGCACCGTGACCTCCTCGCCGCCGATGTCGTGATCTCGGCCGACGGCGCGATGTGGCGCATCAACGAGCCATCCCTCACCGTGGCGAACCGTGGCATGGCGGGGGTGGAGCTCACGCTCTCGGCAGCGGCCAAGGATCTGCATTCGGGGCGCCATGGTGGCAGCGTCGCCAATCCGCTGCATGCGATGGCCCAGCTCATCGCCACGCTCCACGATGCCGACGGACGGGTGGCGGTGGCCGGCTTCTATGATCGGGTGCAAGCGCTGAGTGCCGCCGAACGCGCCGACATCGCTGCCCTGCCCTTCGATGAAGCGGCCTACCTCGCGCAAGTCGGTGCGCCCGCCGCGGTGGGCGAGGTGGGCTACACCACGCTCGAGCGCCAGTGGACCCGCCCGACACTCGAACTCAACGGGATGTGGGGCGGGTATCAGGGACCGGGGACCAAAACGGTGATCCCCTGCGAGGCGCACGCCAAGCTCACCTGCCGATTGGTACCCGATCAGGTGCCGCACGAGATCGTCGACCTGGTGACCCGGCACCTCGAAGCCCACGTCCCGGCGGGCACTCGACTCGTGGTCGGTCCGGGGAACCACGGCACCCCCGCGGCACATATCGCCCCCGACCACTTCGCCCTGCAGGCGGCTGGCAAGGCACTGCGCGCGGTCTATGGTGTGGACCCGCTGATTGTCCGGATGGGTGGTACGGTACCGATCGCGGAACTCTTTCAGCGCCTCATGCAGATCGAGACGGTCTACTTCTCCTTCTCGACGGCCGACGAAGACTATCACGCGCCGAACGAATTCTTTCGCGTCCATCGGTTGCACGAAGGACTCGAGGCGTGGGCACGGCTCTGGGACATTCTAGGCGAGGTACCGTCATGACCGATCGGGAGGTATCGCCGACCACGGCCCTCGCGGCAGCTGAGGCAGAGGTCAAGGCACACAGTGCGACGCTGAAGAAGGAGCTGGGGGTCAGGGATCTCGCCCTCACCCAGATCCTCTTCATCATCGGCCTCACCTGGATCGGCGTCGCGGGCACGCTGGGGCCGTCGCACGTCGTGATGTGGCTCCTGGCCATGGTGTTCTTCTACCTGCCGATGGCCGCCGTGGTGATCTACCTCAACCAACTGATGCCGCTCGAGGGTGGCCTCTATCAGTGGGCCAAGCTGGGCTTCAACCCCACCGTCGGCTTTTTGCTGGCGTGGAATCTCTGGCTCTACGTCATCGTCTACACGTCGGAGATCGGCCTGCAGTGCGCCACCTACCTGTCGTACGCACTCGGGCCGAGTGCGGCGTGGATGACGTCGAGCAACTGGTTCGTGGCGCTCTCCTCTGCGGTGATCCTGACCCTGATGGCCATCGCGGCCATCATCGGCCTCTCGGTGGGGAAGTGGGTGCACAACACCGGCGGCATCTTCATGTTGATCATCTTCGGCATTCTGATCCTGTTGCCGTTCATCGGGCTGGCGACCGGGACCCTCCGGGAGTTCCATCCGTTCCGCATCACCATGCCCAAGTGGTCGCTGTTGAACCTGAACCTGCTCGGCAAGATGGGTTTCGGTGCGCTGGGCGGCTTCGAGTATGTCGCGATCCTGGCGGGCGAGACGCGCGCGCCGGCGAGTGCCGTCCGCAAGTCCGTGCTCATTGCCGCGCCGCTGATCGCGATCATGTTCATCCTCGGCACGTCTACGGTCGTGGCGTACGTCCCCACCGCGGACATCGACCTCATCGGGCCGATGCCGCAGGTACTCCGTGCCGGCTTCGGTCCGTTCGGGATCGCCGGCCCGCTGGTCACCATCGCGATCCTGATGACGCTGGCGATGCGCGTGGCCCAGGTGAGCGTGAGCTTCACCGCCGTGACGCGCCTGCCGATGGTGGCTGGCTGGGATCGCCTGCTGCCGGCGTGGTTTTCCCGCCTGCATGAGCGCCATCGGACGCCGATCAACTCGGTCATCCTGGTGGCGGTCTGTTCCTTTGCCCTCTCGCTGGTGAGCATGATCGGCGTCGGGCGGGCGGAGGCCTTCCAGTTGCTCTTCAACGCCGGCGGCATCTTCTACGCGCTGGCGTACCTCGTCATGTTCGCGATCCCGATCATCGGCCTGCGCGGAATCACACCGCGCCCGCCGCGTTGGCTGCAGGTGGCCTCGTGGTCGGGGCTGTTGATGACGCTGCTGTATGTGGTGCTGTCGGTGTTTCCGATCATCAAGGTGGCGAGCGTGGCTACCTTTGCGCTCAAGGTCGGCAGCATGATTGTGGTGATGAATCTGGTTGGCGTCGGAATCCTGATCGCCGCACGCCGGCGATCCTTCACTGTGGCGAAGGGGGAGTAGGATGTCGCATCTCATGGGGTGGTTCCTGAACACTCGTCGCTCGCTTGCTGCGGCAGTGGTGCTGGTCGCGGGCACGAGCGGTGCCGCCGCACTGCATCGGCCGCCAACGACCACGCTCACCGGCGACTGGGACGTCTACATCGCCCTGAGTGCCACTCCCAAGTTCGGCTTCGAAGGGTGGCGCCGGATGGGGTTCGCCCATTTTGCGGCAGCCGATTCCGGCTTTGTCGGGTTTCTCAAGCGGCGTACCGGCCAACCGATGCTCACCGTAAGCCGAGTGTCGACCGCGGGAGATTCCGTGGTGCTGACGCAGGATGACCGGGTCGTGATGCGCGCGGCCTGGCACGGCGACACCCTGGTCGGTCTCCAATACACCAACGGCACGGTGCAGGATCGCCGCTATCGACTGGTGCGGCGGGCCACACCGGCTGTGGTCGAGCAGACCTACCAGGTCTGGAAGATGCCCGCGTCCGATTCCCAGTATGCCACCGTGATCGACACCACGAAGCTGATGCCGACCCGTGACGGGGCGACGCTGGAGACCTACATCGTCCGACCGGTGGGCACTGGGCCATTCGGGGTGGTGATGCAGCGCTCGCCCTACCGCGCCACCAATCCCGCCGCCGGGCGCTGGTGGGCCGCGCGGGGATACATCTATGTCGGACAGCTGGTGCGGGGTCGCGGCAAGTCGAGCGGGGATGTCGCCGACTTCGGCGACTACAGCAGCGACATCAACGACGGTTACGACGCGGTGGAGTGGGCCGCCAGGCTTCCGGGGGCCAACGGCAAGGTGGGGATGATCGGGCATTCCGACGAGGGACGCCTGGTGTGGTTTGCGGCAGTCGCTGCCCCGCCGAGCCTGGCAGCCATTGCCCCGTCCGCCGCGACCAGCGATCCGTGGCGCATTGTGCCGTATTCGTCGATGGTGTTCGGCCCGATCAACGTGGATTGGACCTGCCTCATGAAGGATCGCAACATGGCCACCAACACGGCCGAGCTCGACATCGGCGAGGCGATCACGCACCTGCCATTGTCAAATCTTCCCGAGCGACTTGGCTGCGGCCATCTGCCGCTGTGGGAGCGCTGGATCTCGCATAACACTCTTGACGACTACTGGCGCGCGCACGCGGCCACCAGCTACATCGACAAGGTCAAGGCCCCGGCGCTCTCGCTGGCCGGCTGGCACGACGACGCGCGCGGCCCGCTCGACTACACCGATGCGCTCCTGAAGGTCAAGAATCACCCCGCCTGGCACCTGGTGATGGGCGTGCATGCGCACAAGGGCGTCGACTACGTGGCGGGCGACTTCGGGCCGCAGGCGCGCTACGAATACCGCGATCTCCAACTCCGCTGGTTCGATCACTACCTGCTCGGTCGTGATAACGGCGTCGATCGCCTGCCGCCGGTGGACATCTTCGTGCAGGGCGACAACACCTGGCGCCAGGAAGCGGGATGGCCCTTGGCTCGGGCACGCGCCACCAAGTGGTATCTCTCCTCGGGCGGGAACGCGCGTACCAGCGCTGGCAACGGCGTGATGGACACACTGCCCCCGAAGGGTGCCGCAGCCGACAGCTACAGCTACGATCCGGGTCACCCGACACCCTACCTGATCGACTCGCGCGAGCTGGAGGAGTCGCTCAACGAGGATTACACGGTGCTCAATGCCACACGCCAGGACGCGCTGGTCTTTACCTCGGCACCGCTCACCAAGCCGCTTGAGATCACCGGCGAGATGTCCGCGTCGTTGTGGGCGTCGAGCGATGCGAAGGACACTGACTGGGCCGTCATGCTGCTCGACGTCTTTCCTGATGGACACGCCGAGCGGGTGCAGGATGGCTTGACGCGGGCGCGATTTCGGAAGGGGATGGACAAGGTCGTGCCGCTGGTTCCAGGAAGCGTCGAACGCTATGACATCGACCTCTGGTTCACCTCCAAGGTCTTCGCACCCGGCCACCGGTTGCGAGTCAGCATCACCTCGGCGCTCTTCCCGAAGTACGACCGCAACCTGAACACCGGCGGCAACAACGAGCGCGACTCGACCTTCGTGACGGCGCACCAGCGCGTGCTGCACGACGCGGCGCACCCGTCACATATCCTGCTGCCGGTGGTGCCGCGGTAGCCGGATGACGGATGACGGATGACGGATGACGGATGACGGATGATGGATGATGGCTGACCCCGCGAAGGATCGGGGGGCCGCCAGAGGAGGAACCGCTTCGGAGTTTCGGGCCGTGAGGGCTCGGTTCCGACGGTTGGCGGCTTCCCCCGACCAAGCGGGGGAGGAGAGGTGCGGTGCCGCATGGTGCTCCGCCCCCTCGCTGCGCTCAGGGTGACGCGAGCGACCCCGACGCGAGCGACCCCGCGAAGGATCGGGGGGCCGCCAGAGGAGGAACCGTTTCGGAGTCGCGGGCTGTGAGGGCTCGGTTCCGACGGTTGGCGGCTTCCCCCGACCGAGCGGGGGTGGGAGAGGAGCGGTGCCGCATGGTGCTCCGCCCCTTCGCTGCGCTCAGGGTGACGCGAGAACGCTAGATTGCCGCATCCCACGCACTCGGAGCCTGATCATGCGCCTGCTCCTGTCACTTCTCCTCGGCACTGGACTCGTCACGGCCTCAGCGAACAACAACAGGGACACCTACCCTCGCCAACCCGGTATCGATGTCGAGCACTACCGCTTCGCGTCGGCCCTGAGTGATTCCACCGATGTCATCCGCGGCGAGGCCACGGTGACGGTGCGCTTCACCCGCGACGGGCTCAAGGAGTTCTTTCTCGATCTCACCACACCGAGCGGCGGTAAGGGAATGACGGTCACTGCGGTGCGTGGCGACAGCGCACCCCTTCGCTACCGTCACACCGAGAATCGCCTCCACATCACGCTGGCAGCCCCGAGCAAGGCCGGTGAACTGCGCCGCTTCACCATCCCTACCACGAACGCACCCAAGGATGTGGTCCTCAATCCCGACATCTCGCTCCTGCTGGATGCGCCGATGCTGGTCCGGGACCCTGCGCCCCTCAGCTCGATCGCAGGCGACGAAAGCCCGCCGGCGGCGCCGACCACCCCGTGGTGAGGAGGAGCTTCGCGGTGGCGAGGTCAACGACCGCCGCCTGCTCCACACCATCGGCACAACTCGCCGCCAGGTCGAGCCAGGAGAGCGCCTCATCGTAGTCCGCACGCTCCTGCGCTGCATCACTCGCGAGCAACGCGTGCTCGAACGCCACGCCGCGCTCCCCGGCCTGCTCGGCGTGCCGGGCAATCGCGCCGGCATCAAGCGGTTCATCGCCACTCTGCGCCACGGCGAGCATTGCGGCCGCGAGGACGCGGTGAATCTCCCGACGACGGGCGCCGCTGGTCTCGATCCGTACCACATCCGCGATGATCGGATGCGCACAGCGATAACGACGACCGTCCTCGACCGCGAGGAAGCGTTCGACCAATTCGTCGCCATCCACCGCTGCCCGCAGTCGTGAAATGCCGTGCACGTGGGAGAGCACCGCCGTGCTGCATCCACCACTGACCAGCGCGAGGGTGTGGAGGATGGCGTGGAGTTCATCGGGAAGGCGCGCCACCCGCTGCGCGATGGCGTCCTGCACGGTGCGCGACATCGGAAGCACGTCGCGGCCATCCTCCGCGGGACCGGGCACCAACCACTGTCGGGTCGCCTCGTCGACCGTGAGCCACCCCTCCGCGAACAACGTCTTCAACAACTCAATCACGTAGAAGGGATTGCCGCCGGTCACATCGTGGAGGCGGGTGGCGAGTCGCTCGCCCGCGACAGCATCCTCGACATGCCCCACCTCCTGAATCATCGACCAGATCTCCTCGGCACCCAGCGGCGCGAGGATGAGTCGGCTCATGGATTGGGAGGCTCGCAGCACCCGCACCAGGCGCGACGCTGGGGCGTCGCGGCGGAGTTCACCCGGCGTCAACGTGAGACACCAGAGCACAGGACTCTGCTCCATTCGTCGGACCAGATGATTGATCAGCGCACAGCTTTCCTGATCGCACCACTGCAGGTCTTCAATCACCACCATCAATGGCTGGTCTTCGGTCTCCGCCAAAAGCAACTCGGCCACGGCCTCGAAAAGCAACGAATTGCCCGGCGCAGGATGCGGATCCGGAAGCGACGGAAATTGACGACGCACCTCCGGCAGCAATCGTGCGATTTCGGCCAGCCACGCCGGGTCGGTCCCCGCCGCGCCTGGCGCCTTGAGTGCCTCGCGCAATACCTCGAGCATCGGGCCGAAGGGAACCGCCACCGCTTCGCCGAAGGTCCGCCCCAGCAGGACGCGACCCCGACCGGCGCGAACCAGTCGGCCGAAATCCTCTACCAGGCGACTCTTCCCGCTCCCGGACTCCCCCTCGATCAACACGACGCGCCCGTTCCCCTGCCGCACCGCCTCCCAGGCGGCGACCATGGTGCTCCACTCCCGGGCTCGACCGGTGAGCGCGAAGCCAAGGGCGGGGATCGCGTCCTCCTCGCGATAGGCTGGACCCGGCGCCGACGCGCGAGGCCTCCCTTCCCGGATCGGCTGCACCAGTGCGCGAAGCGCGGCGGTGGGCTCACGCCCTTCTTCGGTCATGAGTCGCGCGCGGAATCGCGAGTAGACATCGAGGGCGGCGCGGACATCCCCCGCGAGATAGCGAGAATCGATCAGCTGATGCGCCGCCTCCTCCGAGCCGGGATCCGCCCGAAGCCAGCGCTCGGCCCACTCGGCGGCGCGGTGATGGTCCTGACGCGCCGCCGCCTCACGCGCCGCGGTGCCAATCGCCCGCAGGTAGCTGGCAACCAGGATCGACCGGGTCGCCTCCAGCCACTCCTCAAAGCCGGGGCACTGCCGGATCGTGAATCCAGCGAGGAACTGCGGGATGTCGATCGCGAGCGCGGCATCAGGGTCGCGGGTCAGGTTTCCAAGGAACTCGCCGACGTCCGAAGACACCCTCGCATCGAGTTCGACGGTCGCACGGGTGACCCGGAGATGATCACCCAAGGTCGATCGGAGTTGACTCAGGCACTGCCGGAGGGAGGCGCTCGACTTCGCCTCCGTCGACTCTCCCCACAGCAGGGACCCAAGCCGCTCGCGGGCCTGGGGCCCCCTCTCAATCGCGAGGAAGGCCAACAGCGCCAACGACTTGGCCGGCAAGGCCGGGGCAAGGTCGGAGTCCGGCCCGACGTGGACGAAGGGTCGCGAGCAGAGGGTGAGACGGAGGTCTGGCATGAGATCCCGGAGCAGGTCCGGAGCGAGGGTAACACGTTTTTGCGATTGTCGATAGCGTTTTGACGAACTATTCACGGCCGACCCGTAGGATGGATCCAGTTGTTCGATCGCAGGCAGGCACTCAAGGTCACCCACCGAACAGGAGCCATCTCATGAAGTCGAGCAAGCGCGTTATCCGGATCGATCTGACCACCGCCCAGAAGGAGCTCATCAAGAAGGAGACCGGCAAGGACGCCGAGTCCATCGAGCTCAAGGCGGATGAACTCGAGGAGCGCATCGCCCCGGTCCGCGTCTTCTAAGACGCTCCCCCTGGGTAGTGAGGGCCGGTCCAGTCGTCTGGGCCGGCCTTCGTCATTTCCGTCGGTTGCCTTCCCAAACTTTTGGAGGCACCTTAGTCCCATCTCCCCACCATTCAGGTTGCGACTGCCCTTGCTGCCCCCCCGCCGATCCTGCGGAAGGACCGCTCCCGCCCAACGGCGTGCCACCCGGCGCTTCGTGCGCCGATGAGTGCGCCCCCCGGCCCCGACGCCGCTGCGAGCGAAGTGGCGCGTCAGCGCAAGCTGCTTCACCTGTCGGTTACCCTGTTCGATACCCCCGACCAGACCATCGTCGTCGAGAAGACCCTCGAGGCGCTCCTGGCTTTGGCGCCCGCCGACAGCAGTTCGTTCTGGATGGTCGAGCAGGGCGATTTCGTCTGCCAATTGGCCCACGGCAGCGGCCACCGCACGCTGCTTGATGCTCGCCTACCATCCGCCAAGCTCTTCGCGAGCGATCCTGCGCAGCCGGTGCATGCCGCCGAAGTGGTGATCAACGGCGCGACCATCGGCGCGCTTCGCATGGCACGGGACTCCACCGCGGGGGTACTGCCCTTCACACCGGCCGATCGCGCCCTGCTCGACGATCTCGCCGGGAGCCTTGGCGCGGCGCTCCACGCGGCGATCCGGCTGGAGTCCGTCGACAAGAACGAAGGGCTCGCGCTGGTCCTCGAGATGAGCCGACAGATCGGCTCCTCGCTCGACCTGGATCGGGTCCTCCGGACGGTGGTCAATCTGGCGACCAAGGCAGTCACCTTCGATCGCGGCGCCATCGCGCTCTATGAGGATGGCAAGTGCGACATTCGTGCGGTGGCCGGCATGGAGAGCGTCGATTCGAAGACGCCCGAGATGCAGGACCTCGCCGTGCGCGCCGCGTGGGCGGCGGGAGTGGGTGAGCAGTTCTATCTGGCGGATCGTGCCGAGCCCAGTACCGACTCCAGCCGGATCTTCATCCAGATCTTCGGCGAAGATCTCAAGATGGCCACCGTCGAGAGCGGCCTCTACCTCCCGCTCAAGGATGAGGAGGGTGTGGTCGGCATCCTGGTCTTCGAGGCCGAGCGTCCGGAGTTTGCCAGCGACGAACAACAGGAATTGCTCACCATCCTCGCCAACCAGACCACGGTGGCCATTCGCAACGCCCAGCTCTATTCGCGCGTGCCGCTGGCGGGCACGCTGGGGAGTTTCAGCGCCAAGCGGCGGGAATTGTTCGCGATCCCTCGGCAGAAGCGGCTGTTCGTGGCGGCGGTTGCGGCCGTCACCCTTGCCGCACTCACCCTGATCCAGTGGCCCTATCGGGTCGAGGCCATCGCCCCAACCTTCCGACCGACCGGACAGGCCGAAGTGCGCGCGGCCGTGCCCGGGGTGGTCGAGGAGGTGCTGGTGCACGAGGGCTCCACCATCGAGCGCGGCGCGCCGGTGGCGCGACTGCGCGACGACGCCTCCCGCGCGGAGCACGACGCGCTCACGGCGGCAATCGAGGCGGCGGAACGGGCGGCGTCCATCGCCATCAGCCGGGGCGATGCCACGGCGGAACGACTGCAGCGGTTGCGGATCGAGTCACTCCAGCGCGAACTCGCCGCGCAAGGCGAGGCACTGGCGCAGCTGACTCTTCGAGCGCCCGAGCGCGGCATCATCCTCACCCCTCGCCCGGAGGAGCGCATCGGCGCCAAGCTCGAAGCCGGCGACCCGATCGTGCTGATTGGGCGGACCGATTCGCTCGAACTCGTATTCGGTGTCGGCCAGACCGATGTGAATCGCGTGCAGCCGGGTGACGAAATCCGCCTGCGCGTGAACGCACTTCCCCAGCGGACGTTTGTCGGACACGTCTCGGTCGTGGGGCAGCTCGTTGACCTCCCAGGCACCGAACCCGTCTTCTCGGTGCGAGCCATGGTGCCCAACGAGGGGGATATGCTCAAGCCGGGAATGCTGGCGCAGGCCCGTGTCCTCACGGCCTCGATGTCCACGCTCGGTCGACTGATCCGGACGCCGTGGCGTCTCGCACGACTCTTCTGGTGGAGGGCCTGGTCGTGGTCATGACCGTCCGTGATGCTCGTGGCGTGGTCAGTTCACTGGTGATCGCCCTATCGCTCGGCTGTGGATCGCCGCCCAAATCACCTGCCCCGCCAGCGCAGAAGCCGACTCCAGCAGCCATGGCGGTCGACACCGCCACGGTGACCCTGCCACAATCGTTCCCCACCCAGCTCTACGTCGAGCACGATGCCGTGGTCGCCGCCCGTTCCACTGGCATGATCGATTCCATCGCGGTCGACATCGGGGCTCGGGTGAGAGCCGGCCAGTTGCTCGCGAGGATCGAGAGCGCGGATCAGGAACTTGCGCTGGCTGGGGCCGAAGCGTCGCTCGACCACAGTGCACGAACGCTGGCGAGGGCGCTCGCACTGAGTCGCATGCAAGGGATGACCTCCGCCGACTCGGAACAGATCGAGTTTCAGCATCGCGAAGCCGTGCTCGCACAGCGCAAGGCGAAGCGGGAGCTCGAGTTGACGCGCATCAGCGCACCGTTTGCCGGCGTGATCGTTGCCCGATACGTCGGTGCCATGCGACTGGTTGCCGCCGGCGACACCCTCTTCCGGGTGGCCGAAGCGGAACCGTTGCTTGCCAGGATCCGGATGCCCGAAGCCGCGGCCGCCGCGATCCGCGTCGGCAACCACGCGCAGGTCCTCGCCGCCGGCGGCGCCTCCGCCGGTGTGGCCACCGTCGCGCGGATCGGACCGGCCGTCGATCCGGCGAGCGGAACGCGCGAGGTGATTCTCCGCCTTGCACGCACCGGCCGGGCACTCCCCGGTGCCGCGGTGACGGTTCACATCGGCAGCGAACGTCGCCTGGTGTTGACGGTCCCGCGCCGCGCCATCGCGCCGGACGGCTATGTGCTCGTGACGGATGGCACCCGCACCACCGTGCGCGCGGTGGTGCTCGGTCGCGATCTCGGCGACGGTCTGGTCGAGGTGGTGAGTGGTCTTCGCCGTGGCGAGCGCCTCGCCCCTCCCACTCCCTAGCGCGCCGATGTCAGGACCCAAGCTCCGTGCCGGCATCGTGGTGATCGAGCAGAATTACCGCGGCGAACAGGCATTTCTCGCCAAGGATCCCACGACGCACAAGTACTTCCGCTTTCGCCCTGCCGAGGCGGCGGTGCTGCGGGCGTTTGACGGCTCCCGCACCATCGAAGAGGTCGCTGTCGAGCTCGCCCACAAGGGAATGACCATTTCCGCCAGTGCCATCGAGGCCTTCGCCCGGACGCTTGGCGGATTGGGACTCATCGAACGCACCTTGGCGGAACGCACCGGGCAGCAGCTCGATCGACTGCGCACCGAACGCCATCGGCGACGCCCGCTCTTCCACGGCGAGGCGCTCCGGATGCGCTGGTCGGTGGGTGATCCCGGTACGTTCTTCGCGCGCACGATCGGCTGGTTCCAATGGTGCTTCACACCGGGTTTCGTGGTCGCCTCGGTCGCACTGTTCCTGGCCTACGGGTGGGTGCTCGCCAGCCACTGGCACGAATTCAACGCGGCAACGAGTGCCACCTTCGGCCTCAGCCACATCGGGGTCGGTGACTTTGGCGTGCTGCTCTGCACCCTCCTCATCCTCACACTGGTGCACGAACTCGCACATGGCTTCGCCTGTACCCAGTTCGGCGGTGAGGTCCACGAACTCGGCTTTATGCTGCTCTATCTCATGCCGGCCTTCTACTGCAACGTGAACGATGCCTGGAGTTTCCCCGAGAAGCGCGCCAGACTCTGGGTGACCGCCTCCGGGATGTGGGTTGAGCTGGTGTGCACCGCCGTGGCGGCAATTGTCTGGGCCTTGGCCGCTCCGGACACACTGCTCTCCGAGTTCGCCCTCGCGGCCATGCTGGTTGGTGGGTTCACCACCCTGCTCACCAATGCCAATCCCTTGCTGCCACTCGACGGCTATTTCGGCATGGCTGACTACCTCGAGTTGCCGAATCTTCGTCAGCGCTCCGCCGCCTACATGAATTGGTGGTTCCGTCGCCACCTCCTCCGACTGGACATGCCGGCACCCGAGATCGCTGAGCGGGACAAGCGCATCTTCCTGAGCTACGGGGTGCTGTCGGCCCTCTACATCGGCGGCTTCATGACCTGGCTCGGCATGAAGGTGGTCGGCTTCACCTACCGGAGCGCAGGATTCCTTGCCGCGGCCGTGCTGGTGGTGGCCATCGTGGCGGCACTCCGGGGTCGATTGGTCGCCGTATGGCGGGGCGCCGTCCTCGCCGTGCGGGCCCGAGCCGGGGGGTCACGCTGGCGGCGTTGGGGGCGGCGGGCACCACTGGCCGTCGGGATCGTACTGGTGGTGGCCGCGCTGCTGCCCTGGGACCTGAAGACCGGCGGGCATTTCACGGTCATGCCTGCGCGGACCTCGGCAGTGACGGCGCCCGATAGCGGCGTGATCACGGCGGTGTATCCGGAGGAAGGGAGGGTGATCGAGGCTGGGGAGCCGGTGGCGAGCATCCTCAGTCTCGAGCTCAACCGAGCGCTGGCGCGCAGCAACCGATCGGTGGACTCACTCGGCACCAGCGAACAACTCGCTCGCTCGCGCGCACAGGCCGGAATGGCGGCACAACTGGAAGCGGAATCGCAGTCGGCGAGAGCCACCGCCGGGGGAATCCAGAGCAGGGTGGAGCAGACGATCATCCGGGCGCGTATCGGTGGGACGATGGTGACCCCACATCCGGAGCAGCAGATCGGACGTCAGGTCGACCCCGGCGACACCCTGATGATGTTGCAGGACCTCACCACACTCGAAGCCCGCGCGCGACTCTCCGCGCCAGGCAGCGCGCAGATTCTTCCGGGACAGCGTGTCCGGCTGATCTCCTACGACGACGTCGGCGCTCCATTCGACGGCGTGGTGCTCAGCGTGGCGCCCGTTGGCGGTGCCGATGCCAGTGGCGCGCTGGATGTGCGGGTCTCGATGCCCACCACGTCCCGGTTGCGGGCCGGTGCCGCCGGTGAGGTGCGAGTGCTCTGGGGGAAGTCGACCCTGCTCGGCGCGCTCTGGTGGGCGATTCGCGGGCGCATCCGGAACGATCTGTTGCTCTGAAGCACTCCGCGCAAGGCGCCACGCGCAATCGGCGCTCAGCGTTCCTCACCGTGCGCGGCGGTGTGTCCGATCACGTCGAGTGCGAGTGCTGAGTGCGCGTAGGCACCACCGGCGCGCATCTCCGCCGCAACCCAGATCGCCTCCATGATCTCCTCAGGCGTCGCGCCCTTCTGCAGGGCCGCCGCCGTGTGGCCGCGGATGCAGTAAGGGCATTGGGTGACATGCGCCACGGCCACGGCGAGGAGCTGTTTGGTCTTGGCGGGAAGTGCCCCCTCCGCGAAGACCGCCTGGCTGAATGCGCGGAACGCCGCCGACTGAGCCGGAGCGAGCTTGCTCCGCTGCTCTGCGATGTCCCGTGTGGCCTGGGGGTAGAGCGGATCTTCAACTGGCATGGTGCGCCTCTCCGTTGTTGGGCAGGGGTGGTTCGGGATTGGGATGGTGGGAACCTCGTACGCGATCGGCAATGTCACTTGGGCCGAGATCCGTCCGAGCAATCGCACCGATGGCTACAGTCACTCGCAACTGGTGCGCTGCGACGACTGCGTGCCTCGTCGGACCCTCGGCGCGGGAGTGATGAGACCGCGCCCCAGCAGTTGCGCGCCGAGCGAGTAGAAGTAGAGGTAGCCCCGGTACCGGCCGAAGCGGTCGATGACCTCGGTCGAGAGCGGCCCCGGTGGCAACGCCAAGAGCGCACCGAGACCGCGAGCAGCGCCGGTGTCATTGGGTGGGAACACTTCCATGCGACCAAACCCGCGGAGCAGAATGACCGCCGCGCTCCATGGACCGATGCCCTGCTCCTGCGTGAGGGCCGCGATCGCCTCGTGTGTCGGGAGCGCCCCGAACTGTTCAGCCTTCAGTTCGCCGGAGACAATTCGTGCCGCGAGCCGACGCAGGGTCTCGGCCTTCTGCCGGCTCAGGCCCGCGGATCGGAGCGTGTCGAGGTCCGCTTCCGCGACAGACTCCGGCGTCGGAAATGCGAACGAACGGGTGCCATCGACCACCACGCTGGCGCCGAACCGGTCTACCAGACGCCCCAGGATCGACGCGCCCGCGTCGAGACTGAGTTGCTGGAACGGGATCACGCTCCCGACGGTCTCGAACAGGTTCGGGAAGCGCGGCGGTCGAAACCCGCGGAGCGCGAGCGCCGTGGCGCGAAGTCCCTGCTTCCGCTCCGCCCACCGCTGGACCGCCGCCGGATCCAGGTCCAATCCCAGCGTCCGCCGGAGGGAAGCGGCAAGCACTGCTTCCGTCGCGGGCGACGGTGAACCGTTCAGGATGGCAAAGCGGACATCGGGTTCGTCGATTGACCCGACGTTGCGCGTCTCGACCAGCCAGACACCCTCTGAGGTGGCATAGGCGCGGCGATAGCCATCGTCCACCCAGGTGTCGACGCGGTTTGTGGGTCGACGTTGCAGCAGCCGGACGGTCGCCTCGAGGTGGAATGGTGCCACCGTCGGAAGCACGCGGCTCACGGCGACACCGAGTCGCGGCGACTCACCCGGCATGCGCAAGCGCCGCGCGCTTGTCGTCCAGGCGCGCCAGGAGATTCTCCCATGATGCCACGAACGCATCGGCTCCGTCACGCTGGAGCCGGTCACCGAGCGCGGCAAGGTCGACACCCGCTCGTCTGAACAGCTGAAGCTCCACCTCGGCGTTGCCACCGTCACGCGGCAGCATGGCACCGAGGGCGCCGTGATCGGCAAACGCGTGCAGTGTCTGCTCGGGAATCGTATTGATGGTGTGCGGGGCCGCCAGCGCCTGCACGTAGAGCACGTCCGACGCCGCCGGGTTCTTGGTGCCGGTGCTCGCCCAGAGGAGCCGCTGCGCGCGCGCCCCCAGGTTGAGCAGGCGGAGCCAGCGATCGGAGGTCAGCAGGTCGCGATAGGCCTGATACGTCTTCTGGGCAACCGCGATTCCCAGCCGATCGTGGAGCGCGGGCGGAACCTCAGGCGCCACCGCCACGTCCCAGCGACTCACGAACAACGAGGCGACGCTGGGAACCAGCGGATTGAGTCCCGCCGTCACCCGGCGCTCGATGCCGCGGAGGTACGCCTCCGCCGACGCCACATACTGCTCGACGGTGAAGAGCAGGGTCACGTTGATCGGTACGCCGGCAAAAATCGCCTCCTCGATGGCGGGGACACCATGCGCGTTGCCGGGAATCTTGATGAACAGGTTGGGCCGATTCGCCCGTGCGTGCAGCGCTTTCGCGCTCGCCAAGGTCCCGGCGGTATCGTGCGCGAGTTTTGGCGAGACCTCCAGCGATACCCAGCCATCGACCCCGTTGGTCGCGTCGTGGATCGGCCGGAACAGATCGGCTGCGCGGGTCAGGTCGTCCAGGGCAAGATCGAAGAACAGCGATTCACCGGACCTGCCGGCGGCGGCGCCCTCCTGGATGGCCTGGTCGTAGGCCGAGCTGTGCGTGATCGCGTGGTCGAAAATCGACGGATTGGAGGTAAGCCCGGTGACCGCACGCTCCTTGATGTAGCGAGCAAGTCCACCGTCGGTGAGCAGGCCGCGACTGATGTTGTCCAGCCAGAGACTCTGGCCGGCGTCGTGCAACCGGTGCGTGGCGTTCATGGATCACTCCGTAACCGGGCCTCCCGGCCCTCGATCGCTGTTTGTGCCCGCGCTCGCGTCTGCGCGGACGGTGGGTAGAGCAGCCGACCCTCCTTGACCTTCAGGAACGGGGTGCGGCGGTGCAGCTTGGCGGTCTTCCGACTCTGGATATGCAAGACCCGCCAGCCATCGACCGCGAGGGCGTCGGCGATGAGCGAGCGGTGACAGCGCGCGGCAAACCCCTCGGCGCACATGATGGCCGTGACGCGCTCGCGCGCGCCGTGCTCCAGCCGGTGCAGCCCGTCCTGAAAGGCCTCCGTTTGCATGTAGTCGGCATAGCCACGAAAGGAGGCGTTGATCCAGCCGGTATTGGGAGAGCCCGCGCGCGAGTGACGTCGGCCGCCCAACTCGCGAAGGTGTTGATAGCGGATGTGGGCAGCCTTCAGCGTCTTGCGCAAGGTCGCCTGCTCATACTGCGGATTGTGGCGCGAACGCGGAATCGTTCGCACATCCACGAGTTCCTCGATCCCATGCGCGGCCAACAGCTCGAGGAACTCCTCGATCGGGTGCGTCGAGTGACCGATGGTATAGAGTACCGGCTTTTTCACTCTGTTCTCTCCCTCCATGCCTGTCTTGCGTGCGGTCGCTCAGATATTGGGCAACAGATCGAAGTAGTCGTCATCTTCCTTCGAGCCCCCTTCCCCCTTGCCGACCTGCGTCACGGACGCCACGAATTCGATCCGCTCGATCCACTTCACCATCTTGTAGCCGAGCTGATTCTCGACGCGCAGTCGCAACGGTGCACCGTATTCGGCCGGAAGCGGCTGCCCGTTCATTCGTGACGCGAGCAGACAGCGCGGCTTGAGCACATTGTCGACGCGTTGGGTGTCGTAGTAGCTCCCGCCATACTGTGCCTCCCCAAAGGAGTAGAACACCACGACCTTGGCCTCCGGCTTCGGGTGCACCAACTCGACCAGCGACTGCATGAGCACTCCTTCCCACTCGGCGACGCCGGTCCACCCTTGGATGCAGTGGTGCAGTGAGATGTGCCCTGCCGTGCCCAGTTGCTCGAGATCCTGGAGCGAGAGCTCGACCGGGTTGTCCACCAGCCCACCGACCCGGAGCTTGAAATCACGGAAACCACCCTCGCGCAATCGCTCCCAATCGTCTCGGATCGGCAGCGCGCCGTTGGGCCAGAAGAAGGGCGAGATGTCCCGCGGGGTATAGTGCTCGCGGGGCTCGAACTGGTTGAGCGTAAGTCGCTGCATCGGGTAGGTCACCAACTTCCCCGCGTGTTGCAACGCCCGAGGGTGATGCCAGGCGATGTAGTGTGCGGCAACCCACGACAGCACGATCACCCCGATCCCGACCAGACCCAGCATCATGCCCAGGGCACGCTGATTGTCGGTGCCCAGCACGATGTGGTTCATGTTGCGCGCCAACCCGGTCGCGGCAATCAGTGTCACGTGCACGACGAGGAAGCCGACGAAGCTGAGCATGGTGAGAAAGTGGATGGAGCGTGCGGCCTGTCGGCCACCGAAGAGCCGTGCATACCAGCGGAACCGGTTCACCACCGCCGGTGACATGGCGATGCCGGTGAGAATCGCCAGCGGCCCGAGCAGGAAGAAGACGGCGAAGTAGCTGAGCTGTTGCAACCCATTGTAGCCGAAGAAGCCGTTTGGCTCCGGCGGCAGGTGGAGCGTGGCATAGTGGACCCAGATGCCCCAGGCCTGGGTGCCCACGTGCCACGACGTGGGCACCAGTCGCGGCCAACGACCCGAGACAACCAGCATCACGCCATACAGCAGTCCGGTGAGGATGAACCCATGGACCATGATGAAGTGCCAGGCGCGCGCCAGGCCGACGGAATGTCGGTAGCCCGGTGTACCGATCAGTGGCGAGAGGTAACGCTCCTCGTCGTTCGCCGTCCACAATCGGTCACGCGGCACCTGCAGGGGCGTGAACCGGATCCACTCGCTCCCCGGCGCGCAATCGTCGTTGAAATAGAGGCGGGGATGGTCGGCGAGAATGGAGAGCCCGCTCCGAATCAACAGCATGAGGAAGAAGAAATTGAGGAAATGGGCATAGCGCACCCATGCCGGGAAGCCCTGCAGCGCCGTGTTGCCGACTGGGGCCACTGGCGCGATGACCGGCAGCCCGAACAGCGCGGCCTGGAGCCACGCGACGGTCAGGACCGCCACGATGATCGCGCCGAAGGCAACCAGAAGGGAGGGCCGAACCCAGATCCGCATCCGACGATCCGCCGGGAAGTGCACCGCCCTGTGCGCGGCATCGAAAGCCATCATGGTTCCGTCACCTCAGCCAAGCCAACACCCGAACGACCCACCGCGAACCGTTGCGCCAAACAGGGTGCAATCGTGCCACTGGAAGCCCAGAACCACATTCTCGGGGAGGTGGGCGTCGTGTTTCCTTCGAGTGACGCCTACTCGCCCCAGTGGTCAGCCACGCCCCACAGCCCTGCTCGCAGGCACTCGAGCATGACGACCTGACGATGGTCCACGAAGAGATTCACCGCCGGCCCGTGATGCTCCACATACCAGGCGGGGACACCAGGAACCGCCGCCTCGAACATCACTCGCTCCAGCCCGAGGGCACCCGCGATTCGAGCCGGGACCTCGGTGCGCCAGCTGGTCACCTGTTCCGTGATCCCAGCGGACTCGATCATGATGAGGTCGGCGCCGGCGGCAAGGAAGCGCCTCGCCTGCTGGATGGCCGACTCCGCGTCGCGGGTGAAATGCTGCACCTGTCCGATTGCCGGCAACGTGCTCGCTGCAGCGAACTGGATCCCGATCACGGGCCTCACTTTGAGCCCGGCTTGTTGAACCCGTTTGACCAACCGCACCGAGTCGTCGGCCGGTAGCGTGAGACATCCGCTTGAGAGTTCGATGATGTCGAACCCGACCTCCTGACATCCGCGGAGGTACCCGTCCACGGTGCCTTCACCGTGCAAGAGCATGCGCCCAACCAGGCCATCGGTGGCTACCATGACGTCATAGCGGTGGCACAACGCGATCAGATCCACCAGTTGGCGCCGCGGCATCGGCGACTGGGGGCCTCCGGCAAGCTTGAGCGAGTCGACATAGGGGCTCAGCGCCTCGATCTCGTCCGCGAGATGGCGCAACGCCATCGGGGTATAGGCAGGCCCCCGGATCTCGGTCTGACCCGTCGCCCTCGGCTTGAGGGAGCGCCCGGAGACACGAGGAGAATCAATGGACCGCGTGGGCGTCTCACCGCTGCTGGGCTCAGGAACTATCGCCAAAGACATCAGATCCCTCCTTGCCGCGCGACCTGGGTGCCAATCGGCTGCACCGTCGCGAGCACGTGGGTCAGTTCGGTCGTCACCACCTCGTCGAGCCGGGAGACGACACTCGCAAGCTCATCGCGCACGGCGGCTGACGTGCACGGGCCAGCGAGTCGCTCCAGCTTGTCGCAGGCGGCGGTCCAGGTCTGTCCCGATGCGAGGAAGCCTGGATAGTCCGACCGTGCCGCCGTGAGGACGCGGCCGTCCCGGCAGGTGAGGCGGACGCGGCAGGGCATCTCGGTCGGAAACCGGCGCGAAAAGTCGGCATCGGCCCGGACCACCACCCGGCGCAACAGGGCCTGCACGTCGTCCGCGACGATGCGAGCGGGCAGATACTGCGACGGCAGGACCTGACCATCGAGCAGCGCCACGGCCACGAGGTAGGGCAGGCTGTGATCGGCCTCTTCCTTGGTATGGACCACCATCTTGTCGCCTTCCTCGCCCCCGCCGATGATGCGGAAGGCGACGTCGAAGACGTCCACCTCCACCTTCTCGACCTCCGCACCACACAGGTGGCCCTGCTCCCGTAGGTCGAGCGTCGCGGCGAGCACGCTTTGCGAGTGGATCTCCGCATTGAACGTCTTGAGGATCGTCTGCGTGACCACATCCAGCCCCTCGGCATCCCAGTCCAGCTCGAAGCAACCGGCCACGGCATCCATGAAACCCTTCTCACCTTCGAAGACCTCGAGCGGGCCGGTGACGCCGCGCGCCGCCAGCAGGGTGGTGCCCAGTGCCGCGCCCGCCATGCTCGGATAGGCCAACCCCTTCCAGTGTGAGAGGCGACCGGTCCGGGTGACTCGAAGCGCGTTGAACGCCGTGCCCGCAATGGCGATCGCATTGGCCGCCTGATCCTCGGCGAGCCCCAACGCCCTCGCCGTGCCGGCGGCGACGGCATAGGTCCCCTGCGTGACGTGATCGAAACCGGCATCCCGCACCGGCGCCACATCGCTCAATCGGCACTGCACCTGGTAGGCGACGGCGAGGGCGGTCAACAGGTCGCGACCGTGGGCGTCGGCGTATTCAGCGGCGGCGAGCACGGCGCCGAAATTGTCGCTTGGGTGACAGGTCTCGCCCTTGGCGAGGTAGCTGTCGTTGAAGTCGAGATAGCGCACCAGGGCCGCATTGTGGAAGGCAGCACGGTCCGGGCTCGCGGTCCCACCACCGATCAGCGAACACGGACCGGAGCCATCAAGCTCCTGGACCAGCGCGCGCACCTTCTGGATCGGCGGGCCATCGAGGGCACCGATGGCGCAGGCCAGGCTGTCAAGCACCCGGATCTTGAGTTGCTCCCGTGCCGGCTGCGACAGGTCGTGCCACGAGGCCCGCACCGCGAACCGTGCCAAGTGCTGCGCGATCGTCATGCCGTCGCTGATCATCCGCCTGATCCTTTCAATCCCGACGCGTGCACTCGGCGCGCGGCAAGAATTCTGGCCACCGACGGGAAGGCCCTGCGCGCGGCCTCGGGCACATGCAGCCACTGTTCGGTGCCCGGTCGACCGGTCCAGTAGTCAAACGGCCGCGTCCCCGGTCCGGAGGCCCTGCCCACGACGATCCGTCCGACCATACCCACCGCCTCGTGCGGCATGCAGTAGTAGTCGTAGACCCCGGGCTCGGTGAGCGTGATGTCGAAGTGATCCCCCGGATTGACCAGGAAACCGGAATCCCAGGCCGCCGCGCGTTCCGGAATGCGGAGCGGGTGCTGGCTGTTGTGTGGGTGATACGCGGTGGTCGTGTGAACGTTCTGCCGAGTGATCCACCGAATCGTGGTGTTCGGCTCCACCCACAGGCCGATCGGATCGAACCAGACCTGCGCGCCGAGGGCATCACTGCGCATCTCGATGATCTGCCGGGCACCCGGGCTGCGCGGCCTGCTGTCCGGGACCAGCAGGCCGGCGAGCGCCGGTCGGGGCGCAAGCCCCAAGGCGGCGAGGGTTATCCCGCTCGCCCTGACGAACTCGCGCCGCGACGACATGCTCACTTGTTCAACTGGGCAGCACGCTCCGGCGACACATACCACAGGGTGATGTGGTAGTGCGGCTCCGCGACACCGGGATGACCGGCATTGAAGACGATGTCCACGTGATCCACTTTCTCGTGCGCGACCGCGAGGTTACTGAACCCCTTCTTCGCGTTCATCTCCTTGAGCGGGATCATGTAGATCGTGCTGACCAGATTGCCCTGGTGATCGTAGGCCAGAAACGGCCCGGCTGGCAACGTCGACGGCACGACATACAGCACCCCGAGTCCCGGAACGAAATGGGGGAGCGCCACCAGCGTGCTGACGTCCTTGTACTGCCCGCCCGGAGGGGCCTTCTCCTGAGCGACGGCGGCGTTCGGTGTGGCCACCAGCAGGCCGATGCCGAGGGCGCCGGCCAGGGCGGTTGTGGAAAGATTGCGGATCATGGTGTGTCCTCCAGTTGTTCGGGAAACCGATGTACTGCATCCTGCTCCCGTACAGTGGGGCCTCCACTTCGGCGCGACAATGAGCCGGATGTACCATATCCGGATCGAATTGTCCCATGCGTCGAGACGCGGTCGAGTGGCAACTCGTGCCGTGTCGCGGTAGCTTCAGCCACGTCATTTTCGGAGCGCGCCATGCTCGAATCGGAATTGTTTGCCTTGTTCGAGCAGACGGCCGATGCCGCGTACACCGTCACCGCTGCGGGTGAGATCTGCGCGTGGAATCGGGCGGCCGAGCGGTTGTTCGGCCACCCGGCCACCACGGTCATCGGACGCAACGTCAACGAGGTCCTCGAGGCCAGTGATGCGCTGGGAACACCGGCTCTCGCGGGCGACTCGGAGGCGGTGATCCGCGGCGGGGGGCAGCACGCGACGGACGTCATCCCGAGCTTCGACCTGGAAGTGCGCCGGCGGTCTGGGGAGCGCATCTGGGTGAACATGTCGACGATTGTCTTCGACAACCGCCGGACGGGTCGCCAGTTGTTTGTACGGCTGGTGCGCGACATCACGTGGAGCCGTGGCCGCGAGGAACTGCTCCATCGCATGCAGGAGCTCATCGGGCAGCTCGCGGCGCTCCCCATCGAGGAACCGCAGCATGCCCCGGTGGAGAAGCTCACGATCCAGGAACGCCACATCCTCAAGCTGTTCGCCGCCGGCCGCAACTCGGCCACCATCGCGCGCACCCTCGACATTTCCGCCCAGACCCTTCGCAACCACTTGCACCACATCAACCAGAAGCTCCGGACGCACACCCGGCTGGAAGCGGTGACCCATGCCCAGCGCCGTGGCCTGCTCGACTGAGCACTGCCACGACGAGCGGCGGGAACTTCCGCTGGCCATGGGGGCGTACTCATGGTGAGCGCCAACCCCAGGAGTCGCATACCATGCCGATCCACACCGTTCGATTGCTCGACACGCAGGAAGTCGCCGAGGGCACCATGGCGTTCCGGGTCGAGAAGCCGGAAGGATTTACCTTCAAGGCAGGCCAGTTCGCCGACGTCACCCTGATCAACCCAGCTGAGACCGATGCCGAGGGCAACACCCGTGCATTCTCGCTGGCGAGCGCGCCGTACGAGAAGTCGTTGATGTTCGCGACCCGGATGCGCGATTCGGCCTTCAAGCGGGTGCTCGGCAGGATGGAGCCCGGGACGGAGCTCACGCTGGACGGACCGCACGGGTCGTTCACACTCCACAATGCGGCGCGAACCCCCGCCGTCTTCCTCACCGGCGGAATCGGGATCACGCCGGTCCGGAGCATCGTGCTGCAGGCGGCGCACGACACCCTGCCCCAGCGGATCGTGCTCTTCGACTCCAACAACCGACCCGAGGACGCGGTCTTTCTCGACGAGTTGATGGCGGCCCAGTCCACCAACGCGCAGTGCACCGTGATCGGCACGATGACCAAGATGGAGAAATCGAGCCGGCCCTGGCAGGGCGAGACCGGGTTCATCACCGAGGCCATGCTCAGGAAGTCACTGGACGACCTGGCCCTGCCCATCTACTACGTCGTCGGACCGCCCGCCATGGTGCAGTCGATGCGCGAATTGCTCAACGGCGTGGGCGTTGACGACGACAACATCCGCACGGAAGAGTTCTCGGGCTACTGACCCCGCGTCAGCGGGGTGCGTGGCGTGCGACTCGGAGCAGGACATGCCGGCCTGCTCCGCTAGCTTCTCTCCTTCCCCAACCGGATGACCCCATGCCCACCACGCGCCTTGTGCTGATCGCCCTCGCCATCATGCTCGTACCTGCAGCCGGGGCGTCCGCACAGACTCCTGCCACGGATTCCGTCGCCGTCGTGCGAGTGGTCAACCAGTTCCACGAGCGCATGCTGGCCGCCGACACCGCCGGTGCCGCGGCGCTGCTCGCACCGGAACTCGTCGTCATGGAGGGAGGTGCCATCGAGCGACGTGCCGACTACCTCGCCCACCACCTCCCCGCCGACATCGAGGCGACGCGGGCCGCCCCGTCTCAGCGCACGCTGGTGCACCTGACGGCCACCACGGAGATGGCCGTCGTGGCTTCCTCCTCCCGCACGACCCGCGAGGTGCGTGGGCAGCCGATGGAGTCCACGGGTGCCGAGCTCATGGTGCTCCGTCGAACCGTAGAGGGATGGCGCATCAGCGCGATCCACTGGTCTAGCCGCAGCCGCCGCCCCGCCGCCGGCAGTCAGTAGCCGAGCTGTTCCAGGGCCGCCGAGCGGCGGTCGACCGGTGGCGATGTGTGGTCGCGCGCGGCTAACTTTGCTGCGGCACCGCGATTGCGCGTGCCAGAGACCGATCGTGCGCCATTCCTCTGCCGGACTCCGTCCCCTGACGGGCTGCCGATGCGAGGTACCATGTCCGCCACGCCCCCGCTCACTCGGCCGCCCGCGACGGGCGCCGCAACGTCGTTGCCGCTCGATCCTGCCACCGACGACTCCCTCGTCGGGCTGGCCACGCTCGCCTCCCAGATCTGCACCGCGCCGATCGCCATTATCACGCTGCTCGAGGGCGACCGACGGTGGTCTCCGGTCAGCATCGGCACGGAACCCGACGCGGCAGACGCATTCATCACCCACGCCCTGCAGCACGCCGCGCAGTCGGTCATCACCGACGCTGCCCTCGACCCCTTCTTTGCTGATGATCCCTCGGTCACCGGCGCCACAGGACTCCGCTTCTGCCTGAGCACTCCCCTGACCTCTCGCACCGGCGAGCCGATAGGCACGCTCTGTGTGCTCGATCGCGTGCCCCGGGAGTTGGCCCCTTGGCAGCTCACCGGCGTGGGCACGCTCGCTCGGCAGATCGCATCGCACCTTGAGTCGGGTCGTCAGGCACAGGCGCTGGCCGAGAACGAGCGGATGCTGCGCGCGATCGTGGAGTCGGAGCCCGAGTGCGTCAAGCTGCTCGGGCGCGACGGCTCGCTGCGACTCATGAACCAAGCCGGCCTCACCATGATCGAGGCTGATGCCTTCGATCAGGTCGTGGGCGAGTGCCTCTATCCCCTGGTGCACCCGGAGTTCCGGTCCGCGTTTGAGTCGCTCACCGCCCGGGTGTTCCGGGGGGAATCCGGCGCGATGGAGTTTCTCATCACAGGACTCAAGGGTGGCGAACGCTGGCTCGAAACGCACGCCACGCCGCTGCGCAACGAGGCGGGCGAAATCACCGACCTGCTCGGCATCACCCGCGACATCACCGAAGCCAAGGCGGCCGTGAGCGCGCTGCGCGAGAGCGAGACTCGTTTCCGGCAACTGGCGGAGAATATCCGGGAGGTCTTCTGGATGACCGATCCGGCCACGCGGGAGATGCTCTATGTCTCGCCCGCGTACGAGACCATCTGGGGTCGCAGCTGCGCCTCGCTTTATGCCACACCACGCAACTGGCTCGACGCCGTGCACCCCGACGATCGCCCCCGGGTCGCTGCCATCAGTGACGAAAAGCACATGCGGGGCGAGTACGACGAGACCTACCGCGTGGTGCGCCCCGACGGGACCATTCGCTGGGTGCACGACCGCGCCTACGCCGTGCGCAACGCGGCGGGCGAGATCTACCGGATCGTGGGCACGGCGGAGGACATCACCGCGCGGCGCCAGCTCGAGGAAAAGTTTTTCCAGTCCCAGAAACTGGAAGCGGTCGGGCAGCTGGCGGGTGGGGTCGCCCACGACTTCAACAACCTGCTCACGGTGATCCAGGGCTACGCCTCGTTGCTGGCCCTCCCCGACGAGTCTCCGGAGGATGTACAGGACGCCGTCAAGCAGATCGTCGCTGCGTCGGAGCGTGCGGCGAACCTGACGCGCCAGCTCCTCGCGTTCTCACGCCGCCAGGTGCTGCAGTCCAAGCGCGTCGACCTCAACGACATCATCACCTCACTCGCCAAGATGCTGCAACGCCTGCTCGGCGACGAGATCCGGATGCAGCTGATCCTCCACCCGCGCCCGCTGATGACGCAGGCCGATGCCGGGATGCTGGATCAGGTCCTGCTGAACCTGATCATCAATGCCCGGGACGCGATGCCATCGGGTGGTGAGATCGTGATCGAGACCTTTGAACGACAGCTCGACGCAGAGGAGGCGCGCCACCTCACCGGTGCCTCAGCGGGTCGGCACGCCTGCCTGCGGGTGTCCGACACCGGAGTGGGGATCTCGCCTGACGACATCGCCCGGATCTTCGAGCCGTTCTTCACGACCAAGCCGGTCGGCAAGGGCACCGGACTCGGGCTGGCGACCGTCTTCGGGATCGTCTCGCAGCACAACGGCGCCGTCTCGGTGCAGAGCAACGTCGACCAGGGCGCCACGTTCGAGGTCTTCCTGCCCCTGCTCGAAGCGTTCAGCCCCCCCGCGACGGTTGGCAGCCTGGTCCCGGGGTCTGCCCGGGGATCGGAAACGATTCTGCTCGCGGAGGACGACCCAGCGGTCCGCCGACTGACGCGGCAAGTGCTTCAGCGCTCAGGCTTCACCGTGCTCGAGGCGGCGGATGGGCCTGACGCCTTGCAGCTATGGGATCGCCATGAGGGGGTGATCGACTTGCTGTTCACCGACCTGGTGATGCCGGGAGGCATGACCGGCAGCGAATTGGCGAAGGCACTCCGCTCCCGCAAGCCGGGTCTCCCGGTGGTCCTGACCAGCGGATTCAGCGCGGAAACGGCCGGCCGCGAGATGTCGCTGGCCGACCGGGAGCACTTCCTCGAAAAACCTGCGAGTCCGGCGGCGATCGTCGAGACGGTTCGCCGCTGCCTCGATGGCCGACCGCCCACCGGATCCGGCCGCGCGAGCTAGCGCGACCGTCGCGGTACTACGGCTGCTTCAGGAACGGATCGTCGCCCGGCTTTCCGCCACCCGGGGTCGACGTGTTGGCGATGAAGACGGCCGGACTCCCCGTGACATCCTTGGCGGCGGCGGAGAGGGAGTTGGTGCCCGCCGTGGGCCCCATCGTCCAGCCCCCCACCCGCGCGACGCCGTTGGCGTCGGTGATGGCGGTGCCGCCTGTCACCGTTCCCCCGCCGGAGGCGACCGAGAAGGTCACCGTCACGCCGGCCACGGTATTGAACGCCTGATCGGTGATGCGAACCGCCGGAAGCACCGTGACCGATGTACTCGGCGTCAGCACCTGGAGATCTCCGGCAAACTTTCCCATCGCCAGCGTGGCATCTGGGGCGGTGGGGACCGACTTGCAGCCCGCCACCAAGCCCGTGAGGAGAAGAGGATAGAGCATGAGACGCGCAGCGACTCGCATACACCAACTCCTGCTGGGGGGGCGTAACCACCTGACACCACAAGACTACCGCATCCGGCCTCAAGGCCCAATCGGATACCTTCATTCATTGACCCCTCCCTGACAGTGGAAGTCACCAGGCTGTTCCACAGCGAATCGCCCGGCCTCGCGAATAGTTCTGGAACGGCGTCCACAGCGCCCACGAGAACCGTTTTCAGCTCCCGGTCGTATCTCTGGTGTTAGCGCCGATTCAACGCTGGAATATCCGGAGGCCACATGTCCACTCGTCCCAGTACCTTCGCCCCTCTGCTCGCCGCGCTCGTCCTCGGGCTGCCCGGTTGCCAGAAGGCACGCGCCAACGAGGCCCCCGCCCTGCCCGATGCCAGCATCGCCGCCCCGCTCACGGTGGCTGCCGGTCGAGACTCGGTGGTCTTCGCGGGGGGCTGCTTCTGGGGAGTCGAGGCGGTGTTCGAGCGGGTGAAGGGCGTGACCAGCGTGGTGTCAGGGTACGCCGGCGGGACGGTCGCGAATCCCTCGTATGAAATGGTCAGCAGCAGCAGGACCGGCCACGCCGAGGCGGTGAAAATCGTCTACGACCCCTCGGTGGTGAGCTATGCCCAACTGCTCAAGATCTTCTTTTCGGTGGCCCACGATCCGACCCAGCTCAACTACCAGGGCCCGGATCACGGCACCCAGTATCGCTCGGCGATTTTCTATTCCTCAGCGGAGCAGAAGGCACAGACCGAGGGGTATGTCGCTCAGCTGACCCAGGCCAGGACGTTTCGCGCGCCGATCGTGACGCAGGTGGCGTCGTGGCAGACCTTCTGGCCGGCCGAGGACTATCATCAGGGCTACTATGACCAGCACCCCGATCAGTACTACATCGTGGTCAACGACAAGCCCAAGGTCGCGGCCCTGCAGCAGCAGTTCCCGGCGCTTTACCGAGCCCGCTAGCGCCAGCACTCGCGGCGGGACAGCCCAGCGCGGCGGCTACCCAGTAGGGTAGCCGCCGCGATCGTTTTGGGGCATCTTGAGGGACCCTACCTCAGGATCCGATGTGACGAACCCGCTGACACGACTCCAGGCCGCCCTCGCCGGACGGTACCGTATCGAGCGCGAGCTCGGTGGCGGCGGGATGAGTCATGTCTATCTGGCCGAGGAAGAAGGGCTCGGTCGTCGGGTCGTGATCAAACTGCTCCCCCCCGGGGCCAGCGAGGCGATCCAGGCCGACCGCTTCCAGCGCGAGATCCAGGTGGCGGCCTCGTTGCAGCATCCGCACATCGTGCCACTGCTCGCGGCCGGCCAGATCGGCGACCTGCTGTGGTATTCCATGCCGTTTGTCGACGGCGAATCGCTGGCCGATCGCCTCGGCCGCGATCGGACTGTGCCAGCCACCGAGGCGCTACGCATCCTGAGTGAGGTGGCCGATGCGCTCGCCGCGGCACATGCCCGTGGCATCGTGCATCGCGACATCAAGCCCGCCAATATTTTGCTCGCCGGGCGCCACGCGTTGGTGGCCGACTTCGGCGTTGCCAAGGCGCTCGAGGCGGGCCAGCGCGGGGAAACGGGCGCCCATGCCTCGACGCTCACGAGTGTCGGGATGACGCTGGGCACGCCCGCCTACATGGCGCCCGAGCAGGCGGCGGCCGACCCCAATGTCGATCATCGCGCCGACATCTACTCGCTCGGCATCGTGGCCTACGAGATGCTCACCGGCCGGCTGCCGTTCGCAGGCGGGACGCCGCAGGCCATGCTCGCGGCGCATGTCACGACGGCGCCGATGCCCATCCTCTCGGTGCGACCGGACCTGCCGCCGCCGCTCGCCGACCTGATCATGCGTTGCCTCGCGAAGGCACCGGACGATCGCTGGGCGAGTGCCGGAGAACTCGTCAACGCCATCGACGCGCTGGCGACGCCATCCGGCGGCATGACCTCGCTCGATGGCTATGCGCGCCGACGGCTGCGCAATTGGTCCACGTGGCGAATCCTTGGCCTGCACCTGCTCGCCACCGTCACGCTCACGCTGCTCGTGCTCGCGGTGACTCGCGTGGCCGACCTCCCCGACTGGATCTGGCAGGGCGCATTGGGCGCCATGTTGGTCGGGCTGCCGGTGGTCCTCCTCGCCGGTCGCACCGAGCGACAGCACGCCACCATGACCCTCGCCGGCGTGACGGGCGCGACGCCCACGGCCACCAGCTGGGTCACGGGGCGCCGGGCCATTCGCGGCGGGATGATGGCCGTCGGGGCGCTCGCGGTGGTCGCCACCGCCTTCCTGGCATCGCGGGCGCTGGGTGTCGGCCCGTGGGCCACGCTGCGCTCGGCGGGCAAGCTCGATGCGGGGGATCGCCTGCTGCTCGCCGACTTCGACAACTCGACCAGCGATTCGACCCTCGGGGCCGCCGTGGTCGAGGCGCTCCGGGTCGATCTCGGGCAGTCGCGCTCGGTGCGGCTCATCGAGCCCACCGAGGCGAACCGCGGCTTGGGGCTCATGGGCCGCGCGGCAGGACGCATCAATCCCGTGGACGCACGGGAACTCGCGCAGCGCGTGGGCGCCAAGGCGCTGGTGGTGGGTGAGATCACTCCCGTCGGCGGCGGTTTCTCGCTGACCGCACGCGTCGTATCCGCCGACAGCGGCGGCACGCTGGTCGCGGTGCGTGAGTCGGCGGCATCTTCCGCGGAATTGCTCCCAGCCGTGAACCGACTCTCCGCGGCATTGCGCGAGAAGATCGGCGAGTCGCTCCGCTCCATTCGTGCGAGTGAACCGCTCGAACAGGTCACCACCGCATCGCTCCCCGCCCTCCGGCTCTACACCCAGGGGATGCGGTTGTCGGCACTCTCCGATTCACCGGAGGCGCTGTCCCTGTTGGAGCAGGCGGTGGCGCTGGACACCGGATTCGCCATGGCGTGGCGCAAGGTCGCCGTCCTGCGCGGGAATCTCAGACTCGACCGCTCGAAGGTGCTCGAGGCCGCGCGGCGCGCCTATCGCTCGCGCGACCGGCTTCCGCCGCTCGAGCGCGCCCTCACCGAGGGGACCTACTTCAACAATGTCGAGATCGACGACGATCGCGCCATCGCCGCGATGCGCACGGCCCTGAGCATCGACCCTGACAACCAGACAGCCGCCAACAATCTCGGCGTCATTCTGAACACCCTGCAGCGCTACGACGAGGCAGAGGTCGTGCTGCGGCGAGCCTTCACGCCCAGCGCGCCCCGAAACGTGCCGCTCAATCTGGTGTCGACCTTGGAGGGATTGCACCGCTATGCCGCGGCCGACTCGGTGGCCGAGGAACTCATGCGCACCACCGGCGATACCGGCACGGCGATGCAACTGCGATTGTTCAATTCGGCCGCTGCCCTCGACATCTCCCGCGTCGACAGTGATGCGGCGGCCGCACTGCAACACCTGCCTCCGGGCTCGCAGCGGGCCGTGATCGTCGCGCTGGTGAAGGCCTCGATGGACGAGGTGCGCGGCAAGCTCACCCAGAGTCAGTCAGCACTCGACCGGTTGGCCGACACGCACATGAGCGAAGGAAACCTGAGTGGAGCGCTCGAGCTTCGGGTGGAGCGAGCCTTCACGACCGCCTTCCAGCTGCAACAGCCCGCGAAGGCGCTCACACTGCTCAAGGCCGCGCTCGAGCAGACACCGCTTGAGCAGATGTCGCCCCGCGCGCGCCCATATTCGGCCGTGGCCGAGGTCTATGCCTTCGCGGGAGACCTCGCCGGCACCCGTCAGATGCGCCGTGAATTCGAGAGCGCCGTCCCGTTGGCCGAGCGATTCCCGGGCGCCGATCACTACT
>JBDUDP010000014.1:0-41916 GCA_040002895.1 Gemmatimonadota bacterium
GACCAAGAAGGACAGCATCACCCGGGCCGATTCGATCACCAAGGCCGACACGCTCGGCGGCAAGAAGGTCGACAAACCCGGCTACCAGCCCACCGAGACACGGATCGCGGTCACGGCGACCCGGGACATGCCCCATGGCACGCTGGTGTTCCGCGGCGGCAAGGCCATCACGATGAAGGGTGATGAGATCATCGAGAATGCCGATATCGTGATCCACGACGACCGGATCGTCGGCGTGGGTCCGCGGGGATCGATTCCCTTCCCCAGCGACGCGCGCGTCGTGGACGTCAGCGGCAAAGTGATCATGCCCGGCATGGTGGACACGCACTACCATCCTCAATGGCTCACGCCACAGATCCACAACACCCAGACGTGGCAGTACCTGGCCACCCTCGCGTACGGCACCACCACGACACGCGACCCCCAGACCGCCACGACCGATTTCCTGACCTATGGCGATCGGGTGCGCACCGGGGAGATGGTCGGGCCACGGATCTACACCACCGGACCGGGGGTCTTCTCGGACGAGCCCGTGAAGAGCCTGGAACACGCCAAACAGATCCTCACCCGCTACGCCAAGTACTATGACACCAAGACGCTGAAGATGTACATGAGCGGCAACCGCCAGCAGCGTCAATGGATCATCATGGCGGCCAAGGAACTCGGGATCATGCCCACCACCGAGGGCGGGCTGGATCAGAAGCTCAACATGACCCATGGCATCGACGGCTACCCCGGCATCGAGCACACCCTGCCGATCACGCCCAAGTATGCCGATGTCTTCGAGTGGTATCGTGCCACTCAGGTGACCAACTCTCCCACGCTGATCGTCGAGTACGGCGGCCCGTTCGGCGAGGGGTGGTTTTACCAGAGCGAAGACCTGCTCGGCGATGCGAAACTCCGCCACTTCACCCATCCGGTGGACTTCGACGGCAAGGTGCGGCGCCGCGGCACCGGCAACGCCCCCGGCCCTGCCGGCTTCGCGGTGAAGGAGGAGTACGCCATGTGGCAGCACGCCGAGGACGTGGCAAAGATCGTCGCAGCAGGCGGCCGGATCGGCGTCGGGAGCCATGGACAGCTCCAGGGGCTGGGCATGCACTGGGAGCTGTGGCTGCTCCAGAGTGGCGGCCTCTCGACGCATGATGCCCTGCGAGCCGCGACGATCGTCGGCGCAGAGGCCATCGGGCTCGGAAGCGACCTGGGATCGCTCGAACCTGGGAAGTTCGCCGACCTGGTGGTGCTCGACCGCGACCCGCTCGCCAATATTCGCAACAGCAACAGTGTGAACATGGTGATGGTCAACGGTCGGCTGTTCGATGGCAACACGCTCGACCAGCTCTACCCACAGCCGCGCAAGTTGCCCACGCAGTGGTGGTCGTACACCATACCGGCGGCGGCGGCCGGCATCCACTAGCGCAACCGCACCCTGGCGCCACGGCCCGAGTCTGGGTCGGCGCCTGGGCAGGGATGCACGTGGGGCGAGGGGTCCGCGAGTGCGGACCCCTCGACACATGAAACGGAATGCACCATACTTCCCGTCGTCCCCCATCTCGCTCTGCTCCTCTCCGTTACCGAAGGAACCCCCATGGCTTGGCTCGACACCCACTTTGCGACCATGATCGACGTCGGTGCGTCCGACCTGCACATGAGCGCGACGCTGCGACCGATGTTTCGGGTGAATGGAGACATCGTTCCCATCGAGGGTGCCGAGGCGATGTCGGCCGAGCGGGTGGCGGAGGTGCTGGAGGAGATCACACCCGAGCGGAACCGGAAGCAGTTTGCTGAGGAATGGGATACCGATTTTGCCTATGCCCTCCCGGGGCTGGGGCGCTTCCGGGCCAACCTGTTCGTGGACCGCAATGGACCAGGCGCAGTGTTTCGTGTCATCCCCTCGGCGATCCCGACCGCCCAGGATCTCGGCCTCCCCAAGGTGGTCACCGACCTCTGTCAATTGACGAAGGGACTGGTGCTTGTGACCGGCCCCACCGGCAGCGGCAAGTCCACGACGCTTGCCGCAATGGTCGACACGATCAATGCGAGTCGTAGTGATCATATCATTACCATCGAAGACCCGATCGAGTTCGTGCACCCCGAGAAGCAGTGCCTGATCAATCAGCGCGAGGTTCACCGGCACACGACCTCCTTCAAGCGCGCGCTGCGGGCGGCACTGCGTGAGGATCCCGACATCGTCCTCGTCGGAGAGATGCGCGACCTCGAGACCATCGAGATCGCCCTCGAGACGGCCGAGACCGGCCACCTGGTCTTCGCCACGCTGCATACCTCGACGGCGGTCTCGACCATCGACCGAATCATCGACCAGTTCCCTGCCGATCGGCAATCACAGATCCGGACGATGCTCTCGTCGTCGCTCAAGGCCGTGGTCGCGATGACCCTGTGTCGGAAGAAGCCGAAGGGACGGGTCGCGGCGATGGAAATCCTGGTGGTGAACAGCGCAATTGCGAACAACATCCGCGAGGGGAAGACCCATCAGATCCCGTCGGCGATGCAGACCGGTGGGGCGCTGGGGATGCGGCTCCTGAATGATGCCTTGTTTGACTTGGTCAAGAGCGGGCAGGTCGAGCCGATCGAAGCCTACACCAAGGCCATCGCCAAGATCGAGCTGGCCAAGAAGTTCGAGGCCGCTGGCATCCGGCTCGAAGGGCTGAAGGTCAGTCCCGAAATGGATGACCCGACCGATCGGCGGACCGTGCAGCGCTAGCCGGAAGCCACTTCGTCGGCCCCATCCTCGCAGAGCCCGCGGATCTTGGCATCTTCGCGGGCATCGATGCCTGAGCGAGGCCGAATAACCCCGGAGTCAAGCGGCCGCACGACGCGCAAGTACGCTCGCCAGGGACCCACCACATCCTCAAATTGCCGGCCAAGGCAGCGGGTGACCTGGAGCAGGTGATCGAGGTCATGGGCCGCCCAGGTGGCGAGGTGTTGCCCCAGCGTCACCGGCCCGAATTCCGGGTGGCGTCCCGGACGCTCGAGGTCAACTGGCGTGAGATGCAACTCGGCGAGATGGGCCAGGTTCGCGGCGCGCAGCTTCCGGAAATCGTCGAGCACGTCATCCAGCGACCTCCCCTGAGACGCATCGACATGTGCCGCCATGTCGAACGGCGGGAACGGAACGGCATCACCGTGTCGGAGGATGTGCTCGACCCGGGGAATCCAGTCGGTCCGTTCACCATGGATGAGGTGCCCCATCACATCGAAGGGACTCCAGGTCCCTGCTCCCTCAGTGGCGTCTCCAAAGTGCGCCGGCAATCCACGCAGCAAGGAATCGAGCACGGCGGGTGTGCGCTCGAGGATCGGGAGTAAGTCGTCCACGCCCGCCATCCGCCATGGGTTCACTTGTGCGCCCGCTCCAACTTGTTGAGGAGCATCGTGTTCACGGCCTTGCCGACGCGCATGATACCATTTTCGAACGCGACCGGATCCACCACCATCGCGTAGTCGCCCGACGTGCGCTTCCACGTGGAGGAGAAACTGGTCTTGTCTTCCCGCAGTTGGGTGATGCGCCCGGCATTCTCGGCGGCGAGGCGCTCGCCGTGCCGTTGAATGAGGATGGTTTCGCCACCCCCCTTGCGGGTGATTGAGTAGATGGTCCCTCCCTCGAACACCATGGCCGGATCTACTGCGATGCCGGCTTGATTGGTGGTCACGCCTGCCCGGGTCTCTCCCCACATCTGTGGCAGGGAGAAGCGCAACTCCGGGGAGACGGCCACCAGATCCTTCGCCTTCGCGATGCCGCGCCACGGCCAGACCGGCCCCTGTATGGGATTATTGAATTGTTGCGCCGGGGAAGGTGCCGCAATGACATAACTGAGGGGAGCAATGCCGCGGACGGGAAAGCCCCACTTCTCCTCGTCGGTGTCGAGCCCGCGTTTCGTCACGTCCGGTTCGCCCTTCATCTCCTCGAAGGTGAGCACGGTGTAGCCGGCGGCCCGCATCCCTGTCACGAGATCGTCCTGCAACCGCGTCGCGAGCGAGTGCATCAGCTCAGGAGTCACCCCATCAACGAAAAACTTTCCGTGAGCTTGTGCCCCACCCTTTTTTGCCCAGACCGAACCATGGACGGAGACGAGCAGGTCATAGGTGGGCACGAAATAGGTCTTTGAATCACCGAGGGATCCCCCGAATTTCTTGACGGAGACTCGGTCCATGTTGAGCTCGAACGCTGCCATGTCGTTCGATTGGGCCCGCGCCTCGTGGCCGAGTCCGAGGAGCATTGCCAGCCCAAGCACGACCTGAAGACGAGGCATCGCGGCTCCTGAAGGTGAGGTGGCGGAAAGTGTACCGTTGGCCTGAATGCCTGACAAGCGTCGGCAGCCGGGCAGATCCACGGCGGCGCCATCCAGCCCACGCGCATCCCATCGGGCCGCCGAACCTCAGCGTGGGTAGCGGAAAAAGGGCCATTTCCAGCCACGGGAGCGTCAGTTCGCCGGTGTGGCATGAAAACGTGCGGCGACGGCCCTGTCCATCTCAAGGACTCCCCGATCTCACCAACATCCCGCTCCGGTCGGCCCCGCCAGATCTGCTCCCGGTGTCATTCCGACCGGGTTCGGGCGTCACCCCGTCGCAATCAACTCTGGAGAGGGAAGATGAGACACACAGGACCATCACTGCTCGCACTCCTTGCGATGCTGAGCGTTGCCCCGCTGTCGGCCCAACGCGCCGGCACCGTGGAGCTGGGCGGCTTCGGGCGCTGGACCAAGTTCGGCGACCCACTCGCCACCGATGTGATCAACAAGCTACCTGCCAAGAACGGTGCCGGGTTCGGCGGCCGCCTGGGCATTTTTCTATTCCGGAACCTCGAGATCGAAGGCGACATCAGCCGCACCAAGGTCGATGCCGCCGGCGCCGGCGGTGCCCACGTCACCCATGTGCCGATTCACGCCGGATTGACCTACAACGTTCCGCTCGGCGAGCACACGGCCATTCTGCTTGGGGGTCGCTACGTCCGAAACAAGTACAGTGAGACGGCGGATTACACCGACAACGGCTTCGGTGCAGTCGCGGGTCTTCGGCTCGGCATCGTCCGCGTCGAGGCCACCATGGACTGGATGAAAGCTGACCTTCCGGGCCACGCGAAGTATCGCAACCTCGGCGTGAACGCCGGGCTGAGCCTCCTGCTCGGCAAGTCGTGCAACAAGGACGCCGACGGTGTGACCGTGGCACCGGGCAGCGTCACACTCGATCGCGGCACCACCGCAGACTTCGGCGCCACGGCGCTGCATTGCGGCAAGCCAGAGGACGTGACATGGTCGGCCACCGGGGGTGAAATGACCTCGGCGGGCCATTACACGGCCGGACAGGTGCCGGGCAATTACCTCGTGACCGCCACCGATGCCGAACACGGCACAAGCGGCACCGCCAACGTCACGATCAAGGCGCCACCGCCGCCCCCGCCGGTCGTCACCATGACGCGTATCGACCTCCGCCCGGACAACGCGCGCGCCAAGTTGAATGAGTCCGTCGCGTTCACGGTCACCGGCTACATGAGCGATGGCACGAACAAGCCGATGCCCACCTGTCCGCTCACGGCCACGGGCACCACGCAGCGGAACGGCAATGCGTTCAGCTGGGCCCGGTACGGCGCCTACACGGTGACCGCCAACTGTGACGGGATGACCGATCAGTCGACGGTGGAGGTGCCTCTCGAAGTCGTGATTTACGGCACCAACTTCGCCTTCAACAAGGACAACCTCTCGGCCGCCGGACGCGACAGCGTGCGCGCCGCCGCGGACTCCCTGAAGCTCTACCCGGAGATCAAGGTTCGCCTGGGTGGCTTTGCGGACTTCGTCGGGTCGGATGAATACAACTGTGGCCTGTCATGGCGCCGCGCCCGGACCGTCGAGCGCACGCTGGTGGAATTCGGGATTGGCCAGGACCGCATCTCCCTGGTCGAGGGATTCGGGGAGGCTTATCCGATTCCCGATGCCCAGGTGCCCCAGGAGTGGGTCGACCGAAACACCCAGACCCATGACAAGGGGAAGTGGTGGGATCGTCGCGTCGACATCACCTCGGCCTCGAAGTCGGGCGGCATGATGGGCTGTGCCGAACCGGCGAGCTCCCTGCGGCGGCGACCGTAGGTCGCCCGTCCTGAACACGGCAGATCCCCTGCCCCGGTCGGTGTCTGCATCGGCCGGGGCCAGGGGTTCGCCAACCATCCGGGGGACCGGAACGGGAACGTGTGGTGCCAGTCGGTCCCTTGTCGTCCCCTGAAACGTGGTCCACATCACTTCCGAGAGGGTTCTATGCGCATTCTCAAGACGCTGTTCGGTTCCGCTGCACTCTTGCTCGCTTCCGCTGTCTCGGCCCCGCTCCTCGCGCTGCAGGATCCGGCGTCGCCGGTTCAGGTCGACGTCCACACGACCGAGTCGCACACGACCTGGTACGCCGATCCGATGTGGATGGTCATCGGCGGCATCGTCGTCCTGCTCGTCATCGTCCTGTTGGTGCTGGCTTCACGGGGCAAAGAGAGCAGCACGACCGTAATCCGCTGAGTCCAGCCGGGCCGGTTGCGATCTCGCGACCGGAGCGAACAACTGACGGCACCGCCCCAGGAGAACATCCCAGGGCGGTGCCGTTGTCGTGGTGGGGTCGCACGCGGAGGGAGCGGCATGCGACGACCGGATCGATTCAGGGGGTCGGCGGCTCCTGATCGAGCCGTCGAACCGGCTCACGCTGAGCCAGGATCCGCTCGGCGAAGTCGAGCCGTTCCTGCGTCTCCGCGAGCGCCTGCTGGAGATCGGCCACCTGTGAGTCCAAGGCGTCAAAGTCGTCGAGCGCATCGAGGCGCTCACTCTGACCATCGACTTGGCCACGATGGCGCAGCCTCGTGGCCCACACCCCCAGGGCGACCGCAAGAACGGCATGCGCCGCCGCATGCATCGGCTCCGCCTCTCTCGCCGCGAATCCGACCGCCACCATGTTGATAACGCTGAGGATCGTCGCGAGCGGAAACCACTTGGGCGACGCGAAGGTCATCTGGAGCCTCATCCGGGAGAGATCTGTCGGGCAACCTAGGTGCAAAATCGCCAGCCCAACCTTACGCCCATCTGGATTCGAGGAGCTTCCCGGCGTTGGCAGCGCCAGCGAGGTCCCTGTGATCCCAGCATAACACATTGCAGCACATTAACTTAGGGCCTTTACAAACCGGCCCCAGCGTGCTATATTGAAGTGTTGGCTGGCACGGAGCACCCCCACCCGCTCCTCGTGCCGAACCATCTCGATGAGACCGCTGCCAAGCATGGCGCGAACCATCGTTTTTCGCCTCATCGAGTGAGTCACGCGGCGTGGACAGCGCAGCATCGGGAGCCTCCTGGTGCCGACGCTCGTTCCGCCTGACCCCAACCGGCATGACGCGCGACCGCTTGCGCGAGTGCCACCAGGAGGAGTCATGACCTACAAACTCGAACAGATCGAAGGGATCGGACCCCATTTCGCGGAGCGCCTCATTGCCGCGGGTGTACATACCTCCGCCGACTTGCTGGCCCGGTGCGGTTCGTCCGAAGGAATGCGCGATCTAGCCAGTCGGTCGGGGATCTCGGATCTGCAGCTCACGACCTGGACGCACCAAGCCGACTTGATGCGCATCTCCGGCATCGGCTCGGAGTTCGGTCAGCTGCTCGAGTCCGCCGGCATCGAGACCGTGCGGGAACTCGGCATGCGCAACCCTGACAATGTCGTGCATCTCCTCGATCGCGTAAACCGCGAGAAGCATCTCACGCGAACGGTGCCCGGTACGAAGACCGTGTCCAAATGGATCGAGCACGCGCGCCATCTCGAGCCGGCGTTGAGCATCTAGCGCGCCACGCAACGACGCAGCACCTGATCTGATTGCCACCGCGAGGCCCGTCACTCACCCGAGTGGCGGGCCTCGACGGTCAGCTGCCGTTCCCGTCGGCAGCGGAGCCCTCATCCCACTGGCGACGGGGGCGCGACGAAGCGACGCGAGTGCAGTTGGTAGGCATGCGCCAGGGCAAGCAGCCGCGCGTCGCTGCCGGGCAGGCCGACGAACGAGAGGTTCCCCGCAGGCATCCCATCCTGCCCGATACCCGCGGGCACCGAAACCTCCGGGAGTCCCAGCCAGTTGCCGTATCCGAGTGGGGTGCGGATGTCCGGCCACGAGTCCATCGCGCGCGGTGCCGGGAACGGCATCGTCGGGTAGATCATGGCATCGAGCCGCTGGTCACGAAACGTCACGGCCAGTTGCTCCAGCACGGTGGCGCGAGACCGCGCGAACGATTGACCGGCGGCATCCTGCTCATAGGGTTGCACCATCAGGGTGGCCATGGCATCCCACGAGGTCGGGAGGACGTCGTAGAACGCACGATACGCGGCCAGCCCCCGCTCCACCGCCAGTCGCGCATCACCGCGATGTCCGCCGAAGTATCGCAGCAGGGCGTTCGCGGTGGCGGCGGGTGAGTTGGCATTCGGCACCACATCGCCGCGAGACGTCGCCGCCTCGGTGAAGAGCGCGCGCACAGTGGTTCGCGTGACCGTGGAAACGCTCGGTTCGATCAGGGCACCGGCGGTGGTGAGATCGGCCACCGCGCGATCGAAAATGGCGACGGATTCGGCAGACATCTGACTGCGAGGCACGTGCGCCTCGACCAGGCCCAGTCGGGCCCCGACCAGCGCGTCCTCGTGCAGCTGTGAGAGGAGACCGTGCCGCCACGTACCGGCGAGGGCGAGTCCATCGGACCCATCGGGACCGGCGATGGCGTCGAGCAACAAGGCCGCATCGGCCACATTGCGGGCCAAGGGGCCGTGGGTATCGAGGTAGGGCCAGGTGGGAATCACGCCGGTGCGCGGCACCAGGCCGAAGGTCGGCTTCATTCCCACGACGCCACAGAACTGCGCCGGGATCCGATTCGAGCCACCGTCATCGGTACCGAGCGCGGCGAACGCCATGCCACATGCCACCGACACTGCCGAACCGGCACTGGATCCACCGGGGGTCTTGACGCCGGCAGGATCATGGGGATTGCGTACCTGCCCCGAGAGCGAGCTGGTCCCGTTGCCGCGATAGGCAAAATCGTCGGCGACCGTCTTCCCGAGCACCACAGCACCGGCCGCGCGGAGTCGCGACACTTCCAGCGCATCCTGCAGGACCACGTCGGGGAAGAGTCGGGCCCACTCCGTACTCGATGCCGTCGTAGGCAGGCCCTTCATGTCGTAGATCGACTTCGCGAACACCGACACGCCGTCGAGCGGTCCACGGAGTGCACGACTCCGCGCGCGCGCATCCGATGCAACGGCGTCCTCCATGGCGGTCGCCGAGAGCGCGTCGATCGCATGCAGCGAACGGTTCCATGCCTGACACCGGTCGAGCGCCATCCGGGTGACCGAGGCAGCGGTCCAGTCGCCGCGAAGGCGACCGGCCTGAAACGCCACGATGGTGCCACCGAGCGGATCGTCAGTCCGCTCCGGCCAGCGCAGCAGCGGCAGCGCGCAGAGCGCACTCAGCTCCTGGAGCATCTCTCGACGTGAGAGGGGCATCACGGTTCCTCCTCCGGCAATCGTCTCGGGCGGCACCCTCTACTCCAGACCCATCCTGGAAGCGGGCCACGAGTCAATCTAGCGCCCGATTAGGGGGCCATGGACTGGGCTTCCCCGGGACACCGCCCCACAGTGTGCTGAGCGCTCCCAGCGGCGCGGCGTCATCGGGGTGGTAATCTCGGCACGCAGCGACAATCTTTCCCCCATGACCGACCGCCGATACACCGACGCCGAGATCGCCGAGATCTTCCGGCGTGCCGCCGCATCGCAGCCGCTCCTGCCGGACCGAACCAACCACGATGGATTGTCGCTCTCCCAGCTCCAGGAGATCGGACGCGAGGTCGGCATCCCCGTCGATCGCGTGGCGAATGCGGCGTACTCGCTCGAGCAGGTCGCACAACCGGTGACCCGTACGCTGGTAGGCTTGCCCATTGGCGTACGCGACAGTGTCGACCTCGATCGCCGACTCAGCGACGCCGAGTGGGACCAGATGGTGATCGCCGCGCGTGAATGTTTCTCGGCCCGCGGCACGCTGCGTCAGGAAGGCGAATTCCGGCAATGGACCAATGGACACCTGGCCATGATGCTTGAACCCACCCCAACGGGGCACCGGATCCGGCTTCAGACCCGCAACGGGCAGGCGGAGGGTCTCATGCGCGGCGGGATGTTGATTTCGAGCTTCGGCGTGGCGATGGCAGCGGCAGGAGCCCTCACGACCTCGGCCAAGGCCGCCAAGTTCCTCACCATGGGATCACTCTTCCTCGGCATGGGACTGATTGCAGCGGCGGCGGGCGCCGCGCGCCTCCCCGGATGGGCGAGGCGGAGGCGCGAGCAGATGGGCGGGCTCGTGGCCAAGGCGCAGCACATGATCCGCGTCAGTACTTCACCTTGATGTAGCCCCAGTTGTCCTGCTGCTTGGACACCAATTCGAAGAGGCCATCCGGTACGGTTTCGACGCCCGCCTCCAGCTGACGCTTCTCGACCCCGCCATTCTTCATCGCGATCGCGCAGACTCGGAAGGCCAGGTTCGGCCGCTTGAGCAGCGCACGCACCTGGGTGAGGTACTGCGACCGCTCCGGCATCACCAGGTCATATCCCTTGCCGTACATCACGATCTCGACCTGTGCCTTCGCATTCGAGCTCGCCTCGTCAATCAGCCGCAGCGCCATCTTCTGATCGAGGGTGTCCTGGCTCGCGAGGTCGAAGACGATGTGATACGGATGCGGGTCATGCCGGACAAAGTCAAGCGACACGGCCGCGACGGCACCCACCAGCAGCATGCGCATCATGAGAGGATCTCCACTACAGGTGAGGGTGGTGCTCCCCTGGCGAGTCATGCGCCACAGCGCTTCCCCGTGGCAGCCTGAAAGCCCGCCTTGCGTGCGGCAACCTCTGAGAGGAATCGTCCCCTCGACGTCCGGGCGTAGGCCGCAGTCGATGGGCAGTAATAGCGACCCGCCTCGGTGTCGAGCCAGACGTCGGACGTGTTTCCGGGGAGCGGCGGGATGGTCGGACCAGTCGGCCGTGGACAGGCCACCCCACCCACCGCACGATTGCCACGGGCGCGCGCCGCGGCTTCCGACATGTATTCACCGTCCTTGGTCTTGCCATAATTCACGCTGCCGGGGCAATGATAGACGGACGATGCAGAGTTGACCCAGACGAATGCCTGCAACGGCTTCGGTTTCGGTGCCTGCGCGCCAAGGCGTCCCGCGAGCATGCCCACCAGAACCACCAGCACGACGCACGAGTGACGAATCAGTCGTGGCATGATTCCCTCCCAGAGGACGTGGGTCGCGACACACTCAACCGGCGCGCTGCACGATGTATTGCTCAATCTTCCCGTCGGGGCGTACCATGGTCGTGAGCGTCATGGTGACGCCACCGGCTCGAATGCGGTAGCTGCGGATCAGCAGCCCGCCCCGCAGCTCCCCGCTCCCATTGCCGGTGAACTGGATCGGCGCACCGAGCGGGCCGAGGGAGGCACCGTAGTCCTGAATCACTTGCGGGCTGAAGTAGGCGTTGGCGTTGTCGGTCAAGAGAGAGCGGTCGATGCCCCCACGTGCCAAGCCGTCGTACACCATCCGCGCCTGACGTTGCGCCACCGTGTCGACGCTGTCGGCGCTCGCGAAAAGGATGTTCGCCACGCGGTTGGCAATCTGACCGCTCGCCCCACCCCCACCCGGGTAGATGTTGGTGAAGACCACGATCGCCGCGCCATCATCGGGAAAGACCATATTGCTGGTGGTGTACCCTGACACGGCGCCGCCGTGGGAGAGCCGCCGACGGCTGCCGGCCATCCCCACATCGACCCCCAAGCCGTAGCCGCTTGCGGCACCGTTGGCGAGGAGCACATCGGTCTGCTGGGCATGGTAGGATGCCGGCGTGAGAATCGAGTGCTCGATCATGCCGATGTCCCACGTCGCCAAGTCGTGCGAGGTCATCGCCAGCTGTCCGGCGGCAAAGAGCCAGTGGGTGGCCTCCTTCGGCGCGGCCCGGAGCGGCCCCAAGCCATTGCGCAGGAAGGCCGCCGCATCGTTGGCTGCCAGCGGTCCCGCATCGAAGTCCGCCACCGAGGTCATCCCGAGCTTGGTGAAGATGCGTTGACGCAGGAAGTCCAGAAACGGCATCCCCACGACACGCTCGACAATCGCCCCGGCAATGACATAGTTGGTGTTGCTGTACTGCCAGGTGCTGCCTGGTGCAAAATCGAGCGGCTGGGAGGCCCAGCGCTGCATGATCGCGTCGGGCGTGGTCGGTGATTGCATCGCCGTAAAGACGTAGTCCTGCGGCCAGTAGTCCTGGTAGCCGGATGTCATCGAGAGCAGCTGGCGAATGGTGATCTCGTTCGCCCGGGTGAGCTTCGGGAACCAGCGCGCAACCTTGTCGTCGAGCGAGAGCTTCCCCTCTTCGGCCAGCAAGAGGATCGCGGTCGCCGTGAATTGCTTGCTCACGGAGCCGATGGCGTAGCGCATCGCCGGCGTCGCCGGCGTGCCGGTGCGCCCCTGGCCATAGGCCTGCTCATAAACGATCTGCCCGCCCCGCACCACCGCCACCGAGGCGCTCGGCGCCCCCGTTCCGGCGAGGACGGCGATCGCCGCGCTGTCGATCTGGGAGCGCTCGATCGAGGTCAGCTGCTGCGCACCCACTGCGCGCACGACCGTCAGAAGCAGCGCCAGCGATAGCAGCCCACACGAGTTGGGTGAACGGGTCATGAATATCATCCTGGTCAGTGAGCGAGGCCAGCCAGCAGTTTTTCGAACGAAGCCATCGTGGCGGGGATTCGCTCAAGTTTCACGAACGGGGTGGCGAGAAAACGCTCGACCGTGGCATTGAACAGTGCCGGATCGTCGAATGGCACCATATGCGTGCTATTGGGGAAGACGGCAAGCTGAGCATTCGGGATGTGATTGAACAGCACGACGAGGTGCTCAAGGGTGATCAGGTCGTGATCGCCACCGAGAATAAGCGTCGGGGCCTTGATCTGCCCCAACATTGCGGGAGCGATGTGAGGCTCCTTCAACATCGTGCTCGTCACCTTGAAGTCTCGCTTTCCCTGCGGTGTGTGCTTCATGCTATCAGTCATGCCCGCCAGCATCGCCTTGACCAACTTCTCGGTTTCAGGATAGATCGCCTCCGACGAGGGATTCAGGTTGGCGGCCATGGCCACCAGCTTGCGCACCTTGGTCGGGTGACGAATGCCCAGCAGCAGTGCCTCGATGCCGCCATCACTCCAGCCGAGCACATTTACCGAATCGAGTTGGAGGTGATCAAGGAGCGCGGCGAGGTCGTCGGTCATCTGCTCGTAGGTGATCGGGCCGTCGCTGTCGGCAGAGCGTCCCTGGTCGCGGGAGTCCATCGCAATTACGCGGTAGTGCTGCTTGAAGTACTCGATCTGCGCCGCAAAGTTCCCGATGCTGCCGCCGTTGCCGTGGACCAGCAGCAGCGGTTCTCCCGCGCCATAGGTTTCATAGTAGAGCTTCACCCCGTCGTGCTCGAACGTCCCGCTCGCCGCGGCGTTGGCGCCGTAGGGAATGGCCGCCACCGGGGCCGACGCCGTCGTGGAATCGGGAGCGCCCGCCTTTTCCGTTGACGTGGTGCAGGCCGCCGCTGAGAGGAGGAGGGCGGCAACCTCTGCCATACGAATTCGACGCATCATCGGCGGTTCCGGACTGGAGGGGCGCAACGTTGGTTGGAGCTCGGATCGAGGAGAATCCGCTAACGATAACTCCCTACCTCCGAATTGGGGGAACCGCCGATTCCGCCACCACGCAGCACCCTACCCTGTCGCTTCGGGACCACAGCCCGTATCCTCCCAACCTCCCCGTACTCACGTCTCCGCCCCGGAGCTGGCCATGCCTCGCCGCACCCTGTTCCTGTTCGCCATGCTCACCTGCCCGATGGTGGCTACCGCGGCACAGGTCACTGCCATCAAGGCCGGCCGCGTCGTCGACCCCGACGCGGGGACCAGTGCGGAGAACCAGGTGATCCTGGTGGAGCACGGGAAGATCACCGCAATCGGCGCCGGTCTCGCCATCCCGGCCGGCGCCACAGTCATTGACCTCGGACAGTCGACCGTCTCGCCCGGACTGGTCGATGCGCACACCCACCTCTGCATGGTGGTCCAGCCGAATCGCGATCACGGCAACTACTACGTCACCACGCTGTACGACCCTGACGCGTATCGCGCCGTCGAGGGTGTCGTCAACGCCCGCACGATGTTGGACGCCGGCTTCACGTCGGTACGGGATGTCGGCAACGAGGGCAATTACGCCTGTGTGCAGGTGCGCAAGGCCATCCAGCAAGGGCTGATTCCCGGACCCACCATGATCACCGCCGGCCGGATCATTGCCCCCTACGGTGGGCAGTTCCATCTCCAACCCGACAAGCAGCAACTGGCCGAGCCGGAATACTTCTTTGCCGACACACACGACGAGATGGTGAAGGCCGTCCGCGAGAACATCCACTACGGCGCCACGGTCATCAAGATCGTCGTCGACGATCAGCGCTACAGCTATTCAGCCGATGACATCCGCTTCATCAAGGCCGAGGTGGAACGCGATGGGCTGAAGCTCGCGGCGCATGCGTGGACCGGTCCAGGCGCGCACAACGCCGCTGAGGCAGGGGTCACGTCCATCGAACATGGCTTCGTGATGAGTGACGCCGATCTCGCGCTGGCGAAGCGCAACAACGTGGTGCTGGTGGGCACTGAGTATCTCGCCCTCGATGACTCCGAGGCCTCCCACAAGCAGTGGGTCGACCGGCTGGCACGCGCCTGGAAAATCGGCGTGACCCTGGTCTACGGCACCGACGCGACCACGCTGGTGCCCGGGATGACCCGCGGCCAGGATGCCATCCGAGGCATCGACGCGTGGGTCGAGGCCGGCGTACCAGCCCCGGCCATCCTCAAGGCGATGACCACGAACGCCACGCGCCTCCTGGGGGTCGACGCCCAGCGCGGAACGCTGCAGGTGGGGATGTTCGCGGACCTCATCGCCACACCGGAGAATCCGCTGATCACCATCGAAACCTTGAAGCGGGTCACCTTCGTGATGAAGAATGGTGCGGTGGTACGGCAGGATCATTAGCAAGCAGGGCACGACGTGGCCCGGTGCCGTGTCGCACGGCACCGGGCCTGTCGGAGGTGCATAGGATCAGCCCGCGTCGTTCGCCGAGAGGAGATTGGCTTCCGCTGTGGTCGGATCGATCAGCGTGGCCACCTCAAGGACCCGCTCAGCCGGGAACCCTCCGAGTGTGGCATGTTGCCGGATGAGCTCGATGTTCGGCGCGATGTAGACACAGGTGATCTTGTCCTCCGTCACATAACTTTGTACCCACTGAATACTGGGACCAAGTTGCTGCAGCACCTCACACGAGCGCCGGGAAATGTCGCGCAACTCTGCCGGGGACAGCGCGGCCGCGTTGGGGATCTCCCGTTCAATCAGGAACTTCGGCATGGCTGGACTCCGTGAGGGGGATGCCCCTCAGTTGTGAGACATTCTCGCGGACACGGGCGCGTTGTCGCACGTGACTTTGGCATTCCACGGCTTGTAGATGCCGGCCGGGTTCTCACGCCACACCCAGACGTGCAAGCCCCAGAGGCCGAAGGCGTCGACCTGGGAGAATTCCTGGCCGAACAGCACGGGCGGCGCCGACTCGCGACTCACGAACGTGTAGGGGATGATGTATTCCACGCCGACCAGGCGCATGCTGCCGTTCTTCTGCGGCTCATAGAGGAGCAATTGGGGCGCCTCGGGCTGGGCCGTCCCGTCGATCAGGCCGACGTTCCCATAGTGGAATCCCATGGCGCCCTCGCCGGTACTCGACATGCACCCAGTGATCTGGGTCGACCAGCCCGCAGCCTCGGCGGCGGCGAAATCATGAAACTTCTCTGTGGCCTGCCGGAGATCGGCCAGCGCCTTCGCTTCATCCGCCTTCCCCTTCGCGAACGACGCCTGACCGACCGTCGACGCATCGGTGGCGGTGGGGGTGCCACCGCAGCCGATCAGCAGGGCCAGCGCGGCCAGAATCTGGGGTGTACGACTCATGATATCCTCGCGGTTGGTGTAGGTTTGGAGCACGCGCAGGGAACATCACCAGGAGCGATTAGCCCCCATGCCCTCCGCGATTAGCCACGACTTAGCGAGCCGACGAGGACGCATGGTCACGGTCGAGTTGCTTGGTGGCGCCACCCTCCGCTCGGGGAATACCCCGCTTCGCGGCCCTCCCGCCCAACGGCACCGACTCGCGCTCCTGGCGCTGGTCGTCTCCGCCTGGCCACACCCGCTGGCGCGCGAACGGGCCATGGCCCTGCTCTGGCCCGAACGGGACACCGCGGCTGCGCGCCGACTCCTCAACCTCGCAGTCCATGTCCTTCGGTCGGCGCTCGGCGAGCATGCCATTGCGTCGGCGGGCGACGGACTGCTGTTCACTCCCGGTATGTGCGACTGTGATCTCCATGAATTGCGTGTCGCGATCGCCGCCCACGACATCGATGCCATCCTCGAGTGGAGCACAGCTCCCCTCCTCGACGGCTTTCACCTGGATGATGCCATCGACTTCGATCAGTGGCTTGATGCACAACGCCACGAATTGGGGCACGCCCATGTCGGCGCGCTGCGGTCGCTGGCCGAGCGGCAGGAACGCGCGGGTGATCTCCAAGGGTGGGTGGGGACCTGCCGTCGTCTCGTACTCGCCGATCCCCACTCGAGTCTCCACGCCCTGACCCTCATGCGCGCCCTGGACGCCACGGGCGATCGCGCTGCGGCCATCAGCCACTCGGTCGAACACGCCAAACGGCTCCGCGTTGACCTCGGCCTCGGCGCGGACCCCGACGTCGTCGCGCTCGCCGACAACCTGCGCCACGGGTCCCGCCACACATCGACTACAATCGGGGCATCTCGACACCCCAGGCAACCCACGGTGGCGGTGCTGCCATTCCGGACCCTCGGCGGGGCGTCCGGCGAGGACTACTTCGCCGACGGGATCACTGAGGATGTGATCACGCACCTGTCCAAGATCCGCAACCTCCGGGTGATCTCGCGCGGCTCGGTGATACCATTCCGAGAACGCCAGCAGAGTGCGACGGAGTTTGGGCGCACGCTCGGGGCCACGGCACTGCTCGATGGCAGCGTGCGCACTGCGGGTGATCGCGTTCGTATTGTCGCGCGGTTGATTGACGTGGCCAGCGCGGCGCACCTGTGGGCCGAGACCTACGATCGCGAACTCACCGATATTTTCGCGATTCAGGCCGATGTCGCGCTCCAGATCGCGGCAGCACTGGCAACTGAATTGTCACGGGACGAGCAGGCACGGGTCCGAAAGGTGCCGACCACGGACTTCCAGGCGTACCAGCTCTTCCTCAAGGGTCGGCAGTGGCACACGAAATACACCCCCGAAGGCTACGAGCGCGCGGTGGAGTACTTCGAGCGCGCCATCGCGCGCGACCCAACCTTCGCGATGGCACACGCCAGGATGGCGCTGGCGCTTTCCGAGGCGGCGGAGACCGGGCATGTCCCTCCGGGTCCTGCGTACCGCCGGGCCTTGGTTGCCGTCACCGAGGCACTGCGATTGGACCCAGACCTCGGTGCCGCCCACTGTACCGCGGGGTGCCTCAAGGGTGTCGCCGAATTCGACTGGCTCGGAGCAGAGCGGGAATTCAAGCGGGCCCTGGAGTTGAACCCCGGGGATGCCGACAGCTACAATCAGTATGGCCGATTCTGTGCCGCGCTGGGCCGGCTTGATGAGTCGATTGCGCTGCAACAACGCGCCAACGAGCTTGACCCGCTGGTGCATCGCCTCGATTCCGTCACCACCCTGCTGCGCGCGGGCCGGCACGCCGAAGCGGTCACAGCGGCTGAAGCGGCGATCGAGGTGGATCCCCAGCACGACCGTGGGCGGGCCACACTCGGCTGGGCCTACCTGCTGGCGGGACGCGAAGTGGAGGGCCTCGCCGAAATCGAGCGCGCGGTCGAGGTCTCCCAAAGGGATTCGTTCTGGCTCGGGCAATTGGGAATTGCCTACGGCCGCGTGGGGGAAGCCGCAAAGGCTCGGGCCGTGCTGACGGAGCTGGAACGTCGCGCGTCGACTGAGTATGTCTCGCCGTATCACCTCGCCTACGCGTATCTCGGGGTCGCGGACACGGAGCGGTCGCTTGACTGGCTTGAGCGCGCCGTGACGGAACACGCCGGGCCGGTCTACAGCATCAAGGCCTCGTTCCTGCTGGCCCCGCTACACCGGCATCCGCGATTCGATGCGCTGCTGCAACAGATGGGATTGAGTTGAGGCAGGATTGTCGCACAAATCTCGCGGCGATCGCGCCTACCGTCGGAGCGATTCGCCGAGCGGGGCCAGCCCCGGCGATCCTCAAGGCGATGACCACGAACGCCACGCGCCTCCTGGGGGTCGACGCCCAGCGCGGAACGCTGCAGGTGGGGATGTTCGCGGACCTGATCGCCACACCGGAGAATCCGCTGACCACTATCGAAACCTTGAAGCGGGTCACCTTCGTCATGAAGAACGGCGTGGTGGTCCGGTAGTCCTCCACAAAGCCGAGCCCGGCCCTGATGGGGGGCCCTTGGCGCCCCCAGGGGGAGTGTTCCCCCCGCGAGTCCGCAACGATACGGACCCACCGCGCATCAACCCCGCGATGGCCCGGCACGTACTGTCGGCGAAGCCCCTGCCCTGTCCCCTGACCCAGGAGTTGATGTGATGTTCCGACCGATGCTGCTCACGGCCCTGCTCGTCGGACCACCTGCGCTGGCGGGGGCCCAGTCCGGGGTCGTCCGTTACAACGAGACGACGGCACTCGATTTCAAGCTCCCTCCCAACAGCCCGATGGCTGGCCGCTTCCCCAAGTCGACCACCAAACCGATGCAGCTGACCTTCTCGCCGGACGCCGCACTTTTCGCCGAGCCCACGCGAGCCGAAGGTGATGCGAACAGTGCCCGGGAGGTCAGGTTCGTCGGCGGCGGGCCTGGTGGAGGCGGCCTGGCCGGGGTCCAGGTGACGGAACTCCGCAGGGGGGACGGGGAGATGGCGATGACCGGAGCCATGTTCTCCTTCGGAGGAGGGGCCGGCGGCGGCACGGTGGCCGGTGCATTCACGAACCTCGCTGACGGCAGCTACGTGGAGGTGCGGCAGTTTCTCGGCCGGACCTTCCGGATTCCGGACGCTCGTCCAGCCTTCAGCTGGAAGCTCACCGGTGAACAGGCATCCTTCCTGGGTCACCCTGTCTTTCAAGCCAAGGCCACGCAGGACAGCACCAACTACGAGGCGTGGTTCGCCCCCGACATCCCGATCTCGGCCGGACCGGCACAATACGGCGGACTGCCGGGTCTGATTCTCACGCTGACGGTCGACTCGAACAAGGTGATCTATACCGCCACCGCCATCGACTTGAGCACCCCGATTGCGCCCATCAAGGTCCCCTCGGATGGGAGCAAGGTCACTCGCGCTGAATATGACAAAATCGTCAAGGAGAAGATGGACGAAATGGCAAAGGGCCGTCGCGGACGTGGCAACTAAGTGGCCACCACGTCATTTCGCCATCGCCTTCCCGGATTCGTCATCACCGCCGCGACAGCGGCCGCGCTCGCGATGCCTGCCGCACTCGCGGCGCAGCAGTTCGACGTCAAGGGCGTAGTGGTCGACTCGACCCGTGCGGTGAAGTCCGGAGCAATGGTCGTGGCACTCACGCGCCTGGACTCCGTGATTGCCGTGTTCTCGACCACCGGCACGACCGGTCGCTTCGAGCTGAAGCGCCTCAAGCCCGGCGATTACATCCTGCAGGTGACGGCCATCGGTTACGCGCCGGTCCGGCGTGACTTCACCATTACCAACGCGACCATCACGGCCGACACGGTCGTGATGCACGCCGCCGCCTTCAAGCTGAACGAACTGGTCGCCACGGCGGAACACGTCCCCATCGTCAACAAGCCCGACACCCTCGAGTACAACGCCGAGGCGTTCAAGACCCGTGTCAATGCGACCGTCGAGGAACTCCTCAAGCGCCTGCCCGGGATGACCGTCGAGACGGACGGCACGATCAAGGCGCAGGGCCAGACAGTCCAGAAGGTGTTGGTGGATGGCAAGGAGTTTTTCGGCAACGACCCGAAGATGGCCACGAAGAATCTCGCCGCGGCGGCGATCGACAAGGTCCAGGTCCTGGACAAGAAGTCGGATGCTGCAGAATTCTCGGGCATCGACGACGGCAACCAGCAGAAGACGATCAACCTGGTGCTCAAGCCGAACGCGCGCGTCGGCTATTTCGGACGGTCGGTTGCCGGTGTGGGCCCCGCACCAGGCAGCGAAGGCGCGTTCGCCGGCTCGAAGGCCGACAACGCCCGGTACACCGGCGCCCTCAATCTCAATCGCTTCTCCCCCACGACCCAGCTCTCCCTGATCGGCAACCGGAACAACGTGGGCAATGCCGGGTTCTCGTTCGGGCCCATGGCCGACGTGGGGCGAGGCGCCAGCGGCGGCGGAAGCAATGGTTTCAGCGAGACGATGGCCATCGGCCTCAACGGTAGCCAACAGTTTGCCAAGGACAGCTGGCTCCGCGGCAGCTATTTCCTGAGCACCAGCGACAACCGGCGGCAGTCGGAGACCGTCGAGCAGTTGCTGCAGGGCGAGAGCGTCTCGGCAAACCGGAACGAGACCGCACGCAGCATGTCGAACTCGGTGTCGCACCGGCTCAACCTGAATGCGCAGCACAGCTTCAGTGCCTGGAGTCAGCTTCGCTTCCGCGGCAATTTTTCCGGTGGACCAAACAACTCGGACAACGTGTCGCAGCAGGAGACGCGGACGCCGAGTGGCGCCTTCCAGAACAGCGCCACCTCGGCGGTGTCGACCAACGCCAACAACCTCGGGGGCGACGGACGCCTGACCTATTCGCGTCGCTTCAATCAGGCCGGTCGCACGCTGGTGGCGGAGGCGTGGGGCGACCTGAGCAAGCCCAATCAGCAGTCCACGCTGAACTCCAACACCGACCTGACCGACGGCGCCGGTGGCATCATCACGCGTGATGTGCTGCAGTCGCAGCGGCGCAACAGCCGGACGTTCACCTCCGGGCAGCGCCTCGGCCTGACGAATCCGCTCGGCCGCGGCGCCGTGCTCGAACTGTTCGGGCAGCATCGTGCGATTTCGGAAACCCAGAACTACGTCGTGAACGACATCGTCGGAACCACCCAGGTTCCCAACACCGACCTGACCCAGAACTTTGATCGGACCTACTCCTATCTGAACGGCGGGACGCGCCTCAGCCGCAACACCAAGACGCTGCGATGGGTGCTCGGTCTCGAGGCGCAGAAGTCGGACCTCCAGGGCAAGATCATCAATCGCAACGAGGAGATCTCCAACGGCTTCACCAACCTGCTCCCCTCAGGCAACCTGCGCTATCAGTTCAATCAGGGGAGCAATGTCTCGGTGAACTACCGGACGTCGACGCGGGAGCCGTCCCTCAACGAGTTGCAACCGTTCGTCGACAACACCAACCCGCTCCGCACCTATATCGGGAACCCGGATCTCACCCCGCAGTACCAGCATTCGCTGCGGACCGACTTCCGGCGGTTCGACCAGTTCTCGTTCCGCAGCATCTATCTCTTCGCGAACCTGGGCTACAACCGCAACCAGATCGTCAACTCGCGCGACATTGACGCGCAAGGGCGCCAGACGGTGAAGCCGATCAATCTCGGCGATGGCTGGAACAGCAGCCTCGGTGGCAGCTATGGCTCACCGCTTCGCGCGCTGGGGATCCAGCTCGACGTGGACTACAGCTACAACCGGACGCGCGGCTCGGAGCAGGTGAACCAGATCGAGAATGTCAGCCACACGGCGAACCACAGCGCCGGCCTCCGGCTGCAGAACCGCACCAAGGAGTTCTTCGACCTCAGCGCGGGGGCACAGCTCGACTTCAACTCGGTCACCTACTCGATCAATACCGCGTTGAACCAGCATTATGTCACCAAGAACTTCTCGGGGAACGGCACCTGGTACGCCAGCGAGGCCGTGTCGGCGACGGTCACGGGCAACTACCTCGTCTATGACCAGAAAATCTTCGGCCCACGCGACAACATCTTCATGCTGGGCGCCTCCGTAGGCTACCAGTTCCTCGACAATCGGGCCGAAATCCGGATTTCAGGCAGCGACCTGCTGAACCAGAACAGTGGCTTCTCGATCTCGAGCACCAGCAGTTACATCCGGGAGCAGCGTTCCGCGACGCTTGGCCGCCAGGTGATGCTGCAGGCCAGCTATCAGCTCGGCTCGAATCTCGCGCCGCCGAAGGCCAGGCGCCGCGGCTAGGACGCTCCTCGTGGAATCCGCACTCGGGCCGCGCGGGCATCCTTGCTCGCGCGGCCCGCGTGTTTTCACGATGGAGAACGGCGCCGCCCCGGCCTCGCCATCCTGCCTCTTGCTCACTTCACCCCGATCCAGTAACTCACCTTCAATGCCAGAAAGTTGTCCCCGTCCGCGCTGATGGCATCAAAGAGGCGCCCTGCGTTCACGAACGTCCCGAATGGAGTCAGCCGTTGGCGGTTGTTCTGCCAGATGAGGTAGGCTGTGCTCCCCGGGAGCCATTCCCACCGAAGCACGAGGTTTGATCGGAACGAGAGCCGGGTGAAATCGAGATTCGGGAGCGAGAAGGACTGAGCGCCATCGGTCACCGTGTACGAGCTGTCCGGGTTCCGGGCAATCGCCGTCCCAGTTCCCGCCTCCCCATACTGCCGCAGCGACTTGCTTCTTGGTGCCGAGAGCTCGCCGAAGGTGGAGTACTTCCCGCTCGCCGCAAACGGCTCCGCGTAGGCCTCGACCGTGAAGTTGGGCGTGACCGCGTAATTGAGCCGGAACCGAGCCGAGAGCTGACTCCGCTTCACAAACGCAAAGGTGTAACGGTTGCCAAACGTTGCCGGCGAGCCGCCGCTCTTGGTGGTGACGTACTGCCGCGCGTCTGCCGACCGGGTATAGGTCGGATCCACCGACGCCTGCCACCGTGCGCCGGGGCGGACACTGAGCGTGGAACGTGCCGTCCACGACCACCCGCCAAGTTCATCGTGTGCGCCGCTGGCGTTGATGCTCCAGGTCACCGGAATGTTCGGCCGGCTGTTGAGGCCGCTCGAGATGCTCACCGCGTTCGGTGTACCCATCAGCGGGCCGCCGCGAGTGAGGACATCGCTCTGGGAGCGAAAGTTGTAGTTGAAGTTGAGTGTGGCGCGTTTGAAGTTGTTGAAGGTGAGGCTGGTGTTGAGTCCGGCGTTGGAGTACTGGCGGATGCCGCCGAAGTTCCAGCCCGAGCGCGTGGCCAGATTGAGACTGTAGAATCGGAAGGCTTTGAGCGGCTTGTTGTTGCGCAGCCCGAAGTCGGCATTGAAATCGATGTCGTCGGCGGTCTGCATCCGCCCCAGATCATTGATCTCGAACCCGGGGGAGCGGGCCAGGAGCTGGATCCCCCAGAACGTGAGTCGTCCAGCGTTCTTGTCGTGGCGGAGTGAGAGGGTGTAGCCGCTCAGCGAGGTGCGACCCGGGTTGTACCGGACATGATCCTGATCCGGCCGCTGGAAATAGTGGGCGCTGCCGCGCTGCAACCGCGCGATCGCGGTCGAATCGCCTTCGACGTAACTGGCCCCGACAAAGCCGGTGAGTTCGTACTTCCCCTCCTGGCTCCTGAGCTTGAAGTCCAGGCCACCGGTCACGGCATCCCGGGAGAGGATGTCCTGCAACCCTCCGCGCTCGTCGACAAAATGGTGCGCGTGCGTGAGGTTGAATCCCGCGTTCGACTGCTGCGTCCCGAGGTCCTGCTGCAGCCGCAGCACCGTGAAGGAACTCGCCGGCTCGACCGCGACCTCACTGATACGATCGGTGAGCGAATCGTAGGAGCGCGCGTACTCGAGCGGCGTCACCGCCGCCAGCAGTCCGACCGAGAGGCCGGACTTGAGCCGCCCCGTCACCTTGGCAGCGGAGAGAATTGTGGTGTTGTCTGGTTGGTCGACAAAATCGCCGACGGTACGTCCTCGCGGTGGCGCCCCGATGCGCCGACTATAGAAATAGACTGGTCGGTTGATGAAATTCTGCGCCAGTCCGGTGAGCGCTTCGCTCCCCTCCGTGAAGAAGGGGCGCCGCTCGGCGAAGACGGTCTCGAACGCTGACAGATTGACATCGGCAGGATCTGCCTCAACCTGGCCGAAGTCGGGGAGCACGGTCGCGTTGAGGGTCAGATTTGGCCCGAGCCCCATCTTGAGATCGCCCCCGATCCGACCCGACGCCTTGTCCTCGAAGGGATTCCGTGGATTCACATTGGCGCGATAGGTCAGGCCGCCGGTGACATATGGCAACAACTCGAGGCGCCTGGACGAGGGGATGCCGCTGATCCCTTCGAGCTGTCCGAACCGGGAAAAGAAGCCGGCGACACCCCGCGGGATGAGCACCCACTGGATCCGTTCGTTCTTGTCGGGGAGGCTGCGCGTCAGCTGCAGCCCCCACACCTGATTGTCGCCGGTGTTGAAACGCAGCTGCGAGAAGGGAATCCGCATTTCGGCAGACCATCCCTCGTCGTCCACGCGGGAGCGCGCGCTCCAGACCGGATCGTACTGCGCTTCTCGCCCACCCTCCTGGTCCTGGGGGTGGTACCAGTCCCCGCGCACACCCCCGGAGTTGATCGAGAAGGTGTATCCGGTCTGCCGGTCGTGGTACGGATCGAGCGACACCAGAAAGACTTCAGCATCGCTCTCCGAATCACGCCGGGAGATCGAGCGGCGAATCGCCTTGGCGTCCGGTCGGAGCATCCGCGCCGCCACGTAGAGCGCGTCGTTGTCATAGAGCAGGCGAACCTGGGTCACGACGGTGGGGGCTTTCCCCTCATCCGGATCTTTCTGCACGAAATCCGAGATGACGGGCGCCGCTGCCCAGGCCGGGTCATCAAGGAGGCCGTCGATCTGGGGAGCCGGGCCGGAGAGCCGTGTGGCGCGGGTGGACTTGGGCGACGATTGTGCGACCACGGCCTGCCCTGTTGCCACCATGCAACTGGCGATCAGGACGCACCGGGTGATGAACGAAGAAGTGGTCAGAGCCCGCTCGCCTGATATGTGGGGTTCCTTCGGGTTGGTGTCCAAAGGATGCCGCCAACGCCCTCACAGGGCAAGGACTCTGTGCGCCGATCAGGGGCGACGGCCGCCGCGTCTGACTATCATTCCTCCCGTGATTTCCCCTACACCGAGAGAACGATGACCGATACCGCTGCGCCGCTCAATGCAACCGCCCTGGGCTGCTCGCTCACCTGCAAGAATGTCGATGCCTCCATCAACTTCTACCGTGATGCCATCGGCTTCACGGTCGGGATGACCTTTGAACGCGACGGCAAGATCGCCGGCGCCATCATCAGCTCAGGCACCATCCAGATTGTCCTCAACCAGGATGATGGCGCGCTCGGCTGGGATCGCATCAAGGGTCAGGGCTTCTACCTGCAGCTCAATGTGCCGAGCTACGCCGATGTTGACGCGGCCGCGGCACGGATCAAGGCAGCAGGCGGAACGCTGCTCAGCGAGCCGGCTGACCGTCCCTGGGGCGCCCGGATGTTCCAGTTCAAGGATCTCGACGGCTTCAAGCTCGGGGTGTCGACGCCGATCGCAGGCTGATCGCCAACGTCAAGACCCCGGAGCGTGCCTCGTTCGACATTGGGGCGTGGCGCGGTCGTCCAGCAGGTTCAGGAGGGGGCGCAAGGCGGGGCACACGGCCGTCACTCCTTCGGCTCGGGATCACGCACCGCCTTGAAGAACTCCGTCGTCGAATCTCTCGGCACCCCCCGGCGGCGACGGACACGCCGTACCAACGCGACGATGAATGCGATCCCGAAGAGCCCAGGGAATGCGATCAGCACAAGTTCGGTCAGGCCCATGGTATGAACTCCGGCGAGACATGACGTGGTCGCGTGTCGTCGGGACAGCGCGTTGTCGTTCGGCGAGCACTCCTCACCTCGCAGCCGCCAACCGCAGACGGACCAGATGTTCGACGCCATCCGCATCGCTCACCGCACCAACCAGGAAGTTCGCAGCGGCATCAAGTAGGCGGAGGCCTGCGGGGAGCGTCACCGTGCCTTGCTCCGCGCCCGAGGGCGCGAGCACCCTCCACACCACCATCCCATTGCGTACCTCGACAACTCGGATCCACGCCCTCCCATCCTGACCCAACAGCGCGGCCGACACTGCCGGGGAAGTCCTGGGCCTCACGAGCCCCTCGGCTAAGCCCGCCTTCGCAAGCGCGGCGGTCGACCAAGTGCGTGGCACCGACGTCGTGACCCAGTGGGTGACGACCGAATCCCAAGTTCGATCCGACACCGGGCTCGCTTGCACCCCAAGATCACGGTCGTAGATTCTCGCCCCGGTGGCCGAGATGACCCGGACCTGTGCTCGCCCGACCCGCGCCTCCGGTTCTGCTTGCAAGACCAGGAGGGCTCGTTCTCCGCCTGCTCCCGCGACAAGGATGTTCAGAGGGGTGAGAGGCTGGTTGGCGACCATGCTTCCCCGATCCCCCCTGAGGATCATCCCAGCATCCAGCATTTTGATCAGCGCGATCGTGTCGGCGGAGCCCCGACCCTGCACGCTGAGGAGAATTGGAAAGGCAGGATCATACCCAGCCGGCGTCTCGCTGCCGGGAAAAAACATCAGACTTGGAAAGTAGATCAGCGACTCGCCCCGGAGCACGAGTGTCGGCGCCACGTATCTCGCTGGTCGTGTGGGGCTGGTCGGTGGCGTGAACTGCTTCGAACGCAGCAACTTCCCCGTTGCATCGAAGAACTCGATCCGCGGGCGGCTCCAGTCCCCTGCCCACAAGGTGGAGCCAATCCATCCGATCCCGGCCAATCCGGAAAATTCCCCCGGCCCCTCGCCCTTGCGCCCCACCACCGTCGGCGGGGTGTCGAGGCGGGCCAGGTCGAAGAGCAGAATCTGGTGGTCATTCGGCTGTGCCACCGCGACGATGCCAGCGGGGCCGATACTCGCCTGTGCAATCCGGGTAAAGTCGTAGTTGAGGCCGATGGTATCGGTCGCGGCCACGACGAGGGAGCGCCCCTGTCCGCTGAGGGCGGAACCCGACAGCCCGAGCAGCATCAGGGCGGTCGCGACCCGTCCACGCGTGGGGGACCCTGGCCGGCGAGCGCGATGGACCACTGGTGGATTCGGCTGGGTGCAATCGGTCACCGGCCCTCCTTTGCCGTTGCCTGGACCAGATGGAGGAAGTCAGCAACGTAACACGAGCTCCACGGCGAGTGCGGCCAGCCCCAGCCTCGGCTAACTTTGGGGGATGCCATCGGACGCTCCCAAGGCCGTCGTCCTCCTCTCCGGGGGGATGGACTCCGCCACCTGCCTCGCCATCGCGCAGGCACAGGGGTTCGCGTGCCACGCCCTCTCGTTTCGCTATGGCCAGCGCCACGCCGTGGAACTCGAGGCGGCGACCCGCGTGGCCCAGGCCCAGGGGGTAGCCGAGCACCGGATCGCCGAGATTGATCTCCGCACCTTTGGCGGCTCGGCCCTGACCTCCGATCTCGCCGTCCCCAAGGACCGGCCGGCCGCCACGATGGCGAGCGAGATCCCGAGCACCTATGTCCCGGCCCGGAACACGATTTTCCTCGCCTACGCGCTGGCTTGGGCCGAAGTGCTCGACGCCCGCGACATCTACATCGGCGTGAATGCCCTCGACTATTCCGGCTATCCCGACTGCCGCCCGGAATTCATCGCCGCCTTCCAGGCCACCGCGCGCCTCGGCACTCGGCTCACCGACCTTACGGTCCGCGCCCCATTGGTGCGGCTGTCGAAATCGGAGATCATCGCCAAGGGCAACGCGCTGGGTGTGGATTACGCCCTCACCCGCACCTGCTACGATCCCTCGCCCGATGGTACGTCGTGCGGGCACTGCGATGCCTGTCTGCTCCGCCTGCGCGGCTTTGCTCAGCTCGGACTTGCCGACCCCGCGCCGTATGTGGCGGGTGTCCAATGAGCTACGCGGTGAAGGAGGTGTTCTTTACCCTGCAGGGCGAGGGGCGTCAGGCCGGACGGCCAGCGGTGTTCTGCCGCTTCGCGGGCTGCAACCTCTGGACCGGACGCGAGGCGGATCGCGCGATGGCCACCTGCTCCTTCTGTGACACCGACTTTGTCGGCACCGATGGTCCGGGTGGCGGCAAGTTTGCGCATGCCGTCGATCTCGCCGCACACGTCGCTGCCATCTGGCCCGACGATGAGGCATCGCTCGCCCGGCGCTACGTGGTCTGCACCGGCGGCGAACCGACGCTGCAGATGGACGACGCGTTGATCGAGGCACTACACGACGAGGGCTTCGAGATCGCCATCGAGACCAACGGCACGCGCGTCGTGCCGGAGGGCATCGACTGGATCTGCGTGAGTCCCAAGGCCAACGCACCGCTGGTGCAGACCTCGGGCGACGAGCTCAAGCTGGTGTTCCCCCAAGCCGCGGCAATGCCGGAACGGTTCGCCGACCTGGATTTCGAGCACCTGCTGCTCCAGCCAATGGATGGACCCGATCGGGTGGCCAACACCGATGCCGCCGTGGCCTACTGCCTAGCCCATCCGCGCTGGGGGATCTCGCTGCAGACCCACAAGCTTCTGGGGCTGCCATGAGCGGCGCGGTGCACGGGTACAGCGATCGGATCAACCACGCCTTCGCCTTTGCCGCGAAGTACCACGCACCCCACGCACCGCGAGAAGGGGCGATGACCTTCCTCGCGCATCCCGCCAACGTGGCGGTGATCCTCGCCCGACATGGCGTCGATGAACTCACCATCGTTGCCGGCATCCTCCACCATGTGGTCGAGGCGACACCGAGGGTGGACCGGACTGACGTCTGCGACAAGATCACCGACAAGTTCGGACCCGTGGTGCTCGCAGTGGCTCGGGATGCGGCCGAGATGCAGGTCGATGATCATGGCGAGATGATCCCGTGGATTCACCGCAAGCGGGTGCTGCTGAACCACCTGCTGATCATGGAGCCGCGCGCACTCGACATCTGCGCCGCCGACGAGATCCACGACTGCGGCACGGCCATCGCCCTGGTCGAGCGACTCGGGAGTGAGTACCTGGCCATCCACGGCTTGCCGCCGGCGCCGCAGGCCCTCGGCTGGTATGGTGACCTGCTCGATGCCCTGGATCGGCGGACCGACTGGCCCGCCCGGGCCATGCGACACGAACTGGCTGCCCTCCGTGCCCAGCTCATGGGGGCGCTGGGTGACGATGACTGACGAGTCACCCGGATGCCTACGGCAATGACGATCATTGTCCACGACGCGCTGCAGGAACGGATCGAGGCAACCTTTGGGGCCCGCTTCCGACTCGACCAGCCGGTGGCTGTCTCACCGGAGCGGTTGTTGTTCCGCGCGTTCGACAAGTTGCTGCGACGTTCGGTGTCGCTGCGCATCAACATCGACACCTCTGATGCACTGCGCCGCTGGTTCCTGAAGGAGGCGGAGGCGTTGGCGCGGCTCGACCACCCGGCCATCCGGCACTGCTACGAATCGGCAGTGATCGGTGACATTGCCTATCGCGTCGGCAACTGGATCGAAGGCGAGTCCTTGGCCGAGGCGATCCAGCGCGGTCCGAGGCCGGTGCCCACGGTGCACGGCCTCGCGCGCGACCTGCTGGGCGCGCTCGAGCACGCCCACGCCTACGGCATCATTGTCCGGCGCATCGTGCCGCCATCACTGCTGCTGACCAACACCCAACGTGGCACCATCACGGACCTCCGCTTCTGTTCGTTGACGCTGCCCGAGATCCCGGCCAGCGAGCAACCGACCGGCATGCCGTTCCTGGCCCCTGAGGTCCGTGAGGGTCGTGAGGGCGACCCGACCAGCGATGTCTACACGGCCGGGGCGATTCTCTACTACGCCATCACCGCCATCACCCCGCCGCTTGACCCGACTCAACTGATCCCACCCCGGGAGATCCGAGCCGTGGTGCCGGCGGCGCTCGAGCGCGTGATCCAGCGGGCGCTCGATCCCGACCCCGACGAGCGCTACCTCACCGCCGCGGAGATGCTCGAAGACTTCGCCAGCGATGCCGGCGCGTTCGGCGACACCACGGTGTCCCTGCCCACGATGCCGACCGATGTCGCCGACGGCGCCCACTGGGAGGCGCGTCTCCGGCGGGCGCTCGGCGACGACTACGAATTGCTCGCTCCACTGGGGCAGGGTGGCTTCGGCCGGGTCTACCGCGTGCGCGACCTGCACCTCGAACGCGAGGTCGCACTCAAGATCCTGCACCCCTACCTCACGCAGGACGCCGGGACGGTCGAGCGGTTCCGCCGAGAGGCACAGCTCGCCGCGCGGTTGAGCCATCGGAACATCGTGAACATCTACGACATTTCGGGTCGCTCCGGGCTGCTCTGGTACACCATGGAAGTGGTTGACGGTCCCAACCTCGCCCAACTGGTGCATTCCGAGGGGCCGCTCTCAGTGGAGCGCGTGCTCCGGCTGCTGCGCGAAGCGCTCTCCGCGCTGGGACACGCCCACGCGCTCGGGCTGGTGCACCGCGACATCAAGCCGGAAAACATCCTGATTGAGCCGAGCGGCTCGATCCGGATCACCGACTTCGGCTTGGCCCTCGCCTTGCTCGGCGCCGGCCGCTACGGGGGCGCCACCTCGCAGAGCGGCACGCCACAGTTCGCCTCGCCGGAGCAGTTGCTGGGCGAGCAGGTCGACCAGCGCACCGACCTCTACTCGCTCGCGGCAGTGGCGGTCTACTCCCTGCTCGGTCGGGCCCCCTTCCCCGGCGGATCGGTGGAGCAGGTGCTCGCGAAGCAGACCAGCGATGTGATCCCCAACCTCACGACCGAGCGGCCCGATGTGAGCGAGGCGCTCTCGGCGGTGCTCAGCAAGGCGCTGCGCAACAACGTCGACGAGCGCTATGCCTCGGCCGGGGAATTCCGCAGCGCCATCGAAGAGGCAGTCCAGAAGGGAATGCGCAAGAAAGGAAGCGAACTGGCTCGCTTCGCGGCGAGGATTCTGGGCAACTGAAAGGGCCGGCTCCCATTGGAAGTCCGGCCCGCTTTTCTCTTTTCTCTTTTCGCTTCTCTCTTCTCTCTTCTCTCTTACTTGTGCCGGTAAACCACCCGGCCGCGCGTCAGATCATACGGCGAGAGGACGACGCTGACGCGATCACCCTCCAGGACGCGGATCTTGAACTTCGACATCTTCCCGGCCGCATAGGCGAGGATGGTGTGTCCGTTCTCCAGGAGGACGCGATAGTTGCGGTCCGGGAGGACTTCCTGGACCAGCCCCTCCATTTCGATCCCCTCTTCCTTCGCCATCCAGACTCCGCGCTCGGGTAGGTCCTGCTCCCTGTGCTGCCCAAGCCCCCAATCTGCCGGGGTGGCGGGGTCAGGGCAAGGAGTGAGGGCGGAAATCGGCCCCTGGGATCAGCTGAGCGCGGCGCGGAGGGTGGCCATCTCCTCCTCCACGAGTTCCACCAGCTCCCGCAGGAGCCCGGCGTCGAAGGCGAAGTCCACTCCGGCTGCCCGGTACAACTCCGGCAGGGGGCGGGTGGCCCCCAACTCCATGAATCGCCGATACGCGGCAACCGCCTCGACGGGGTCCTTCCGCGCATTCCGCCAGACCTGCAGTGCCCCGATCTGGGCAATGGCGTATTCGATGTAGTAGAACGGGTACAGGAAGACGTGCAGCTGCCGGTACCAGCGCGCGACCCGCTCGGCCTCCAATCCGCTCCAGTCGACACCGCGCTCGAAGCGTGCGCGGATCTCGAGCCACGCTCGGTCGCGCGCGTCGGCATCGCCGCCCGCCTCGTGCGAGTAGATCCAGGTCTGAAACGCGTCGATGGACGCGATATGGGCCAGCGAGATGAGGATGTCCTCGAGATGCTCTAGCCGCGCGGAGATCGCCGCCGGCTCCTCGTAGAACCCCACCGGTCTGGCGTAGTACGGCGCCGCGAGCAGCTCCATCGACATCGAGGCGAGCTCGGCCGCCTCCGAACTCGGATGCCGCTGCCAGATCAACGGACGGCTGTGCGACGCGAAGGCGTGGAAGGAATGCCCCGCCTCATGCACCAGCGTGTTGACATCCTCCGGCACGCCGGCGGCATTCATGAACACGAACGGACGCCCCCGCGCGTGCAGCGTATCGCAGTACCCGCCAGGGGCCTTCCCCGGACGGGATTCGAGATCGAGCAGGTGCTCATCGATCATGAGCTGGAACTCACCGCCCAGCGTGGGATCCACTGCGTGGAAGACCCGCGCTGCCACCTGCTGCAGTTCGTCGGCATTGCGGAACGGTGCCGAAGCCTCGCGCCGCCAGGGATCCACCATGAGATCCCACGGTCGGATAGTCTCGAGACCGAGTCGAGTGCGCCGACTCTCCAGGGCGCGCTCGATCGCGGGCCCCACCACGGCCGCGATGGACTCTTGCAGCGTCACGCAATCGGCTGGCGTGTAGTCAAAGCGGCACTTGGCCGCGAAGACGTACTCGACGTAACTGTCGAAGTCGGCGTTCCGCGCCATCGTGTTGCGCAGTTCCACCATGCGCGAAAAGATCGCCGCCATCTCGTCCCGTGCCGCGACATACGGCGCCGTCGACGCTCGCCAGGCCGCCTCGCGTGTCGCGAGGTCATGGCTCTTGAGAAAGGGCGTCAGCCGCGGGAGCGGCACCTGCACGCCCTCCCACGGTGCGGTCATCGAGCCGGTCACCTGCTGGTACTGGCTCGACAGGCCCTCCGCCTCTGCCACCAGCGGGACATTCGCTTCACGGAAAATGTCGATCGCCATGCGGAACCGGGCGAGCGCGGTCTGCATATCCTCGCGATCGCAGCCGACTTCCACCAGACGCCTCGCAAGTCCGACTTCGGCCTCTTCGAGGTGCGGGATCACCTCCATCGCGAAGCGTCGGTGCGTCGCGGCCTTCTGCTCGTCGTTGGTGTCACTGGTGTAGGCGATCATGGCGAGCGAGGCGGCCTCGGTCACCAATTCATCGACGCGCGACCAGCGTGTCAGCCAGGCATCCCGCGTCGCGGCCGTGAGGGGCGCGTCGGCCAGCTCGCGGTAGAACGGGGCGAGGGACTCCCATGTGGCGTCCGCGAATCCCGCACTCGTCTCAGGCAATGGCAGCATCAGTCAGCAGTCTCTGGGGGTCGGGGAATCAGGTGGCGATCGCCGGCGCGGGTTGCCGCACGAAGCGAAAGGTGACAGCAGCTACACCCAGCATGGTGAGGCCACCGAGGAAGAATGGCGCCTCGGGGCCGAGCCGCTGGAAGGCGATGGTGCCGACGATCGGCGCAATCACCCGCGCGATGCCGGCAAAGGTCTGGGCCACACCCATCGTGGTGCCGAGCTCATTGGGGTCACTCGCGCGCGAGAGCAGCGACGTCGAGGCGGGAAAGAGCAGCGCAGTCCCGATCGGGACGAAGGGAATGATGAAGATGAGCGAAAAAATGCTCGGTGCCTGGGTGTAGAGCAGCAACCCGAAGCCGAGCGTGAGTGCGCCGGCTCGCATGGCCCAGACTTCACCGACCCGGTCGACCACTGGACCGAGCACGAGGGACCGGAGCAGGAGCGCCAGCAGGCCGTTGTACACGAAGAAGTAGCCGATCGTCTTCTCGGTCACCCCGAAGCGCTGACCGAGCCAGAGCGCGAGGATTGAGGTGAGCAGGGAGAAGGCGAGCATCCCCATGCCATAGACCCAAATGAGGCGTTCGACTTGGCCGGCCGGATTGCGCAGCACCTCCCAGGCGCCGTGCCAGACCGGCTTGCGTTGGGTGAGCTGTCCCATCTTCTCGCGGGACCGCGACTCCGGCAACCACTTGTACGCCGCAAGCACGTTGAGAAAACAGAGCGCTGCCGCCACGTAGCCTGGCGCCTCGCGTCCGAGGTGGGCCGCGACCGACCCGATGGCCGGGCCTACCATCACCCCGGCCGACGTGGCGGCCGAGAGCCAGCCGAGGGCTCGTGCGCGGTCGGAGGGTGCCACGGTGTCGGAGACATAGGCCTGCGCCACCCCAGTGGTGCCGCCGCCCGCACCCTGCACGATGCGCGAGAGAAAGAGCAGCCAGAGGGCATCCGCGAACCCGAACACGAGGAAGGCAACCGCGGAGGCGAGCAAGCCGATCATTAGCGCCGGGCGTCGGCCGTACTTGTCGGAGACGCGACCCCAGAGCGGTGCGGCCACCAGCTGGGTGATGGAGAACGAGGCGATCATCCAGCCGATCACCTCGGGTGTCGCGCTCAGCTTGAGGGCGTAGAACGGCAGCAATGGCAACACCATCGCGAAGCCGAGCATGTCGACGAAGTTCACCGCGATCAGCACACCGAGTTGTCGGAACTGGTCCCGCTTGAGCACCGGTGCGGTCACGCCGTCCGTCGCCTGCCGCGCTCGGCGAAGAGGAACGCCAGCGTGCTGAACGAGGTCAGCACCACGCCATAGGCCGCGGCGACACCGATCTCACCCTGCCGAATGGCACCGAGGATCTCGAGCGAGACCGGTCGCGTGTCGTAGGTATAGAGGATGACCGAGGTCATGAAATCTCCGAGACCAACCACAAAGGCCAGGGCCGTCGCACCCGCGAGCGCGGGCCCGAGGAGCGGCAAAGTAATGGTGCGGAAGGTTCGCCACCCGCCCGCCCCGAGGGAGCTGGCCGCCTCATCGAGCGCGGGGTCGAGACCGCGGATGGCGCCGACCAGCGCGCGCCCCACGATCGGCAGGCCGCGCACCAGATACGCCAGCGGGAGCAGCCAGAGGGTCCCAATCAGTACGAACCGGCCGGCGGCGGGTTGCAGCTGGGAGAACATGGTGGCGAGTGCAATGGCGTAGACGGTGCCCGGCACTGCCCAGGGCAGCGCGAGCGCCGCCTCGAGCGTGCGCGACAACCGGCGACGAGCATCGCGCGCGGCCACCGCCACCGCCAGCGCGAGCATCGCCGCCGCCACGGCGGCGAGCGTCGCCATCCAGAGCGAAGTGCCGAACGGCCGCCACCGCTGGGGCTCCGCCACCAGTGCCACGTAATTGCCCACGGTCCATGCCGTAGGCAGCGCGGTGGTGCTCCAGGCACCGATCGGCACGAAGGACACCATGAGCAGCGCCAAGTGGGGCAGCAACAGCCAGCCCGTGGCGAGCCATGCCAGCGTGCCGACCACGCGTCGCGTGCGTCGGTTCGCCCCACGCGGCGCCGGTGCAATGCCCTTCCCCGCCCCCCGCGTCCCCGGGCCGCCGAGACGCGACGCAAGCACCACCGCCACCAGAGCGAGCGCCACCAAGGCCAAGGTCTCGACCATGGCAATCGAAATGTCGCCGTTGAGTCGTGTGGTCACGACCTGCGTCGGCAGCACCCGGAACCCGCCGCCGAAGACATAGGGTGCGGAGAACGAGGCGAGCGAGGAGAGCGCGGTGAGCAGTGCCCCATTGCCGATTGCCGGCCGCAGCAACGGGAGCACGATGGTGCGGATGGCGCGCCAACGACCGGCACCCAGCGCGGTGGCAGCCTCGAGCAGTGCCGGATCGAAGGTCGCGAGGGCGGCCCGTACCAGCAGGTAGGTGTAGACGTACATCGTGGTGGCATGGATCAGCACGACCGCGCCGGCCCCCTCGAAGCGCCACGGCGGCGTCTCCGCACCGGTCACCATCATCACCGCGCGTGCGATGACGCCGCTTTCGCCGTAGAGAAACAGAAACGCCACCACCCCGACGAGCGGTGGCAACACCGCCGGCAGCGCCAGCAGTGCGGCGACCACTCGACGGCCCGGGAAATCCACCAATCGTGTCGCCAGTGCCAGCGGGACGCCGATGAGTCCGCCCAGCACGACGCTGACGAGTGCGAGCCAGAGCGAGTTCCAGGCCGCGCGCCACTCGTTCGGTTCGCGGAAGAAGCTGCGGACCGATTGCAGTGTCCACGCGCCATCGACACGCACCGCATCGATGGCAACCAACGCCAGCGGTTCCACCACGAGCCAGGCAAGCAACAGCAACAAGGCCCATCCCGCGGCACGGCGCGTCACGGATCGCGATCCGGGAATGCGTGGGCGCCGACACCGCTCGGTCGCAGTCGCACCTCGGCACCGATCGGCAACTCACTCGACTCGACCACCACCTCGAGTTCCTCGCCCGTCGCGAGCAGCAGGGTGAGGATGGTGGTGGCGCCCGCAAATCGGCGTTCGCGCAGCACCCCCGACAGCGTGGCGGTGGCGTCGAGCCACGTCCCCTCGGGGCGGACCAGCAGCAACACCCCACCGCGCGTGGAGGTGTCACCCGTGGCGAGCCAACGAACTCCCGCGGCCTCGACCTCGAGCAACCCGTCGGTCACCCCCATCACCCGACCGTGCAGGGTGGAGGTTCGACCCACGAATCCGGCCACGAAGGCGGTGGCTGGGGTGCGGTAGAGCGCAGCCGGCGTGCCGACCTGCTCCAATCGCCCCTGGTGCAGCACGGCGATGCGATCGGCGAGATCGAACGCCTCCTCCTGCTCATGCGTCACCAGCAGCGTGGTGATGCCGATCCGCCGGACCAGCTCGCGCAGCTCCCGACGCGTCCGCTCACGCAGCGAGGGATCGAGGTTCGAGAGCGGCTCGTCGAGCAGGAGCAGCCGCGGCTGCGGGGCGAGGGCCCGGGCGAGCGCGACGCGCTGCTGCTGCCCGCCCGAGAGTTCGTGCACCGGTCGCGGCTCGAATCCCGCGAGATCCACCATGGCGAGCACCTCGGCCACGCGCGTGTCGCGGCTCGCCGCATCGAGCCGTTCACGTGCGAGCCCGTAGGCCACATTCTGCCCGACGGTGAGGTGCGGGAACAGGGCGTAGTGCTGAAAGACCATGCCGCAGCGCCGCTCCAGCGCGGAGCGCCCCGTGACCTCGTCGCCGTCGAAGTGGACGGTGCCGTGGTCGATGGTTTCGAACCCCGCGACCATCCGCAGCAATGTGGTCTTGCCGCTGCCGCTCGGACCGAGCAGGGCGACCAGTTCGCCGTCCTCGATTTCGAGCGACACATCGTGCACGACCGGCGTGTCGCCGAACTGCTTCGCGACGTTCGTCAGGATCACTCGGCTCATGGTGCCCCCTTCCCCGTCCCGCGGACGCGTTGGTCCCAGTAGCGCATCCAGTTTGCCCCCTCGCGCGCGAGCAGCGGCCAATCCATCGGCGCCGTCACCATTCGCCGGTCGACATCAGCGACCCACGCCGGGACCCGGTCGGGAGGGAGGTCGTGGCGCGCCGGGAGGCGCCACACCCGCTCCGCCGTGAGGATCTGGGCGTCGACACTGCCAACGTATTCGATGAAGCGTTCGGCAGCCCGGCGATGCTTGGTGCCGCGAACGATGCCGATCGCGTCCTCGATCACCACCGTCCCGCTCCGCGGAAAGGTGTAGCCATAGGGAAGCCCCTTGGACGTCGAGATCAGAACATCGGGCAGATCCCACAGGGTGATGACGCCCTCTCCGCGCGCGAGCTTCTGGTCGAGGATCGCGGGGTTCAGGGCGTAGGTCCGCGTCTGGCCATCGAGTCGCCGGAGCCATGCCATCCCGGCCCCAGTGTCGCCGGTGGTGGCGAGGGAGCGCTGAATGATCAGCCCCCAAATCGCGCGCATCGTTCCGCTCGCCACGGGGTCGCGAATGATCACCCGGTCACGCCACTTCGGATCGAGGACTTCGTCCCAGTCAGTAGGTGCCTCGTCGGCGCGCACGAGTGTGCTGTTGTAGGCGATCACTGCCGGGGTCCGATAGACGGGCCAGTAGAGGTCGTTCGGGCCGATGCCGCTGGAGTCGACGGCGCCGCCCCAGCTCGGCCGGTAGCCTTCGAGTAGGCCCGCCGCGATGCCACGATCGAAGATGGTCGTGGGACCGCCGAACCAGATGTCGGCCACCGGATTCGGATTCTCGAATCGCAGCCGATCGAGGATCTCCTGGCTGCCCATGTCGAGCCAGCGCACATCGATGTCGGGGTTGGCGCGCTCGAATCCCTCCTCCAGCAACTGCAGTTGTTCGCGCACATGTGGTGAGTAAAGCGTGAGCGGCTCCCGCCCGTCGCCACACGCCAGCAGCGCCATGCTCAGGACCACCACCAACCACTCAGGGCGCCGCAGGTCGCTGCCCCGCGTCGAGAAGGTTGGCGAACAGCCGCCAGGCGCCGGGCACGGCCGCCGGCAGTTGTCGCACAAACGAGAGGCCGGTGTAGATCGCCGTGCCGCGCCCGACCCGTGTCACCAACAGGCCGCCCTCACGCGGTTGATCCCCTGCATCATGCATCTCGAGTATCGGCTGCCACTCCGCATCCCAGCTGTGGGCGAAATCGAGGCCGCGTTCCTGGATCCAGCCGTCGAAGTCGTGAGCGCCGATGCGGTTCGGAGTGGTGAGCAGCGGGCTTCGCGGCGCCAGCAGCGTTACGGCGGCGTGTTCATCGGTGACCCGATCCTGGGGCGAGGCCAACGTGAAGGGTCGCGGCTGGTACCGACCCGAGAAGTAGATCCCCTGCTGGTACTGCACGACCAGCGTGCCACCGGCAGTGAGCCAGCGCATGAGCCGCGGATGCGCTCGACGCAATGATTCGTCGGCTTCGTATGCCCGCGCGCCGATCACGATCACCTTGTAGGCATCGAGTGCGCCCCGCTCCAGCGCGTCACCCGTGAGCAGCTTCACCGGAAGCCCGCTGTTGATCAGTGCCTCGGGCACGCGATCTCCACCGCCCCGGACGTAGCCAATCGCCGCGATCGCCGGGAATTTCACGTCGGCGACGACGACGGTCGCGATGGGCGCCGTGAGCACGTTCTGCTGGCCAATGTGGGCGTAGCGGATGCGCTGGAGGCCGGTGCGGAGCGTGTCACTGCCGCGCAGCACCAGCGCGCGCACCTGATACTCACCCGGCGCGAGGTTCGCTGGCGCCGTCACGACAAAATCGACGGTGGCCCGCTCTCCTTCGCGGACGAAGCGACGCAATTGGGATGGCCCTGTGCGCCAGCCGGCGGGCAGCACCAGCGCCACCGAGACCTCGGTGGTATCGCGCGCCAGATGCTCGAGTGTCACCCGGAAGGGATGCCGCACACTGCTGCGCGGCCAGAGCAGTCGGTCAGGAGAGAGCTCGACGGCGACGCGCGGCACGATGGCCACGCTGCGTCGCAGTTCGCCGAGGATCTGGTCGCGGAATCGCCCTTGCACTTCGCGCGTTGCCGGGATCGGCGACACGCCGGGGAGCTCGACTCGAAACGCTCCGACCAGCGACGGTGGTGCAAACGGCTCACCCCAGAAGGCCGGATTACCGACCCAGTGGTACATCGCATCCACCCGCGGCGCGCTGAGATAGTACGGCTCCGTGAATTCTCCGGGCGACGAGACCGCCACCCGTGCCACGCAGCGCAGCAGTGCACCGGGCGCCACGGTCACCGCCGCAACCGGACAATCGCCTCCGCGCGCCGAGTAGCCCGGCCCGAGAGTCGTGCCCAGCATGGCGCGGACGGTGTCCCGGCCGCTGTTCCAGACGCTGAGCGTCACGGGAAGCAACTGGCCGGGCACCACTTCGTCATCGTCGGTGGTGGCATCGAGCACGATGCCTGCCTCCACCAGCCGCGCAGCATCGCGATGCGGATCGGCGGCGGGTGGCGCCTCGGACGGAACACCCGAAAAGACGGAGTCATCGGTCCCGGTGATGCCCGGCGCCTTCTCAATCAGTCCGAGCCGCACTTGTGAGGGGCCCAGCTCCTCGAGGTTGCCCTGACTTTGTGATCGATGCTGATCACGGCTCCGCACCGAGATCTGGTGAAACGAGAGTCCGGTAATGGGGTCGACCGCGCCACCATCGAGCACCAGCAGCGGTCCGGGAGGCGGCGTGAAGTAATAGGAGCGATAGAACTTGGCGACCGTATAGGGTGCCAGGCCCTCATCACGCTGCAGCTCGGGAAACCGGCTGGCATCACCGGCGGCGCGGTAGGCCTCCAGCGCCACCACACCAGCCGCCTGGTGGTGGCCGTGCCCATCGGCCGGCGTCCCCGACCAGACGGCGATCACCACCTGGGGTCGGAAACGACGGATGATCCGCACGGCGTCCTTGACCAGCGAGTCGTGCGGCCAGAACTCGAACGCTTCCGCCATCGACTTGGAGAAACCGAAATCGAATGCGCGACCGAAGAACAGGTGACCGCCGTCAAAACGTCGCGCCGCCAGCAGTTCCTCGGTTCGCAACACACCCAGCGCCACACCGAGCTCATTGCCGATGAGATTCTGGCCACCTTCCCCGCGCGTGAATGAGAGATAGGCCGTCTCGATCCCCTCCCCCCGCGCGAGAATCGTCAGCAGCTCGGTGTTCTCGTCATCGGGGTGAGCGCCGATCATGAGCACCCGGCGCCAGTTCCCGGCCAAGCGACGCTCCTCCGCGAGACGCGTGATCCCGCCGGTGCCCACGCCCTGAGCCACGAGCGGGACGACGGCAAGGGCCGCGAGGAGAAGCGCGGCCAGGGTGGATCGGAAGGGTTTCATCATGCTGGAGTGTCTGGGGAACGCGAGGGAGGCGGCGGTGGTTCCCGCCCGATGGCGAAGGCCAGGATAAAGGAGATCAGTGCCGCGAGCAGCAGGGTCTGTCCGGCGCCGCCACCGCTGCCGTAGAGCAGCAGCAGCATCCCGCAGGAAACGCAGATCGTCCCCACGCCGCGCAACACTTCGTCGAGGTTGCGCCACGAAGTCTGGCGACCCCAATGGATGGCACCCGCGAGGCCCACGACTCCCAGCAACAGAATCCCGTACCAGATCCAGATCCAGTATCGTTTGCCGATCATCGACCACTCGGAGGCGGGGGACGGCGCAGGTCGGCGGTAAATGCCCGAGAAACGGTAAGGGGCGGATGCAGCGCGGCCAAGGGGTCAGGGCTCCATGCCTCGACAGGCCGGGCAGGGGCAACTCGCCCGCAACCCCTTGAAAGTATAGATACCCGTCGCGTGGCCATCGCTCCAGCGGAAGCGGACGCCATAGGCGCCGACCAGCTCCATGGCGTCGGCCCGGACGTCGGTCGGGACGGTGGCGGGGTCGAGTAGGGGTCGGCCCGTCATTTCCTCGACGCAGGCGGCGCAGGGGCAGGCCAGCCGGAGCTCGCGAGCGGTGAACGGCCCAACATGCCCGGGCTCAGCCCACTCGAACAGGATCTCACCCTCTCGGCGACGGATCGCGCGGGGCACCTCTCCTGCCGCCATCTCTGCGCTCCCAAGGTCGTTAGATTTCCAGCTTCAACTTGGAATCTTAGCCCATTGGGGGCCTGACATGACGCATCCTGACCCGTTCAACGCGCGCGCCACCCTTGATGCAGGGGGCCGTTCCGCCGTCTTCCACTCGCTCGAGGCGCTTGAGCGGGCCGGGGTGGCACAGCTGGACACCCTGCCCTTCTCCATCCGGGTGCTGCTCGAGAATGCGCTGCGGCACCTCGATCGCGGCTTCGTGACCGAGGAGCATGTCCGCGCGCTCGCCGGCTGGACGCCCGCCACCGCCGGGGAGGGCGAGATCCCCTACCTCCCCGCGCGTGTGCTGCTGCAGGACTTCACGGGGGTGCCCTGTGTCGTGGACCTCGCGGCGATGCGCGATGCGATGGCCAAAATGGGGGGCGACCCGGCGCGCATCAACCCGGTGGTGCCCTGCGACCTCGTGATCGACCACTCCGTGCAGGTCGATTACTATGGCTCGGCCGAGGCATTCAAGCTCAACGTTGCAATGGAGTTCGGCCGCAACGCCGAACGCTATCAACTGCTCAAGTTCGCTCAGCGCGCGTTCAAGGATTTCCGGGTGGTGCCACCGGGCACCGGCATCGTCCACCAGGTGAATCTGGAATATCTCTCTCCCTGCATTCAGTTGCGTGAGCAGTACGGTGAACTGACCGCCTATCCGGATACGCTCGTCGGGACGGACTCGCATACCACCATGATCAACGGCCTGGGCGTGATGGGCTGGGGCGTTGGTG
>JBDUDP010000015.1:0-41222 GCA_040002895.1 Gemmatimonadota bacterium
GCTGACGCTGGTGCCGGGCACAGGTGCCCGACAGGCGGCTCGGCAGGATCTTGCCACGTTCAGTGAGGAAGCGGGTCAACAGCCGCTCATCCTTGAAGTCGACGATACGGACGCCGGACTCGCAGATGGCACAGCTCTTCTGTGGGCGGGCCATTATTCGTCGTCCTCCCCGTCCTTGGCAGACGGTGTCGGGGCCATCTGGGCGCCCTCGTTGAGCACGATCAGGTGACGCAGCACCGATTCATCGAGCTTGATGGCGCGCTCGAACTCGGGCAGCATGGTCGGGGTGGCGTCGAACTTGGCGAGGACGTAGTAGCCGGTCTCGCGGCCCGCGATCGGGAAGGCCAGCGTCCGCTTGCCCCAATGGTTGAGGTCAATCGGCGTCCCTTCGGCCTGCGGGATGAGGGCGTGGAAGCGGTCGAGCTTTTCGGTGATGGCGGGTTCTTCGAGCGTGGAGTCGAAGATATAGACCGCCTCATACGAACGGGTCATGGCACCTTCCTTCGGTCGTGGTCGCCCCGGGGCTGGTGCGGCGCCCGAGGAGGATGAGTTGTGAACAGCCCTTCAAAATAGCCGGGGAGGCCGGGGCATGGTAGTCCGACCTCCCGGGGGCCTCCCGTCCAAGGCGGCGGTTACTGTCGTCGCCCGGTGCAGCCGGCGTTGGCGGCGCGGAGCGCCCGACGCGGCAGGACATACCAGTCCGACGCCTCCGCCGGCCCCAGCTGCAGCGCCATGACGCCGCTGTTGGTGCGCTGGTCGACCCGCAGGGAATCGACGGCGTGCAGGAAGACGAAGCGGACCCTGCCTGCCGGCGGCTCGGCCTCGACCATGATGGCCAGACAGCCGAGGGCGCTGGTGGAGCGGACGAGACGCCCGGTGACCCACTTCCCCTGCATGGTGGTGACACGGGCCTGGACCACGGCGTTGGCATGAAGGATCGAGTCGGTCGCAGTCTGGGCCGGCAGAGGAGTCATGCCCGCCATCAGGGTCGCCGCGCTCACGGCAAGTGCGCGGCACAGGCTGGTGTGGGGAGGTGGCATCATTTCGCTCGAATGAGGAGAGGGCGCTCACTGACGACGGAGTCCGATCCGTGGGTGACGCGAACGACGACGAGATAGCTGCCCGGCGAGAGTTGCCCGAGGTCGAGGCTGCGGCGGAACAGCGTGGTGGCACCACGCGCCCGCCCGGTCTCGCTGATCAGGATGGACTTCCCCTTCTTCTGGTCGGCCAGACGCACTTCGATCGAGGTTCGATAGTCCGCGTCGACCGGGAGGCCATAGATCTCGAAGTAGAGCTCGAGCGGGGTTTTCCGCGACCACGACCCGAGCGCGTTGAGCGGGAACGCGCCCGCGGCACTCTGCCAGAGCGGCGTGCCGTTGGGGATGCCGGTGATCAAGTCACTCATGGCGAGCCGGTCGCCGCGTGACACTTCGCGTCCGCGGAGTTCACCAAAGGCACCGGTGGAATCGCTCTGCTGCCGCGCGAGTAGGGTGAGTTCCCACCGCCCAGGTCCGAGCGGAATCTCGAAGAGTCCCGTCAGGAATTGGCGCGGGGCGGGTGCGACGTCACTCGTGAAGCGCCGCACGGTATCGATTTGCATGGTCTTGCCGGTGACGGCTTCATAGGCGGAGATCCGGAAGCGGATCTCGAAGCGGTGCCGACCATCGTCGCGCGGGGTGGCGATGAGCCGATCGGTCGGCAACGCGAAGGTGACCAGCGCACGTCCGCTGGCGTCGCGAGCCGTGCCGAGGACGAAGACATTCAGTGCCGCGTCCCAAGGCCTCGTGATCGGCGGCGAATCGCTCTCGGTGGCGATCCCTGTCGTGGCATCGCGACGGGAGGTGGCAATCGCCTGCTTCACCGTGCCGAGACAACTCTTCGGTTGCATGCCCCGGTAGGTCTCCAACTTGGAGGCTGCGGCCGCGTACTGGGGTGCCATCTGCCCGATGGCATACCATTCAGCCCCGAAATTCAGGGGGAGATAGCTGGTCAGGGTCGTGGGCGCTTCGGTGCCCAAGGCCTTGCTGCCGCGGAAGAAGAGGATGCGCCAGTCCCCGTCGATCCAATACATCCACGCGGCGGTTGCCTGACGGGAGACGTGCTCCGCGTGCTCTTCCTCCTGCGATGGCGAGTAGTTGAAGTCCAGCGGCTTCGTCGCGATCCCGACTTCGGTTATCGGCGTCGGACCGGAGACCACCGTGCGCGCGATTCGTCCGATCGGTGTGCCATGGCGCAGGTAGATCAGTCCGCGGTGGTCAAGGAGCTGCTCCCTGCCGCGAATATCCTCGGCGTCGACCGGTGGAGTGCGCGCCAGGGTCTGGTAGAACCGGGCATTGCTGGCGACACATTCGGTGAACCCCTCGAAGGCGAACTCAATCCGGGTGAACATCGTCCGACGCCATGGATCCACAACCTTGAAATTGGCGAATGCGATCGCCCATCGCCGGAGGTGTTCAAGCAACCGCCCATCGGTCGTCTTGGCCGAGCGCATGTCGCGACGGGCCCAGAAGCGGGTCAGGAATGGGAGCAGGGAGTCGCCCGTGGCGGCGTCAAATGCCGACAACGAGTCTGGGCCAAGAATCCACGCGAGGTCGGTGCGGTAGGCGCTTCGGCCGATCACGGTGGGGTGCTGAAGTCCCTTCCAGTACGACGCGGCCGCCGCGAGCGAGTCGCCGAGCGGCATCATTGTCCGGGCGCGTTCGAGGGCGAGTCGTGAAGCGTCGCCCCCCGCAACGAGTGAACGGTCGAAGGCTTGCAGCGCACTGTCGTAGCGAGTCCGGCCACGGAGCCAACGGCCGAAGACGAGCCAGGCATCCGGCTCGGGCGCGGGAACGGCGAGCAGGCCAGTGAGCAAGCGCGCCTGAGTGGTCGTCAGCTCGCGATCGCCACCGGCAACCAGGACGCGGATCGCGAAGGCCCGAATGTCCGGCGAGGTGGGATCGCGCTTGACACCTTCCTGCAGGTGCCGCCACACCGCCTCGGCGTGCGACTCGCTCTGGTACTGTCCGTCCGATCCAACGGCGATATAATCGCCCCTGTGTAGCGCCGCGAACGTCAGTGCCATCCCCAACTCGGGCCACGCCCACGACTTGTGGCGGGCGCTCGACTGGTCGAAATCAAAGAGCGCCCGCTCGAAGGCGCGGCGATCGTGCTCCACTTCTCCGCGGCGAGTGTTGAGCAGGGCTCGCCGCAACTGACGCACGGCACCATCGGCCACGCCCGCTGCCGGGGCCAGGGCCTCGACTTCGGTGGGAGTCGACGCACGGTGCAGCGAGTCAAGCCATCCGGTGAGCTGGTGTCGTTGGATGGGGCCCTGACCAGCGGCGGGCGCCGCAGCCAGCAGGAACAGGAGGCCGAGTCGATGCCTCACTTGATGATCAGCTTCCGCGAACGAATGACTTCGTCGCGAGAGGTGGTGTCGCGTATCCGGAGGACCAATCTGAAATTGCCAGACCCAAACTCGCGGAGCGCGAGATCGCGGCGCACCAGCTGCCTCGGTCCGCTGGCCACCTCGCGGAAGGTGATCACCGCCTTGGCCCTCTTGGCTCCTGGCTTGGCGTCCCAGACCTCGAGGCGGCTCTCATAGCTCCGGCCCGGTACCATTCCCCCCACTTCGTAGACCAGACTGGCGACATCTTCCCGACGCCACGCTCCGGTAGGGTTCAGCGGTACCGGCGTCTCGCCCCGGTGCCACTCGAGGCCGCTGCTCACGCGACCGAGAATCGGATCACTCATGCGCAGGGTGCGTCCATCGAGCGCGATGACTGGCACGCCCAGGATGCGCGTGCCGCCGCCTGCGCTGTTTGAGGTGTCCGTCGCGACGATGGCGACATCCCAGTTGCCCGGGGTGGCCGGAACTTCGAACCAGGTCGACAGCCACTCTCCCGCGCCCAGCCTGCGGCTCACATGCCACGTACGGATCGTGTCGAGCGAACCCTGCAGTCGCCCGCTGACCGGGTCACCCACGAGCACGCGAATGTGGGCGGAGTATTCGGTCAGTGTATCGCGGACGCCACCCTTGGGCACCAGGCGATCGGCAGGAATGGCGATCACCGCGAGCACGCCGCCTCCGGCAATGCCGTAGCTCTGCGCTAGCAGCTCGAGGTCCTTCTGGTAGCGCAGTGAGTTGTTGTCTGTCGACAGCGCCAGCGCCACGTCACGCTGGCCTCGTTCCATCAAGCGCTGTGAACGAATCGCCGAACTCTGGGCCATGCAGTACCCGGCGTCGAGCCCACACGGGGTCATCAGGTCGCCGCCACCCGGCATGGTGCGGATGCTCTCGCCCGGGTTGTCAGGTTGGGTCTGTCCGAAATGGATGATGAGCGGTTGAGTGGCCGAGGCATACGCCCAGCTCTCATACTTCAAGACCGGGTAGACGGGGGAAGGATCGAACGTCGAGTAGCGAACCACCTTGTTCGGGGTCCCCTGACGCAGCACCGTGAGTCCGCGATCATCGAAGATCCGGATGGCGGGCGGAGTGCTGACCGACGTGAGCAGGCGATCACTCGGCACCGGGATCGGCAACAATCCGTTGCCCGACTCGCCCTGCGGTTGTTGGAGCGGTGCGGTGGGGACGTCCTGCGCGAACGCCGACCATCGGTCGACCCTCGGCCCCAGGATCAGATTGCTGCCGGTTCCGTCACGGTAGTCATGCAGCGCCAGCCGGTAGCGACGAAAGTGTTCCGCGAGGCGCTCTCCCGGGAGCCGCGCCGACTCGAGATCGCGGCGGGCCCAGAACTGCTCCAGCGCCGGCGCAGCCTCCGCGATGGGGACACTCTTGAGTTGTCGAAGCTCGCTGGCGTCGGCGATCCACTCCGCGTCGGCCACAAATTCATCGAAGTCTTCGGGGCCGAGGATACGCGCAATCCCTCGGTGGTAGTGGTCGGCCCCCGCTTTTGGATCCCCGGCCGCAAAGGCGACCTCGGCGGCGAGGCGCTCATGGCGCGCCGGTGAGGGCAACACCGCACCGAGTTGTTGCATGAGCGTCGTCGCCGAATCAAGCGAGCCCAGTTCCAGCTCGAGATGAATCCGGCGGGCTACCACGTCGGCATCAAAGGCGCCAGAACGCCCCGCCGCGCGCGCCATGCGAAGCTCCTCCTCCGGTGTGCCCCACAGCAGCGGGTACGGGGCAAGGCGAATGAGCTCGCGGTGTGCAGGGACAAAGCCGGAGTCGGCGGCGATGGCCGCGAGCAACGCCGCAATGGCGGGCCGACGATGGAGGCGCATCGCCGAGGTCCACGATGACTCGGTGCTCCCGGTACCCGAGAGCATCGCGTCCTCGAATCGCCACGCGGCATAGTGCGGCCAGGGCCAATCGGGATGATCGCGCCGGACCACGGTGAGCTCCTCCCGAAAATCCCGGCCGAGGGCGCGCGCCTTTCCGAGCGAGGCGAGTCGTGCGGAGCGCAGCACTTCGGCGACCGGTGCCAGTGCGGGGGAGCTGAAGGGCGGCACTGGAAACATCGAGACTGCCGGCGCCTCGGATCGCGCGCGCAGGGTGCTGTCCCAGGTGGCCAAGGCGCGGCGGTCGTCGGGAGATTGTGCTCGCACCGGAGTCGCCACGGCGAAGACCAGCGTCAGCAGCGGGATGCAGCGGTGCATGGGGGGCCCGGGGGTCAGGGGGACCCAAAGCATACCGCACGCGCGCCCGGAACAACAAGCGCCGCGGTGGCTACTTGATGGGGGGGAGCTCCACGTTCCAGCTCAACCCGTTCCCGTGTGGCCCGATCAGAAACTGCGGGGCATGCAGGCCAAAGATGCGAATGCGTCCCGACGCAAACTTGCCGGCGACGATGCCGAGGCCTGCGCCGGCGATCACGTCGCTGAGCCAGTGATCCGATTCGGCGATGCGCGCCCAGGCCACCCCGGTGGCAAGGGTATAGAGGCCGACACGCGCCACGGTGTTCCCGGTGGCATCGCCAAGGGTCGTAGCGAAGGCGAACGCCGCGGTGGCGTGGCCGGAGGGGAAGGAGACTCGCCCGCTGAATGGGGCGAAGTCGTCGGCGCCGAGGTCGGCATCCTGATACGGGCGGCTGCGGCCGAGGCTGTATTTCGTCGCCTGGCTCAGGGCTGAGGCCAAGACCGCCGACGCCGCGATCCGCTCCGCCGTGCGCAACAGCGCGGGCCGACCCGCGAGCAGTCCGGCCACCGCGAGACCACCCGCCACGGGGGCGATCACGGTGATCTCGCCGAATCGATTGAGCGTATGCGCAGTGCGGATGGAGGCTGGCGTCGCGTGCTCGTTCACGGCGCGTGCGATCTGCCCATCGAAGAACATGGTGATGCCGACGATGGCGACCCCCGCGGCAACCGGTTGCCAGTGCAGCGCCGGGATCTCGCGGGGCGGTGCGGTCTGCGCCGCCAACGACAGCATGGAGAGGAGTTGCACTCCCATGAGGGCGGTGGCGATTCGCATCAGGGCACCTTGGAGAGCAGCAGCCAGCGGACTTCCCATGGCTCGCCCTCGGTGGGACGATGCACCAGCAGCGAGTCGCCGGTGAGGAGCAGTGGGTGGACGCGAGCGCCAAGCGAGAGGCGCGCGAGCGGGGCGCCGTCCCTCGAGAAGAAGAGGTACTGCGAGGAATCGCTCGCCGTCGCCGTCGCGCGGCCGATCATGACTCGGCCGTCCCGGTCGATCAGGATGCCGGTGATCGCGGCGGCCGTGGCCGGCGTCCTGGCTGTCATGGAATCGAGGTCGATCTGCGGCACCGCTTGCTGCGCCAGCGCTTCGCGCCGGCCACGCACCTGGGCGGTGTCGATCGGTGGACCAGTCAGCTCACTCGAGATGCTCCAGCGCGTGGCACCGGAGGGGGCAACGGCCTGCAGCGTGAGTCGATCGGCGGCACTCCAGACCAGCGTCCCGTCGGCCGCCACTGCGTAGACCGGCTGGATCGGGAAGAGCGGGAGCGCGGCGCTCACGGCATCATCATTGAGATGCAGCCAGGGGATCGTGGTCGTGAGGGCCACGCGACCCGCGGTGTCGCCGGCGCTGCTGAGCACCTTGATCTCGAGGGTTGCGGGTGTCACCGAATCCTTGGCAAAGACGCGCTGGAGCAGGGCGTACTTGCCCACAAATCCCCACGCGGTGATGCCGAAGAGTTTGGGGAGCGCCTTGCTGCCGAGGAACTTGCCGTTGCGATCATAGCGGAGCAGGGACTGAGTCTGGGCGTCAACCACGAGCAGGTCGCTTCCCGAACCGCCGCCGATGGCGGACGGGTTCTGGTACTCGCCGACCTTGGTTCCGAGTGCGCCGATCGCGACCGGCACGGTGTCGCCGAGCTTCCAGGCGCCGATCGCGCGACCCGGTTCCCACATTGCGAAGCGATCGTCGCCGATCCAGTTCGCGATGCCGGCCTCGAGTGGGCAGAGATCACGGCCGTTGGCAACGCAGACTCGGCCACCGTCGGTGACCGCGAGGGCCGGCAGCGAGTCGAGCTGGCTCTGGGTGACGGTACGGGCGGCATTCGAGGCGGGGGTCACCGTCTCGCGGGCGGCGCAGGCGGTGAGCAGCGCGCCGACGAGCAGGAGGGCGGGGAAGCGTCCGTTCATCGGGAAGACCTTCGCGGAAAAGTGGTGGTGCGTGGTGAACTCAACTACTGAAGCGAAACAACATCAAGTCGCCATCCTGCACGACGTATTCCTTCCCCTCGGCGCGCGCGAGGCCTTGCTCGCGAGCCGGCTTCCACCCGCCCACCCGAACGAAGTCCGCATAGGCCACCGTTTCGGCGCGGATGAAGCCCTTCTCGAAGTCGGAGTGAATCGCGCCCGCCGCTTCCGGCCCCTTGGCGCCGGCCCGAATCGTCCAGGCACGGACTTCCTTCTCGCCGGCCGTGAAGTAGCTCTGCAATCCGAGGACATGGTAGGCCGCGCGCGCGAGTCGATCGAGTCCGGACTCGTGCACGCCCAGTTCCTCGAGAAACGCGGCGCGATCCTCAAGCGGGAGTTCGGCGAGCTCGGCCTCGACCTTGGCGGAGAAGATCACGATGTCGGCCGCCTCGCCCTCCGCCGCCACGGCGGCGCGCAGCGCCTCGACATGGGCGTTGCCGCTGGCCAGCTCGTCCTCGCGCACGTTGGCGGCGTACATCACCGGCTTGGAGGTGAGCAGCGCGAACGATGTGTAGGTGGGGCGCTCCTCGTCGGTGGGCACGACGGTGCGTGCCATGCTGCCAGCGGCGAGCGCCTCGACCAGACGCTCGAGCAATCCTTTCTCGAGCTTGGATTGGGCATCGCCGGTACGGGCAGCGCGGGTGGCCTTGTCGAGCCGCTTCTCCACGGTCGCGAGGTCTGCCAGCCCGAGTTCGATGTTGATGATCTCGCGGTCGCGCACGGGGTCGACGCCAACCATGACATGCTGGATGTCGTCGTCTTCGAAGCAGCGTACGACGTGGACAATGGCGTCGACCTCGCGAATGTTGGCGAGGAACTGGTTGCCGAGTCCCTCGCCCTGGCTGGCACCCTTGACCAGGCCGGCGATGTCGAGAAACTGAACCGTCGCGGGCACGATGCGCTGCGGGTTGATCAGCTTGGCGATCTCGCCGAGCCGCTCATCGGGAACTTCGACCACGCCGGTGTTCGGCTCGATCGTGGCAAAGGGATAGTTCGCCACCAACGCGCCGGCCGATGTCAGCGCGTTGAAGAGCGTCGACTTGCCGACGTTGGGGAGACCGACGATGCCCAGCGCAAGCACGACGCTACCGGCCCAGGGAGGCGAACCAGGGCGCGAACACCAGCGCCACCACGCAGGTCACCTTGATCAGGATCGAGATGGCCGGTCCCGAGGTGTCCTTGAACGGGTCGCCTACGGTGTCGCCGACGACGGAGGCCTTGTGCATGTCCGAGCCCTTGCCGCCTTCATTCCCCGCCTCGATGTACTTCTTGGCGTTGTCCCACGCGCCGCCCGCGTTCGCCATGAAGAGCGCGAGCAGAGCGCCGCTGACGGTGGTGCCCGCGAGGAGGCCCCCGAGCGCATGCACACCGAACAGCCCCCCGACCGCGACCGGCGCGATCACCGCGAGCAGTCCCGGCGCGACCATCTCGCGCAACGCGGCCTTGGTGGCGATGTCGATGCAGCGCTCGGAGTCGGCCTGCGCCGTGCCCTCCATCAGGCCCTTGATCTCGCGGAACTGACGGCGAACCTCTTCGACCACGGCACCGGCGGCACGACCCACCGCCGTCATGGTGAGCGAACCCACCATGAACGGGAGAATGCCGCCAAGGAAGAGTCCGATGACGACGACCGGATTGAGGATGTCGAGCGTGAACGGCACGCCGGTGCGAGCCGAGATGGCCGACGCGTAGGCGGAGAAGAGCGCCAGCGCCGTCAGTACGGCCGAACCGATCGCGAAGCCCTTGCCGATCGCCGCCGTGGTGTTCCCCAGCGAGTCGAGACGATCGGTGATGCCACGAACCTCGGGACCGAGATGGCTCATCTCGGAAATGCCACCGGCGTTGTCGGCGATCGGGCCGTAGGCGTCGACGGTCATCGTCACCCCCACCGTGCCGAGCATGCCGACGGCGGCGAGGGCGATGCCGTAGAGGCCGGTGGCTTGGTTGGCGATGTACACGGTGGCGCAGAGGATCAGAATCGGCGCCGCCACCGATTGCATTCCGACGGCGAGGCCGGCAATGATGTTGGTGCCTGGCCCGGTCTTGGAGGCCTCGGCAATGCGCCGGATCGGGCCGGCCGCGGTGTAGTACTCTGTGACCAAGCCAATGGCGAGGCCGGCGACCGTCCCGGCGAGGATGGCCGTGAACGGCTTGGCATTGGTGCCCGGGATCGCGACCTGGAACACCGTGGTGAGCCACCAGGCGGCGCCCAGGAAGATCAAGGCGGAGAGCAGCTGCACGTAGCGCAGCGCCCACTCGGGCGCGCTGTTCTTGAAGACCTTCATCGAGGCGATGCCGATCACCGATGCGCCGAGGCCCGCAGTGGCCAGCGCGATCGGAAGCCCGACGGCGCTGATGCGCATCTCGCCCGGAATGATGATGGCGGTGGCGCCGATCGCGACGGCTGCGACCACGGCGTCGACATAGCTCTCGAAGATGTCGGCGCCCATGCCTGCGACGTCACCGACATTGTCGCCGACGTTGTCGGCGATGGTGGCGGGGTTGCGCGGATCGTCCTCGGGGATGCCGGCTTCGACCTTGCCGACCAGATCCGCCCCGACGTCCGCCGCCTTGGTGTAGATGCCGCCCCCCACGCGCGCGAACAGGGCAATCGAGGACGCACCCATCGCGAAGCCCGACATGATCTCCGCAAAGAGCGGGAAGCCGGCGGCCATCGCGCCCGCGTCGCCGGAGGGCAGGGTCATGTTGACCACCACGCCGAGGCCGAGCAGGCCGAGAGAGGCGACGGCGAGCCCCATGACGGCGCCGCCGTCGAAGGCGATCTCGAGCGCCCGGGCCAGGCCGTGGGTGCGGGCCGCCTCGGTGGTGCGGACGTTGGTCTTGGTGGCCGCGCGCATGCCGGCGAAGCCCGCGAGCGCGGAGCAGAAGCCGCCAAAGACGAAGGCCCCGCCGACCCGCCACTGCACCATCCCCGAGAGGGCGAGCGCCACGAGGCAAAGCACCGGGAGCAGGACCAGATACTGGCGACGGAGGAAGGCCATCGCGCCGCGCTGGATCAGCCCCGCGATCTCCTGCATCCGCGGCGTGCCGTCGGGCAGGCGCTTGAGATAGAGGTAGAGCACCAGAGCGGCAAGCAGTCCGGCCCCGCCAAACACGGGCGTCCATGGCGCGAGATCGTACAGGGTCACTGGAGAGTCCTGGTGATTAGGTCACGCGGTTGAAATCATTCATGGCGCGTTCGATGCCATGCGCCAGCCAACATTCTACTGCGTCCGCCATCGGGTCGAGCATGCCCTGGAACGCGCTGCGTTCGTCGGGGGTCATCTTGCCGAGCACCCAGTCCGCCAGATCGTCGTATTCAGGAGGCTTGGCTCCCACCCCGATCCGCAGCCGGGCATAGTCCTGCCGTCGCAACCCGGCCTCGATGCTCTTGAGACCGTTGTGTCCGCCGGGGGTGCCTGCTCCGCGGAGACGAAATCGCCCCGGGGGGAGTGACACATCGTCCACCAGCACCAACAGGTCGCCCGCCGGATCCCACGTCGGGCTGCGCAACGCGCGCAGGGCGTCGCCACTCCGATTCATGTAGGTCGTAGGCTTCAGTAAACGAACGGGGACGCCATGCAGCGTCCCCGTTGTCGCCACCGCCTCGTCGGCTCGGCGGAAGGGCCCGAAGCCCCACCGCGTCGCCAGATGATCGACGAGAAGGAAACCGGCGTTATGGCGGGTGCGCTCGTATTCCGGCCCGGGATTGCCGAGCCCCACGATCGCCTTGGCCACCTACTCGCCGGCGGCCTCGGCCTCGTCCGCCTTGCCCTTCTTGATGACCTCGGGCGAGGCCTCGGTCGGCTCCTCGACGGCGGCCGCCACTTCGGCACGGGGCTGGATGATCGAGACGACGGACACTTCGCCCTCGTTCATGATCTCGCCCTTGGCGATGGTGAGGTCGCGCACGTGCACCGCGTCGCCCACACCCAGTGCGGTCACATCGATGTCGATGTGTTCCGGGATGTCGGCCGGCAGCACCTTGACGGTGAGGCGATGGAGGTGATGATCGAGCACGCCCCCGTGGTTGCGGACGCCATCCGCCACCCCGATGATGTGGACCGGCACTTCGACGGTGATCTCTTCCGTGGCGACCACGGCGTAGAGGTCGAGGTGGATCACGTCGGCGCGACGGACCGGGTTGCGCTGGACCTCGCGCACCAGTGCCTTCAGCGGCGCCTCGTTGTCGATGCTGACATCGATCAGGGCCGCCTCGCCCCCGATCACGTCGAGCAGCTTGCCGAGGAGCTTGTGGTCCACCGAGAGCGAGCGGGTGGTGATGCCGTGACCGTACAGCGTCGCGGGGACCCGTCCTTCCCGACGGAGCGACCGCGCCGCGCCCTTGCCTGATTCCGTTCGCGATGCTGCCGCGAGACTTACCTGCGCCATGTCCTGCCTCCGTCAATCATTCAGTCGAACAGCGCGCTGACCGACTGGTCGCTGTGCGTGTAGCCGATCGCCTTCGCCAGAAGCCCCGCAATCGAGAGCACCTTCAGCTGCGGAAAGTGCCGCTCGGGCGTGAGGTTGATCGTGTTCGTGACGGCGATTTCCGTCACCGGTGATGCCGACAACCGCTCAACGGCCGGTCCCGACAGCAGTGCATGGGTGGCGCAGATGAAGATGTCCTTGGCCCCGAGCGCCTTGAGCGCGTGGACCGCCTCGGCCATCGTGCCACCCGTATCAATCATGTCATCGGGAATGATGCAGTTCTTCCCGTTGACCTCGCCCACCACATTCAAGACTTCCGCCACGTTGGGCCCGGTGCGCCGCTTGTCGATGATCGCCAGGGTGCCGTTGAGCCGCTTGGCAAAGCCCCGCGCCATCTTGGCCGACCCGACATCGGGCGCCACCACCACCAAGTCCTGCAGATTCTTCTGCCGGTAGTGGTTCACGAACACCGGTGCCGCGTACAGGTGATCCACCGGCAGGTCGAAGAACCCCTGCAACTGGTGCTGGTGGAAGTCGATCGCCAAGACCCGATCGGCACCCGCCACTGACACCATGTTCGCCATCAACTTCGCCGAGATCGCCACCCGCGGCTGATCCTTGCGGTCCTGCCGCGCGTAGCCGAAGTACGGAATCACGGCCGTGATCCGCGCTGCACTGGCCCGGCGTGCCGCATCCATGAGGATCAACAGCTCCATCATGTTCTCGGCCGGCGGGTTCGTCGAATTGATGACATAGACGTCGCGACCGCGGACGTTTTCATCGATTCGGACGAAGATCTCCCCGTCAGCGAAGCGCTTGAGCGTCACCTTGCAAAGCTGGGTATCCAGCTGCTGGGCGATCTCCTCAGCGAGGGGTCGGTTGGCCGACCCGCTCAGCAGGAGCATGGGCTTCGAAAGCAGGGGCAATTCCGCCATAAAGACAGCCCGAAAAGATAGCGGGGAGGGGGGAGAGGAGCAACCAGCGCAGAGAGAGGAGAGAAGAGAGAGGAGAGAAGAGGGAGGCGGGAACTGGTGGTCTTACTGATACATGTGGATCATTAACGACGTCTGGGTTGGCCCGAGGATCGTAACCCGGCCACCGCCACTCATTTCGCCTCTCTCTCCTCTCATCTCTCTTCTCTCGGCTGTCAAAGTTCCCCGGCGTGGACTCGAACCACGATTCGCAGCTCCAAAGGCTGCTGTCCTGCCATTGGACGACCGGGGAGTGCAACGAATGCAAAGAAAGCAGCCAGCGGCGTCCGACGCGAGTGGGGCGGCTCAGCCCACCGAGGTTGCCACGACCGTGCCGTGTCGGCTGCCCAGCTGTGACACCGCGTCGTCGCGATCCTGGGCATTGCGGTAGAGCGCGAACAGGGTGCTCCCCGACCCGCTCATGCGGCAGAGGAACGGCCGGGTCAGCGCCAGCGCCTCGAAGGTCGCCTTGAGGGCTGGATGGCGACCGAACACCGCGCCCTCGAAGTCGTTGCCACCCAGCCGCGCCAGATCGCTCCAGCTCCCGAGTACGCCGAGGTCGAGGGTGACGCTGCCGCGGGGCGACGAGCCGGCCCGGATGGCATCGACCCAACCGTAGGCCGGACCAGTGGGGATCGCGATCGGCGGGAAGAGCAGCACCGCGGGCATCGGCCCCAGTGCTGGCAGCGCGAGCAGTCGCTGGCCGTGTCCCCAGGCGAGGGCCAGTCTGGCCTCGGAGAGGAAGAAGGGGACATCGGCACCGAGGCGATAGCCGATTTGCAGCAATTCGCTGCGCGGGACGGCCCCTCCGGCGAGCTGGTTCACCGCGATGAGTGTCTGGGCCGCGTCGCTGGAACCGCCGCCGAGCCCTCCGCCGGCCGGGATGCGCTTGGTGAGCTGCATTGCCACGCCGAATCGTCGCCCCGTGGCGGCGAGCATGGCCTCCGCGGCGCGATGGGCCAGGTTCTTCTCGATGGGGCCGACGTCGGCCCCGGTCACCTCGAGGGCCACGCCGGAGGCAGTGCGAGTGATCTCGAGGGTGTCGGCAATTCCCGCGATGGCGAAGACCGTCTCGATGCCGTGATAGCCATCCTCCTCGCGCGCCAGCACCCGGAGCAACAGGTTCACCTTCGCCGGACACTCGCGGATCAGGGCGTCGCTCACGAGGCGTCGCGCTCGACGGCGCGGGCGGCCTTGAGCGTCACTCCGCTGCGCACCGCCGACCAGACGCCGAGCAGGGTAATCGGCACAAACGTCAGCAGGTGATAGGTCAGGGCATACGCCAGCGCGATGTCCTTGTCGATGGCGTAGAAGCCGAGCACCAGGACGATCGGGACTTCGAACCCGCCGGGATAGCCGGGACCCTGCGGCGCGGCGATGCCGATCATGAGCAAGCCCTGCAGGACCAGCACCCCCGAGAATGGCACCGAGAGGTCAAAGGCGGTGAGCGCGATGGCGAAGGCTGCCGCGTTGACGAGCCAGATCACCACGGTCCACGCCACCACCGGCAGCGCGCGCCGCGGATCGCGGAGGGCGTTGAGTCCCGCGAGCAGGCGACCGACGAAGTGATGGATCTTCTCGCCGATGGCGCCGTGACCGACAACCCGCCGCACGACGCCGAGCGCCCAGTCGCGCTTCCACGCGGCGAAAATTGCCCCGAGGAACGCAATCAGGCAGATCGCGCCGATTCTTCCCGCGGCGGCGCCGATCGGGGCGCCGGAGATGGTGACGTCGGGTGGGAAGTGTGCCAGGACCAGGCCGATTCCGAGCATCCCGATCACGATCAGTGCGTCGAGCACGCGCTCGACCGCGAGACTCGACAGCGCGCTCGGGAACGAGACCTCGCCGAGTCGACTGACGGCGGCCACGCGCAGCAACTCGCCGGCGCGGAAGGGCAGGGTGTTGTTCGCGGCGAAGCCGATCGCGATGGCATGCCACAGGGCCGGCGTCGGCAGCGGGGTGTCGTCGTCGTGGCGCAGCAGCAGGCGCCAGCGCGGGATGCGCAGTGGAAACGGCAGCGTACTCACGCCCACGGCGATCAGCATCGGCAGCACGTGCATGTTGCGCACGCTGGCCCACACCTTGGCCCAGTCCTTGTCATGGAAGGCCCAATAAATCAGGGCAGCAGAGACCAGCAGGCCGATGGTGAGTTGCAGCGCGCGCGCGCCGCGGCGATCAGGCGGCGTCACGCGCGAGCGGAACGAGATCAAGCAATTCGTGGATCCAGGGTCGGAGGGCGTCAAGCGAGACGGTCGGTTCGGCGAGGATCGCGTTGATCTCGGCGCGGACTTCGTCGGCGCGATCAAGCGCGGAGACACCGCGGTAGAGCAGGTCGGTCACTGGGAGGATCGGCGCCTCTGACGTCGGCATCGCTGCTGCGGCGGTGAGGCCCGCGAGTGTCGCCGGTTGCACCAGCTGTTCCCGCTGCAGTGTCGAGCGCCGGGTATAAGCGCGCTCGAGCCGTCCGGGTGCGCCGGGCCGCTCTGGGGCGAGCGACTCAATGGAGACAACGGCGGACTCCGTGTCGTCGGGGGCAAGCGACTCAATCGACACGATCGGGAGCGTCGACGCCTCGTCCGGCGCGAGACTCTCGATGGCGACCACGTCCTCCTCGGGCTCCGGCGCGAGCGAGGCGATGGCCACGATCGGTGTGCCGAGGAGATCGTCTGCGGGGTCGTCGGGGCGTGGCGCACTCAGCTCGCGCATGGTCGCGGGCGGCGCCGGCATCGCAGGCGGTTCACTGCCGCTGATCGCGGCGGCAATTCGATCGCGCTGACGCGCGAGCAGTTGCCGGTCCGGTTCGGCGGCCGAGTCGACCAGGAAGCGACCGCACTGACGCAACACCGCGACGAATGCATCCGGTTGGTCCTTTGCGGCGCCCTGGCCGATCGCGGCGGTGATGGCACTGGCGAGCGGGGCGAGAAACCGTCCGGTCGCACTGCGGGGCGGCATCGTGGCCAAGGTGCGGTGCAGGACGAAGAGGCGCAGGTCGCGCGCGATGGGTGAGTTGGGCTTCGCCAGCGCGTCGGCACTCGAGAGCAGATGGTCGCCGACGCCGACGAGTTCCAGCGCAATCGGTGCCGCCTCCATGGTCGGGGTGGGTGGCGTGCCGTGTTGCGCGATCGATGCCTCCCCGTCCGGGGCAAGCGACGCGATGTCGACCACGTCACTCTCGGCCGCATAGGTGTCGAGCAGTCGGGCGGCGACCCGTTCCAGGGTCGGCGGGAGCGTCATCGGACCGCCGTCACCGAGGGTCTTCGCGATGGCACTCATCGCATGCGCGGCATCGGCGAAGATCGCGGCGATGTCGGGGGGAGGAGGCGTCTCCCCGAGCAGGGTGCGCGTGGCCAGTTCCATGGCGTCGAGCAGTTCGGGAAGCGGTGAGAGTTCCGCCGAAGCGCCCAGGCCGCGAAGCGACTGCATCCGTTCGAGCACGGCACTCAGCGCGGCGGGCGGTGGCGTGGGGGCGAGCGCCCGTGCGGCCTGCGCGAACGATCCGGCAATCAACGCCGACTCCCGGGCAATGAAGGCACGCACGCCAGGGCTCAGTGAGGTGGTCGGCGTGGCAGGAACCACGGGGCGCCCTGCCACCGCGCCCGTGAAGCGCTCGAGGCGATCCACCAGGGCGAGGGCCTGGCGGTCGTCATCCGCGCCCCAGGCGGTCGCCCGGGGGACCATTCCGCGGAGGGTGCTGAGGCCGTCCGACCACGCCTCGCGCGCGTCGGGCTCCCATGCCAGCGCGTGATCGCGGACCTGACGGGCGATGCCCTCGAGTGAGGCCGCGGCCCGGGCGAAGGTGCCGAGGCCAGCCATGAGGGCGGCGCCGCGCAACGCTCGGGCACCACGCACCAGCCGTTCGGCGTCGGGCAGTTCCCGGGAGCTCACCGCCGGTGCGAGGTCGGAGAGGTACTCCCCCGCCTCGAGCGCGAAGAACTCGGCCCGTCGCGCCGCACTGCTCATCGGCGGGCCTCGCTGATCAGCCGCTTCATCTCGCGGACCGCGGGCCCGATGCCCGTGAAGATGGCCCGACTCACGACGGAATGTCCGATGTTGAGCTCCTCGATTTCCGGAATGGCTGCCACAGCGCCCACGTTGAGGTACGTCAATCCGTGCCCGGCATGGACCGCGAGTCCCATGCTTGCCGCATGGTCGGCGGCGCGGCGCAACTCGGTCAATGCCGCGGGATCATCACGCCACTGATGGGCGTAGCGACCGGTGTGCAACTCGATGGCCGGCACGCCAAGGTCCTTCGAGGCATCGATGGCCTCCTCGGTCGGGTCGATGAAGAGCGAAACATGCGCCCCCGCCTCCTCGAGTCGTCGGATCGCGGCGCGCAGCGCCGGGTCACGTCGCGTGACATCGAGGCCGCCCTCCGTCGTCACCTCTTCGCGACGCTCGGGCACAATCGTCGCTTGGAAGGGTCGCAGGGCACAGGCAATCTCGACAATGTCCTCCCGGACCGCGAGCTCGAGGTTGCAGACGGTGCCGATGCCCCCCGCGACGGCCCGGGCATCATGATCCTGGATGTGGCGTCGATCCTCCCTGAGGTGGATCGTGATGCCATCGGCCCCGGCGGCCTCGGCCTCGAGGGCCGCGAGCAGGGGACTGGGTTCATCCGTCTTCCGGGCCTCTCGGATCGTGGCCACATGGTCAACGTTGATATAGAGGCGTTGTGGTCGCATTCAGGAATGTCGGGGTATACGTTTCGCTCGCCAGTCAGCCAGCCAAGGAGTCCGTCGTGAAGCTTGCCCTCAATATGGTCGTTGCCCTCGCCGCTGTCGCGTGTGCGGCTCCGGTCAGCGCTCCGCAGCCCGGCCCGCAGAACTCATCACAGTCCGCCTCGGCGGTCGTCGAGGAATTCTTTCGCGCCACGGCCGACAGCAACCTGACCCGGATGTCGGAGCTCTGGGGGACCTCGAAGGGCTCGGCTCGGCAGACCGGAGAGCCCAAGGACTACCAGAAGCGGGTGGTCATCATGAACGCCTACCTCAAGGGAGTGTCGGTTCGGGCCCTCTCCGAAGTGGATGCCCGCAACTCCGACGAGCGCCTCGTCTCGACCGAACTCTCCCACGGTGGCTGCCGCGTGACCCTGCCGGTGACCACGGTGCGGACCAAGAACGGCTGGATCGTGCGCAGTTTCGACCTCAATCAGGCCGCCGAGGCGAATCGACCCTGCGAGGGTTCGCGGTCGAGCGGGAACCCGGGACAGTAGGTCATCGTTCTATTCGGTGAGCTCGATGAGGATGCCGTCGGTGGCCTTGGGATGGACAAAGGCGATGCGGCACCCCCCGGCACCCGTGCGGGGCTGCTCATCGACCAACTGGTAGCCCTGCGCACGGCACGCGGCGAGCGCGGCGTCCAGATCGGCGACGCGATAACAGATGTGATGGATGCCGGGTCCGCGGCGCGCCAGGAACTTGGCAATGGGCGAGTCGGGATCGACGGGTTCGAGGAGCTCGACTTCGGACTCGCCAAAGAGCAGGTGCAGGATGCGAGCGCCGTCCGCCACTTCGGGGCCGCGCGTGGGGACGCCAAGCACGTCGCGATAGAAGCGCTGGGCGGCCTCGATACTCGGGACAGCAACGCCGATATGTGCGATGGTCGGCTTCATGATTGGGAACCTAATACCGCAGGCTGAGGAGTGGTGGAGACATGAGCGGACTGACAGTGGCAGTGACGGATGGAACATTCGATGGCGAGGTTTCTCAGGCCAAGGGACTCGTGCTGGTGGATTTCTGGGCGGAATGGTGCGGCCCCTGCCGTGCGATTGCCCCGACCCTGGAGGCACTGGCGACCGAATACGCTGGCAAGGTGAAGATTGCCAAGCTCGATGTCGACGCCAATCAGGGCACTTCGGCAAAGTTCAATGTGCGATCGATTCCGTCGATCCTCTTCTTCAAGGATGGTCGGCACGTCGATACGGTGGTCGGCGCACAGCCGCGTGCCGCCATTGAGGCCAAGATCAAGACCCACCTGGCTGCCTGAGGGGGGACTGCTCCGCTGCACCGGCCGGCCGCCCCGTCATGGGGCGGCCGGTCTATTTTGCATCATGCCGACCGGAACGCTCTACATCGTTGCCACGCCCTTGGGCCACATGGGCGATCTCTCCCCCCGAGCGGCGGAGACGCTGCGCACGGTGCACACGGTTGCTGCGGAGGACACCCGCCGGACCCAAGGGCTGCTGGCCGCGATCGACGCGCATCCGCGACTGCTCTCCTATCACGCGCACAGCACCGACCGCCGAGCCGACGCCCTACTTGGATTGCTCGCTGACGGAAAGGATGTGGCGCTGGTCAGTGATGCCGGCACTCCTGCCATCAGCGACCCAGGCGTCGAGCTGGTGGCGCTCGCCCGCGAGGCAGGGGTCCGGGTGGTCCCGATCCCCGGTCCGTCGGCGGTGGCCACGGCCCTCAGTGCAGCTGGCCAACCCGGCGACCGCTACCTCTTTCTCGGCTTCGTCCCGCGCAAGGGAAAGGAGCGGAAGCACCTGCTCGAACGCGCCGCGCGCGAGGAGTGGACGGTGGTGTTCTTCGAGGCACCGCCCCGTGTGGTGGAGCTGCTGACCGATCTCGCGGTGTTGTGTGGGGGTGATCGGACGGCGGTGGTGGCGCGCGAGTTGACCAAGATGCACGAGGAGCTTCGGAGTGGAACACTCGACGAACTGGCGCGACACTATGCCGACGCCACGCCACGCGGCGAGGTGACGCTGGTCCTGGCTGGTCGGGGTGCACAACCCGAGGAGCGCGTGGAGGTCGACGCAGCCGCGGTCGCGCTGTTGGTGGACGAGTGGCTCGCCGCGGGCGAATCCCGCAAGGACATCGTGCGTAGGGTGGCTGCCCGCTTCAACCTCCCGCGCAATGAGGCGTATCGATTGGTCATGGACGAACGCTGATGACACGCCGTCGCCTCACCCTCTGCTGCATGCTGCTGGGCGCGCCGCTTGCGGCCCAGTCGCCGGCGGCGCAGGCCTCGCTCACGATCGGGCGGTTGCACTACGACGGCGGGGGTGATTGGTATGCCAACCCGACCTCACTCCCGAACCTGCTGGCCGCGGTGCGCGAGCGTACCACCCTGCGCACCGCGGCCAAGGAGTTTGTGGTTCGGCTGCAGGATCCGGAGCTCTGGGATGTGCCCTACCTCTACGTCACCGGCCATGGCAACCTGCATTGGAGTGACGAGGATCTCGTGATCCTGCGTCGCTGGTTGCTGCAGGGTGGCTTCTTACACGTCGACGACAATTACGGACTCGATGCGTCGTTCCGCCGCGAGGTTGCGCGACTCTTTCCCGACCGTCCCCTGGTGGACGTGCCGCTCGATCATCCGATCTATCATCTCGTCTATGATCTTCCCGCTGGCATTCCGAAGATCCATGAACACGACGGCAAGCCGGCGCAGGGTCTCGGTGTGTTCATTGCCGGACGGTTGGCCATCTACTACTCGTACCAGAGTGATCTCGGCGACGGGTGGGAGGATGCCGAGGTCCATCATGACCCGCCCGAGAAGCACGAGGCCGCGTTGCGACTCGGCGTCAACCTCTACAGCTACGCGGTCGGGTGGGGCGGATGAGCAACGGCCCGCTCGATCGTGCGCTGGAGGGCGCCGGGTCACCGCTCCGCGGCATGAGCGGGCTGGCTCGCGCGCTGGCGGGCGTCGCCGTGGCCGTGCTGGTGCTTGCCATCACCGCGTGGCGACTGCGCGTCGCCGGTGACGGCGCGCCGGCGTGGGTGCTCGGTGGCTGGGTGTTGATGGCGGGATCGCTGGTGGTCGGCGTGATGGCGGCGCGCCGCGCGATCCGGACGCTTGGCCCATGGCACATCGCACGGCGGCTCGAGGCAACGGGTGGCTGGCGTCGCGGTTCGTTGACGACCGTGCTCGATCCGATCGCAGCGGGGACGAGTTCCGCGCTGCACGTCGCGGCTGCGACCGAAGCCGCAGCCGGCGTCGACGCACGTGGGACGGAGGCGCTTCGCCCGGCGGTCCAAACCCAGGCACGCCGCACTCGACTTGCCGCCGTCGTGGCAACCGGAGGGCTCCTGGCCTTGGTGGCCGCGGGGCCGTTGCGTGGAAGTGCCGCCGGGATCTGGCATCCGGTACACGCCTGGCGGGCCATGGTGGCACCGGTCCGCCTGCAGACGCGCAGCACCTCGGTGGCGCGGGGTGAACGCGCCACCTTCGAGCTCGTGGCGTACGGTCAACGACGCGCGATCCTGCTCACGCGCGCTCCCGGTGAGCGCTGGCAGGCACACGAGGTCGCTCTCGACGCGTCGGGTCAGGCCACGTACGTCACGCCGCCGCTTGCGGCAGAGATCGTGGCCCGGCTCGAGGCCGGAGGCCGTCAGAGCCCGGAAGTGCGGGTGGCGGTCCGGTTGCCGGCGTTCCTCGGTGCCTTCAAGGTGACGGCAGTCTATCCGGCTTACCTCCGGCTCGAGTCGGAACCGCTCCCAACCGGTGGCGACACGCTCGTGATCCCCGAAGGAACGCGCTTGAAGGTCACAGGACAGGCCACCACGCCACTTGCCTCTGTGGAGATGGCCGGTCCGCTCACCGCCACCGCGTTGCAGGTGACCGGCTCTGCCTTCTCGGGTGAGATCGTGCCGTTGGCGAGCGGTTCCTGGCTGTTGCGGGCGACCACGCGCAGCGGCGCGCTGCTCGAGGGCGATGCTCCGCGACTTCCGATTCGGGTGCTCCCCGATTCGACGCCCTTCGTGGAGGTGCCGGTACCGGGCGCCGACACGGTGGCACCGCCGTCGCTTCGGGTCCCGCTGGTGGTCGCGGCGCGTGACGATCATGGTTTGCGCGGACTCACGCTCGAGGTGCGCCGGGGTGCTCGCGGTGTAGTGACCCGCATCGTCTTGCCGATCGAGGGTGGCGATCGCGCCCTCGCCACCCATGGACTGGACCTCAGCACGCTTACGGCGCGACCGGGTGACACCGTGTACTATGTCGCGAGCGCCACGGACAACGCGCCGGTGAGCCACACTGGCCGCTCACGCGAATACCGGATCCGAATTCCCACCGAACAGGAGCAGCGCATCGCGCGCGACGCGGCGACGGCCGAGGCGAGCGCCGGGTTGGATTCGGTGGCGGCTGCCGCGAAACGGGCACAACGGCAGGCCGAAGATCTCGCGCGCGAGCGCCAGCGCGGCACCGGTCGGGGCAGTGGCGACGGCGATCGCGAGCCGATGAGTCTCGAGGCGGCACGCAAGGCGGAAGCCGCGGCGCGCGCCGAGGAGCAGGTGATCAAGCAGGCGAGTGAGTTGGCGCGAAAGGTTGAGGAGCTGCGACAGGCGGCAGCGCGCGAGGGCCTCGCCGACAGTGCGCTTGCGCGGCAGCTGGGGGAGATCCAGGCCCTGCTCGACAAGGCAATTTCACCCGAACTGCGCCAACGACTGGCCGCGTTGCGTGACGCCGCCAAGGACCTCGACGCCGATCGCACCAAGGACGCGCTGCAGGAGCTCGCCAAGCGGCAAGCGGAACTCAGTGCGGCACTGGAACAGGCGCGCGAGCTCTTCAAGCGCGCCGCCCTCGAGACCGAGCTCTCGAACTTGTCGCAGCAGGCAAAGGAGCTTGCCGACGCGCAGGCCAAGGTGACGAAGGAGCTGGCCAAGCCGGACAGTGCCAAGGCCGCGTCGAGTGCGGAGCGGGCCCTCGCGGCGCGGGCCGATGCGCTCGCCGCGGCGATCGATCGGGCCGGAACAAAGGTGCCGAGCGAGGCGACCAAGCAGGGATTGCAGCAGGCGGGCGAGCGAGCCCGGAAGGCGGGACAGAAGATGCAGCAGGCGGCATCGTCCGCTGAACAGGGGAAGCCGCAGCAGGCCGAACAAGAGGGCAAGGAAGCGGCCGCGCAACTCGAGCCACTCGATGAAGAGCTCGACGCGGAGCGGCAGCGGATGCAGGAATCGATGCGCAAGGAAGTGCTCGACGCACTCGAGCGCACACTGGCGGAAACCTCGCGACTGGCCCAGCGGCAGGAGGCACTCGCGGAGGCATTCCGGCGTGGCGCGGTGGTCTCGCAATCCCGGATTGATCAGGGGACCGTGGAGGAGGGCGCCGGCAAGTTGATGCAGCAGGTGACGGCATTGGCCGCCAAGAATGCCCTGATTCCTCCGCGGGCCGGCGTGGCCCTCGCGGCGGCCCGCGTCTCGATGCGCGCGGCGGTGGAGGCGGTGTCGAGCGCGTCGCCCAACCTGCATGAGGCCGCTGATCAGGCCGGCGATGCCGTCGATGCCCTCGCCGTGACCGCCTACAGCCTGCTGCGGGCCAAGCAGCAAGTCAGCGGGTCGAAGTCCGGTAGTGGATTGCAGGAAGCGATGGAGCAGATGCAGCAAATGGCCGGGAAGCAGGGCCAGCTCAACCAGCAGGCCAGCGGCATGATGCAGCAGGGGCAGGGCGGAGCACAGCAGATGCTCCAGATGGCGATGCAGCAGCGCGCGATCGCCCAGCAGCTCGAGCGGATGCGCTCGGGAGGTCAGGTGCCCGGTGCCGGTGAGTTGGCGCGCGAGGCGAAGGATCTCGCACGCGCGCTCGAAACCGGTCGCTTGAACCGCGAAACCGCGGACCGACAGGAGCGCCTCTTCAAGAAGATGCTCGATGCTGGCCGCTCGCTGCAGGGCGAGGAGCAGGACGAGACCAAGGAGCGGCAGAGCCAGACCGCCAAGGCAGGTGGTGCACGGCTGCCGGATCCACTCGATCCCCGGCTGCGCGACAACGATTTGCGGCTCCCCGGGTGGGATCAGCTGCAGCGACTCTCGCCCGAGGAACGGCGTCGGGTGATCGACTACTTCCGCCGGCTGGCCGGGGGTGGTCAGTGAGGTCGGTTCGTACCGCCCACGCGATGGCATTGCTGGCGCTGCTCGTGGCGCCACTGCACGCGCAGCAGGTCGGCACGGGGGTCGCCGATTCGCTCGCCAAGGGCTTGCAGGCCGAGCGTCGCGGGTACTTCGCCGACGCGGCCCGACTGCTCGACGCGGCCCTTGCCCAGAAGCCGGCGGACGTCGGCGCCCTGATGGCGCTCGACCGGGTGCTGCCGTCACTCAATCGTCGTGCCGACATGGTGCCGGCAGTGATTCGCGCGCTCGCCGTCGACTCGACCAATATCGGCATTCTCGGAATCGCCGTGCGCGCGTTCGCGTCCGCGGGCCAGAGTGACAGTGCCCGCAAATACACCGTGCGCTGGGCGGCCCGCATGCCGGACGGGGACATCCCCTATCGCGAATGGATCATGGCCGCGATGGATGTGCGTGACCATGCCCAGGCGAAGTCCGCGGTGGAGTTTGCGCGGAGGCAACTGCGACAGCCCGCGGCGCTCTCCCCCGAGTATGCCCAGCTGCTGCAAGAGGAGAGCGACCTCCCCGCCGCGGTGCGCGAGTGGTTGGTGGCCATTCGCACCACGCCCAGCTTCCGCAGTGCAGCCGTGATGTTGCTGGGCCAGGCGACGGTGGTGCAGCGTCCGAGTGTGCGCGAGACCCTCACCAAAGATGGATCACCGGAGTCGCGCCGCCTGCTCGGTCTGCTGCTGGTGCATTGGGGCGAGAGCATCGACGGGACCGCGATGGTGCGCACCGCCCTGCCGCCGGGTCCGGACGATGCCCTGACCGTGCTGCGGCTGCTGCTCGATGAACTCCGGGGTCGTGACGATCGCAATGCCTTGCTCGCCCGCGCCACCACGCTCGAGACGATCGCGGGCCGCCAGACCGGCCGCGACGCCATCAAGAGCCGGATGGACGCGGCGCGCGCGTATGCTGATGCCGGATCGGAGCGCGACGCACGCCGGTTGCTTGCGGTGGTCGCCGCGGATGCCGACGCTCCGGCCGGGATGGCAACGACTGCCTCGAGCACGCTGCTCGGCGTGTTGATCGCCGAGGGGAAGCCCGCCGAAGCAGAACGCGTCCTCGCCGACCTTGGGACGGCACTCGACCTCGACGAGCGCGAGCACCAGACCCGGCGGATCGCCATGGCGTGGGCGCGTCGCGGAGAGCTGGCACGGGCCGAGGCCGTGGTGGCCAACGATTCCAGTGTGGCGGGCTTCGACCTGCGTGGCCGGCTCCGGCTGTATGCCGGCGACCTTGCCGCGGCCGGACAGCTGCTGCAGGCAGCGGGACCCTACGACGACGAGCGCGAGACGGCGGTAGAACGCGTCACGTTGCTGGTCCTGTTGCAATCCACCGGCAGTGATTCGCTCCCGCTGCTGGGGCGGTCGTTGCTCGCGCTGGAGCGGGGCGATTCCGCACACGCGATTGAGGGACTCATCTCGCTTGCCGGGCAGCTCAAGCCAACCGGCGCGGCCGAGGCGCGATTGCTCGCGGGCCACCTCACGTTGGCTCGGGGTGATACTGCCGCGGCGGTGCGTCTGCTGCACGCCGCCGATGTGACTGAGGCGCCGGCCACGGCGGCGGCGGCCCGACTCGACCTCATCCGACTCGCGGTGGGGGCTGGTCGCGTCGAAGAAGCTCGGGCGATGCTTGAACGATTGATCCTGGACTATCCCGAGAGCGCCGTCATTCCGGAGGCGAGGCGGCTGTACGACCGGATGCGCGGCGGCGTCCCGGGTCGAGGGTCGTGATGCGGCGGCGTGAGTTTCTGGCTGGCGGCGCGGCACTCGGCGGCACGCTGCTGGGTCGTCCCCGCTGGACCGCGGCCGGCCTCGGTCGGGCGGCCTCCTTCCTGGTACCGATGGATGAGTCCCAGGAGGACCATCTCAAGGCGTACGGACTGGCGTTTCGATCGTTGGCACGAGGCGAGCGGGGTGAGTGGCTCCTCAATTATCGCAGCGGTGCATTCCTGCTCCCCGCGTCGGAGGCAGTGCAGCGTGATGCGGCGCTCAACGGCATCACGCTCGAGCGCGCTGACGACCTGGCGGTGACGCTGATTCGCGGTGAGGTGCAAGGTGGCAACATGGATGCAGTGCCGCTCGAAAAGGTGCCGAAGGTCGCGGTGTACTCGCCGCCCGATGCAGCACCCTGGGATGATGCGGTGACCATGGTGCTGCAGTACGCAGGCATTGCCTACGATCAGGTGTGGGATCCGGAAGTCATCGGCGGCAAGCTCACCGAGTTCGACTGGCTCCACCTCCATCACGAGGATTTCACCGGTCAATACTCCAAGTTCGTGGTCAACTATGCCGGCGCGCCCTGGTTGCAGGCCATGATGGCGCGCAATCGCGAGACGGCACAGCGGCTTGGTTTCGCGACCGTGCCGGCCGAGAAGCGGGCAGTTGCCCAGCGGATCGCGGCCTTTGTGGACCGCGGCGGTTTCCTGTTCGCGATGTGCACAGCGACCGAGACGCTCGATCTCGCGCTCGCGAGCGAGGGGATCGACATCGCGGCAGCGTATGCGGATGGGACGCCGATGGATCCGCTGGCGTCGAGCAAGATGCACTGGGAGAAGGCCCTCGCCTTCCAGAACGCCACCCTCGAGCTGTCGCCGTCGCTCGCGGTGTTCAGTGATATTGACGGGCACCAGGTCAACGGCGTGGATCGCCAACCGCTCGGGGCATTCACGCTGTTCAACTTCTCCGCCAAGATCGATCCGGTGGCCACCATGCTGGTGCAAGACCATCGTCAGGTGATCCCCGATTTCTTCGGCCTGACCACGTCGTTCCAGCGCAGCACCCTGAAGCCCGGGGTGACGGTGCTCGGCGACGAGCTCGGCGCGCCGTGGGTCAAGTACATTCATGGGGAGCACGGGAAGGGCACCTGGACCTTCTTCGGGGGACACGACCCGGAGGATCCCCAGCATGCGATCGGCGACGCGCCGACCGACCTCTCGCTTCACCCGCACTCACCAGGCTACCGCCTTATCCTGAACAACGTCCTGTTCCCAGCGGCCAGGAAGAAGGAATTGAAGACCTGACCACCGATCGCCTGGCCCCAGCCGTTCGTGACACCTTGCGCCGCGAGATCGCCAGCGCAGGAGGCAACGAGGTCTGCTTCGTGGCGTCGCTCGACGACGCCGGGGTGGTGACCGGCGTCCGGCCGGTGGCGCGCGGCACCGCCGATCTGGTGCTGGCGCTGCCGGGCGTGGCGCGTCGCGGCGAGATGCTGCTGCACAACCATCCCGGCGGCCAACTCGAGCCTTCCATGGCCGATCTGTCGATCGCGGCGCGCGCGCACGACGACGGCATCGGATTCGGTATCATCAACAACAACGGCACTCGGCTCTATGTCGTGGTGGAGGTGCCGCGTGCGGTGCCCGTCACGCGACTCGATCCGTTCGACGTCATTGACTTGCTCGGCGAGGCGGGCCCGGTGGCCCGCGAACTCGGGGGCTACGAAGATCGCCAGAGTCAGCGGGATCTCGCCGCCCACCTCGCGGATGCGTACAACGATGGCGGCGTGCTGCTGCTGGAGGCGGGCACCGGCGTTGGGAAGTCGTTCGCCTACCTGATTCCCGCGTTGGCATGGGCGCGCGCCAACGGCGAGCGCACGGTGGTGTCCACCAACACCATCAACCTGCAGGAGCAGCTGGTCGGCAAGGACCTTCCCTTGCTGCGCCGCGCGCTTACCACCGACGACTACGAACCGACCTTCGCCCTGCTCAAGGGGTGGCGCAACTATCTCTGTCGCGCCCGACTGGAGACCGCCACCGCCTCGCAGCAGTCGCTGCTCGAGGGCGACAAGCTTCAGGAGTTGATGGATGTGGTGGCGTGGGCAAGCCACACGCGGGACGGTACGCTGGCCGACCTGCCCGCTCCACCGTCGAGCGAGGTCTGGGACGAGGTCGCCGCAGAGTCCGACCTCTGCCCGCGTCTCAAGTGCTTGCATTTCGATCGCTGTTTCGTCTTCCAGGCGCGCCGGAAAGCGGCCCAGGCCGACATCGTGGTGGTGAATCACCACCTGCTCGCGGCCGATCTCGCCGTGCGTCAGGCCTCCGATAACTGGGAGGAGGCCGCCGTGCTCCCGGCCTACCAACGCCTGATCCTCGATGAGGCGCATCATCTTGAGGACGTCGCCGCGAATCACCTCGGGGTGCAGGTCAGCAGCCGCGGGGTGCGGAGGCTGTTGAATCGGCTCGAGCGGAGCGGCAAGGGGCTGGTCCCGTCGCTGCAGCGGGATCTCGCGACCGCCGACGACCTGCTGAGTCGGGCTTCGCTCGATTTGTTGCGTGAGCGGCTCATTCCCGCCGTGGCCGAGGCGCGCCGCTCCGCCGAAGGGCTGTTCCTGCGGCTGTACGGCTTCCTGGAGGGTGCGGGCCCTGGGCCGGTGCGGCTGGGCGAGGACTTTGCGCGTCATGAGGTGTGGACGGATGGCTTGACGCGGGAGCTCGATGCGACCGTGCGCGCCTTTCAGCTGGTTGCCGAACAGGTGGAGACCATCGCCGACCGCCTGACTCAGGTGGAGATGACGGAGCGTCGCAGCCAGCTGCTGAACGAGTGCAAGGGCGTGCTGCGTCGACTGACAGTGTTTGCCGACGGGCTGAATGCCACGCTGCGGCCGGCCACGGGTCGCCCGCCGGAGGTGCGCTGGATGGAGCGCACCGGTCCCAAGGGGCAGGCGCTGCGCTTGGCGGCGGTTCCGCTCGATCTCGCGCCGATGCTGCGGGAGCTGCTGTTTGACCGCACGCGCACGGTGGCCCTCACGAGTGCGACGCTCGCGGCCGGTGGCGAGTTCGGCTTCCTCGCCTCGCGCATTGGCCTGGCAGGGAGCGATTCGCCGGTCACGGTGCAGGAGATTTTTCCGTCGCCGTTCGATTACGCCGAACAGTGCCTGCTGGGTCTTCCCGATGACATTCCCGACCCGCGCGAAGATGAGGCAGGACACGACGAGGCCATCGCCCACGTGGTCTCCGACCTCGCCTGGGCAAGTGATGGCGGGATCTTCGTGCTCTTCACCTCGCACGCGGCGTTGCGGCGCGCGGCCGTCACGCTGCGCGGATCGCTGGGGTCGCGCTTTCCGATCCTGGTGCAGGGGGAGGCGCAGCGCGACCAGTTGATTCGTCGGTTCCGCGAGGCGGGCAACGCCATTCTGTTGGGAACCGATTCCTTCTGGGAAGGCGTTGATGTACCGGGACGGGCGCTCCGGGCGCTGGTGTTGGCCAAGCTACCTTTCAAGGTGCCGTCCGAGCCGCTGACCGCGGCACGGTTGGAGCGGCTGGCGGAGCAGGGGGAGGACGGCTTTTTCGGGTACCTGTTGCCGCACGCGGCGCTCAAGCTCAAGCAGGGGTTTGGTCGGCTGATCCGCAACGGCAGCGATGTGGGAGTCGTGATCCTGCTCGACCGCCGGGTGATCACCAAACGGTACGGGGCCATGCTGCTCGAGGGCCTCCCGCCGGCGGAGCGCGTCATCGGCAGTTGGCAGCAGGTTCGCACCAAGTGTGAAGACTTCTTCGCCCGGCACGGGATCGGAGCGGCGACATGACAGGAATGGCACCGAGCAAGATCGTCTGCGTCGGGCGCAACTACGCCGCACATGCGCGCGAGCTTGGCAACGAGGTGCCGGCGAATCCGATGCTGTTCTTCAAGCCACCATCGGCCATCATCGCCTCGGGCGCACCGATCGTGCTCCCTGCGGTGTCGCAGCAAGTGGAGTTCGAAGGCGAGATCGCCGTGGTGATCGGCACCCGGGCCCGGAGCGTCGCCGCCGACCGCGCGATGCAGCATGTGCGGGGCTTCACCTGCGCCAACGACGTCACCTGCCGAGACCTGCAGAAGCCCGATGGCCAGTGGGGTCGCGCCAAGGGGTTCGACAGCTTCTGTCCGCTCGGCCCCCGCGTGGTCGAAGGGCTCGATTGGCGTGCGCTCGTCGTGATGTCGCGAGTGAACGGGGAGGAACGCCAACGCGCGCCCGTGAGTGACATGATCTTTTCCATCCCGGTCCTGGTGGCCTACATCTCCGGCATCATGACACTGGAACCGGGCGACGTGATCCTGACTGGCACACCGGCGGGCGTGGGCCCGTTGGTCGACGGTGATGTGGTCGAGATCGAGATCCCGGGGGTGGGCATCCTGCGCAACCCTGTGGTGGGAGCATCCGTACCATGATCATGCTCAGTGACCGCGTGGGCGCCCTTCCGGGCTACCCCTTGGCCCAGATCCCAGCCATCAAGCGACGACTCGTCGAGGCCGGCGTGGACGTCATCGACCTCGGCGCCGGCGATGCCGATGGGCCGCCTCCCGCCGGTGTGATCGACGCCCTGAAGCAGGCGCTAGACATCACAGCACTCCACAAGTACGGCTTCCAGCAGGGTCTCCCAGCCTACCGCGCCGCGGCGGTGCGCTGGGTGGAGCGGCGGTTTGGCCAGCGGTTCGATGCGGCCACCGAGATGCTGCCGCTGATCGGATCGAAGGAGGGCCTCTCCCACCTGCCGTTGGCCGTCTGCAATCCCGGGGACATTGTGGTGTTGCCCGAGCCGGGGTATCAGGCCTATATCGGCGGGGCGATGCTCTCCGGGTCGGTACCGCTGGTGGTACCGCTTCGGCCGGAACACGATTTCCTGCTCGAGCTCGACGCCCTGGACGACGCGACGCTCCGTCGCACCGCCCTGGTCTACGTCAACTATCCCAACAACCCGACTGCGGCGATCGCGCCGCGTGACTATCTCGAGCGGTTGGTCGCGACCTGTCGTACGCACGACATCGTGTTGGCGTACGACAACGCGTATTGCGACATCACCTTCGATGGCTACGTGGCACCGAGCATCTTCGAGATTCCCGGGGCGCGCGACGTGGCGGTGGAATTTTTCTCGCTGTCCAAATCGTTCCAGATGACCGGGTGGCGTCTGGGCTTTGCCATCGGGGCCGCGCCGCTGATCGGCGCACTGACCAAGGTCAAGACCTACGTCGATACCGGCCCGTTTCTGGCGTTGCAACAGGCGGGGGCCTGGACGCTCGATCATGCGGAGGAGTTGGTGCAGCCAATCCGCGAGGAGCTGCAACGGCGCCGCGATGTCGCCGTGGCGGCGCTCGCGGAGATCGGACTCGACGTGCCGGCCCCCCGGGCCGCCATGTATCTCTGGGTACCGCTGCCGACCGGAATCGCGTCGGCCGAATTCACCGGGCGCGCGCTCGAGGAAGAGGGCGTGGTGGTGATGCCCGGCATCGGATTCGGTCCTGCCGGCGAGGGTTACTTCCGGATCGCCCTGACGGTGCCCGCCCCGCGCCTGCGTGAGGCCGTGGTTCGGCTGGGACGCACGCTCACCGCCTGCATCGACATGGCGGCGACTCACGCGCGCTGAGCGGCAGTTTACCCTCCCCCGGGAGCGACGAGCACCGATTCGCCTCTGGCTGCTCGCCCTTGGCGTGCACGCCGCCTTCGCCGTGCTGTGGGTCAGCACGCCCCACGGCTACGACCCCTCGATGCGCTCGCCCTGGCGAGAGTTCCTGCCGATCTCGCTCGGTGCTCCATCGCCGGAAGTCGACATGCGCTATCGCGGCGCGCGCACGATCCCGACGCCAACGCTGCCGCCCGCTGCAGCGGGCGCCTCGCCCTCGGTCCCGACCACAGTGCCACCGCAGATCCGCCCGACGCTGACGCGCCGGGACCCCCTCGCCCTGATGAGTCTTCCCCAGCCTGTCGTGGACACGCCGCCCGCCGCGATCGACGACCACATCGGCGCCCGCTACGGAGCGGGGAAGGTGTGGGTGCGACCGTTACCGGAGACGCCCAAGCAGATCGCGAGTGCCCTGACCGGTCGCTCGCAGGCGGAGCTCGCCGACAGCGCCGTCAACGCCATGGTCCAGCAGTACCTCGACGCGATGGCGAAGGAAACGGAGGGGCAGCCCCTCGGGCCCCCGAGTTGGACGACCAAGATTGCGGGGCAACTGGTGGGCCTCGATGCCAAGTGGATCTATCTTGGTCCGCTGAAGATCCCCACCGCGTTGCTCGCGCTCTTGCCGATCAATCTGCAAGGCAATCCGACGCAAGCGGATTTCAACCGGAAGCTCTCGGTGATGCGGGCGGACCTGCTCGATGCCGCGCGGCGCGCGGACAATCTGGCCGAATTCAAGAAGGCGGTGAAGGAATTGCGTACCGAAACTGAACGGAAGCGGGAGTTCTCCAGAAACCAGCGCACCGCGCCGGACAGCGGTCGTCCATGAAGCTGATCGATCCCGCAGAAACGATCCTCGTGGTGGTCGCGGCCGAACTCGATGCGTCGGCGCCGGACCGCAGTGCGGCCGCACGACTGCAGGCGGAGATCAACCGCCGCGGTGCCGGGCACCCGTACCGGCGCGCCGTCGTCGTGAGCGACGCGGCATGGCAGGAGACACAACTGTTCCACGTGACGCCGACGATTGCCGTGGGCGGGCCCGGGGTGAACTCGGTGTCGGGTCGGTTGGGAAGCGAGATCGCCACCGTCTGGACTCAGGACGAGCGCATCATCATCCAAGCCGACTACGCCGACCATCCGGCCCGCGCGACGCTCTGGGGGATGGACGCCGCCGCGACCACCACCGCCGTCGAAACCTTCATTGCGCGGGGCTGGCTCGACGAGTTCATCGATCGCTGCTGGCGGTTCCGCGCCGGGGCCTTTGCATGAGCACTTCCCTCGTGCGTGGATCGCGCTGTCTGTGTGCACTGCTCGCGCTCAGCTGCGCTCCCTCGTCCCCGCGATTCTCCGCGCCCGCCGCGACCTCACATCCCTTTGCCGCCACGGCGAATCCGGTGGCGCGTGAGTTGTCAGGCGAGCGGGCGCTTCGCACCGTCGCATTCGTGGAGCAGTTCTTCCGGTTGCCGGGGAACCGCGGTTTCGACGCGTCGATCGACACGGTGGCACGCCTGCTGGAGCAAGCCGGCTACGTGGCAGAAGGGCATGCCACATCCGCGGATCGACTGAGCTATCGGATCGAGTCGCGACCGATGCGCGGCCCGGCGTGGTCGCCGCTGGACGCCTCGGTGACGCTGGTGGGTTCCTCCGCGCCGCTGCTCCAGTGGAAAACGAATCACAACATGATCGCGATCAACTCGTGGTCGACCGTCCCGGGCGGCATCACCGCCGAGGTCGTGGATGTTGGCGCAGCCACGGAAGCCGACTTCACGCGGCTGAATGTGGCGGGACGCATCGTGTTCGGGCTCGCCAACGCCCGCACGCTGTATGCCCGTGCGATGGCGCACGGCGCGCAGGGGGTGCTGGCCACCCAGCAGCTGGCGCGCTACAAGCGGCCGGAGGTCAATCGCACGGCAATCGAGTTTTCGGCGGTGGGTCTCGACAGCCTCCACCGTGGCTGGGCGATCTTCCTCTCGACCGCTGCGCGTGAATCGTTGGTGCGGGCGCTGGCGGCCGGCCCGGTGCGCGCACACGTCGTGGTCAACACCTTGCTCGAGGAGCGACCGGAGCGGACGCTGGTGGCCGAGATTCGCGGCAGCACGCTGCCCACGGAGCGATTCGTCTATTCCGCGCACGTGCAGGAACCGGGGGCCAATGACAACGCCTCGGGCGTCGGCCTGTTGGCTGAGATGGCCCGCACGGCCGCCGTGATGGTCCGCAACGGGACCGCGGATCCGGCGCGCACTGTCACCATGCTGTGGGGGAACGAGATCTCCTCAACGGCCCGCTTTCTCTCGGAAGACTCGACTCGCCGCACCGGCGTGAAGTGGGGGATGTCGCTCGACATGGTCGGGGAGAACACGGCCCTCACCGGCGGCACCTTCCTGATCGAGAAGATGAAGGATCCCTCCGCCGTCTGGGTTCGTGGAGAGGAACTGCACACCGAATGGGGCGGGTCTCCGGTCAAGCCGGGGGAGATCTGGGCTTATTGGCTCAACGATTTCGTGAAGCAACGCTGCCTCGACCGCGCCGCCACGACCGGTTGGGTGGTGAAGGCGAATCCATTCGAGGGGGGGAGTGATCACACGCCATTCCTGACGGCGAAGATTCCGGCGGTGCTGATGTGGCACTTCACGGATCAGTACTACCACACCGATCGCGACCGGCTCGAAATGGTGAGTCCGGCGACGCTCGCGAACGTGGGAAACTGCGCCCTCACCACCGGGCTGCTGCTGGCCGGGGGACGGGTGGAGACGGCGCGCGCCGCGCTGGCGGAACTCGTGGGGGTCGCGGAGCAACGGCTCGGCGTCGAGGCCAGGCTGTCCCGTGAGGCGCTCGCGGGTCGCGGGGGCGACCCGGCCCGCGAACGGCTGATCCTGCAGACCTGGCAGGACTACTATGTCGGAGCGCTCGCCAAGATTCCGGAGATTGCTCCGAGCGGCACCGATCTCGGGGCCGAGATTGCCGCGGGGCAGGCCCGCATCCGTGCTGCCGGCGCGGCGGCCCTGGCCAGTCTCAGCCCGTAGTTGCGGCGAGGCGCGCCAGCGCCTCGTTGCGGCCCACCACCGCCAGCAGTTCGTGCACCGGCTCGCTCACCGTCCCGCCCGTGAGTGCCACGCGGATCGGCTGCATCACGTCGCCGAGCTTGAGTCCCTCGCGCTCGGCCAGCGCCTTGAGCGCCGTCTCGATGCTCGGCGCATCCCACGCGACCGCCTGCAGCGCCGCCGTGGCGAGGCGCAGGTTGCCGGCGAAGCGCTCGCCCATCTTGGCCACGAGTGCGGCACCCTTCTCATCCCGCACGACCCGTGACCCGTCGAGCCGCACCGCCACCTGTTGGGCGAGATGGGTGATGGTGCGCGCACGGGTCTTGGCCGCGGTGATGATGGCGCCCAAATCGTGCCCCGCATGGGGGACGCCGAGCAGGTCGAGCTGGCGCATGACCGGCGCGCGCAATTCGTCGGCATCGAGCATGGAGAGGTACTGACCGTTCATCCATTCGAGTTTGGTGGTGTCGAAGACGGCCGCTTTCTTCTGGATGTCGCCCAGCGCGAAGCGTGCGATCATCTCCGGCTCTGCCACGATCTCTTCCTGGCCGGGTGACCACCCCATCAGCGCGAGGAAGTTGCGCATCGCGGCGGGGAGGATCCCCATGTCCTGATAGTCTCCCACGGCGGCGGCACTGCGGCGCTTGGAGAGCTTTTTCCCGTCCGTCCCGAGAATCATCGGTACGTGGGCAAAGATCGGCGGCGCCTCACCCAACGCCCGATAGAGGGCGATCTGCTTCGGGGTGTTGGAGATGTGGTCGTCGCCGCGGATGACATGGGTGATCTTCATGGCGATGTCATCGGAGACCACTGCGAGGTTGTAGATCGCGGAACCATCCGAGCGAAGGATGATGAAGTCGTCGATGTCGCGGCCCTGCCAGGAGATGCGATCGTGCACGGCGTCGTCCCAGGCAATCTCCTCCTGCGGGACCTCGAATCGGATGGCATACGGCGCACCGGCGGCGTCGCGTCTGGCGATCTCGTCGGCGGGGAGCCCGAGCGTGGCGCGATCATAGCGGAAGGTGCCGCCGCTGGCCTCGATGCGAGCCCGTGCCGTGCTCAGTTCTTCCGTCGTCAGGAAATCCTTGTAGGCCTTTCCGGCCGCGAGCAGGCGCTCGGCGTCGGCCTTGTGACGCGCGGCATACTCGCCCTGGAAGAACGGCCCCTCGTCCCAGGTGATCCCCAGCCACGTCATCCCGTCGAGGATCACCTGCGTGTGGGCATCGGTGCTGCGCTGCTGGTCAGTGTCCTCGATCCGCAGGACAAAGACTCCGCCGTGACGCTTGGCATAGAGCCAGTTGAAGAGCGCGGTCCGTGCCCCTCCGACGTGGAGATAGCCGGTCGGCGATGGGGCGAAGCGAACACGTGGCTGGGTCATGCGGTAGGGCCCTCGATGGCAACAAGTCGAAAGTCGCGCCGCCCGGCCCCACTTGGGCTCAGACTGCGCGACCTCGTGCTACTGCAGCGGAGCGAGAGGGATTCGAACCCTCGTTAGCAGGTTACCCCACTAAAACGGTTTAGCAAACCGCCGCCTTCAGCCACTCGGCCATCGCTCCCTCCGGCGCGGGGTCAAGATAACCCGCCGCGGCCCCGGCTGTCACTTCCCCTCGATTCGCCGCCGCGCCGCCACGATGGCCCGGGCGGCCTCGGGGATGCTGGGACCGCTGCGGGCAAAGAGGTCGCCCGGGATTTCGAGCAGATGGCCCGTGCGAATGGCCCGGAGCTCGCGCCAGCCCGGCTTGCCGCGGAACTCCGCGAGCCGCTGTCCCGGGGCCTTTCCTTCGGAGGTCAGAATCCAGTCGGGATCGCGAGCCGCGATCGATTCCATCGACACTGTGGCCCACGGCTCGGGAAGATCGGGGAAGACGTTGCGGAGGCAGGCCGTCTCGAGCACGGTCGTCATCCAGGTCCGCCCGCCGGCGGTCTGAGGCGGGTCGTCCGAAACCAGCAGGAAGACCGAGGGGTGGACGTCGCGCCCGCTGTCGCAGGCGGTCCGTTTCACCTCCGCCAGCGAGCTACGCAGCGCCATTGCGAGCGAATCGGCGGCCGCCTCGCGCCCGACCAGGACCCCCAAACGGTGCAAATTGCGGAGCGCGTCGGCGGTGTCGGTGGTCTCGAACGAGAGCACCGGGATGTGGAACGGCGCGAGCGCGTGCTTCAGGTCCACCGACGAGCGATCACGCCAGCCGATGACCACATCGGGGGCGAGTTCAAGGATCCGTTCGGGAGAGGGATTGAGCCCGCCGCCGATCGAGGGGAGTGCGGCGAGCACTGGCTGGCGGTCGTAGTCGGTACGGGCCACGAGCGTGTTCGCCGCGCCCAGCAGCACCAGCCACTCGGTGACCGACTGCATGGTGGTGACGATCCGGTGTACCGGGAGTGTGCCCAGCCGCACGGGCTTCCCTTCGACGTCCGTCCAGGTGCGGTCGTCGGCGACGGGAGGTGCGGCCGGTCGGCAGCCGCCGGCCAGGAGCACGAGCGCTGCACCGAGGTGGTGCAGCGATCGCAGAGTCATGGCTTGGGAATCAAGCTGCGGTTCTTCATGGCCGTTGCGATGTCGACATAGCCAGCGGGAATGTCGAAAGCTCGCGGCGAGACCAACTCCCGCTTGACCTCCACGACTTCCAGCAGGGTCGCCCCGCCCGGACGCCAGATCTTGAGCGGCATCGTCGGCTTCCCACCCGGGGCCGCACCCCACTCGGGGTTTCCGCCCCCGATCGCCCCGTTCGCCATCGCACCGAGCGAGGTGGTCAGGCACATCCTGATGGTCTGTCCATTGTCCGAAGTCACCTCATAATCGGTGCAGCGCAGGCCGGCGATCATCTGGGTGGTGCCCAACTTGCGGATGTCGCTCTTGGGGGCTTTCCCGTTCGCCTGCTTCGGGAGGGGCTCCACCTTCACGACGCCCTTCGCATTGGCCACGCCCGGCGGTAACGCCATCCCGGGAGGGAAGGGTGTCATCGTGGTGAGGGTTCCGGCGTGGTTGTCGGTGATCATCCGCATCTCCTGCCCGATGCCGGGCAGGGTGGTGACATTCAGGACCTTCTGACCCTTGGTCGTCATCCGCCACAGCATGGCGCCGGTGCCACCGGGCCCACCGCTGCGCACGACAATCGTCCCTTCGAATTGTTGGGCCGCGAGCGAGCCGGCGGGAAGGAGGATCAGCAGCAGGGCAAATCGTCGCATGATGCAATTCCGGGGTGGTGAGGACAGACACATGACGGCGCGGGTGAGATTCGAACTCACGAGACCCTTACGGGCCCGCCGGTTTTCAAGACCGGTGCATTCAACCGCTCTGCCACCGCGCCACGGCGGGGAAAGGTAAACGGAGGGGGCCTCCCCTCCCGCCAGCGGCCGGTTGCCGCCACCTTTGGGCCGTGATGATTGAACCGACCCACCTCGTGAGCACCCAGGACCCGATCTCCAAGGGGATCGTGGCCGTCGTGCTGCTGGGATTATTCGCCCTGCTGACCCTCGAGAAGGCGCACCGCGTCTTGGTGGCGATGACAGCTGTCTCGCTGCTCTGGCTGGTCACGTACCTCACGCCCTATCACCTCATCACGTTCGAAGACTCGTCCCGGGCGCTCGACCTCAACGTGCTGCTGCTGCTCGCCTCCATGATGGCGCTCGTGGCGGTGTTGAAGTCGACTGGTGCCTTCGACTGGGCGATCGCGCGGCTGCTCAAGGGCGAGGGCGCCACCCCGGCTCGGATCCTGATGCCGCTGGCCTGGTTCACTGCCGTGGCCTCGGCCCTGCTCGACAACGTGACCACCGTCATCTTTGTGACGCCCATCGCGCTGGGATTGGCACGTCGACTGCGCGTGTCGCCGGCGGCCCTGCTGCTGCCCGTGGTCATGGCCGCCAACATCGGTGGCACCTCGACGCTGATCGGCGATCCGCCCAACATCATGATCGGGTCGGGCGCCAATCTCACGTTTCTCGACTTCCTCATCAACCTTGCTCCGCCGGTGTTGGTGATGATGTTCGGGCTCGAGGTCATCGCGCGACGCTGGTTCGCGGCGGATCTCGCCGCCGGCGTCGCCGCCGTGCCGGGTCCCGGGGCCGACGCGCCGACGGTCACCGATCCCGGCCTCCTCCGCCAGCTCTCCGTGATCTGTGGCTTTGTCCTGATCGGCTTCCTGACCCACGGCGTGACGGGGATGCCGGCCGCGGTGCCGGCCACCATCGGGGCAGGGGCCGCGCTGCTCGCGCAAGATATTCGCTACCTCCGGATCCACCGGCCCTCGCATCACGAACGGGTCCATGGCATTCTCGATGTGCTGGAACATCAAATCGAGTGGGCCACGCTGGTGTTCTTTGCGTTCCTGTTCATCGTGGTCGGCGCCGCGGTCGAGACCGGCCTCATCGGTTCGGTCGCGCACGGCCTCGAGTCGGGCATTGCGTTCGGACAGAACACGCTGGGCCTCGGCCCTCAGGGTGTGCTGCTCTTCGCGGCCATCCTGATCCTCTGGGTGTCCGGCGTGGCCTCGGCGTTGATCGACAACATTCCCTTCGTGGCCGTCAGCATCCCGGTGATTCGTGAGATCATCCCCACCCTCCCGGGCGACGCCGGCGTGCTCTGGTGGGCTCTGGCCCTCGGCGCCTGCCTCGGCGGCAACGGGACCCCAGTGGGAGCGTCGGCCAATGTGACCACGCTTGACCTGATGGCGCGCGAGGGGACGCGGATCACTTTTGCCGCCTTTACCAAGTTCGGGGCGACGGTGGCAGGATTCACGTTGGTGGTTTCGTGCGTCTGGCTGACCGTGCACATCTTCGTGGGCGCCCGGGAGACGATGGTGGGCACCCTGATCCTCGGCATCGGGATCGGCGCAATCCGGCTGCTCCGCCGGGCCCGTCGTCCGGCGGCCGGGGGTCTTGTCAGGTGATTCCGACTTCGCTACGGTTGAGTCCATGCTGATCCAGCTGCTGAAGCGGGCCGCCAAGATGACCCCTCTGTTCTGCGCCATGAAGCGCGCGGAACCGAGGGTCTCGACTTGGTCGGCACCGGCGTAGCAGTTCACCCACGACTCTCACCGTGGAGCCCCGCCCGACCAATGTCGGGCGGGGCTTTGTGTATATGACTGATGTCCTCGAACTCACGCGCGCGCTGCTCGCCATTCCGTCACCCACCGGGTCGGAGCATGCCGTCACGGCGTGGCTCGCTGAACGACTCAGCGCCAGCGGGTGGCAGGTCGTGCGCCAGCCGGTTCGCGATGGTCGGGAGAATATCTTCGCCATTCGGGACGAGCCGGTGGTGGTGCTCACCACGCACCTCGATACCGTGCCGCCGGAACTGCCCGCCTCAGAACACGACGGCCGGATCTTCGGTCGTGGGGCGTGTGATGCCAAGGGGATTGCTGCGGCCATGGTGACGGCCGCAGAGCTGCTGGCCGAGGCCGGTGAACGGCGCGTTGCGTTGCTCTTTGTCGTGGGTGAGGAGAACGGCTCCGACGGCGCCCTCGTGGCCGATGCGCTGGAGCCGAAGGGGCAGTTCATCGTCAACGGCGAACCCACCGAAAACCGGCTCGTCACGGCCCAAAAAGGTGTGTTGCGGGTGACGCTGGATGCGACAGGAACGGCCGCCCATTCCGGCTACCCCGAACTCGGGGACTCGGCCGTGGAGCATCTCCTCGACGCGCTGGGGCGCATCCGCGCGATCGCGCTGCCCACCGATCCTGTCCTGGGTCCCTGCACCCTCAACATCGGGACCATCGCCGGCGGTGCGGCCCCGAATGTGGTGGCGCCGAGTGCGCGGGCGGAGTTGATGATCCGCTTGGTCGGGGCGTCACAACCTGTTCGTGACGCGATACTGGCGGCCGCAGGTGACCGGGTGACGGTCGCGTTCCCCCTCGAGATTCCGACGATGCGTGCGCCCGCTCTCACCGGCTACGCCGAAACCACGGTGGCGTTCGGTTCCGACCTGCCCTTCTACGGCGCCTGGGGCGTCGGCTATCAACTCGGACCCGGGACGATTCACCTCGCGCACACCGACCGCGAGAGCATTGCGATCAGCGAGCTGAAGGCGGCGGTGACCCAGTACATCGCGATCACACAGGCGCTCCTCACCTCGGCGGCCCCGTGATTGTCATGAAATTCGGAGGGACCTCGGTGGGTGATGCGACGGCCATTCGACGGCTGGTTGCGGTGGTCGGGCAGGCACTCGATTCGGCCCCCCTCGTGGTGGTCAGCGCGATGGCACGGGTCACCAACGCGCTGCTCGCGCTCGATGGTGCGCTCGCCGCCGGCGATACCGCCGCAGCCACTACACTGCTGCGTGCGCTGCGCGATCGCCACGCCGCGGTGGCGAATGAATTGCGACTCTCCGATGCGGTGCAGGCGGCCGTGCGTGAATCGTTCCATCAACTCGAGGATATCGTTCGGGATGCGCCGCATGGCTCCGACGCTCGTCGGCGTGACCTGGTCGCCGGGTTCGGCGAGCTGTGGAGCTCGTGGCTGGTTGTCGGCGCCTGCGAGACTGGAGGGCTCCTTGTCGATTGGTTCGATGCACGCAGCGTGATCCGCACCGATGAACACTTTGGCAGCGCCATTCCGGAGGAGGCCGTGATCCGCGCGGCCAGCGCGGCCGCCATCACTCCAAAACTTGGATCAGGTCGCGTGGTGGTGACGCAGGGGTTCATCGGTGCTACGGCCGCGGGGGTCCCCACAACCCTTGGGCGCGGCGGTTCGGACTTCTCTGCGGCGCTGCTTGGCGCGGCCCTTGATGCCGAGCGGGTCGAAATATGGACCGATGTGGATGGGCTCATGAGCGCCGATCCACGCGTCGTGCCGGGCGCTCGCCTGCTCACCCATGCCACATACGACGAGGCGGCCGAGCTGGCCGCCTTTGGGGCCAAAGTGCTCCATCCAGCCACCCAACTGCCTCTGGTCGAGGCGGGAATTCCCATTGTGATACGGAATACCTTCGCCCCCGAGAAGCCTGGTACCTGGATCGGTGCCGAATCACTCGACG
>JBDUDP010000016.1:0-40915 GCA_040002895.1 Gemmatimonadota bacterium
GGAACTGGGCCTCATGGTGACCGTGAACCAGCGGCTCGACTTCGACCAGATCGAGTTGATCGCGTCCGAGTTCGGCTTCGAGGCGGTGAAGGAAGAGGAGTACCACGCCGAAGTGGTGGTGGAGGAAGTCGAGGAGGAGGGCGAGAAGCAATGGCGCCCGCCCGTCGTGACCATCATGGGTCACGTCGACCACGGCAAGACCTCGCTGCTCGACTATATCCGCAAGGCCAACGTGGTCGCGGGTGAGGCAGGCGGCATCACCCAGCACATCGGTGCGTATCACATCGAATTGCCGGGCAAGAAGTCGATCACCTTCCTGGACACTCCCGGTCACCAGGCGTTCACCGCCATGCGTGCCCGCGGTGCCCAGGTCACCGACCTCGTGGTGCTGGTGATCGCGGCGGACGACCAGGTCATGCCGCAGACCATCGAAGCGATCTCTCACGCCAAGAACGCCGGTGTGCCGCTGATCGTGGCCATCAACAAGATCGACCTCCCGTCCGCCAATATCGCCAAGGTGAAGCAGGACCTGCTGCAACACTCGGTGGTGCTCGAAGAGTTTGGCGGGCAGGTCATGCACACGCCGATCTCCGCCAAGAGCGGCCACGGCGTACCCGACCTGTTGGAGCAGATTCTGCTCCAGGCCGAGGTGCTGGAACTCAAGGCCAACCCCGAGGCGCGCCCGGTGGGCACCGTCATCGAGGCGACACTCGACGCCGGCAAGGGTCCCATCGCCACCGTGATGGTCCAGAAGGGCACCGTGCGCGTGGGCGACAACTTCATCTGCGGCAAATTCTCCGGTCGTGTCCGCGCACTGTTCGATGAGCGCGGCAAGACAGTGAAGTCGGCTGGTCCGTCGATCCCGGTGCAGATCCTGGGCTTCGAGGGCGTGCCGGCCGCTGGCGATTCGTTCCAGGTCCTCACCGACGCCACCGAGGCGCGCGAGATCGCGCAGAAGCGCCAGCGGCTCGAGCGCGAGGCGCAGAACCGACGCACGGCACGCGGTGGCACGCTCGAGGATATCTCGCGCGCGCTCAAGGAAGGTGCGGTTACCCAGCTTCGCATCATCATCAAGGCGGACCAGGGTGGTCCGGCGGAAGCGCTCGCTGACGCCCTGGCCCAGCTGAGCACGGGCGAGGTCCGCGTCGACATCGTGCACCGTGGCGTGGGTCAGATCAGCGAGAGCGACGTGCTGCTCGCGAAAGCGTCGGGCGCCATCATCCTCGGCTTCCATGTTCGACCCGATGCCAATGCCCGGAATTCGGCCGAGCGCGAGGGTGTCGACATCCGCACCTACCGCATCATCTACGAGGCGGTCGAGGACGTGAAGAACGCCCTCGAGGGGCTGCTCAAGCCCGAGGAAAAGGAGACGATCCTTGGCGAGGCCGAGATCATCGAGCTGTTCAAGGTGTCGCGCGTGGGGACCATCGCCGGCTGTGTGGTGCGCAGCGGCACCATCCAGCGCACCTCGCGAGCCCGCGTGCTGCGGGATGGCGTCTCGGTCTATAACGGCGAGTTGTCATCGCTCAAGCGCTTCAAGGACGACGCCAAGGAAGTGAAGGAAGGTCAGGAGTGCGGCATCGGCATCGAGAACTTCAACGACCTCAAGGTCGGCGACAAGATCGAGGCCTACCGGCTCGAGGAGATCAAGCGCACCCTGGCCGCGTCGGCGGCGCAGGACTGAGTCGTGGGCGGCAAGGGCGCGTCGCGGCGGCCGGAGCAGCTGGCCGAGACCATCCGTGCGGTGCTGGCGGAGGCGCTGCTGCGTGGCGAGGTGCGGGATCCCCGCGTCTCGCTGGTCACGGTGAGTGGCGTCGATGTCACGCGTGATCTCTCGCACGCCACCATCCGCGTGGTGCCGCACGGCGACGATGCCGCGAAGGAAGCCGCGGTGGAGGGGCTGGTGAGTGCCGCGGGATTCCTGCGGCGCATGGTAGCCCAGGAACTCACGACGCGAATCGTTCCGGAACTGCACTTTGTTCGCGACCGCGGGCACGAACACGCCGCCCGCATCGATGAACTGCTCGCCGGGTTGAAGCACGAGGAGGATCCCTCCTGATCGGGGGGCTGCTCATTGACAAGCCGGTCGGGTGGACGTCGCACGATGTCGTCGCGGTGGTCCGCCGGGCCCTGGGTACCCGCAGCGTCGGGCACGCGGGAACGCTCGATCCCTTCGCCACTGGATTGCTGGTGGTGTTGGTGGGCCGAGCCACCCGCTTGGCGCGATTCATCGAGGGCGCGGCCAAGCAGTATGATGCGACAATTCGGCTGGGCACCGCCACGGATACCGAGGATGCCACGGGCACGGTGACCCGCGAGCTGACCCCCGAGGTGTGGCCGGACGAGGCGACCATCGCTGGGGCACTGGGAGGCCTGGTGGGAACCCAGTGGCAGGTGCCGCCGGCCTACTCGGCCAAGCATGTCGACGGCACCCGGAGTTACGCGTTGGCTCGCGCGGGGCGGGCGGTGGAGCTTCCGCCGGTGGAGGTGACGGTGCACGCGCTGGAGTTGCTGGAGTGGTCGCCGCCCGACGCGACGGTGTCGGCTCGCGTGGGACGTGGGACGTACCTCCGCGCTATCGCCCGCGACCTGGGCGAGCGGCTGTCGCTTCCGGCCCACTGTGCGGGACTGCGCCGGACGGCGATCGGACCGTTCCGCGTCGACGATGCGATCGCGCCGGGAGCGGTCTCGGCGGCCTCGGTGCTGTCGCCCGCCGCGATGGTGTGCCATCTGACCCGAGACGTGGTTTCGGTCGATGCGGCGCGAGAACTCGGCTTCGGCCGCTCGGTGCCGCAGTCGGCTGCGGCCGACGGGACTGGCGCGCTGCTGGCGGAGGATGGTCGCCTGTTGGCCGTGGCGGAGGGTCGCGAGGGTCGTTGGCACCCGGTGGTGGTGCTGGAGCCGTCGACGTGACGCCGCTAGGCGACGCCGCTCGCGGCAGTGTGGTGACGGTGGGGACGTTCGACGGGGTGCACCGCGGGCATCATGCGGTGCTCGACGAGATCACCGCTCGGGCCGTGGCGGCGGGGAGAACCAGCGTGCTGGTGACCTTCGAACCGCACCCGCTCGAGGTGGTGAATCCGGATGCGGCACCGTTGCGGCTCACCACCCGCGAGGAACGGCTCGAATGCCTCGCCACGTCGGCACTCGACCGTGTGGTTGAACTGAAATTCGATCGGGTGATGGCCGCGATGTCGCCGGAGCAGTTCGTCGATGCGGTGTTACTGGCCCAGTGCGGAATGCGCGAGCTGGTGATCGGCCATGACCATGGCTTCGGCCGCGGACGCCGTGGGGATGTCGACACCCTGCGGGCCCTTGGCACGATTCGGGGCTTTCCGGTCGATGTCGTGGAGCCGGTACGCGTGGCGGAGGGGATGTCGATCTCCAGCACGGCGATTCGACGGGCCGTGGCGGGGGGCGATCTCCAGCATGCGGCGGAATGGCTCGGCCGGCCCTACTCGTTGAGTGGCACGGTCGAACGTGGGGCGGGACGAGGGCGGGGAATCGGCTTTCCCACGCTCAATCTCCCGGCGGCCCCGCGCAAGTTGCTGCCCCCTGACGGGGTCTATGCCGTGGTGGTGGATACGCCACGCGGACGCTTCGGTGGGATGATGAATCAGGGGCACCGTCCCACGTTCGACGACGGACGCCGCTTGCTGGAGGTCCACCTCTTCGGGTTCGAGGGGGATCTGTATGATCAGGGGGTACGGGTCACCTGGGTGGCCCCCCTGCGCGACATCCGCCGTTTCGACGGCGTGGCGGCACTCCAGCAGCAGTTGCTGGTCGACCGCAGCCTCGCGATGGCCATGCTGGCCACCGCGAATCCGGACCTTCACGCGCCGCTGTCGGCGCCCGAGTGACGATGCTTGCCACCATTCGCAACCGACTGATCCTGATTGCCGTCCTCGTCGTGGCGTCGATCGCGTATCTGATCCCCCGCACAGTCTCGGTCCGCGAGCGCGGCGCCGACGGGGTGATGCACGAGGTCCAAATCAAGCGTGTGCCGCTCAAGCTCGGCCTCGACTTGCAGGGCGGCATGCACATCGGCCTCGACCTCGATCAGTCCCAGAAGGTCTCGGCCGATCCGGCCGGCGATCTCGACGTCGCCCTCGGCGTGCTGCGCAAGCGCATCGACCAGTTCGGCGTGAGCGAGCCGGTCATCCAGAAGGTCGGCGATCGCATCGTGGTCGAATTGGCCGGCCTCAAGGAGCCCGAGCGCGCCAAGGCCATTGTCACCAGCAACGCCTTCCTCGAATTCCGCCTCACCGACAAGAGCGGGGCGTTCGAGGCCGCACTGCCGGCGATGGATCGGGCCCTGGCGCAGCTGGGCGTCAAGAGCGAGACCCCGGACGGCGCTCCTGCCGGCACGGGCGTCGAAGCACTGCTCGGCGGCAAGGACACCACCGCCAAGGGCGATTCGGCCAAGGCCGCACCCGACAGTCTCGCCAAGGTCGGTCCGGTGCTGCAGAGCCTGATCGCCTCGTCGGCGTCGGTGGGCGGTCAGATGCCGGGCGAATACTACGTCAAGGAATCGGCCTACCCGCGCGTCGACTCGCTGTTGCATCTCCCTGCGGTGAAGCGCCTCTGGCCGCGCGGCGTCGACCTCAAGTGGGCGCAGGCCGCACGGGCCGTCGGCGCGGAACAGGTCCGCATGCTCTACGCCCTCGAGGACAAGCCCATCGTCACCGGTGAGTCGCTCGACGATGCCACGGCGCAGATCGACCCGCTCACCAACCGTCCGATCGTGAACTTCGAACTCGACCGGGCGGGGGGTCGGCGGTTCGGGCAACAAACCGGCGCCCATGTCGGTGACTTCATGGCCATCGTGCTCGACAACTTCGTGCAGGGGCCGCCGCCGGTCATCAACTCACGTATCGATCGTCGCGGGCAGATCGAACTCGGCGGCCGCTCGATTGCTGATGCGCAGGATCTCGCGCTCACGCTCAAGGCCGGTTCCCTGCCGGTGCCGCTCAAGATCGTCGAGGAGAGCGAAGTGCGCGCCTCCCTCGGCGAGGACTCGATTCGTCAGGGCATCACCGCGGGGATCGTCGGCACCATCTGCGTGATCGTGATCATGGTGGGTTACTACCGGATGTCCGGGGTGCTGGCCGTCGCCGCACTGTCGCTCTACATGCTCTTCACGCTCGCGGCCCTCAGTGCCATCGAGGCCACGCTCACCCTGCCGGGTCTCGCCGGTATCGCGCTTTCGGTGGGCATCGCGGTCGACGCGAACGTACTGATCTTCGAACGCATCCGGGAGGAACTCATCGCCGGTCGCACCATTCGAGTCGCCGTCGAGGAGGGCTACCGCCATGCCATGGCCGCCATTGTCGACTCCAACGTGTCGACCGTGCTCACGGCACTGTTCCTGTTCCAGTTCGGGACCGGGCCGGTCAAGGGGTTCGCGGTCACGCTGATCCTCGGCATCGCGGCGTCGATGATCACCGCAGTGTTCGTGACCAGGACCTTCTTCATGATCTGGCTGGACCGCAAGTCCGACGCCTCAACGCTGAGCATCTGAGACCATGACCAGAATCTTCGGGAACGCGAACTACGATTTCATCGGCTTTCGCCGCAAGGCAATCACGGTCACGATCGCGCTGCTGGTGGTCGGGCTCATCGCCCTGCTGATGCGACCGATCAACTACTCGATCGAGTTCACCGGCGGCACGCTGGTGAAGTTCGAGGTGGCAGAGGGCACCGCCGTGGACGTCGGCGCGCTGCGCTCCGGCCTCGACGCCGCCGGGATGGGTGGGGCCGAGATCACGCCCTATGGCCGCAACGAATACGTCGTGCGCGCACGCACCGCCGTGAAGGGCAGCGACGCCGACAACACCCAGACCACCACCAAGGCGGTGGCCGGGGCGCTTGACAACGTGATCGGGGCGGGGAAGTGGACCCGCACGCAGGCCGCCGCCGTGGGGCCGAAGGTTGGTGGTGAGCTGCGCAGCCAGGCGTTCCTCGCGATCTTCCTCTCGTTCTTTGCCGTGCTGGCGTATCTGGCCTACCGCTTCGAATGGCGCTTCGGCGTCGCGGCCGTCGTCGCTACGGCCCACGACATCGTGCTGACCATCTGTTTCATCGGTATCACGCGGATGGAAGTGTCGCTGATCGTGGTGGCCGCCGTGCTCTCGATGGTGGGTTACTCGCTGAATGACACCATCATCATCTTCGACCGCGTGCGCGAGAACCTCCACAAGCACCGCCGCGACGCGCTCACGAGCATCCTCAATCGCTCCATCAACGAGACGCTGCCGCGCTCGGTACTGACGCACGTCACCACGCTGGCGACCCTCGGGGCGCTGACCATCTTCGGTGGCGAGGTGATCCGCCCGTTCGCCTTGGTGATGTTCTTCGGTGTCTTCACCGGCACATTCTCGTCCATCTTCATCGCTCCGCCGGTGTTGTTGTACATCGAGACCCGCTGGCCCGGCGTCGACGGCCGCGGCGCAAAGGTCAAGCCGAAGGCGCAGCCCGGGACGGTCTGACCGGGTGGTGATCGATACCCACTGCCACCTCGCCGATCCGGCCTTCGAGCCGGATCGTACCGAGGTACTGAGGCGGATGCGCGCGGCCGGAGTCGGTCGCGCGCTTGTCGTTGAGAGTCGCCTGGAGCAACTCGACGCCACCTTGACCTGGTGTGAAGGCGAACCGGACCTGGGGCTCGCCACGGGATGTCACCCGCACGACGCTGATGCCTGGGACGACGCGCTCCGCGCGCGAGTGCAGCAGGCGTGGCGGCACCCGCGGGTCCGCGCTGCCGGCGAGATGGGGCTGGACTATCACTACGATCACGCCCCGCGTGACGTCCAGCGACGGGTGTTTGCCGAACAGCTGGCGCTCGCGGTTGCCGAGAGTCTTCCCGTGGTGATCCACGCGCGGGAGGCCGACGAGGATGTGGCGACGATCCTGCGCGAACAACCTGCCGCCCGAGTGGTGCTGCATTCCTTCTCGAGTGGGCCGCTGCTGCGGGAAGCCGCACTCGAGGCCGGCTGGTACCTTTCGTTCAGCGGTATGATCACCTTCAAGTCGTGGCACGATCTCGAGGTGGTTCGGCGTGTAGCGATCGACCGGATGCTGGTCGAAACCGATGCCCCGTATCTGGCACCGGTGCCGCATCGTGGGAAGCGTAACGAGCCGGCATTCGTGGTGGAGGTGGCCCGACGGGTGGCGGAGCTCCGCGGCGAGTCCGTGGAGCGGATCGCCGCCCAGACAACGGCCAACGCCGAACAGCTATTTTGGACCTGATTCGCTGGACCCGACTCCTTCACTCCAATCCGGACCTTCCATGAGCTTCGAAACCATTGCCACCGACAAGGCACCGCAGGCGATCGGCCCCTATGCGCAGGCCGTGATCGCCAACGGGATGCTGTACTCCGCCGGACAGATCGCGCTCGACCCCGAGACCATGGAGATTGTCGCGGGCGGGATCGCCGAGCAGAGCGAGCGGGTCATGCTGAACCTCACGGCCGTGCTCGCAGCGGCGGGCATGACGCTGTCCCACGTGGTGAAGACCACGGTCTTCCTGCAGGACATGGCCGAATTTGCCGCCATGAACGAGGTCTATGCCCGGCACTTCGGGAGTCATCGTCCGGCGCGTTCCACAGTGGCGGTTGCCGGATTGCCTCGCAATGTCCGGGTCGAGATCGAGGTCGTGGCCGCACGCTAGCCACGGTTTGGGATTCGGCGATGCCGAGGACATTTTTCGGGATGCGCGCCCCGCTCCTCCTCACCCTGGTCCTCGGCTGCCTCGTGACCGGGCTCTCCGCCCAGGACACCACGGTGGTCGCGCGACCAGCACGCCGGGTGCCGGCCGCCGTGGCCGACTCGGCGCAGGGACGCCCCAAGCCGCTGAACTATTTCTTCCGATCGCTCCTGATCCCCGGTTGGGGTCAAGCCTCACTCGATCGGAAATTGGTCGGGGGAATCTTCGTGGCTTTCGAAGGCATCGCCCTCGGCATGGCGCTCAAATCCAACTATGAACTCCGCTACCTCGAGCGCACCAATTCCGAGCGTCTGGCCGGCAAGCGCGCCGAGCGACAGGACTGGCTCTTTCTCATTGGCGTCAACCACCTCTTCTCGGCACTCGAGGCCTTTGTCGCCGCCAATCTCTACGACTTCCCCGGTGATCTCCGCGCACGGCGGATGCCCGATGGTCGAACCGGCGTCGGCGTGACGCTGCCGATTCCCTGATGCAGAACGCGCCCATCGGCATTTTCGATTCCGGCATCGGTGGCCTCACGGTGGCCCGGGCCATTCACGAACGACTGCCGCACGAGTCGACCATCTATCTCGGCGACACCGCGCGCGTTCCCTACGGCCCGAAGTCACCTGAAACGGTGCGTCGCTATTCGCGCGAGATCCTGGCCTGGTTGCTCGCGCAGGGTGTGAAGGCCGTCGTGGTAGCGTGCAACACCGCGACCGCGCATGCCCTCGACGACCTTCGGCGCAGCTCGCCGGTGCCGGTCATCGGCGTCATCGAACCCGGCGCCCGTGCCGCGGCCCGTGAATCGAGCCGGGGCACGGTGGGCGTGATCGGTACCTCGGGGACGATCGCCTCGGGCGCCTATCGTCGCGCGCTGCTGCAGGAGCGCCCCGAGCTTGCGGTGCTGACTCAGGCGTGCCCGTTGCTGGTGCCATTTGTCGAAGAGGGGTGGCTCGACCATCCGGCAACGCGGCTGGTGGTGGCGGAGTACCTCGCTCCGCTGAAGCAGGGCGGCATCGACGCGCTGGTGCTCGGCTGCACGCACTATCCGTTGCTGAAACGGCTCTTCGCTGAGGAACTCGGACCTGGCGTGCGGCTCATTGATAGCGCCGACGAAACCGCGCGCGAGCTGGCGACCACGCTGGCCGCCGCCGGGCTCGAGGCGGGGCGCGGCACCACGCAACCGGTGCAGCGATGGGCCGCGACCGATGACGTGGACCGCTTCGGCAGGGTGGGCGCCGTGTTCATGGGCGAGGCACCGGGGGCTGTGGAGCTGGTGTCGCTTGAGTCGGACCCCGTCTTCAGCTGAACTGGGCCAGCTGAGCGCCCTCTGCGGAGAGCGTGGCGTAGCGGTGACCGTCGAGCCAGGCCCCGGGATTGAGATACCAGCGGCCGGATGCGATCTCCACCGCCGCGGGCCGGTGCGTATGGCCCATGATCAACGTGTCGATCGTCGGGTCGGCGGCCATCCGCTTGCGCGCCCACTGCTCCTGCCGGGCCGCCGCTGCCGCCGCCACGTCGGGCCGCGAGGCCGCGAACCCAGGATCGTGGCGCAGTCGGTCGGCGATCCGGAATCCGACCTCGAGGGGCAGGGTCCGGAACGCGGCAATCACGCCGGGCGAGGCGAGCATCCGACTCAGGAACGAGGCTGTGGGCCGTTCGGCGTGGAGACCGTCCCCGTGAACAGCGAGCACCTCGTGCTCCCCGACCCGGAACCGGAGCTGCCACGGGTCGAACTCGACACCGGCATCCTGCCGCCAGAAGGCATCGCCCCAGCGGTCATGATTGCCGCCGAGCAGGTAGACCGGGAAGCGGCGGGCGAGGTGGATGAGTCCGGCGGTCACCTGGATGGCCCGGCGGGGGATGACCCGGCGGTAGGTGAACCAGAAGTCGTAGATGTCGCCGGCGAGCAGGAGCGAGTCGCCCAGCGTCGGGACCGCGTCGAGGAAGGCGAGGAACGCCTCCTCGTCGCCTGTCGGCGCCGAACCGAGATGAGAATCCGCAACCACGACCAGCCGTTGACCAATCACGGCGCGAAAGGTGGACGATGAGTCAACGCGAGGCAACCGATGGCACGGGAATCTCCACCATCCGCCGCCGGGTCGACTACTCCGAAACCGACCAGATGGGGGTGGTTTATCACGCCCGTTATCTGGTCTGGCTCGACGTCGCGCGAACCGAGCACCTGCGGTTGACCGGTGTGTCGTATCAGGAGCTTGAAGCACTCGGCCTGCGCCTCATGGTCACTGATCTGTCGATTCGGTATCGCCGAGCGGCCCGCTACGATGACCCGATCCGAGTTCGGACCTGGGTGCGGGAGTCGGCCTCGCGGCGCATCACCTTTGGCTATGCGGTGGAACACGACGAGCGCGGGGAGTTGCTGGCAACTGCGACCACGGCGCTGCTGGTGCTCGACCAGGAATTCGCCTTTGCGCGACTTCCTGCGGCGGTTGCCGAACGGCTGACTCCCATCTCCGACCCGGTGCGGCTCTGATGCGACTCCGGCACGCCCTCCTGCTCCTGCTGCTCGGTCTTCCTGCGGCGGCAAGGCTGGGGGCTCAGGATCCTGCCACGGTCGAGGCGCTGGCACCGCTGCTCATGGCCGGCGACCGCAGGGCCTTCGACGCCGGACTGTTCGCACGGTCGCTCACCAATCCCGACGAAGGGGTGCGTCGCCTCGCGGCGATGACGATCGGTCGCATCGGTGATCGCCGCGGAACACCGTTGCTGGTGACCGCGCTCAAGGATCAGAGCCGCAACGTGGTGACCGATGCGGTGTTTGCCCTCGGACTGCTGCAGGATTCCAGTGCGGTGGAGCCGCTGATCACGCGCTTGCGCGATGCCGACACGCTCTCATCCGATGCCGCCGGCGAGGCCGCGAGTGCGCTGGCCAAGATTGGTTCCGAGGCCGCGGTGCGCTTTCTCGGCGATGTGCTGGCCTCCGGCGCAGGGCTCGCGCGCGAGCGACGGCTCGCGATGGTGCCCAACGCCTTGCTGGAGTCGTGGCGACTCGGCCGTCGCGCGCCGATCCCGGCGATGCTCCCGTATGCCTCCGACACCTCGGTCGACCTCCGCTGGCGCGCCATCTATGCGCTCGCCCGGTTGCGCGCACCTGAGGCGGCGAACGTGATCCTGCGCGCGATCCGCGACGACGACGCCACCGTTCGGGAGACCGCCGCGAAAGCGCTGACGCGCAGCTACGCCGATTCGGCTCGCCTCCCGGCCAAGACGGTGTTGGCGGAGCTGGGACGGGCCTTCGATGATCCGCGCCCCGGTGTGCGCATCAATGCCCTCGGTGCTGCCGCCAGCTGGCGCGACTCCTCGCTGGCCGAGCGTGCCGTTCGATTGCTGTCCGATGCGGACGCCAATGTGCGGGTGCAAGCGGTCACGACGCTCGGCGAGTTGCGCGGCGAGGTGGCCCTGGCGGCGCTCGACGCGGTGTTCGATCGCAAGGATGCCAGCTGGGCGATGCGTCGTGCCGCGCTGACGGGACTCGCCAAGTCAGACACGGTGCGCTTCGCGCGGCGCGCGCTGGGATGGAGTCGCAGCCCTGACGTCCGCGACCGGATCGCAGCGATTGATGGTTGGGGCGCGGTGAAACCGAGCGACGACGGCGTCTTTTTGGGCGGAGTCCGCGATGCCGATCCACGGGTTCAGGCCGCAGCATTGGCGGCCTGGCGTGCGGCACGGGGGCGCGCCGACACGGCCATGCTCCAGGCCGCGCGGGGATGGCTCACCAATCGCGATGCGGACCTCCGCGGCGCGGCGCTCGATGCCCTGCGCGGCTCGGCGCAGCTGGATGACCTCGATGATGTGCTGGCCGCGTTTCGTGCTGGTTCCTCCGACAGCGAACTCGACGCGCGACTCGCGGCGCTCAACATCCTGGCGGATCTCGCCAAGCGGAACCCCGATCTTGCTGACCGCCTCTCCGATCCAGCCCGTCGCTGGTTCCTCGCGCCACCGGAAGACGCGCTGCTCCGCGCTGCGGCTGCAACCCAATGGCCCGCCCTCGCGGCGCGCTGGGGTGCGGCGTGGCCGCTCGAGACCGGTCGTTCGCTTGAGGACTACCGCGGAATCGTCCGCACACTGGTGCTGGCCAAACAGAATCCCAAGGTCATTCTCGAGGTCGAGGGGAAGGGGACGCTGGAACTCGAACTTTTTGGGCGCGAGGCCCCGATGACGGTCGCGAACTTCCTTCGCCTTGTCGACCGGCGCTACTTCGATGGCAACCGCTGGCATCGCGTGGTGCCCAATTTTGTCGTGCAGGATGGCGATCGGACCGGCACAGGGAATGGCGGGCCGGGATGGTCCATTCGTGACGAGATCAACCGCCAACGGTACTCGGTACCGATGCTGGGAATGGCGCTCTCCGGACCCGACACCGGCGGAAGCCAGTGGTTCATCAATCTGAGCGCACAGCCCCATCTGGACGGCCGCTACACCATCTTTGGCCGGGTCTCGGGGAGCTACAACACCCTCGCCCGCATCGTGCAGGGTGACGTCATCCGCTCCATCCACCGATAAGGCAGGGTAAATTGAGGCCCATGCGACAGCTGATGCTCCCGTTCGCGCCGATGGTTCTGCTCGGTGCCTGCGCCGGTGGACTTCCGGGTCCGGTGGTGCCGGTGGCACTGCAACCGGTGGATGCGGGGCGGGTGCACGCCTGGAATGCCCCGATGCACCCCACTGAACGCCGACTCCTGCGGTTCAAGTGGCAGTTTCTCGATGAGCGTGGCGCCACCGCCGGCGGCAGCGGGTCGGCCCAGATCGCCGCACCCGATTCCCTGCGGTTCGACTATCGCGGCCCGCTCGGCTCCGGCCGTGGCGCGGCGGTGGTCGTGGATGATTCTGCGCTCTGGGCACAGCCTGAAGATCAAGTCAAGAAACTGGTGCCCAATTATCCCCTGCTCTGGGCGATGCTCGGCGTGACGCGGGCCCCTCAGCGCGGCGACGTACTCTCCGGCATCGACAACGCGGAACTCACGGCTTGGCGCTATGTGCACGGGGCAGACACGGTGGACTATGCCCGCAGCAAGGGGAAGTCGCCGCAGTTGGTGGCGGATGTGCGTGAGGGTGGCAAGCGCGTCGGACGGGTGGTCACGACCTTCGATGCGCAGGGTCACCCCATCAAGTCGCAGCTCGATGTGCCTTCTGGACCGGTGCGCCTCACACTCAAGTTCACACTGGTGTCGCTGCCGAAGTCGTTCGATCCGGAGATCTGGCATGCGCCGCGCGACAATTAGTCTCCTGCTGCTGACGACCCTTGCCGGATGTTCCTTCGGCTTCAAGGGCGGCGGGCTTCCGCCGGGACTGCGCACGGCCGTCGTGCTGCCATTCGACAACGAGACCACCGATCCGACCATCGGCCAGCAGGTCATGTTGGCCGTGAAGGAGGCCATCGAACGGCGCCTGGGCCTCCGCGCTTCGGGTGAGAGTCAGGCCGATGTCGTGGTACGCGGCAAGATTTCCCGCTACGAGCCCGACTTGCCTGTGGCCTTTCAGGGCACGCCCGGAACGGCGGGCGGTGCCAACACGGTATCGGTCACGCGACGGCTGGTCTCGCTCACCGTAAATGTCGAGCTGGTCGAACGCGCCACGAGCAAGGTCCTCTACACCGCTCCGATCTCCGTCGACGGCGACTACGAACCGGGCCGCGAGGCCGAGGGTCGTCGTCGCGCGCTCGACAAGCTGGTCACCAAAATTGTCGACGGAGCCCAACTCCAATGGTAAAATCACGCGAACACTCCTCCCGTCGCGGTGCCGGTGCGCTCGGTTGCGTTGCGACGATGGTCATTCTGGTGGCCGCCATCCTGCTGGTCGTGTCGTTCGGCAAACCGTGGTTCCGTTACCAGCAGTTTCGCGATGTGATGAAGAGCTCGGCCCGGTATGCCACTTCGCTGCCCGATTCCGTGATCCGTGCCCGGTTGCTCGCGACCGCCGATTCCCTTGGCCTCCCCAAAGCGGCCAAGCGGATCTCGATTCTGCGGAGCGCCTCGCCGGCTCAGATCATCATCTCGTCGGAATACATCGAATCGGTTCAGGTGCCACTGTACGGCACAGTCAAGGTGAAGTTCAAGCCGCGTGCCGAGGAAGCGCTCTGACCTCGCCGTGCTCCTCCGCAGGCAAAGTGCGGACGCTGGCGGAAGCCGTGGCCTGGCGCGCGAGCGCTCCCGGCCCTGTGGTCTTCACCAACGGGGTCTTTGATCTGGTACACCGCGGGCATGTGGAACTGCTGGAGCAGGCCCGGCAGCTCGGTGGGTCGCTCGTGGTGGCGCTCAACACCGACGACTCTGTGCGTCGGCTGGGGAAGGGGCCCGGTCGGCCAATCGTCTCCGAATCCGACCGCGCGCGGGTCCTCGCCGGCTTCGGGTGCGTCGACTGCGTCGTGTTGTTCAGCGAAGCGACCCCGCTGCAGACGATTGAACTCCTGACACCGGATGTGCTGGTGAAGGGGGGCGACTACCGCCCCGAGACCGTGGTGGGCGCCGATGCGGTGTGTGCCCGCGGCGGACGGGTCGAGATCATTCCGCTGGTTCCGCAACACTCCACCACCAACATTGTCGAGAGTCTCCGTGTCCCGTCCTGATGGTCGTGCATTCGATGTCCTCCGTCCCACTGTCCTCGAACGGGGAGCGAATCCCTACGCCGAGGGGTCATGTCTGGTGCGCATGGGTGGAACGTTGGTGCACTGCACGGCAAGCGTCGAAGCCGGCGTGCCGCGCTTCAAGAAGGGCAGTGGTGAGGGGTGGGTCACGGCCGAATATTCCATGCTGCCACGGGCGACGTCGGAACGCTCCGATCGTGAACGCCACGGCCCAGGTGGCCGCACCTACGAGATCCAGCGCCTGATCGGACGCTCGTTGCGTGCTTCGATGCGTACATTTGCATTCGGTGAGTACACCATCAAGGTCGACTGCGACGTGCTGGTGGCTGATGGCGGCACTCGCTGCGCCAGCATTACCGGGGCTTGTGTGGCGCTGCACGATGCCTGCGCCTGGCTGGCAGACAAGACCGGGCAGCCGACCGCCTTCGGGCAGTTGGTGGCAGCCGTCTCGGTCGGCAAGGTCGCGGGTCAACCGGTGCTGGACCTCGCGTACCTCGAGGATCGGGATGCCGATGTCGATGCCAACGTCGTGATGCTGGAGCCGAGCAACTTCGTCGAGGTGCAGGGCACGGGCGAGCAGGGCACTTTCGATCGGGCCGAGTTGAATCAGCTGCTCGACCTCGCCCAGAACGGCATCAACCAACTCTTCGCCCTGCAGCGCACCGCCATCGGCAAGTGACCGTCCTGCTGGTGGCCACGCGCAATCGCGGCAAACTGCCGGAGTTGCGCCTGCTCCTTGGGCCACTTGGCATGGAGATCCGTTTTCCCGACGAGTTGGATCTGAGCGAGCTCCCTGAAGAACACGGGCTCGAGCGGTTCGAGACGTTCGTGGAGAATGCCCGGGCCAAGGCCGACTACTTCCATCGACGGAGTGGGCTGGCCACCGTCGCAGATGACTCCGGGGTCGAGGTTGATGCGCTCGGCGGGGCACCGGGAGTGCATTCCAAGCGGTTTGCTGGTGTCGAGGGGCCCGACCACCTGGTCGCAGCGGCCAACAACGCTGAGATGTTGCGCCGGTTGGCGGATGTTCCCGACGTGGAGCGCACGGCGCGGTACCGCGGGGTGCTGGTGCTCGTTCGGACTGGGATCCCGGAGCTCGTGGTCGATGGCGTGACCGAGGGCCGCATCGCCCGCGAGGCGCGTGGCGACGGCGGATTCGGCTACGACCCGCTCTTTATCTCTGATGAACTCGGCCTGAGCTTCGGCGAGGCAACGGCCGAGGAGAAGGCGCGGGTCTCGCATCGCGCCCGGGCGGCCCGGGCGCTGATGGAGCGGGTGGGCCCTCAGTGATTAGATTGTCGGCCACGGGGCGTAGCGCAGTCCGGTAGCGCGTCCGCTTTGGGAGCGGAAGGTCCCGGGTTCGAATCCCGGCGCCCCGATGAGGCCCCGCAACGACTTCAGTCGCTGCGGGGTTTCTTCCTTTCCACGATCGTACCGACAAATAGTTCAGAACAGATATCGCCGCTCCGCCACGAGTTCCCCCATCGCTCCCATGCCTGTGCGGCTTCGCCTCGGGCGGTCGCGCTTCGAACGCTGCTGTCAGATGTGATGGAAGCGTTCTGCCGATCGCGTGCAGTCGGACCGTGAGCCTGCTTGTACCGAGTCCCTGCCAGGGCAGGGGGTAACAGCTCCAGGGCCGGCACCGTGAGCAGGCTGGTCGTCAGGTGCCTACGCGAGCGGGCCTAGGCAGTTCCACTCGCAGCCGATAGGTTCAACCCGACTCGGTCCTCCGGAGGCAGAATGCGGATCGCCCGCTGTGGGCTCATCGCGCTGGCGGCGCTCTTCCTAGCGTCACCGGCACACGGGCAGCACCGAAGGGGCGGCAGCCATTCGAGCCGCTCCTCGTCCCATCTGAGTGTATCGCGATCCAGCCGGTCCCATGCCCGACCTTTTGCACTTCGTGCCACTCGCCGTACCTCTCCCCAACGTGCGTCCATCCCCCGGCGTCGCGCGCCGACCGTTCACCGTATTAGTTCCCATCGCACGACGTCCCACCGTACGACGACCCACCGCACTACCTCCCACCCATCTTCACGGCGTAGCGCCACCGCATCTCGCTCAAGCACTGGCCGGATCACCCGGAGTACCAAGGCGAAGGACGCATTCATGCGGCAGACGCGCTACGCACACGGTCGACCGGGGTATGTCATCGATCACATCCGCCCCTTGGCATGCGGCGGCGCGGATTCCCCGTCCAACATGCAATGGCAGACCAAGGCGGCGGCGGCAGCCAAAGACAAGATTGAGCGAAGGGGGTGTTAGTGCCCGCTCCCCACGTAGACGCCGGGCGTGACCTTGTGAAGCCGGGCCATGAAGCCGAGCATCGACAAGCGGGGTATGGCCCCCGTCGGAGTGAGCCGCTTCTGCCTTGCGCTTGGCCCTGACCCCGCGAACCGGCGCAACGATCGCCGCGAGTGACTCCCCGATGCTCCTCCTCAATCCAGAGCGGCGCGGCGATACGTTCGGGGGACATTCCCCTTAGATTTTCTGATCAGGCCCCGATTCGCTGGAGCTTGCCCTCCTTTCCGACGGAGTATCCGCATGGGCACCATCATGGTCGGTGCAGTTCTCCTGCTTCTGGCAGTCGTCGTGCGCGCCTCCGGCGGGTCGTTGCGGGCCGCAGGGGTCAACGCCTCCGGCGCGCTCTTCTCGCTCTCCTCCATGCTGCTGGCGGTGGTCGGCATCATCGTGCTCGCGAGTTCGAGCTTCGTGGTCATCGATGCCGGCCAGGTCGGCGTCCGCCATGCGTTCGGCAAAGTCGATCCGTTGGCGATGCAGAGCGGCGTGCGGTTCGTGGCGCCGTGGTCGTCGGTGGAGCGTTACAGCACCCGTGAGGAGCAATGGCCATCTGAGCAAAGCGGCGCCGAGAGCATGGACGCGCTCTCCAATGAACAGATGAGCATGAAGATCGACGCCGCCGTGCGCTGGCAGATTGATCCGATGCAGGCCCCCAAGATCTTCGTCGAGCTCGGCACCGAGGAACAGATTCGCAACGTGGTGGTGAATGCCATCCGCAAGGGCGTCCGCGACGGCATGGTCCAGTTCTCCATCAACGACATCTCCAAGCGCAATGCCATCGCAAGCGCGATGGAGTTCCAGGTCGACAGTGCACTGCTCACCCGCCCACGAGTTGGTGGCGAGCCTTTCCGCATCGCCAAGATCACCGCCTTCTACCTCCGCAACCTGGAACCCCCGGCGCAGGTCGTCCAGGCCATCAACAACAAGATCGCCGCTGACCAGCAGATCGAGACCGAGAAGCACAAGGTCGAGGTGGCCCGACTGCAGTCTGACCAGCAGCGCTTCCTCAATCAGACGCTCACCCCCGAGGCCCTCATGAAGCAGTACCTCGAGGTGTTGCACGACATGCGGACATCCACCAACCTGGTGGTGCTGGTTCCGACTGAGGGGGGCACGCCGCTGCTCGATCTCGCCGCGTTGCGCAAGAATCTCAACAAGTGACGCACCCGCCTGCCCCCCCATACACGTTTCACTGGAGGATGTCCCATGGCCATGATGGATGAATTCAAGGAGTTCGCGCTCAAAGGCAACGTGATGGACCTCGCCGTCGGCGTGATCATCGGCGCCGCCTTCGGCAAGATTGTCGATTCGGCCGTCAACGACCTGATCATGCCGTTGGTGGGCAAGGCCGTCGGCGGCTTGGACTTCTCCAACTACTTCCTGCCGCTGAGCGACGTGCCGCCCGGAACTGCCCACACCCTCGAGGCAATGAAGACCGCCGGCGTCCCGGTACTCGCCTGGGGCAACTTCCTCACCATCACGTTCAACTTCCTGATTCTCGCTTTCATCATCTTCCAGATGGTCAAGATCATGAATCGGATGAAGCGTGCCGAGCCTGCGCCAGCGCCAGCCGGCCCATCGGACGAGATCGTCCTGCTCACCCAGATCCGCGACGCGGTGCGGAAGTAGCCGCCCAAGGGGCACTGGCCCCGAACGTTGACCCGGTGGTCGGGAGGGCTATTCTTGACGGGGTTGCCACGGCACCATCCCTTCCGGCCCACCACCAGGATCTCCCATGACCGCCAGCCCGGACCCGGCGACCCCGCCGAGTACCGCCCGCCAGCCTTGGCCCGGACTCCTCGCCCTCGGCTTCGTCACCGACTTCTTCGACACCCTCGGCATCGGCTCGTTTGCCACCACGACGGCGGCGCTCAAGCTCGGTCGCGTGATCGAGGATGACGAGATTCCCGGCACCATGAACGTGGGCCACTCGATTCCGACCGTGCTCGAGGCGGTGATTTTCATCATCCTGCTGGGCGGTCTCATCGATGTGCCGACCATCATCCTCATGGTGGCGGCCGGCGGGATCGGCGCCTGGTTCGGAGCAGGCAGGGTGGTGCACTGGCCGCGTCGCGCCATTCAGCGCGGCATGGCGATCGCCCTGGTGGCGACCGCCGCCTTCATGGCGATCCGCATGCTCACGTCGCTCTCGCTCGACGAGGGCACCATCGGCCTCACCGGCCTGGCGCTGCTGATCGGCGTGGTGGCCTCGCTCGTCATCGGTTCACTCACCTCGCTCGGCATCGGCAACTACGCCCCGACGATGGCCGTGACCTACATGCTGGGGATGAACCAGAAGGCCGTCTTCCCGATCATGGCTTCGTCTGCGGCAGTGATTCTTCCCGTGGCAGCGCTGCGCTTCTACCGCTCCGGCCGTTTCAACAAGCGGGTGGCGCAGGGGCTCGCCATCGGCGGCATCCCCGGCGTGCTGGTCGCCGTCTACCTGGTGAAGTCACTGCCACTCGATGCCGTCCGCTGGATCGTGGTGGCCGTACTGCTCTACACCTCATTCGCGATGTATCGCGCATCTCTCGCACCCACGGCACCGACCGCATGAAGATCACCAGCATCCGCGCCTATCAGGTCGATCTCCCGCTGCACGAAGGGAGCTACAAGTGGTCAGGAGGGAACTCCGTCTCGGTGTTCGACTCCACCGTGGTGGCGGTCGAGACCGACGCAGGCCTCACGGGATGGGGAGAGATCTGCCCATTGGGCCCTGCCTACCTCCCGGCATATGCCCGAGGCGCGCGGGCGGGCATCGCCGAGTTGGCGCCACAACTCGTGGGCAGTGATCCGCTTGCGCTGAGCCAGCTCAACGAGCAGATGGATGCTGCGATGCGCGGGCACCCGTACGTCAAATCGGCCATCGACATGGCGTGCTGGGATTTGCTTGGCAAGGCGAGCGAGCTGCCGGTCGCGACCCTGCTGGGCGGGCATGTCGGTGAGGACTTCGCGCTCTATCGCGCCATTTCGCAAGAGTCACCGGCGCAGATGGCCAAGAAGATCCTCAAGTATCGCAAGGAGGGGTATCGCAAGTTCCAGCTCAAGGTCGGCGGGGACCCCGACACCGACATCGACCGCATTCGCGCCGCCGCCGAGGTGCTCCAGCGGGGCGATGTGCTCATCGCTGATGCCAACACTGGCTGGACGCAGCACGCGGCGGTGCGTATCGCCCATGCCGTGCGCGATGTCGATGTCTACATCGAGCAGCCCTGCAAGAGCTATGAGGAATGCCTCGCGGTGCGGCGTCACACCGATCGACCGTTCGTGCTCGACGAGGTGATCGACGGAATCGACATGGTGCTGCGCGGCGTGGCGGATCAGGCCATGGACGTCATCAATCTCAAGATCTCCAAGGTCGGTGGGCTCACGCGTGCACGGCAGATCCGCGATCTCTGCGTCTCCCTCGGCATCGCGATGACCATCGAGGACACCTGGGGTGGCGATATCACCACTGCCGCGATCGCCCACCTCGCGCACAGCACGCCGGAGCGGCTGCTGTTCTCCGCGACCGACTTCAACTCCTACGTGACCGTGGCGTTCGCCGATGGCGCGCCCCAGCGGCAGGGCGGCAGGCTCGCCGCGTCCACCCGTCCGGGCCTCGGCGTCCGGCCCAAGCTCAAGGTGCTGGGGAAGCCGGTCTTCTCCACCTGACAGGCCCGTGAGGCCCTCGCAGGACGATGGAACCTCGAAGTCACGTTCAAGCGACGCCCCCAGCACGCCGCCGCCATAAGCACGCGCTGAATTCCTGCCGGTTCCACCCCACCGGTCATCCCGCCTGAAACGGTATACACTTCGCTGATCGTCGGGCGCGGATCAGCGTGTGCGGCATGATCGCGACCCGGAGGCAGACACTGGTGTGATTTCTTCCGTTTCAGGCGGGTGACATGCCGAAGCACAAGGTAGCGAAGCTCACCGCCGAGCAGGCCCGGATGGCGGAAAACGGCGATGGCCGGTGGTGGGCGTGGGGCCCCTACCTGAGCGAACGCCAATGGGGCACGGTCCGCGAGGACTACAGCCCCGACGGCGCGGCGTGGGATTCATTTCCCCATGATCATGCCCGCAGCCGTGCCTACCGGTGGGGTGAGGATGGGATTGCCGGGTTCTCTGATCGGGAGCAGCTGATCTGCCTGTCGCTGGCGCTCTGGAACGGCCACGACCCGATCCTGAAGGAGCGACTCTTCGGGTTGACCAACTCGGAAGGCAACCACGGCGAAGATGTGAAGGAGTTGTACTACTACCTGGACGCGCTTCCCTCGCATGCCTACCTCCGCATGCTCTACAAATATCCGCAGCGGGAATACCCCTACACCAGGTTGGTGGAAGAGAATGCCCGGCGCAGTTCCGAAGAGGACGAGTTCGAGCTGCTCGACACCGGGATCTTCGACGACGACCGCTACTTCGACATCGAGATCGAGTATGCCAAGGCGTCGGAGAACGACATCCTGATGCAGATCACGGCCCACAACCGGGGCCCCGAAGCGGCACCCCTCCATCTCCTCCCGCAGGTCATCTTTCGCAACACCTGGTCATGGGACGACGGCGCCCCGAAGCCGAACCTGACCCGAATCGGCACGGCGGAGATCGGGGTGCTGCACGAGGAGATGGGCATGTACCGCGTGGTGTCGGAGGGAACACCGGAGCTGCTCTTCGCCGAGAACGAGTCCAATGCCAGGCGGCTGTGGGGGGCCGGAGCTGAGGCACACGCCTGTCCCAAGGATGCGTTTCACGAGTACGTCGTGGGTGGGAATCGCGAGGCGGTCAGCCGGGATGCGGAAGGCACCAAGGCGGCATTCCACCATCAGGTCGAGATTCCGGCAGGGGAATCGCGCCAGGTCCGGGTGCGACTCACTCCCGGTTCCGACTCGCCGGGGTTCCGGGACTTTGGCAAGATCATGGAGACACGACGGAAGGAGGCCGATGCGTTCTATGCCGAGCTTCAGGCCGGCCTCGACGAGGAATCGCGCCGGATTCAGCGCCAGGCTTGGGCCGGACTGATCTGGAGCAAGCAGCGCTACGGGTACGATGTCCGTCGTTGGCTGATGGGAGATCCGACCCAGCCTCCCCCACCCCGGGGCAGAAGCGAGGGGCGCAACGCCGACTGGGAACACCTGAACAGTTTCGAAATCCTCTCCATGCCCGACGCGTGGGAGTTTCCTTGGTTCGCGTCTTGGGACCTGGCCTTCCACTGTGTTCCCCTCGCACGCCTCGACGCCGCCTTCGCCAAGCTCCAGCTCGACGTGTTGACGCGCGAATGGTACCTCCATCCCACTGGTCAGTTACCAGCATATGAGTGGTCGTTCAGCGACGTCAATCCGCCGGTACACGCGTGGGCCGCATGGCAGGTGTTCACCATCGACCGCGAGCAGCGGGGCGACGCCGGCGACCACGCCTTCCTGGAACGCGTGTTCCACAAATTGCTGCTGAACTTCACGTGGTGGGTCAACCGCAAGGACCCGGATGGTCACGGCATCTTTGAGGGCGGCTTTCTGGGTCTCGATAACATCGGGTTGTTCGATCGGAGCGCCCCTTTGCCGACTGGTGGGCACTTGGACCAGTCTGACGGGACCAGCTGGATGGCGATGTACTCGCTGCACCTGATGCGGATCGCCCTCGAGCTGGCGGGGCAAAATCCGGTGTATCAGGACATCTCGACCAAGTTCTTCGAGCACTTCTTGATGATCGCGAAGGCGATGACCGACCTCGGGGGCGACGGGATGGGCCTGTGGGACGAAGAGGACGAGTTTTATTACGATGTCCTTCACCTCCCCGACGGCCGGCATGTCGACCTCAAGGTTCGCTCGATGGTCGGGCTGATTCCGCTATTCGCGGTGGAGGTTCTGGATCAAGCCAGTCTGGACCGGCTGCCCGACTTTTCACTCCGGCTTCGGTGGTTTCTGCGTCATCGTCCCGATCTGGCCAAGCTGGTGTCACGGTGGGAGGAGTCGGGCGAGGGGGAGCGCCGTCTGCTGTCGCTGCTGCGGGGGCACCGGATGAAGCGCCTTCTGGCTCGAATGTTGGATGAGTCCGAGTTTCTCTCGCCGCACGGTGTGCGGGCGCTATCCAAAGTGCATCGCGACCACCCGTATCTGTTTTCGGGCGACGGGACGACGTGGAAGGTCGACTACGAGCCCGGAGAATCGCGTTCGAACGTATTCGGGGGAAACTCCAACTGGCGCGGCCCGATCTGGTTTCCGGTCAACTTTCTGATCGTGCAGTCATTGCTGGAGTTTCACAGGTACTACGGCGACGACTTCCAGGTGGAGTGTCCCACCGGCTCGGGAACCTATCTCACGATCCGCGACGTCGCCGTGACGTTGTCCCGGAGATTGATCTCGATCTTCCAGCCCGACGAGCAGGGGCGGCGGCCAGTCTTCGGCGCCAACGCGAAACTGCAATCCGATCCCCATTTCCGGGATCACATCCTGTTTCATGAATACTTTCACGGCGATGATGGTCACGGACTCGGCGCCTCACACCAGACCGGCTGGACCGCCCTGGTCGCGGAGCTGATCCATCTGTGCGGGCCGCGGGAGGAAGGGAAGCCATGACCGCCCTGGACCCGCGGGCCATCGGGTTCGGCCGGGAGGATTGCGGAGAGCTCGACCGAGCGGAATCGCTTGAGTGGCTCGTCACCAATGGCCTCGGCGGGTTCGCCTCCGGTACGATCGCCGGGATCCGGACCCGTCGCTACCATGGATTCCTCATCGCCGCCCTCGCCCCTCCGGCGGCACGGACGGTGGTCGTGACCGATCTTCAGGAGACGCTGACGATCGACGACCTGGCCATCCCGCTGCATGCGTCGCGGTGGCAGGATGGGGCGGTTGATCCGCGGGGTTTCGAACAGCTGGAGGCGTTCTGGCTCGAAGGCCAGGTGCCCGTCTGGCGATTCGTCGTCGGCGCGGTGTGCCTGGAGAGACGAGTGGTGATGGCCCGAGGTTGCAACACAACGGTCATCAGCTACCGACTCGTGCGCGCGCCCTCGGCCATCCGACTCGGAGTGAAGGTCCTGACCTCGCACCGTGATTTTCATGCGATCACCCACCGCAGAAAGTCCCACCTCACGGTGACTCTCGAGGCCGGGGAGATTCAGGTCCGGAACGGTTCTGAAGGCCAGCCGTTGCGCATCCGCAGCGCAGACATGGAATTGACGGCCGCGAATGTCTGGTACGAGGGGTTCCAATTGCGGGTGGAGCAGGAACGTGGGCAGGACGCGCTTGACGATGCCCTCCACGCGGCAACAGCCACCGTCGAACTTGCGCTGGGCGCGGAGGTGCTCCTGGTGTTGTCGACCGAGTCCGGAACGCTTGACCCGTCTGCCATCATCACCGAGACTCTCGCGCATGAGCGCGATGTCCTCGCGCGCTTTCAGGACCGCCAAGCAGACCGGGCCGATGCCGTAGGCGCTCGACTCGCGCTGGCGGCGGATCAGTTCCTCGTCGAGCGCCCCGTCGATGGTGGACAGGGTGCAAGCGTCATCGCTGGCTATCACTGGTTCGGCGACTGGGGTCGTGACACGATGATTGCGCTGCCGGGCCTGACGCTCGCCACTGGGCGGCCGGACGTTGCCCGACAGATCCTCGCCACCTACTCACGGTTCGTGGACGGTGGGATGCTTCCCAACCGGTTTCCCGACCGGGGCGGGGCGCCAGAATACAACACGGTGGACGCCACGCTCTGGTATCTCGAGGCGATCCGAGCGTATGTCGACACGACGCACGATTTGTCACTCGCCAGTGACCTCTGGCCGGTGTTGGAGCAGATTGTCGCCGCCCACGAGGCCGGCACCCGCTACGGCATCGGCGTTGATTCGCAGGACGGACTGTTGCGGTCGGGGGAGGCGGGAGTCCAGCTCACTTGGATGGACGCCAAGTTCGGCGACTGGGTGGTGACCCCGCGGCAGGGCAAGTGTGTCGAGATCAACGCGCTGTGGTACAACGCCTTGATGGTGATGACCAACCTGGCGGTCAGCTTGGGTCGAGAGGGTGCCGTCTGGCGGATGCGCGCGGAGCGGGTGCGTGCCGCCATGCAGCGATTCTGGAGTGTGGAACACGGATATCTGCTCGACGTCCTCGACGGCCCGCAGGGAGATGACTCCAGTCTGCGGCCGAATCAGCTTTTCGCCGTGTCCCTTCCCGCCAGTGCGCTCGATGCGAGGCAGCAACGCGCCGTGGTGGACGCCTGCGCCCGTTCATTGCTGACATCCCATGGGCTCCGCAGTCTTGCACCGGATGCGCCGGCATATCGCGGGCGGTACGAAGGTGATCGCGGATCCCGAGACGCGGCGTATCACCAAGGCACGGTCTGGGCCTGGCTGCTCGGGCCATTCGCGCTGGCGCACCACCGCGTGTACGGCGACGCGGAAGCGGCCCGCGCGCTGCTCGATCCTCTGGTCGATCACCTGCGCGCTTACGGGATCGGTAGCATCGCCGAGATCTTCGATGGATCACCGCCGCACCGTCCGCGCGGGTGCATCGCGCAGGCCTGGTCCGTGGCAGAACTCCTTCGCGCGTGGACAGTGCTTCGAGTTCCGATCGAACAGGTGGTAGCAGAAATCCCCTCGTCACCCATGTAGTTCAGCGACGCGCCCGGTCACCATCTGTCGGAGCTCGAGTCGGGAACCTCTCACCACGAATCGGAGTTGGAGGGAAGATGCCCAACCACCTGCATGGCTCGGTACTGAAGCTCGTTCGTTCACGAAGCCTTCGGCTGGCTGGACCGGCCTTGCTCGGTCTGACGGCTTCCGGACGCAGCCAGACACGGTCCGCGAGCCAGCCTGCCACGGTGACGACCCGCGGAATGCTCGGGCTCCGGTGTCGCGCCTCTCGCCGAATCAGCTGAATGCTGCCGTGAAACGGCTCCTTCTCGTCGGCGGTGGTCATGCGCACATCGAAGTGCTGCGTCAGCTTGCCCAACAACACATCTCGGACACCGAGATCCTGCTGGTGTCCCCTGGCCGCTTCGTAGCGTACACGGGAATGGTTCCTGGCTATCTAGCGGACCGGTACAGTGCCTCCGAGATGCGCTTCGACCTGGCCGCCCTCGCCAGGTCGGCGCGCGCGACCTATCTCGATACTGCGGTTCAGTTGGTCGATGGCCTGGCCAGGATTGCCGAGGTCGAGGGCCGACAGATTGGGTTCGACGCCTGTTCACTGGATATCGGCTCCGCACCGGCTGGCTGGAATGTCCCCGGTGTCGAGGCGCATGCGGTCCCGCTTCGACCGCTCGGCAATGTTGAGCTCCTGCGAGAGCGATTCGATGCGGTGATGCGTATGCCGAGGGCCGCGTCGGGGTGCGTCGTCGTTGGCGGTGGGGCGGGCGGGGTGGAAGTCGCGTTGGCCCTCGCGGAGCGGGGCAGGGGTACGGTGCGGGTCACACTGGTACACGCGGAAGACGCGTTGCTCCCCGGGTACCCACAGCGCGCGGGTCGACTCGCGCGTCGCGCCTGCGACCGAGCAGGAGTAGATATCCGCACAGGTCACGCGGTCCAAGCGGTCGGAGCCGACCACGTGGTCCTCGCAGGCGGCGAGCGAATACCGTCCGCCCTGACGGTGTGGTTGACCGGTGCGGCGCCGCCACCGCTGATTGCTCATTCGACGCTCCCGCACTCACTCAGCGGGTATGTCGAAGTGGATGACTTCCTCCGCTCCAGCGATGGGAGCCCGGTGTGGGGTGCCGGGGACTGCATCACGCTGCGCAGCCATCCCAATACCCCCAAGGCCGGCGTCTACGCCGTTCGGCAGGGCCCAGTCTTGGCGCACAACCTGCGAGCCTTCTGTGAGCCCGACGGTGCATCCCGACGCTACCGGCCTCAAGCCCGCTTTCTTTCCTTGCTTGCGGTGAGTCGCCATCGCGCCATCCTGTCCTGGGGTGGGGTGGCGCTCGACGCGCGGTGGGCCCAGCGATTGAAGCAGTGGATCGACCGACGATTCGTGGCTCGCTATCGCGTACCCGAGTCCAATTGACGGTTCAGAAGGCCCTCGGCGACCGGTGCAATCACTCGGGCCCCGGCAGGCGGCCCGGGTTCGACGTGCTGGGCAAGCCAGGCTGCTCCACCTGACGCAGCCAGTCGCGTCGTGGCTAGATTTGCCGGTGCCGCGCCCGTAGCTCAGCTGGATAGAGCGACAGCCTTCTAAGCTGTTGGTCGCAGGTTCGAGTCCTGCCGGGCGCTCTTCCCATGGGAGTTGGAGCAACATGAACGACGAACTCTTTGCCTCGCCCAAATCCCGGCTCACCACCCAGCTGCTGGCGATCTTCCTCGGCGTCTTCGGCGCACACCGCTTCTATGTCGGCAAGACGCAGTCGGGCATCCTGCAGGCCTGTACGCTCGGTGGCTTGGGCCTCTGGTACCTGTACGACAACATCATGATTGCCGTCGGCTCCTTCCGCGATGCCGACGGATTGCTGGTGGCCGATTGGGAGCCGGAGACGGATCGCCTGGTGCCACCCGGCACCGCCGCCGCGATGCTCGATGAACTCGACGCCCTCCGCCTCGAAGTGAGCGAGCTGCACGATCGCCTCGACTTCGCCGAGCGGATCATCTCCACACCCGACGCACCCCGGCCCGACCCAACGTGACGGAGCGGGCGGGTTCGCTCCGCCCCCTGCTGCGGCTGGCGCTGCCGATTGTCGGCGTCAACCTCGGGATGATGGCGATGGGCGCGGTTGACACAATCATGGTGGGACGCCTCTCACCAGAAGCGCTCGCTGCGGTCGCGCTGGGAAACGTCTATTTCTTCGCGTTGGCGATGTTCGGGATCGGCGTACTGCTCGCCGTCGATCCAATCCTGACCCAGGCACTCGGTGCCAACGATTTCTCGGGAGCCGCGCGAGCGGTGCAACGCGGCATCGTCGTGGCAGCCGGACTCTCGCTGCCGATCGCGGCCGCCCTGCTCGTTGCCGCACCAACGCTGCGACTGGCGCAGCAACCCGCGACAATCATTCCGCTGGCTGGGACCTACTGCCTCATCATGGTCCCTTCCGTGTTGCCGTTCCTGCTTTTCAGTGTCGGTCGCCAGACGCTGCAAGCGATGCACCGGGTCGGTCCGGTCCTCTGGACCATCATCGCGGCCAACCTCCTCAACGTCGGATTCAACTGGTTGCTCATCTTCGGGCACCTCGGCTTCCCTGCATTGGGCGTGGCCGGTTCGGCGTGGGCCACGACGCTGTCTCGCGTGTCGATGCTCGCCTTGCTCTACCTCCTGGCTCAGCCAGAGCTGCGGCCCTGGATCCGACCATGGCATCCGGATTCCATCCGGCGAGCTCCCATCTGGGCAATGCTCCGGCTGGGGATTCCGATCGGTTTCCAAATCGAACTCGAGATGGCCGCCTTTTCGATCGTGGCACTCCTGATGGGCACCTTCGGAACTGTGCCGGTGGCCGGTCACCAGATCGCGCTCAACCTTGCCTCACTCACCTTCATGGTGCCGATGGGAGTCGGGATGGGCGTATCAGTCCTGGTGGGTCAGGCGGTCGGCCGCGGCGACGTCGAGGCGGTGCAGCGGGCCTCACGCAGCGCGCTGATTGTGGGCGCGGGTTTCATGGGACTCACCGCGCTGCTCTTTCTCGGCCTGCCGCGGTTCCTGGCACAGATCTACACCACCAACGAGGCGGTCGTCGCCTTCGCGGCGATGCTGCTGCCAATCGCCGGCGTCTTTCAGGTGTTTGATGGGCTACAGGTCGTCAGCGTCGGCATCCTGCGCGGACTCGGCGACACCCGCGTGCCCATGCTGATCAACCTGCTCGGTTTCGGCGCCGCCGGCATCGGGGCATCGCTCTATCTCGCCTACCGGACGCCGCTCGGCGCGGTGGGTCTCTGGTGGGGTCTGGTGATCGGGTTGGTGATCGTGGCGGTCACCCTGATGCTGCGGGTCCGCGTCGCGACGCGCCGCCCCCTGCGACGAATCGCGGCCTGACGCATCTACTCCCCCGTAGGGCGCGGCGAGGCCGCATAGCGCGCATCGGCCTGGGCCCGTGCCGGTGCATCGCCGAAGATCTTCTCGCCGTCAAACCGTCCATTCTCGATGAACACCTCGGAGATGTTGCGCCCGGCACCCACGCTGCCGGCGAGATACACTCCTGCTACCGGCGTCTCGAGCGTGTCCGGGTTGAGCGGCGTGCGGCCGGTCTCCTCGTCGACCGGGAGTCCGACTCGCCTCAGCAACTCGAAGTCCGGGTGATAGCCGGTGAGGGCGAAGACCCGATCGGCCGGCAGCGTCAGTTGTTTGCCATTGGCCTGGCGGACCGTAACGTCGGTGGCAGTGATGCCCGTGACCGCACTCTCGAGCAGCAAGGTGATCTCACCGGCCTTGACGCGGTTCTCCAGGTCCGGGCGCAACCAGTACTTGAGCGAGGGACGGAACTCGGCCCGGCGATAGATGAGTGTGACCCGCGCGCCGACACGGTAGGCCTGCAACGCCGATTCGACCGCGGAGTTTTTTCCGCCGATGATGACGACATCGAGCCCGACCAGTCGATGCGGTTCTTCAAACCAATGCGACACATGAGGAAGCGACTCGCCGGGCACATCCAGCAGATTGGCGTGCTCGAAATATCCGGTGGCGAGGATCAGGCGATCACAGGTGAGCCGATGCAGACCCGCCGCCGTGCTGATGGTGCAATGCAGGAGGCCATCGCGACGCTCGGCCGCCTCCAGTCGGGCGTACGTGGTGAGCGCCAGGCGTTCGACGCGGGCGACGCCGCGGTAATAGTTCAGCGCCTCCTCGCGGGTGGCTTTCGACCCGGAACAGACCAAGGGATGGTCGCCGATCTCAAGGCGTTCCGGCGTTGTGAAAAAGGTCATGCCAATGGGATAGCGTGCGATGGCATCGGCAATGGCACCGGCGTCGATGACATGCGCTTCGATCCCTCGGCGCTTGGCCGAAATGGCACAGGCCAGGCCAATGGGACCCGCACCGACGATCAAGGCGTTGGTATGCTCGGGGAGTGTCATCCCTCAATATGTCTCGAAGAGAAGAAAATGATGCCGTATACCACGCAACGAAGCGTGGACCCGGGCCGTATTGATGCCGAACGACCACGATCACGGGAATTGACCGAGGAGCCGATGCCGCGACCAAACGGAGTGCCCTGTTTCCAATCGCGACTGCCTGCGGCAGCCGCGATGTGGGCTCGCGACGCCGACCCCGCTACTCTCTAGGCGTGCAGAGCATTCTTCCCCTCGAGGAGCGCCCCGATGAGCCGGAGGCGCCCCGCTGGCAGGCCCTTGGGGCCAGCGGCCTCCTCCACGCTCTCCTGCTGCTCTGGCTCATCTTTCGGCCGGCCGCTGCCGGGACCACGGAGCCCAGGCCCGAGGAGTCGGGGCAGGCGGCTCAGCCCATCGCCCTCCCGCGCCCGCAGGAGAATCCGACCACCCTGCCGCCGCGCCAGCCGGTCAAGGCACAGCCGCCACCCCGTGAATCGCCGCTCGGGCCGGATTCCAAGCGTCCCGACGCCAAGGTGCCACAGGAGGCGGGGCCGGTGAAGCCACTCACCGAGCCTGATCCAACGCCCACGAAGGCGCCCAACGACCCGGCGCCCTCGGTGGAACAGCCGCCGGATCCATCGCCCAAGGAGCCGACGCCGCAGGCCGTCAAGCGCATCCCGCTTGCCAAGGACTATGCCGCCAGCGGCCGCCTCGCCGGGACTCCGACCTCACCGTGGGGACCTCCCACCGCGTCGCCGCTCGATGCCGGGAAGAGTGCGGGCGTGGCGGCTCCCGCTGCCGCAGCTGCCGTGGGGTCCATGGGCCGTGTCGGCCAGACCGGCCGCGACGCCCGCGACTGGCGTCCGTCGTTCCCCGAGGCGGCCGGCCGCTGCGTAAGCATCCCCGACCTGGGCACCAATGCCGATGGAACACCGGTGCTCGCCACGGTGATCGGTCGGGTGCTCGATACCGATGGCCGCACTCCGATGGTGGGGGCGCACCTCCAGATCATGGGTACCCAGTTCGCGACCTTCAGCGGGCCCAATGGCGAGTACCGGCTGGAGTTCGATCCCAAGTTGCTCGAACAGTGTCGCGTCCAGTATGTCCGCGTGGTGGCCGACGGCTACAGCGGTCAACTGCTCACCCTCGCCATCGGCGAACGCGTCCGCAGCGACGACGTCGTCCTCAGGAAACACTGATGACCGCTCCCGCCGAGACCCTGCTTGGCGCCTTCATCCGGCGGCAACAGGATGCCGGCGTTGCGCTGCCGCCCCTCGATGCCTCGGACGCATTCGCCGCGACGCACGCGTGGTCCATTGATTCTCTCGAAGCATTCTGGGCCGCCGTCTGGGACGATGCCGGCGTGATCGCCGACCTCAGGGTCGACGGAACGGCGTGGGACGCCGTGCTGGTGGGGAAGGAGCGGATGGCCCCGCCCGATCCAGTCCTTGGACCGAACTGGTTCCCTGGTGCGCGGCTCAACTACGCCGAAAACCTGCTGCGGCACACCGGCGCGGGCCCCGCGATCATCGGCTGGGACGAGCGGGGCCCCATCGGCACCCTGAGCCGTGATCAATTGCGCGCCGAGGTGGCACGGACGGCGGCAGGTCTGCGACGCCTCGGCGTCCACGCCGGCGATCGCGTGGCGGGCTGGTTACCGAACATCGCCGAGACCATTGTGGCCATGCTCGCGACCGTCTCCATCGGCGCGGTGTGGACCTCCTGTTCCCCCGATTTCGGCGTCGAAGGAATCGTTGATCGCTTCGGCCAGACCGAACCGGTCGTGCTCTTCTGTTGCGATGCGTACGGCTATGCGGGGCGGGTGCATGACTGCCTTGATCGACTCGACGCATTGCTCGCGCGACTGCCCTCCGTGCGCCGGGCCGTCATCATCCCCTATCGTGGGATCGGCGCATTGCCGAACGATCCCCGGGCGCTTCGGTGGGAATCACTGCGCGCCGACGTCACGGTCCCGCTGACCTTTACGCGCCTCCCCTTCGCGCACCCGCTCGCGATTCTCTACTCCTCCGGGACCACCGGATTGCCCAAGTGCATGACGCACGGAGCAGGCGGCACCCTGTTGCAGCATCTCAAGGAGCATCGCCTCCACGGGGATCTCCGCGAGGGTGAGCGAATCTTCTACTTCACCACCTGTGGCTGGATGATGTGGAACTGGCTGGTGGGTGCGCTCGCGACCGGTGCGACGCTGGTGCTCTACGATGGTGCGCCCCTGCCGTCGGCCGAGCCCGGGCTGCTCTGGCGCCTCGCCGCCTCCGAACGAGTCAACGTCTTCGGGACCAGCGCCAAGTATCTCGCGCTGGCTGAGAAAGTTGGCCTCGTTCCGTCCACCGAAAACGACCTGAGCTCGGTGCGCTCGGTACTCTCGACCGGGAGTCCTCTCGCCCCGGAGAGTTTCGATTGGGTGCACCGCGCCGTGGGGCCGCAGGTGCGCGTGGCATCGATCTCCGGTGGGACCGACATCGTCTCCTGCTTCGTGCTTGGCAATCCATTGCAGCCGGTGGTGCGCGGAGAGATCCAGGGCCCCGGGCTCGGCATGGCGGTGGAAGTGTTCAACGAGCAGGGCGAGCGCTGCCCAGTCGGAGAGGCCGGTGAGCTCGTCTGCACTCGGCCGTTTCCCTCGATGCCGGTGGCGTTCTGGAACGATCCTGAACGAGCGGCCTATCAGGCAGCCTACTTCGCGACCTATCCCGGCGTCTGGCATCACAGCGACTGGATCACGCAGATGCCGTCCGGCGGCTATGTCATCTCGGGCCGCAGCGATGCGACGCTCAACCCGGGTGGCGTCCGCATTGGCACCGCGGAGATCTATCGTCAGGTCGAGGCGGTACCCGAGGTGCTCGAGAGTGTGGTGATCGGGCAGCGCGTCCCTGGGGCGAGCGACGGGGACGTCCGGGTGGTGCTGTTCGTGCGCCTTCGGGATGGCCTCGGCCTCACGCCGGAGCTTGAGGCCGGGATTCGAACCCGGATCCGGATCGGCGCCTCACCACATCATGTGCCACGGGTGATCCTGGCGGTCGCCGATCTTCCCCGGACTCGAAGCGGGAAGATCAGCGAACTCGCGGTGCGGGACACCGTGGAGGGCCGGCAGGTCAAGAACGTGGGGGCCCTCGCGAACCCCGAGGCGCTGGACCATTTCCGCGACCGGCCCGAATTGCGAGGATGTTAGCTTTCGGGGTCAGTCTGCGACCCCGCAGACGCGATCCCGAACGGGAGGGCAGGGGATGACGCGCAGTCCGTCCACAGATCTTGATGCCACGCCCGGCCTGACCACCACCAAGGCCCCGTTCATCGAGCAGGCGCAGGCCGAGGGCCGGCTCTATATCGAGCAGCCCTACCAGCTCTACTCATCTGCGAATCACCTCGCCTGGTCGCGACTGTACGCGCGCATGGGTGAGAAGTGGGCGCGCTATGCCAACCCTCGCTTCCTCGAGGGGCTCGACAAGCTGCAGCTCGATCCCGAGCGCGTGCCCCGGCTCGAGGATGTCAACAAGTTCATGTCGCCACTGACCGGATTCCGCGCCAAGCCGGTGAGCGGATACGTCCCCGCGTACATGTTCTTCGACTGCCTGCGGCAGCGTGAGTTTCCGACCACGATCACGATCCGCGACGGCCAGGCGCTCGACTACCTCCCCGAACCCGACATTTTCCACGACATCGCCGGCCATGTGCCGATGCACACCGACAAGGCCTTCGCCGACACGCTGGTGCTCTTCGGCGAGTGTGCCCGCACGGCGGCCGAGCGTGCGGCCGACACCACCGATCCGCATCGCCGCATCGAGCGGTTGACGAGCGTGATCAAGGCGATGGCCCGATTCTTCTGGTTCACGATCGAGTTCGGCCTGATGAAGGGCAGTCGGCCCGGCGAACTCAAGGCGTATGGCAGTGGCCTGCTCTCGTCGTTCGGGGAACTGGAGCATTGCATCGAGTCCCCCGATGTGCAGCGCTACCCGTTCCAACTGGAATGGGTCGCCAACCAGTACTTCGAGATCAACAAGTACCAGCCGTTGTTGTTCGTAGTCGATTCGTTCGAGCACCTGTTCGATGAGGTCGGACGACTCTCCGAGTGGGTCAAGGCAGGCCGACTCGACAACGTGAGTCCCGGTGAGCCGGCGATCGGTGAGGCCGACCTGGCCTCATTCCTCGAGGCCGCCGGCTTGGCATGACCGCGTGCCGCATCACCAGGGTGATGCGTGTACGCACGTTCCATTCACTTCCGATGTGCGCCTGCTGGAGGGCACCATGACGTCCACCCTGACCACCCCTGCGCCTGCCGAAGCGCACGACACCTTTCCGATCAACGGAACCGACTACATCGAGTTCTGGGTCGGCAACGCCAAGCAGTCGATGCACTTCTACTGCAAGGCCTTCGGTTACGAACTGATCGGCTACCGCGGTCCCGAGACGGGCGTGCGGGATCGCGCGTCGTACTTGCTCAAGCAGGACAAGATCCGGCTGGTGCTCACCTCGCCGATGGGACCGGAGGGCGAGATCGCTGCCCACATCGCCCTGCACGGTGATGGCGTGAAGGACATGGCCTTCTGGGTGGAGGATGCACGCGCCGCCTATGCTGCTGCCATGGAGCGCGGGGCCACCTCGGCCGGAACTCCGCAGGTAAACTCCGATGCCGATGGCGAGGTGGTGATCGCGGCCATCCGCACCTACGGCGACACCATCCATTCCATCGTCGAGCGGAAGGACTACCGCGGCCTCTTTCTGCCGGGGTTCGTGCCCATGCGCACCGCGTACGGCGCCGTGGGGACCGGCCTCAAATACGTCGACCATTGTGTCGGCAACGTCGAACTCGGCAAGATGAATGTCTGGGTGGAGTTTTATGAGCGTGTGCTCGGCTTCACCAACATCCTGACCTTCGATGACAAGCAGATCACCACGGAGTACTCCGCGTTGATGTCGAAGGTGATGTCCAATGGCAACGGCCGCATCAAATTTCCGATCAACGAGCCGGCGCAGGGCAAGAAGAAGTCGCAGATCGAGGAGTACCTCGACTTCTATCGCGGCCCCGGCGTGCAGCACGTGGCGATCGCAACCGACGACATCATCACCACGGTGACCGATCTCAAGTCGCGCGGCGTCGAATTCCTGCGGGTGCCTTCGACCTACTATGAGACGGTGCTCGATCGCGTTGGCACGATCGACGAGGATATCGCGCCGCTGGCGGAACTGGGCATCCTGATTGACCGCGACGACGAGGGGTACCTGCTGCAGATCTTCACCAAGCCGGTGCAGGATCGCCCGACGCTGTTCTACGAGATCATCCAGCGCAAGGGCGCCAAATCCTTTGGCGCCGGCAACTTCAAGGCGCTGTTCGAGGCCATTGAGCGCGAACAGGAATTGCGAGGCAATCTCTGATGCCGATCTACCACCTGCAGGGCAGTGTCCCCAAGAAGCGGCATACCGTGTTTCGCCGACCCGATGGTGGGCTCTATGCCGAGGAGCTCATGGGGCATGAGGGCTTCATCGGCACGTCGTCGCTGCTCTACCACACCCACCCGCCCACGACAGTGAAGTCGGCGCGCCGGCTGAAGACTGTCCGCTGGGAAGCGGACACCGAGACGTCGCTGCGGCATCGGCACTTCCGCACGGCGCGGGCCGCCAAGGGCGGGTCGCCCACCATGGACCGGATCCCGATCCTGTTCAACGCCGACATCGGCATGCTCTACGTCGAGCCTTCCATCAACGACACCCATTACTATCGGAACTCGCAGGCCGACGAGGTCATCTACGTCGCCGAGGGAATGGGCGTGCTGGAGTCGGTCTTTGGTGATCTCCCGGTCATGCCGGGCGACTATGTCGTGATTCACCGCAACATCACCCATCGCTGGAACTTCGATCTCAGCAAGGGCACCCCCAAGCTGCTGGTGATGGAGAGCCGCGGGCACGTGCGCTGGCCGACCCGGTATCGCAACAACTTCGGCCAGTTGCTTGAAGGGGCACCCTATTCGGAACGGGACATCCGGCGTCCGACTGAGTTGCGCACGCACGACGAGAAGGGTGAGTTCCCGATCCTGGTGAAGCAATACGACGCGATCAACGAACTGGTCCTCGATCACCACCCCTGCGATGTCGTCGGCTGGGATGGCTACTTCTATCCCTGGGCGTTCTCGATCCATGACTTCGAGCCGATCGTAGGCCGCATTCATCAGCCACCGCCGGTGCACCAGACCTTTCAGGGCGACGGCTTCGTCATCTGCTCCTTCTGTCCGCGGCCGTACGACTTTGATCCGAACGCGATCCCGGCGCCGTACAATCACAGCAACGTCGATTCGGACGAAGTGCTGTTCTACGCGTCAAGCGAGTTCATGAGCCGCAAGGGGATTGAGTACGGCTCCATCACGCACCATCCTGATGGCCTGCCGCATGGCCCGCATCCCGGACGCACCGAGGCCAGTATCGGCGCCACGCACACCAATGAGCTTGCCGTGATGATGGACTCCTTCCGTCCGCTGCATGTGGCCAAGGCGGCCGAGTCGTTCGAGGACCCCGGCTACCACACGTCGTGGGTCGACCAGCAGCACGCCCAGTTCTCTCCTCCCACGAGCTGATCCTCCACCGGAGCGCCACCGATGGTTCTGCCTCTCCTGCTCGCGATGCTCCAGGTGCCCGCCCAGACTCCCGCCGTCGCAGGACTCGCCGAGTCGCCGGTGGCGCGACTCGAGTTCGCTGCCGGCCGCGTGGTGACGATGACCGCCGGCGACAGCCTGCGACTCGTGGCGCACCCCTTTGATCGCAGCGGCACCGCGATCGCGAATGCCACGGTGCGCTATGCCCAGCAGGGCGCGGGACGTTTTGAGGGGAAGGTCGACTCGGTCGGGATGGTGCACTCGGGCTCGACCGGTTCGTTTCCCGTCTCGGTGATCGTGCAGGTCCCTGGGGCCAAGCCATACATCGACAAGGTCGAGATCCGGATGGTGCCCGCCCCCGCGGCACGCATCGACATCACTCCCGGCATCGATCGCCTCGTGGTGGGTCAGCGGATCCGCTATACCGCCGCGGTGTATTCGCGTGCCGGGGACGTGCGGCCGGATGACAAGGTGACCTGGCGCTCCGGGCTTCCGACAGCATTGCAAGTCGGCAGTGATGGTTACGTCACGGCGAGGGCCGCGGGGCGCGCAGATCTTGTGGCGACCGTGGCGGGTGTCGAGCAGCGACTCTCCATCGCGGTGTTGCCCTCGACGATCGCCTCGCTCACGGTGACGCCCAGCGCGGCGCAGGCGAGGCAGGGCGACGTGATCCGCTTTCAGGTGACAGCCAAGGACGCCGCCGGGCGAACCCTCACCGGCCTCACGCCGGCCTGGAGCTTCGCGCCGGGGCAGGGGCGCATCGACCCTGATGGGGCGTTCGTGGGCTATGAACCGGGCAACTACACTGTCACGGCCTCCTTCGGCACCCGCACCGTGGAGGCTTCGGTGACGCTGGCCCCGCGTGACGTGCGGCGGCCCGCCACTGTGGTGGGGCGGTTGTCCCGTTCCGCCTTCTCGACCGAAGAGGTGTGGGTCCATCCCAACGGCAAGGTGGCCTACCTCGGCACCGGTTCCGGTGGCGATCGCATGTACGCCATCGACGTCAGCGATCCTGCGGCGCCAGTGGTCACCGATTCGATCGTGACCAATACGCGGCGCGTGAACGACATCATGACGACGCCTGACGGCAAGACGCTGGTGTTCACCCGCGAAGGGGCGTCGGATCGCAAGAACGGTATCGTGATCGCCTCGCTGGAGGACCCGCTTCATCCGAAGGTGGTGGCGGAGTTCACCCAGGGCGTGGAGGGCGGCGTGCATTCGGCCTTCGTCTATCAGCAGGCGAAGTACGGCACCCATGTCTACCTGACCAACGACGGGACCGGTGCGATGCACGTGATTGACATCGGTGATCCGGCGCATCCGCATGAGGTGTCGCAGTGGCGCACCGATCGCCCTGATGCGGGCCGCACGCTCCACGATCTCGATATTCAGGACGGGCTGGCGTACCTCTCCTACTGGAATGATGGCTTGGTGATTCTGGACATCGGCAACGGCATCAAGGGCGGATCGCCCTCGCATCCGGTACTGGTATCGCAGTTCAAGTACGATCTCAACGCGCTCTATCGGGACGTCGAGGCCAGCGGTGGGCCGGGGTTCATTCGCGGCACCCATACCGCGTGGCGACACAACAACTACGTCTTCATCGCCGACGAAGTCTTCCCGGCCTCCGGCACCAAGGGGGCCAAGGATGCCGCAGCGGGCCGCGCGTACGGCCGACTGCAGGTGGTGGATGTCAGTGACATCGTGCATCCCAAAGTGGTCGCCTTCTATGAGCCCGAATTTGGCGGCGTGCACAACGTCTGGGTGGCCGGCGACACGCTCTACATGGGGGCCTACAACGCCGGCTTCCGTGCGTTCGACATCTCGGGCGAGCTACGCGGCGATCTGCGCGCCCAGGCGCGCGAGATGGTGCATGTGCACACCGGCGACATGGAAGGCAACACCAAGAACGATCCGATGACCTGGGGCGTGGTGGTCAAGAACGGGCTCGCCTATGTCAACGACAACCACAACGGCCTCTGGATCGTGCGCATGGAACCGCGCCGCCGAGATCTCACACCGTAGCATGCCGACCGGATCGCCGCCGCTCTACTATCGCATCACCGAGGGGATGCGCATCACCGCGCGGCCGCGCTTCGTGCCGGAACAGTCCCGTCCGGGGATGCGGCACTTCGTCTTTGCCTATCGGATCCGGCTTGAGAACACGGCGGAGCGGCCAGCTCGGTTGCTGGCGCGGCACTGGTACATCCACGACGAGATCGGTGAGGAGAGCGAAGTCGAGGGCGAGGGCGTAGTGGGAGAACAACCGCTGCTCCCGCCGGGCGGGACCTACGAATACGACTCCTTCTGTGTGCTGAAGTCCTCGCGGGGCTGGATGGAGGGCGTCTATCGCTTCGTGCGCCCCGACGGCACCGCGTTTGATGCGCAGATTCCGCGCTTCCAGCTCGACGCCGACGCCCACACCTCGAAGTCCTGACGCCGTTCACTCGACCAGCAACGCCCTCACCCGCGAAACCGCCCGCTCCGCACTCAGGGCCCGCTCCAATCCCTCACGTCGCAACGCCCGCGCCGTGGCGGCATCGCGCGTGACAAAGATCACGCGGGTGCCGCGGCGCTGACTGCGGATGGCGAAGTCGCGGAGGATCTGCGTCGTGGTCACGTCGAGCCCCGGCGCCGCCTGCAAGTCCACCAGCAGCACCCGCGCCGGATCAGGCAGGACGTCGAGGGTCTGTCGCAGCGCCTCCGCGCCCCCAAAGAAGAGCGGGCCGCGCACTTCGAAGAGGCGCACCCCAGCCGGTAGCCACTCGCGGCGCCGCCGTGCCTCTCCCTCATCCTCTTCCTCCTCGTCGCCCGTCAGGACCTGGGTGGCGTGCGTCATCCGTTGCAGGAACAGCAGGGCGGCGACCACCATGCCGAGCCCGATGCCGACGGTGAGGTCGGCGAGGACGGTGAAGCCGAACGTGGTGAGCAGCACAGCCGCATCGTGTCGTGGGCCGCGCGCCAGTCGACCGAAGGAATGCAGCTCCGCCATGTTCCAGGCCACGACGAGCAAGATGCCGGCGAGCGTCGCCATGGGAATCTTGGCCGCCAGCGGACCGGCCACGAGCAGGATCACGAGCAGCGTGAGCGCGTGCACGATGCCGGCGATCGGCGTGGTGCCCCCGCTGCGAATGTTGGTGGCCGTCCGGGCGATCGCCCCGGTTGCTGGAATGCCCCCGAAGAGGGGCGAGGCGATGTTGGCGAGCCCTTGCGCCACCAGTTCGGTATTGGCGCGGTGACGCGTCCCGGTCATCGTGTCCGCCACCACGGCCGAAAGCAGGGACTCGATCGCCGCGAGCAGGGCGATGGTGCAGGCGGGCGCGACGAGCGCGGAGAGTTGCGCCAGCGAGACCGAGGGGATCCGTGGCATCGGGAGCCCGCGCGGGAGCTCCCCGAACCGGGTTCCGATGGTGGTGACCGGGATGTGGAGCAGGGTCACCGCGGCCGTGGTGAGCAGCAGGGCGACAAAGGGAGACGGGATCCGGGTCTTGGCCTTGGGCCAGAGCAAGAGGATCGCGAGGGTGGCGGCGGTCACGGCCACTGACCAGGGGTCGATCCCGGTCGCGTGGGTGAGAAGCAGCTCCAGTTTGGGGAGAAAGGCCGCCGGGAGGTGGCCGATTTCGAGGCCGAGGGCGTCGTTGACCTGGCCGGCGGCGATGATGAGGGCGATGCCGGTCGTGAAGCCCATGGTGACTGGGAGGGGGATGTAGCGGATCAGCGCTCCGGCGCGGAAGATCCCGGCGACGACCAGGATTATTCCGGCCATGAGGGTGGCGATCAACAGGCCGTCGACGCCGAACCGTTCGACGATGCCGGCGACGATGACCACGAAGGCGCCGGTCGGGCCCCCGATCTGGACCCGAGAGCCGCCGAACCCGGCGATGATCAGGCCGGCGACGATGGCGGTGATCAGCCCCTGCCTGGGGGTCACGCCGGAGGCGATCCCGAAGGCAATGGCGAGCGGAAGCGCCACCACTCCGACGATGACCCCGGCGATGAGGTCGCGCAGGAGCTGCGGGCGGGTGAGTCGGGGAATGGTGTCGAGAAGCTGCGGCCGGAACCGTTGCATTGGGGGGGAGGATAACGACTCGAAGTCGGCGGGAACGCCAGGTGAATTGCGGCCTTGCGTCGGGGCGAGGGCCCATCTATGTTAGCCGTCCCTCGAAGGACGGGGGTCGCAGGAATGTGTCGGGACTCGGCGGGGAAGCACATCCGCAGCAAGTAGTTACGAGCCCTTGACGCAGCGGCCCTGACCCAGTACTATTGGGGGCTGGCGACGAAATGGTCGCCGACGGACTATGAAGGTGTTCTTTGACAAGTGAAGTCAGGGGAGAAGTCGGACGAGTGCGGTCTCTTTGATGTGCTGCCGGTTCTGCGGCAGCGCGGAGAGAACAAACTACAGAACGACCAATCCGGACAACTGAGTAATATCCAGTTGTTCGCTCGAGTCTATATCGAAATCTCATTGGAGAGTTTGATCCTGGCTCAGGACGAACGCTGGCGGCGTGCCTAACACATGCAAGTCGAACGGGGGTAGCAATACCCCAGTGGCGAACGGGTGCGTAACACGTGAAGAACTTGTCCTTCGGCGGGGGATAGCCGGCCCAACGGCCGGGTAATACCGCGTACGCCGGCGAGACCGCATGGTCTTGCCGGGAAAGCAGCAATGCACCGATGGAGAGCTTCGCGGCCTATCAGCTTGTTGGCGGGGTAATGGCCCACCAAGGCGACGACGGGTAGCTGGTCTGAGAGGATGATCAGCCACATTGGGACTGAGACACGGC
>JBDUDP010000017.1:0-40493 GCA_040002895.1 Gemmatimonadota bacterium
GCCGGCTTCCAGGTGGCCGAGGCCGACGACCCTGAACAGTACCCCGGTCGTCCAGCCCTCGTGCTCGCGACCTGCGGCGGACTCCACGATGACTGCCGACAGCTCGGGAGCGCGTTCGGCGCAGCCCGCGCCGCTGGTGCGCAGGTGGTGGTGCTGGTGGCCTCGGGTGATCCAGAAGATTTGGTGCGCGCGGCCGAAGCCGGTGCCGACGACGCCATCTTGGTGCCGACCGATTCGGCCCACCTCATTGCCAGACTCCGGGCTCGACTCGCCTGTCCGCGGGTGGCGATCCACGGCCCCAGCGTCGACGATCTCAAGTTGTTCGAGGTGCTGCAGCAGGTCGCCGTCGAACTGCATCGCGACGAGATGCTGCACGCCCTGGTTCGGGCGGTGGGGCACGCCATCGATGTGCGCTCGGTGAGTTGCTTGCTGCACACCGAAGGCGGACAGACGGGCCGGCTGGTCGCCGCCACCGATGCACCCAAGATCCGCGACGCGGATGTCGACCTCGGTCGCTGGCCCGAGGCCGTGGCCTCACTCACGGCCGGTGAGACGCTGTTCATTCGTGATGTCAGTTCGTCGCTGCTGTTCGAGGCGGTCAGCGGGCGACCCGCGCTGTCGTTGCCGCCGCAGGATCTCGAGACCGTTGCTGCCGTTCCGCTCCAGCCGCTCGGGCGCCCGGTCGGCACGCTGGTGCTGCGGACCCGTCGCGGCGAACCGCCGCTCACGCCGGGGCACATCGCGTTCGCCGAGCACGCGGCGCTCGCCACCGCCCGCCTGCTCGAGGCCGAGGAGCGTCGTGGCGCGATCTCGCGGCGGCAGGCGCTCGCGGCTCACGTCGATCCACTCACCGGCTGCGGCACCCTCGATGCGCTCGACAAGCGGATCCGCGAGGAGTTCGAGCGCGCGCGCCGCTACAACATGACGTTTTCGATCATCCTGCTTGATGTGGATGGCATGCGCATCATCAACGAGCGGCTCGGTCGCGATGGCGGGCACCGCGTGCTAGCTGACCTCGGCCGCCTGCTGCAGCGGGAGTTGCGCGCCCCCGACTTCGTGGCACGCTATGGTGGGGAGGAGTTCCTCCTGTTGTTGCCCGAGACCGATCTCGACGGCGCCCGCGGTACCGTCCACCGCATCCGTGACCAGCTCGGCCCCGCCGGTCTCGGCGAGCTCCAACTGGGCGTGGGGTGTCGCCTCACCGCCGGCATCGCCTGCTATCCCCACGAGGGAGTGCACAAGCCGGAGGATCTCTTTGCCCTGGCGGAAGCGGCAATGCAGGAAGGGAAGCTACAGGACGAGGAACGGATCGGGACGGCGGCCTAAAAGGAGAGAGGAGAGAGACGAGAGACGAGAGACGAGAGAGGAGAGACGAGCGAAGAGGGGAAAGTTATAACATCTCACTTCGCTCCCCCTCGCGTCCCTCTCTTGTCTCCTTTCTCCTCTCTCCTCTCTCCTCTCTCCTCTCGCTATTTTTACTGTCCCCCTCGTCGTCTCAGCCACGTCGTCGGATCCAGCGCGATCTGATTCTTGCCGCGGATCTCGAAATAGAGATGGGGACCTTCGCCTGAATTCTCTCCACCGACTGTGCCGATCACCTGGCCGCGCTTGACCTCCTGGCCCACCGTAACCGAGCTGTTCTGCAGCTGCATGTAGCCGGAGTAGTAGCCGTCGCCGTGCTCGATGAACACCGCAAGCCCGTAGGTCGAGAGCCGCTGGGCCAGCACCACCTTGCCGGACTCGATCACCTTGACGGGTGTTCCCACAGCGGCCCTGATGCCGATGCCGTTGTGGCGCACCACGCCGCCATTCTTGAGTGAATCCCGCCCGAAGTCATAGAGGATCTCGCCGTCCACCGGCCAGTCGAGCTTGCCGAGGTCGGCGGTGGTGAGGCTCCCGGCGTTCGACGGGGCATTGACCGTGGACGGTCGCGCGGCGCGGTTCGCCTCGGCGGCGCGGCGCGCCTTCTCGAGCGCGGCAAGGATGTCGTTGAGGCGATTTTCGTCGCGCTCGAGCGTGGTAATGCGCTGCTTGCCTTGCGACGACGTGCGTTCGAGGGACTTGAGCCGTGTCGACCGTTCGTCGGCAAGCCGGGCGAAGTTGTTGAGTTCGGCTTCGCGCTCCTCGCGGCGACGATCGAGCTCGCTGCGGATGCCGAGCAGGTCGTTGCGGCGTCGGGTGACGTCGCTGCTGAGCTTCTCGACATCGCGCACCAGATTGCGATCCTGCTGCGACGTGAGATAGAGATATTTGTAGCGCGTGAGCAGGTCGCCGAAGGATTCCGCGGCCAGCAGCACCTGAAAGGTGTAGAGTGGGCCGCGCTTGTAGATGTCGACGAGGCGCCGGCGCAGCACCGCGCGCCGGTCCGCGAGATTGTCCTGGGTGAGCGTGAGCTCGGCCGAGGTCCGCTCGAGCTGCGAGCCAAGGGTGCTGATCTCGCGCTCGATGCCGTTCACCAGTTCGGTGGTGGCTTCCTTGCGGCGCTCGAGGTTGCGCAGCTGGCTGCCGACGTCGGAGACCTGTCCCTCGATCTGGGTCTGCTGCCGCTGGAGGCGTTCCCGCTCCTGGCGGATCTCGTCGAGCCGCTTGCGCTGCTTCTCGAGCTCGGCATTCTGTTGCGCGCCGAGGGGCGCCACCACGGCGGCGCTGGTGCCGATGAGCAGCAGCGCGAAGGCGGCACGACGGAGACGGCGCCGCAGGTCAGACATGCTTCAGGTGTCGCCCGACACTCACGAGCGATCCCGTGAGGCCCAGCAGCACGCCGAAGATCAGCAACAGCAGGACCTGTCCCACGCCAAAGAAGTGCAAGCCGACACTGATCCCGAACTGCTGCGCCTGGAAGCCGAGGTAAACTGCGGCGCAGAGCAGCAGCGCGAGAATGCCGCCCAGAAAGCCCTTGACCGCGCCTTCGATCAGGAACGGGCCGCGGATGAACCAGTCGGTGGCACCGACCAAGCGCATGATGCGGATTTCGCGGGCCCGCTGGAGCACGGTGATCCGAATGGTCACGCCGATGATCACGATCGAGACCAGCGCGAAGGCAAAGCCGATGGCGAGTCCCACCAGTCCGGCCAGCGTACGCAGCGCGTCGAGGCGCTGCACCCAGTCCTTGCCGTAGCGGACGTCCTCCACGAAGTCGAACGAGCGCAGCCGCTCGGCCACGGCGCCGGCGTGCGTGGCGTCACGGAACTCGGGCTTGAGCCGCACCTCGAACGAGGGCGGCAGCGGGTTGACCTCGAGATCCTTGTAGGCGTCGCTGAACTCCACCAGGTCGCGCTTGGCGCGTTCGAGCGCCTCGTCCTCGGAGACATACTTGACCGCAAACACCTCGGGGAAGGCTGCGATGTCCTGGCCCGCCACCGTGAGCGCCTGCGTGGGCGTCCCGTGCAGCACGAAGGCCACCACCTCGACCCGTTCGGCCACGTCCTGCAGCGCCGAGCGGAGATTGAGCGCCACGAGTCCGAAGAGGCCCGTGACGAAGAGAGCGAATGCGATGGTGATGATCGACAGCGCCGAGAGTGTGCGGGTGCGTCGGAAGGCGAGGAAGGCTTCGCGCCAGAGGAGATTCATGCCGAGACCGCCTGGTCAGCGGAATCGTAGACCAGCTTCCCCTCGCGCATCTCGAGCGTGCGCTTCTTGGCGGCACGAACGAGGTCGAGGTCGTGGGTGGCCATCACCACCACGGTGCCGGCGGTGTTGATGTCCTCGAGCAGCTGGAACACCCCGCGGGTGGCGCGTTCATCAAGGTTGCCGGTCGGCTCGTCGGCCAGCAGCACCGGTGGATCATTCACCAGCGCGCGGGCAATGGCGACCCGCTGCTGCTCGCCGCCGGACAGTTCGCGCGGGAAGGCCTCGGACTTCTTGCTGAGCCCCACCTGCGCCAGCGCGCGGATGACCCGTGCTGGGATGACATCCTGGCGATGGCCGGTGACCTCGAGCGCAAAGGCGATGTTTTCGGCCGCGGTGCGGTCCTCAAGCAGGCCGAAGTCCTGGAACACGATGCCGAGGCGGCGTCGAAGTCGGGAGACCTCGTCGCGGCGCAACGCGCCGATGGCGAAGCCCGACACTCGCACGTCGCCCTCGCTGGGGCGCTCGTCGCCGTACATCAGCTTCAGCAGGGTGGACTTCCCGGCACCGGAGTGACCAGTGAGGAAGACGAATTCGCCGCGCCCGACGTGAAAGCTCACGTCCTCGAGCGCCGGGCCGGTTCCGTTGGGATACCGCTTGGAGACCTTCGTAAAACGGATCACGAGTGGAAAGTACTCAGAGTGCTCCCTCCAGATCGGCGATGAGGTCGTCAACGTCCTCGCAGCCACACGAAAGCCGGAGCAGGCCGTCGGGGATGCCGAGGGCGGCGCGCTCGTCGGCGGTGAGTGGCTTGTGCGATGTCAGCCGAGGCTCGGAGATCAATGATTCCACCCCGGCGAGCGACGGTGCATGGGTGATCAGCTGCAGTCGGGCGAGGAATCGCTCTGCGGCGGCGGCTCCGCCCTCGAGCTCGAGCCCCACCATGCCCCCGAAGCCGTCGAGCAGTTCGCTCGCCAGCGCGTGGTCGGGATGCGACGGCAATCCGGGGTAGTGCACCGTCTTGATTCCCGGCTGCCGCTCCGCCCATTCGCTCACGGCCCCGGCATTGGCGTTGGAGCGCTCCACCCGGAGGGCGAGCGTCTTGAGGCCCCGCTCGGTCAGCCAGGCGGCGTGCGGATCGATGGCCGGCCCCCAGGTGCGCATCAGCCGGGTGACTTCCTCAATCAGCGTGGCTTCGCCCGCCACCGCGCCGGCGATGACGTCGCTGTGACCGTTGAGATACTTGGTCGCGCTGGTGATCACGATATCCGCGCCGTGCTCGAGCGGGCGGAAGTTCACCGGCGAGCAGAAGGTGGCATCGACGAGCAGGGCGATCCCGCGCTCATGGGCGACCTTGGCGATGGCCGGCACGTCGACCACGCGCATGAGCGGATTGGTGAGCGCCTCGACAAAAATCGCGCGGGTGTTCTTGCGGATCGCCTTGCGCCAGTCCCGGGGGTGGTCGGGATCGACGTAGGTGATGTCGATGCCGTGGCGGACGAACTCCTGGTCGAACAACACCCGGGTGCCACCGTAGATCCAGCGCGAGGCAAGCAGGTGGTCGCCCGGCCGCAGCACCGCGAGGTGCGCGAGCGCCGTGGCGGCCATGCCGCTGGCCAGGAAGATCGCGCGCTCCGCGCCCTCGAGCAGGGCGTACTTCTTCGCCAGCTCGACCTGATTCGGGTTGTTGCCATAGCGCGTGTAGAGCACCTCCTCCCCGCTGCCGATCGGGTTGGTGAAGGTGGCGCTCTGGTAGATCGGGGTGACGGCGGGACTCCAGTCGGGGCCGCGATGCGCGCGGCCGTGAATGGCGGTGGTCGAGAGTCCCGGGCGACGGGGAGTCATGCGACGGCTCCAAGCTCGTAGGTGGCATCGGGGTAGGCCAGGACGCAGCGCTGGCGCGCCAGAATCTGGAGCGCGTCCTGCGCCCGCGTCGCGGGCCAGGAGAGCGAGTCGGCAATCGGCATGGCCAGGCTGCGCCCGAAGGCAATCAGCGCGTCGAAGACGGCATGACCATCGTCGCTCACGCTGCCGAGCAGTCGGGGACGCATCGAATTGGTGACCACGGCGACCACGGCGAGCCCGTGACAGTTGAGGGCATGTTCAATCGCGTGGGCGTGGTCTTCGCTCACGCCGCGCAGCACCACACGCGCCACCGGGAGATCGTCGGCGGCCAGCAGCTTCGCCACCACCTCATCAGCACAGGAGAAGTCCATCACTCGCACCGCCGAGAAGTCGAGGGCGGCATCAACGCCGGGGGCGTCGCGCAGCGCGCGCAGCACGCTGGCACGGATCGCGGCCCCGGTCGGTCGGGTGACGAGATCGTGATAGGGCGAGCACAGGGTCTCATGCAGCAGCAGATCGAGTCGGATGACCGCGCTCATTCCGCCGCCTCCGGGCCGGGAAGGAACACATTGACTTGCGAACCCGGAAAGTAGGCCAGCCCTTCGGTCCGTGCGAGTTCGTCGTCCCAAGGCGGGACGATCGCCACCCGTGCGGTGCCGCTGCGGATCGAGATCTTTCCCTGCCAGCGCGCCAGATACCGCTTGGTGCTGAGCAGTCCCTGGCCGCGACCCGGATCACGAAAACGGGAGATGTTGTGGATCAGCGCCGTCTCGATTGCGGTGCCATCGTTCCAGCGATCACCGAATCGCTTGGCTTGGGTCGCCTCGAGCGACTTGCGGAAACCCACGCCTGAATCGCTCACGGCAATCACCGCGACCTTGCGACCGAGTCGGCGGCGAAACGAATAGGAGTGGACTGCGACCCAGCCGCCCGTCCCAGCGTGCTCGACAATGTTCTGGCAGGTCTCCGACAGCGCCTGCGAGAAGCCGCCGACCACCGATGCGGGGTGGCCGAGTTCCTCCTTGAGGATGCCAGTAAAACGCTCGTTGATGCGACCGATGACGTTGTGGACATCGAGCGGTTCGCGAATCGGGGTGACCGGGACCAGCACGTCACTCTGCTCGTCGGCGCGACGGCGCGGCACCTTGCCATGGAGCTCGTAGAGTTCGGCGGCGTGCTCAAGCAGTCCCGCCTTGGCCCAGTATGAGGTGACGTTGTCGTTGGCCGGCAGCGTCAGCCGCGGCTTCACGGCCCCGGCCTCGGCGAGGGCCTGTCCCAGCGTGAGCAGGGCAGTGAAGCCGGCTGGCGAGGCCCATTCGGTGGCGTGGGCATCGATGAGCAGCCGTTCCGAGGGTGGCCAGGCATCGAGCCCGGCGGCGAGCTGGTCGATGGAACGATCATCGAGCGACTGCGGCACCGGCACGATGCGCATCAGGCGCTCACCAGTTCACCGCGCAGGTGCTGCGGCAGGCCGCCCGCACCACGGAACACCGCGTTGCGCGCGGCGGCACGATTGGCGGCGAGGAGCGCCTCCTCGACCGTGTCGCCGGCGAGCAGCCGCGCGAAGCAGCTGGCACCAAAGACGTCGCCGCATCCGGTGGGATCGGTGGCGTCGGTGGCCGGCGGAGCGAGTCGGGCGGTGCGAATCGCGGCATCGATCGGACCGGTCGGGACCAGATCGTGGGTGGCCACCATGTCGGCCAGGGTCTCGACGCCGCCACGGGCGACGTACACCACGCCCTTCGGGCCGACCGTCACGTTGAGCAGCGAGACTCCGGCGCCGAGGGCATCGGCCGCGAGCACGAGCGGATCCCCGCCGAGTTGCTGCATCTCTTCCTCGTTCAGTTGAATGATGTCGAAGAAGGAGAACCAGGTCGGGGCATTGGGCAGCGGACGCAACACCCGGACGCCGTCGGCACCCATCCCCAGAAAGAGTGAGTGCAGGTCAGCATAGATCGGCCCGTTGAAGCCGTGGCGCAATGCCTCGGCGGTGCCCAGGCACATCTCGAAGCCGGAGATGAAGTTGATGTAGAGGGCATCGAGATCGGCCACGAGCGGACCGAGCTCGGGCCAGGTCCACGACGGCACGCCGCCGGACATCCGCTCGCAGCGGCGTTCCGTGGTCTCGTAGCGCAGTGTGACCCGGTTGTTGGCCACCGGCACCGTGATGCAGCGGCCATTGGGCGCTAGGCGCGGCAGCGTGGCGAGGAACTGCGCCGCTTCGGGGGCCAGATCCTGCCCGACCTTGATGAGCGGGACGATCTCCCATTCGGGCGGGAGCGCGGCGTCCATGCCCGCGAGCGCGTAGGCGATGCCGCCCCACTCCTCCACCGGGGCTGCGAGCGGATCGCGGCCGTGAATCTCGTCCCACACCAGCGCGCCCACCACACCGACCCGCGGCATCAGACCATCCCCGCGGCGCGTTGGTCGAGGAACGCCTTGGCCGCACCATACACACCGGCAAGGCCGTCGAGTTCCCCCGGCACGATCTGACACGATTGCACCGCTGGACGGAATGCTCGGCGCGAGACTTCGCGGCGCAGCGGCTCAAAGAGTGAATCGCCGGCCTGCGTGACCCCGCCGACAATGACCACGCGATCGGGGTTGAAGAGGTTGAGCAGGTTGGCGAGTCCCGCGCCGAGATAGTGCGCCGTCTCGCGCACCACTTCGTGCGCGAGAGGATCGCCGAGTTGCGCCGCCTCGTAGACCGTCTGGGCCGTCACCTGGGTGAGGTCACCGCCCACCATGGTGCCCAGCATACTCACCCCCCCCGACTGGACCTGTTCGATGGCCCGCAGCGCGATCGCTGGTCCTGATGCGTACGCCTCGAGGCAGCCATAGTTGCCGCAGCCGCACTTGCGACCGTCGAGGTCGATGGTCATGTGGCCCACCTCGCCGGCGCAATCAGCCGCGCCGTGATGCAGCGTCCCGCCCATGACGATCCCCCCGCCGATGCCGGTGCCGATGGTCATGCCGATCACGTAGGTCGCGCCGCGCGCCGCGCCGACCCAGCATTCCCCGAGCACCGCGCAGTTGGCATCGTTGTCGAGCGCGGCCGTGAGCCCGAGCCCGTCGGCGAGGCGTGCGCGCAGGGGCATATCGACCCAGTCGAGGTTCGGCGTGAGCAGCACGACGCCGCTGGCACGGTCGAGCGGACCGGGGGCACCGACACCGATGCCGAGCACCCGGCTCCCGGGCCGCTCAAGCTCCAATTTGGCGAGGCACTCCCGCCCCATGGCGACGAGGTCATCGACCACCGCATCGGCACCGCGCGCCGGATTGGTGGGAACCGAGTGTGCGCCGACGACCCGGCTACCGTCGGCGGCAACTGCCCCGACGACCAGATTGGTGCCACCGATATCGATTCCGAGGATGAACTCCAGGGGACCCTCGTTCAGGCTGGGGAGAGCAGCGGCTCCAAGGCCGCCAGGACGCGAACCAATTCCAATTCCGTCATGCAGTGATGGTGACCTAGCGGGCACACCCTTGGTCCGTGCGAGGAACAGGGGCGACAATTCAATCCATCGACCTCGAGTACCACATCCTCCGGGCCTCGCGGTGCAAAGCCGAACGACGGCACGGTCGGGCCAAACAGCGCGACGACCGGCGTTCCCATGGCCTGCGCCATGTGCATCGGCGCCGAATCGTTGCTGACCAGCGCGGTGGCCCGGCCCAGCAGCGCGGCGGAGACGCGGAGCGGGAGCTGCCCCGCCGCATTCACGCCGCCGCTCTTGGCGGCGGCCACCACCGACTCACCCAATGCCCGATCCTCGGGGCCCCCCACCGTCACGACGAAGGTATCGAGCGCCGCCGCGAGTTCCGGAAACTTCCCCCAACGCTTGGTGCCCCAGATCGAGCCCGGCGCCAGCGCCACGAATTGCTCCGGGACGCCTGCCAGATCGAGCCAGGCCGCCGCCGAGGCGTCATCGGTGGTGCTGATCCCGAGGGACAGCGGGTAGCGATCGGGCGCATCGGCAAGCGCCAGCAGGCGCGGGACCTCATGCAGTGTCGGATCGCGAGGGACTCGGCGGGTGTAGCTCCACCGAGCCGGGGCGTGCTCGAAGCCGATCCGCTCGGGAATGCCGGCCAGCAGGGCCGCCATCCCGCTCCTCCATGATCTATGGGGAAGATAGGCCCTCTGGTACCCCTCGGCGCGCAGCCGCTTGGCGAGCCGGAAGATGCCGCCGATTCCCCGCTCGCTGCGGTGCTTGTCGTGGGGCACGACGGCTCGCACGGCGGGGTGGCCCTCGAGCAATGCGGCCGCTCCCGGCGTGGTGACCACATCGACCGGCCCGAACTGTTCGGCGAGCGCGGAGAGGAGCGGCGTGGTGAGGACGACGTCGCCGAGGAAGGCGGTCTGGATCACCAGCGTGGGGCCGGCGGTCATGTGGTGCAGTCGGACGGTTCCGTGAGTCGATGGGTCGCCCGCGCGTGGCGCCTGCGGCCGCCCGTCGGAGGCACGTCAATCCACCTGAAGGACGGCGAGGAACGCCTCCTGCGGGATCTCGACGCTGCCGACCTGCTTCATCCGCTTCTTTCCCTCTTTCTGCTTCTCGAGGAGTTTCCGCTTGCGGGTGATGTCGCCGCCGTAGCACTTGGCGAGCACGTCCTTGCGCATCGGTGAGATGCTCTCGCGCGCGATCACCTTGGTGCCGATGGTGGCCTGGATCGCCACGGCGAAGAGCTGTCGTGGAATCAGCTCCCGGAGTTTGCTCGCGAGCTTGCGGCCCCACTCGTATGCCTTGTCGCGGTGAATGATGACGCTGAAGGCGTCGATCGGATCGCCGTTGAGGAGCATGTCGAGTTTCACCAGCGGGGACGCGCGGAATCCTGACATCTCATAGTCGAGCGAGGCATAGCCGCGCGAGATGGACTTGAGCTTGTCGTAGAAATCGAGCACGATCTCGCCGAGTGGGAACTCGAAGGTGAACTCCACCCGGGCCGCGTCAAGATAGGTCATCCCGAGGTACTCGCCGCGCCGCTCCTGGCCGAGGTTCATGATGCCGCCGATGTATTCGGTCGGGGCCATGATGCGCGCCTTCACGTACGGCTCCTCGATCCGGTTGATGTTGGCCGGGTCAGGCATGTCGCTGGGGTTCTGCACCCCGAGCATCTCGCCGTCGGTGAGGTAGACGTGGTACTTCACCGTCGGGACGGTGGTAATCAGGTCGAGACCGAACTCGCGCTCGAGCCGCTCCTGTACGATCTCGAGGTGGAGCAACCCCAAAAAGCCACAGCGAAAGCCGAAGCCCAGGGCGGTGGACGATTCCGGCTCGTACTGCAGCGAGGCGTCGTTGAGCCGCAGCTTTTCGAGGGCATCGCGCAGGTCTTCGTACTGCGCCGCATCGGTGGGATAGCAGCCGGCAAAGACCATCGACTTGACGTCGCGATAGCCCGGCAGCAGTTCAGGCGTTGGGTGCCTCGAGTCGATCACCGTGTCGCCCACGCGTGCATCGCGCACGTCGCGCAGGTTGGCCACGAAGTAGCCGACCTCGCCCGCCTGCAGCACCGGCACCGGCTTCTGGCCCAACATGAGGACACCGACCTCGTCCACCGTGTAGATGTCCTCGGGGTGCGCCCCGAAGGCGATCTGCATTCCCTTGCGCAGTTCGCCATCGACCACACGCACGCTCGGCGTCGCGCCGCGGTAGCGATCGTAGTACGAGTCGAAGATCAGCGCGCGCAGTGGCGCCTCGCGATCGCCGGTTGGCGGATGGATCCGTGCCACCACCGCCTCGAGCAGTTCGGGCACGCCGGTGCCGTCCTTGGCGGAGACGGCGAGGATCTCCTCGCGACTGGCGCCGATGAGGTCCATGATCTCCTGCGCGCGGCGCTCGGGCTCGGCCCCCGGCAGATCGATCTTGTTGAGCACCGGAATGATCTCGAGCCCGGCGTCGAGTGCGAGGAAGAGATTCGACAGTGTCTGCGCCTGGATCCCCTGCGAGGCATCCACCACGAGGATCGCCCCCTCGCACGCGGCGAGTGAGCGCGAAACCTCGTAGGTGAAGTCGACGTGTCCGGGGGTGTCGATGAGGTTCAACTCATACTCGACACCGTCGGCGGCCAGGTAGCCCATGCGCACGGCGTTGAGCTTGATGGTGATCCCGCGCTCGCGCTCGAGGTCCATGGTGTCGAGCAGCTGCTCCCGCATCTCCCGCTTGGAGACGGTCTGGGTCACCTCGATCAGGCGGTCGGCCAGGGTCGACTTGCCATGATCGATATGGGCCACGATGCAGAAGTTGCGGATCCGGGACTGGTTCATGGCGCAAATATAGGAGGGGAGGGGATATCGGATATATTCGGCCATGGCGACCTCCCGGGACTCCTGGCTCTCCCCCACCGCTGGAATGTTCCTGGTCACCCTGTTCTGGGGTGGCAATTTCACCGCAACCAAGCTGGCCTTCACCCAGATCGAGCCGCTGGCCTTCACGGCCCTGCGCTTTGCCTTGGCTACCGTGGTGATCTGGTTCATCGTCCGCCGGGTGGAGGGGCCCGCCCCCCTCCCCCCCGGGACGCTCAAGCCGCTGATCCTCCTCGGCGTGATCGGCAACACCATCTATCAGGTCTTTTTCGTCGAGGGGCTCGCCCGGACGTCGGCCACCAAGAGCTCCCTGATCCTGGCGGCGATGCCGGTGATCGTGATCGTGGCGGCCTCGCTCCTCGGCATCGAGAAGGTCAGCACCCGGCAAAAGCTTGCCATCGGTCTGGCCACGGTGGGTGTGGTAATCGTGGTGTTCGCGCGCGGCGGCACCATGCACGGCGGCATCGGCACGGGCGAGGTGTTGCTGTTCGGGGGCGTGGTGACCTGGGCGGCGTACACCCTGATGCTGCGGAGCTGGAAGCTGCCGATTTCGTCGCTGCGGCTCACGGCGTGGACGCTCTACACCGGCACGCCGGGGTTGGTGCTCATCGGCATCCCTGCGCTCCGCCGCACCGATTGGTCACAGGTCTCCGTGGAGGGGTGGGGCGGGACACTCTACGCCGCGCTGCTCTCGCTCATCGCGGCCTACATCCTCTGGAATCGCGGCGTCGCCAAGCTCGGTGCCGCACGCACCGTAGCCTTCAACACGCTGGTACCGCTGGTGGCCACTGCGATCGCCATCGTCGCCCTGGGCGAGCGGCCCGGCATGGCGCACCTCATCGGCGGCGCGCTGGTGATCAGTGGGGTGTTGCTGACCGGGAAGGAAGTGGCGCCGGAAGGGTAGAAGTGGGAAGAGAGAGGAGAGAAGAGAGAGGAGAGAGAAGAGAGCCCTCTCGTTTCTCCTCTCTCATTTCTCCTTTCTCATTTCTCTAGCTGTTCCAGCCGCGCCATTGCCCGCCGCAGGTGCGGGATCACGATCGATCCCCCGACGACCAGCCCCACCGAGAAGACCTCCAGGAACTCTTCGCGGTTGACGCCTTCCTCGTGACAGCGCATCACGTGGTAGGTGATGCAGTCGTCACAGCGCAGCACCAGACTCGCCACGAGGCCGAGGGTCTCCTTCTGCTTGCTGCCGAGGGCGCCGGCCTCATAGGCCCGGTTGTCGAGCGCGAAGAAGCGGTTGATGGTGAGGTTTCCGGCACCCAGGATGACGTCATTCATCTGGGCGCGGAAGGCGTTGAAGTCTGCGAGGGCGCCGGAATCCTCGGCCATCAGGTGCCCGCCTTCTTCACGGCGGGCGGGGTCTTCCCCTCCACCACGATCAGCTGGTACGACTCGGGGTTCCACTTGGGCCGCACGGCACGATTGGCGATCTCGACGCCGAAGTAGAAGCCGAGCTTCGCCACCCGGGCGAGCTTGCTGGTATCGATGAGCTTCACCTCATCGTCGGCGCGGTGATACTGCGGATGCGTCCCGTTGAAGAAGAACAGCACGGGCACGCCCTTCTTGGCGAAATTGAAGTGGTCGCTCCGGCTATAGAAGTTCTCCTCGGGCCAGATGTCATCGGCGGCCACGAGCTTGAGCTCAGGATGCTGCTTTTGCACGCCGGCGAGCGTGACACCGAGGTCGGAGTGTTCCTTGCCGATCACGACGATCGAGTCGGTGGCGTTGCGGCCGATCATGTCCATGTTGATGTCGGCGATGACCTTGTCCATCGGCAGCGTGGGATGCGCGGCGTACCAAGCCGAGCCGAGCAGTCCCTTCTCCTCGCCCGAGACATTCAAGAAGACGATCGAACGCTTGGGCTTGTGCTTCAGTTTTGCCATGGCCTCGGCGATCGAGAAGATTCCGGTCGTGCCGCTGGCGTCGTCATCGGCGCCGTTGCAGATGGTGTCGATGGTGTTGTCGGGACGGGTGAAGGGCCGGCAGCCGCCGACACCGTCATCGGCCGTGCCGACATGGTCCATGTGACCCGAGAAGACCACGTACTCCTGCTTCAGCAGCGGATCGCTCCCCGGCACCATGGCCACCACGTTGGGGGCAGTGAAGCGCGAGAGCTCGACGTCCTTGAGCAGCAACGTCACCGAGACGCCGTCGGGCGCATCCATCACGACCGGCGACTTCGACACCCGCAGGTCGTGCCAGTTGGGGCGGTTGGCCGTCTGCGGGTCGCCGGCAAAGATCGAGTCGTGCATTGTGAGCGTGGGCACGCCCGAGACCGGGAAGCCCTCGAGCATCCCGCGGCCGCCGGTCCGGCTCTGCGCCATGCGCGAGTTGAACAGGGTGAGGTCCTGGTTGGTGAGGATCAGGATCGCAGCCGGTGCCTTGGCGACCAGCGCCCGGTTCAGGAGGTTGTTGTCGGCCGCGCGGGCGCCGTCCTGCACCCAGAGCACGACCTGACCGGTCAGCGTGAGCGGTGCGATGGTCGCCGGGGTCACGGTGCCGGCGAGGATCCGCACCGGGCCGCTGATGGGGAGGCCGGTCATCGGGCCGGTGGGGAAGGCCCACTTGTCGAAGCGGTAGTGGCTCACCGTCCCCATCTCATCGACCTCGAGGTACGAGGCGGCGAGGTCGGCGGCGCGCTTGACCATGGTGTAACGCTGGAAATAGCCGCCATTCTCGCCGGCGGGGAGGAGTCCCCACTTCTTGTAGTTGTCGGCGAGATAGATTGCGACCTTCTCGAGGCCGGCGCTCGGGGTGTTGCGTCCACCCATCGAGTCGTCGGCGATCACCGAGATTCGCTCCAGCACGGCCTTGGGCGTGATGAGCTCGGCGGCCTTCTTGATCTCCTTGGCCGACTGTGCCGGGAGCGTGGCGGGGAGGATGGCCGCCAGCAGGGCAGCGGTGATCAGGTGACGTCGCATCGGGCGAAACTCCGGTATGGAATGAACCGTCGAGAGCGCATCTCGCAGGGGAGCACGGCAGCTGTCAAAGATACTACGCGAGCGAACCACCCGCCCCGACCTGCTGCAGCCGGCCGACGTCGCGCGACTCGGCGGCCTCGAGGTGGTGACGAGTGGCATCGTCGAAGGGTTTCTTGCCGGCCTCCACCGATCGCCGCGACGCGGGTTTTCGGTGGAGTTCGCTGAGCATCGGCCATACCAGCCGGGCGATGAACCCCGCTACGTCGACTGGAAACTGCTTGGCCGCACCGACAAGCTCTACGTCAAGCAATTTGAGGAGGAAACCAACCTCCGTGCCATGCTGGTGCTTGACGCCTCGGCCTCGATGGCGTGGAGCGGCGCCCCCGACCGGCTCACCAAGCTCGACTACGCCGCCCGGCTCGCTGCCGCCCTCGCCCTGGTGCTGGTGCGCCAGCGCGATGCCGCCGGACTGGTGACCTTCGACGAACAGGTGCAGGCCACGCTGCCAGCCCGCGCCCGCGTGGCCCATTGGCACCAACTCGCCCGCATCCTCGCCAATACCCGGCCGGGACTCGGCACGGCGGCGGAGCCGGCGCTGCAGCAGGTGGTGGGGGCGCTGCGTCGCCGCGGCATGGTGGTGTTCATCTCCGACTTGCTGCTGGACCGTGAACTTGCGCTCAAGGCACTGCGCTTCCTGCGCCATCGCGGCCACGAGGTGCTGGTGCTCCACATTGCCGACCCGGCAGAACTCACCCTGGCGCGCGGTGACGAGACCCGGTTTCGTGATCCCGAGACCGGCAAGGCCGTGACGCTGGCACCCTCGGAATGGGGTGATGCCTATCAACGCACGGTGCAGGGTGTGGTGCGCGCGTGGGGCCTCTCGCTCCGTGCGGCCGGCATGCGCTACGCGCTGGTGCCCACCGATCTCCCCTTTGGCGTCGCGCTCGGTCGCGCCCTCGGCGCATGATCGGCTTTACCTCGCCGTGGCTGTTGCTGGGGTTGTTCGCCGCCGTCGTGCCGATCCTGCTCCACCTGGTGCAGCGCCGCGAACCGCCCGAGGTGGCGTTCCCTGCCGTGCGCTATCTCGAGGACGCCACGCGCGATCACCGTCGTCGCGTGAAGCTGCGGCACCTGCTGCTGCTGCTGTTGCGCACGCTGGTCATCGTGGCCTTGGTGCTGGCCGCCGCCGGGATGACGCTGCGCGGTGGCGTCGGACGCCACGCGCCGAGTGCCTTGGTGCTGGTGCTCGACAACTCGGCCAGCAGCGGGGTCGTGTCCGACGGCGAGCCATTGCTCACGAGCCTGATTCGCTCGGCCCGCGCCGTGCTTGCACGCGCGACGGTGGACGATCGGCTCTGGTTGGTGACCGCTGACGGCAACCCACATGGCGGAAGCGCCACCGAACTCGCAGCGCAACTCGATGCCACCACGGTTTCTGCCCGGCGACTCGATCTCGGCACGGCGGTGCGCACCGGTCGCGACCTCGTGCGCGGCTCGGCGCGTGCCGGTGAGGTCGTGGTGGTGAGCGACCTGCAGCGCAGCGCGCTGGGCGGCTCGCGTGACAGCGGCAGCGTACTGGTGCTGCGGCCCACCGCGGCACCACCCGGCAATCGTAGCGTCTCCGCGCTGGTCACCAGTCCGCAACCGTGGGGTGTGGACGGTGGGCGCGTGACGTTCACGGTGGCGTCGGCTGATTCCGCGGCCGTTGCCGTCTCGCTCGCGGTGCCGGGGCATGGGGTGCGCGAGATATTGGTGACGCCGGGCATGCCGACTACCCAACGAATCGCCGGGCTCCCGTCCGGGTGGTCGGTCGTCACCGTGTCCCTGCCGCCCGACGAACTGCGCGCCGACGATGCCCGCAGCATTGCAATCCAGGTGGCGCCCCCGCCGTCGGTACACTGGGACGACGGCGACCGCTTCGTCTCGGCGGCAATGGAAGTCTTGCGCAACGATTCCCGGGTGCGTGCCGGCGAAGCGGTGCGATTCGGCGCGCTCGGCGGCGGCGCAAGTGTGGTGCAGCCACCCGCAGACCTCGCCCAGGTCGGCGCGCTCAATCGCTCGCTTGCCGGGCGCGGCATTGGCTGGCAATACGGTGTGCTGGTCAGTGCGGCCGTCGAGAGCGACAGTGGGGCGCTGCTGCCCGCGGGCGTGCGCGTCTCGCGCCGGGTCACGTTGGTGCCCACGGGAGCGGGAGGCGAGACGCTGGTGACGGTCTCGGGCGAGCCGTGGCTGGTGCAAAGTGGTGACGTGCTGCTGCTGGGCTCCCGGCTCGACACCGCGTGGACGGCGTTGCCGCTTTCGGCTCCCTTCCTCCCCTTTCTCGACGCGATGGTGAGCCGGGCCTCCCGAGGGGTGCTCAGTTTGGGCCAGATTGCCCCGGGAGAGGCGCTACGCCTCCCCGAGCGGGTGACGGCGGTGGTGGGCGAGGGGGGCTCGCAGCCGGTGGAGGGCGGTGCATTCTGGCGCCCAGCTGCGCCGGGGGTGTACCACCTCACGGCCGGAGGCGATACCTTGGGCGCCGTCACCGTAGCCGTCGATGCGCGCGAATCGGACCTCGCGCGCGCGCCGGATGGTGATGTTCGTGCTCTCTGGGGTGATGCGACCGTGGCCTCGCTCGACGACGGTCCGAGTCGCGCCTTCACCGCCGGAAGCCGCGGCGATCTTCGCGGCCTCCTGCTCCTCCTTGCGCTTTGCTGTGCCCTCGCCGAAACCGGTCTTGCCGGACGCGCGGGCCGACGGAACTGAATGACGCTGCGCCCCATTCTTGATGCCTTTGACCGCTGTGCCACGGTTCGTGCACTCGCGGAACGGCTGCCCGTGCGCGGAAGCACCGTGGCCCTCGGCGGACTCCCCGGTTCCTCGCGCGCCGTCCTCACCACCTGGCTGACCCAGCGCGTCGGCGCGGGACGCCTGGTACTGGTGGTGACCACGACGCCGGCCGACGCCGAACGCTGGCTCACCGACCTGCAGCATCTCGCCGGGAGCGGCGTCGCCCTCTATCCGCAGCGCGAAGCGCTCGGCGAGGACGAGCCTCACTTCGAGATCGCCGGCGAACGCATCGAGACCCTCGCCGCCCTGCTGCGCGGTGAACTGCGCGTGCTGGTGACCACCGCACGGGCCAGCGCGGAACGCACCGCCGTCCCCGCCGCCCTCGAGCAGCTCCGGCTGCAGCTTGCCGTGGGCGAGGCCCGGCCGCTGCTGCACGTGACCGAGGCCCTCGAGCGGATGGGGTACAGCCGCGTCGCTGCGGTGGCGGAAGTGGCCGAGTATTCCGTGCGGGGTGGGATCATCGATGTCTACGGCTTCGGGATGCCGTCACCGGCCCGGCTCGAATGGTGGGGCGATGATATCTCGTCGATCCGCGCGTTCGACCTCACGACGCAGCGCTCCGGGGATGAACTTCCTGATGTCACCGTGCTGCCGATCACCTCGCTCGCGGTGCGCGATCACAGCCCGATGGGCGCCCCGGTGGAGCGGCGCTCCCTGCTGGAACTGCTGCCCGCCGACACCCTGCTGTTCGAGGAGGCGCCGCATCCCGACGAGGAAGAGGTCGATCGCGCCTGGCGGGAGGCCGAGCATCATCTCGAGATCGCCCGCCGCCTCGGCGAGGACGTTCCCAAGCGCGATGCCATCTTCGTCGATCCCACGGTCTGGCGCACCCGCCGCGCGCAGTTCGCGCGCATGGTCATCGCCGACGATGCCCCCGACATCCAGCTCGGCTTCTTCCCGCCCGAGCGCGTCGATCGCGACCTCAGCCGCTTGCGTGCCATGCTCGGTCACGGCACACCGACGCTGATTCTCTGCGACAACGACGGCCAGCGCGAACGTCTCGATGAGTTGCTCGAGGAGAACGGCTTCCGCCCCGCCGGGACAACGCTGGTGGTCGGCGCGCTCGACGGCGGCTTCGTGATGCCGACACTGCGCGTGCTCACCGACCACGAAATCTTTCGGCGTGCGCGTCGCCTGCGGCGCTCGCGTCGCTACCGGCAGGCCGCGCCGAGCACGGTCACCGGCGCCCTCTCGCTGGGCGATTATGTCGTGCATCTCGAGCACGGCATCGGGATCTATCGCGGCATCCAGACGCTCACCATCGACGGCGGCACCATCGAAGTGGCCATCGTCGAGTACGAGGGTGGCGATCGCCTCAATGTCCCGCTCTATCGCCTCGACCAGATCGAGCGCTATCGGGCCGCCGGCGACGATGGTGATCACGTGCCGCCCAAGATCCACCGCCTCGGCGGCACCTCATGGCGCAAGGTGCGCGAGAAGACCCGCGAGGCGATCCAGGCCATGGCGGCCGAGTTGCTCGACCTCTACGCCCGGCGCGGCGTGAGTGCGGGCTTTCCGTTCCCGCCCGACAGCCGCTGGCAGCGCGAACTCGAGTCGTCCTTCCTCTATGAAGACACCCCCGACCAGCGCACCGCCACCGACGACATCAAGAAAGACATGGAACGCCCCAAGCCGATGGATCGCCTGCTGGTGGGCGATGTCGGCTACGGCAAGACGGAGGTCGCCGTGCGCGCGGCCTTCAAGGCAGTGCAGGGCGGCAAGCAGGTCGCCGTGCTGGTGCCCACCACGATTCTCGCCGAACAGCACTTCCGCACCTTCGCCGACCGGCTCGCCGACTATCCGGTCACGGTGGAGGCGCTGTCGCGCTTTCGCACCGCCAAGGAACAGAAGGAGACGGTGCGCAAGCTGTCCGATGGCGAGCTCGACATCGTGATCGGGACCCACCGGGTGCTCTCCAAGGATGTGCTCTTCAAGGATCTCGGCCTGTTGATTGTGGACGAAGAGCATCGCTTCGGCGTGAAGCACAAGGAGCGCCTCAAGGCGCTCCGGCTCGCGGTCGATGTGCTCACACTCACGGCGACGCCGATCCCGCGCACGCTGCATCTCTCGCTTGCCGGCCTGCGCGACATGACAGTGATCGAGACCGCGCCGCGCGACCGTTCGCCGATCCTCACCTTCGTTGAGCCGTGGGACGACGCGCTGCTCGAGGAGGCCATGGCACGCGAACTCGATCGCGGCGGCCAGGTCTTCGTGGTCCACAACCGGATCGAGACCATCGAGACCATCGCGGCCCGGATCCGCTCGCTCGCCCCGCGGGCGCGGGTGGATGTCGGCCACGGCCAGATGGCGGCCGACGAGCTCGAGCACGTGATGCAACGCTTCGTGGTCGGGGAACTCGACATTCTGGTCTCGACCATGATCGTCGAATCAGGGCTCGACGTTCCAAATGCCAACACGATGATCGTCCATGACGCCCATCGCTTCGGGCTGGCTCAGCTCTACCAGCTGCGGGGCCGGGTGGGGCGGAGCCATCGCCGGGCCTACTGTTACCTGGTTGTCCCCGATACCATCGACCAGAGTGCCGATGAGCGATTGAAGGTGCTTGAGCATCATACTGATCTGGGGGCAGGGTACCGGATCGCGCTCAAGGACCTCGAACTCCGCGGGGCCGGGAACCTGCTGGGATCGGAGCAGTCGGGGCATGCCCAGGCGGTGGGCTTTGACCTCTACATGCGCTGGCTCGAGGAGACGGTCAAGGCGATGCGGGGTCAGGGCGGGGGCGAGACGCCTCAGCCGCCGGATGTGGTGTTCGACCAGCCGGCCCACCTGCCGGACGCGTTCATCCCGGACGACGAGACCAAGCTCGACCTCTATCGCCGACTGGCGCGGGCGTCGGCGCCCGGCGACATTGATGAGTTGCGCTCGGAACTGCGCGAGCGGTTCGGACCACTGCCGGCGGAGGTCGATGCGCTGCTCGACATGGGCCGCCTGCGTGCGCTGGGGGCGACCCTTGGGGTGCAGCATGTGCTGGTCCGGGGCGACGAGGCCCGCCTCACCTTCCGCCACGGGGCCGCCCCGCGGATGGCCGGCCTGACCCAGGCACTCGAGCATGTCCAGCTCGCTGCCGAGGTCCGGCGCACGGTGCCCTTGTCACTGCGGTTGGTCCGATTGGGGGGTGAGGCGCTCATCCCGTCGCTGGTTCGTGCACTTCGCCAGGTTGCCACCTAAGGCACCGGTGTTCTTTCATCGATCGAGGAGTCCGATGCTTCGCAAGACTGTGCTCGCCGCGTCCACGATGGTTGCACTCGCCGCCTGCGGGGCCGGAGGCCTCACGGCCGGACCGGACGTGGCCGCCAAGGCCGGCGGACAGGAACTCTCCGCCACCCGGGTCTCCGAGATCCTGACCGGCGCCAAGGGTGCCAAGCTGACGCCCGAGTCTGCAGAATTCATCGCGAACCTCTGGGTCGATTACACCCTGTTCGCGCAGGGCATCGCCGACGGCTCGCTCAAGGCCGACTCGGCCACCATCAACAAGGCGATGTGGCCCGCGCTCGCGCAGCTCAAGGCCGACCGCTGGCATGACTCGCTGATCGCCAAGCGCGCCACGGCGAGTGATGCGCAGATCGACAGCACCTACGCCGCAGGCAACGATCGGGCGCTGCAGCACGTGCTGATCATGGTGGCCCCCACGGCCACGCCGGCCGAGCGCAGTGCCGCGCGCAAGAAGATCGACGCCCTCGCCGGCGAGCTGAAGGGTGGCGCGAACTTCGGCGCCCTCGCCCTCAAGAACTCCATGGACACGGGCAGCGGCGCCGACAGCGGCTACCTGCCGATCGGACCCAAGGGCCGCTTCGTGCCGGCCTTTGACAGCGTGGGCTACAGCATGGCCCCGGGCGCGACATCCGGGGTGGTGCCGACTCAGTTCGGCTTCCACATCCTGCGCCGCCCGCCGCTGGCAGAATCGCGCGAGCGCTACCGCAGCTTCGTGAAAGAGGCACAGGTCGCCTTCGTCGATTCCACGTATTTCGCCGAAATCGACAAGGACAACGACTTCAAGGTCGACCCCGATGCCGCCAAGACGATCAAGGCCGGCCTCGCCGACATGGAGAAGAAGCGCCACGACAAGAAGGTGCTGGTCTCCTACAAGGGTGGCGGCTTCACCCTGGCCGACATGCTCCGCTGGGTAGGTGCGCTGACGGCCGATCCGATGAAGGGGCCGCAGACGATGGCGCAGATCAAGGCCGCCCCCGACACCCAGCTGGTCGAGTTCGCGCGTCGTCTGGCGCAGAACGCGCTGGTGCTGCGTGACGCCGAGAAGAATCACATCGAAGTCACCGCCGAGGAGTGGAAGACGATCAGCGCGGATTTCTCGGCGCAGCTCGACACCATCAAGACCTCCATCGGGCTGACGGCCGATGTGCTCGATCCCAAGGCCACCGAGACCGACCGCTCCAAGGCCGCGGCGCTCAAGGTCGACCAGTATTTCGACAAACTCGTGAAGGGCGATGCCCGCCTGCGCGTGCTGCCAGGGCTGCTCTCCATCGCGCTGCGCGACGACCACAAATTCCTGGTGAACCCGGCCGGCCTCAAGCGCGCGCTCGAGCTGGCCGAGGCGAAGCAGGGCAAGGACAGCACCGCCGCGGCGCCGTCGGTGATGCAGCCGGCGCCGGGCGGCGCCCCGGTGCCCGGTGGTGCGGCGCCCGCTCCCGCGCCGGACTCCAAGAAGCCGTGATGTCACGAAACGGTCTCGTCGCGCTGGCCGCGCTCCTGCTCGGGAGCGTGGCGGGGCCGTTGACGGCGCAGGACCTGAACGAGGCCGTGGTCGATCGGGTGGTGGCCGTGGTCGGCACCACCCCGATCCTCCGCTCCCAGGTGGACGAGGAGGTGTTCGCACGCTTCCCGGCCCCGAGCAAGCCGCCCACCGATCCGGTGGCGCTGCGCGGGCTGCGCCGCACGCTCGTCGATACGTTGATCTTCACTGAGTTGATGTATCAGGCGGCGCAGAAGGACACCATGATCAAGGTGACCGATCAGGAAGTGAACGATGCGGTCGAGGCGCTGGTGCGCTCGCTCCGCAAGCAGATCATCTCCGAGGTCGACTTCACCAACGAACTCAAGAACGCCGGCTTCCAGTCGCAGGACGAATGGCGACGGATGCTCCAGGAACAGCAGCGCAAGGCGCTGGTGGTGAGTCGCTACCGCGACCGCCTGCGCGACGAACGCAAGCTCAAGCCCAAGGCCCCCACTGAGCGCGAGATGCGCGCCTTCTATGACGCGCTCAAGGACTCCGGCCGGCTCCCGCCCGTGCCCACCTCGGTCTCGCTCAAGCAGATCATCGTGGCCCCGAAGCCCTCGCCGGCCGCGCGCGCACGCGGCAAAGAACTCGCCGACTCGATCGTGGCCGAGCTCCGCAAGGGTGCCGACTTCGCCGTCGCCGCCCGCCGCTTCTCGATGGACCCCGGCTCCAAAGACAACGGCGGTGATCTCGGCTGGTTTCGGCGCGGCACCATGGTGCGCGAATTCGAGCAGGTCGCCTTCGCGCTCAAGCCCGGCACCGTGTCGGATCCAGTGGAGTCGCCGTTTGGATGGCACATCATCCAGGTGCAGCGGGTGCAGCCCACCGAGGTGCAGGCCCGCCACATTCTGATCATGCCGCCGGTGGATTCGGCCGACGAAGCCCGTGCCCGGGCCCGCGCGCTCGAGATCTACAATCTCATCAGCGCCGGTGCGTCGTTCGATTCGCTCCAGCGCGAGGCGCACGACCCGGGTGAGGAGAAGGAGATCTCGAACTACCCGATCGACTCGCTCCTGCCCGCCTACTCACGCGCGCTCGCCGGCGTCGACAGCGGCAAGGTGACGACGCCGTTCCCGCTCGAAATTCCGGGTCAGCCGTTCCGCACCAAGTGGGCGCTGGTCCGCGTGATGAAGCGGATTCCCGCCGGCGACCTCTCCTACGAGACTGCCAAGGAGCGCATCCGCGACCTCCTCGGCCGCCAGCTCGGCGAGAGTGCCTTCCTCGAGGAGCTGCGCGCCAAGACCTACGTGGACGTCCGCGACCCGTGACGCGCCGCGTCCGGCTCGCCGTCACGCTCGGTGATCCCCGCGGGATCGGCCCCGAGATCGTGGCGGCGGCGCTGGCCGAAGGACTCGACGCCGACATCACCCTGATCGGCGCGAAGGACCAGATCCACGACATCCCCGCCACCAGACACATTGCCACCGGACCGTGGCGCCCCGACAGCGGCCCCGCCCGCCCCTCTGCCGTCGAGGCGGGACTCATCACCGGTCGCGCCATCGAGCGCGCCGCGCGCCTCGCCCTCGACGGGGAGGTTGACGCCATCGTCACCGCCCCCGCCGAGAAACACGCACTCCACCTGGCGGGCTTTCCCTTTCCCGGGCACACCGAATGGCTGGCGCACCTCGCCGGCAATGTCGACGTGGCGATGATGCTCGCGAGCGAGTCCCTCCGCGTGGTGCTGGTGACCACGCACATCCCCTTCCGCGATGTGCCCCTGCTGCTCACGGCCGAGAAGATCGTGCGGGTGGGCGAGGTGACGCGGCGCGGGTTGCAGGCATGGTTCGGGATCGCGGAGCCGCGGATCGCGCTCTGCGCCCTGAACCCCCACGCCGGCGAGCAGGGACTCTTCGGCGACGAAGAGCAGCGGATCATGGCACCTGCCGCCGAACGCCTCGGCGCCGCTGGGCCGCTCCCCGCCGACACCGTCTTCCTGCGGGCGATGCGCGGCGAGTTCGACGTGGTACTGGCGCCCTACCACGACGTCGGCATGACCGCCATCAAGGTGGCGTCGTTCGGCTCGGCCGTGAATGTGACCCTCGGTCTCCCCTTTGTCCGCACCTCGCCTGACCACGGCACGGCTCTTGATATTGCGGGGACCGGCCGGGCCGACCACGGCAGCATGCGCGCCGCGCTGACCCTCGCCATCGACCTCGCCCGACGGAGCCCTGCCGCATGACGCTGCGCGTCTCGATCCTGATTCCGGTCTACAACGAGGCCCCGACACTCGAGCAACTCATCCAGCGAGTGCGCGACGTGCCGGTCAGCAAGGAACTGGTCTGCGTCAATGACGCGTCCACCGATGGCAGCGCCGAGATCCTCGATCGCCTGCTGGCTGAAGGCAAGATCGACGTGGTGCGTCACCATCCGGTGAACCGGGGCAAGGGCGCGGCGATTCGCACCGCCATCGAGGCGGCCACCGGTGACGTCGTGGTGGTCCAGGACGCCGATCTGGAATACGATCCCGCGGAGATCCCCACGCTGCTCGGTCCCATCCAGGATCGCGGCGCCGACGCGGTCTTCGGCTCACGCTTTCTGAGCGGGCCGCATCGGGTGCTCTACTTCTGGCACTCGGTGGGCAACCGGATGCTCACGCTGATGTCGAACATGTTCACCGACCTGAACCTGACCGACATGGAAACGTGCTACAAGGTCGTCCGCGCGCCACTGCTCAAGAAGCTGATCCTCACCTCGGATCGCTTCGGTTTCGAGCCCGAACTCACGGCACGACTCGCGCAGGCCCACGCCAACATCTGGGAGCTGCCGATCTCGTACTCGGGCCGGACCTATGAGGAGGGGAAGAAGATCGGCTGGCGCGACGGCATCGCAGCGTTCTGGCACATCTTCCGGTACAACGTCTTCCCGCCGGCGCATACAGGCATCCGGCGCAGGTTCCGCAGCAAGACGGACCAGGAGCGCGCGGCGCGACAGCAATGAAAAATGCTAGACGAGAGAGGAGAGAGGAGAGAAGAGAGAGGGGAATCGTGAAACTCCCTCCTCCTCTCTCTTCTCTCGTTTCTCATCTCTCATTTCTCTTCTCTCATCATCTCCATCAACCGCAAATGCGCGTCGAGCTTCAGTTTCTGGCTCGCCCGATTCGCGACCAGAATCGCACGGCTCTCCAGAATCGTCTCTCGCTCGGTGAGGCCGTTGGCGCGCAGGGTGTTGCCCGTATCCACCAGATCCACGATCCAGTCGGCGAGGCCGAGCAGCGGGGCCACCTCCACGCTGCCACTGATCTCGATCACCTCGACGGCGCGGCCCATGGCCGCGAAATGGGCGCGTGCGAGTCGGGGATACTTGCTGGCGACCCGCGGCGTGCTGCCGTGCGCAAGATTGGGATAGGCGGTGTGTTCCGGCGCCGCGACCACGAGCCGACAGGCGCCGAAGCCCAGGTCGAGCGGCTCCAGCACGTCAGCATCGGCCTCGCGCAACACGTCGCCGCCGGTGATGCCGAGATCAGCCGCGCCCGTTTCGACGTACACCGGCACGTCGTACGGCTTCACCACCAGGATCTGCAGCCCGGCATCCGAGGTGTCGAGCAGCAGCTTGCGGCCCGCGTCTCCCGTCACCGTGATCCCCGCCGCCTTGAGTCGCTCCACCGCGCCATCGTAGAGCCGCCCCTTGGCGATCGCCATCCGCAGCATCACGCGCATCGCGGCACTTCGGCGAGGGCGTCGAGGTCAAGGGCCACGCCCAGCGCCGGCATCGGACGGCCGAATCGCCCCATCAGGTCGTCGTAGCGGCCACCGGCACCGGCCGCCCTGCCGCACCCCGCCACGAACACTTCGAAGTGGATGCCGGTGTAGTAATCGAGTCCGCGCACCTCACCCAGATCGTATACCACGTGCGTCCGCTCCTCGCTGGTGAGTGCCTCGTCGAGGGCGATCAGGTGCGCGAGACTCGGCTGTGCCGTGAGCGGCGCAATCGGCATGGTGGCCTCGAGTGCCGCGCGTCGACCGATCACGAACGGCAGCGATGCCAAGTCGCGCGCCGGGGAATCGAGTCCTGCCAAGTGCTGCTCGAGCGCCGCGCGATCCTTCCGATCGATCCAGCGTCGCACCTCAGCGTGCCGTTCCGACGGCAGCGCCGCAAATCCCGCCGCGAGCACCCCGGCGTGGCCGAGGTTGATCTGGAAGTCGGCGAGGCCGAGCACGCCAAGCAGCTGGAGGGTGAGTCGCACCAGTTCCACGTCACTACCGATGCCGCTCACCCCCATCGTCTCGGCCCCGACTTGCAGGATCTCGCGCGGTCTGCCGCTCCGCCCCGGCGCTTGACGAAACACCTTGCCGCTATAGGACACCTTGATCGGCGGTTCCTGATCGGAGAACGATGTCGCCGCCACCCGCGCGATCGCCGCAGTGAAGTCGTAGCGCAGCGCGAGTAGCCGGCCGTCAACATCGCTGAAACGGATCAGCCGCTCGGCCACGTCGGCGCCTCCGGCACGCAGGAAGACTTCGTCGTATTCAAAGGTCGGCGGAATCGCCTCCTCGAAGCCGGCTGCATCGAGCACCTGCATCGCGGCGCGCTGCAGGGTGCGGCGGCGGCGGACGGCCGGCCCGGTGAGGTCGAGTGCGCCCGGCGGAATCGGGGCGATGGAGGATCTGGTCATGACGGAAGTATGACCCGGACCTTGTCCACGCGCCGCCCGGCCATGGTGGCGATCTGGAAGTCGAGCCCCGCAGCGTGGACCCGGTCACCCTCCTGCGGCAGCCGGCCCAACTGACCAAAGAGGTAGCCGCCGAGGGTGGTGTAGTCGCTGTCCTCGAGTTCGACCTCGAAGCGATGGTTGAAATCCGCGATCGTCAGGGCCCCGTCGAGGAGCAGTGAGCCATCGCCCGATGTGATGGTCGGCAAGACCCCCTCGGTGTCGTGTTCGTCGTAGATCTCGCCCACGATCTCTTCGAGCAGGTCCTCCATGGTCACCAATCCCGCCGTGCCGCCGTATTCATCGAGCACCACCGCGAAGTGGGTCTTCATCCGCTTCATGTCGGTGAGCACATCCTCAACTTCGCGGCTGCCGGGCACAAAGAACGGCTGCCGCATGATGCTCCGGATGAGCGAGCCGGGTTGGTGGCGTACGGCACGCAGCACATCCTTCGCGAGCACCACGCCGGTGATCTCGTCAAGCGACTCGGTGTAGACCGGGTAGCGCGACCGGCCTGCGGCGGCGATCGCATCCGCCGCCTGTTCCACCGTGAGGTCGGCCTCGAGCGCGATCATGTCCGTGCGGGGAGTCATCACCTCCTCAGCGTTCTTCTCGCTGAACTCGAACACCCCTGCGAGCATCGAGGCGTCCTGCTTGCCGAGTGAGCCGCCCTCGCCCGATTGCTCCACCAGAATGCGGATCTCCTCGGCGGAGTGCAGGCGATCGTGATTGCCGGCCGAGCGGATGCGGGTGAGCCGCAGAATCGCGTTGGCGGTATTGTGCAGCATCGCGATCGGGTAGTGCATCAGCCACGCGAAGCCGATCAGTGGGAGCGCCAGCCAGCGACTGACCGACTCGGGGTAGAGGAGGGCGATCGACTTCGGCACCAACTCGCCCAGCACGATGTGCAGGGTGGTGATGATGGTGAACGCGATGGCGACCGCCACCCCGTGCGTGGCGACCTCGGCGAGGGCGGCGGGCAGGCCTTGGAAGAGCCCCTCAACCAGCCTCGCGAGCTGGGGTTCACCGATCCAGCCGAGGCCGAGCGAGGCGAGGGTGATGCCGAGCTGGGTGGCGGAGATGTAGCGGTCGAGGGATTGGATGACCCGGAGGGCCAGCGTAGCTTTGCCGTCGCCGTCCCGGGCGCTCTCCTCGAGCCGCGTCTTGCGGGCGGAGACGAGGGCGAATTCGGCGGCAACGAAGTAGCCGTTGGCCATGACCAGGGCCAGGACGGCAGCGATGCTCAGGAACACGGACGGCGGCGATGCGGTGGTCTCCATGACGGGGAAGGTAAGCGGCGGGGCGGAACCGGGGCGAGAGGCCCTGACCCTCCGGCTATACGATGTGACGCGGGAGCCGGCCGGGGTCGCTGGACTCCGTGCCCATCTGCCGCGTCCGGCCGCAAGCGACCTCGCCACCCGTGACGCCGTGGCTGCCATCATTGCCGACGTGGCCCAGCGCGGCGACGCGGCGGTGCAGGAGTACACCGCCACGTTCGACCAGAGCGACCTCGCACCGGCCGGGTGGGAACTCTCGCGCGAACGCTGCCACGCCGCACTCGACCGGATCCCCTCCCCGCTGCGTGACGCGCTCGAGTATGCCGCCCACCGAATTCGCAGCTATCACGCGCTCCAGGTCGATCGCGGCTTCGAGCACCGCGAGGCCAACGGCACCCTGCTCGGCATGCGGGTGACGCCGCTCGACGCGGTGGGGCTCTATGTGCCAGGCGGCAAGGCCGCCTATCCGTCGTCGGTGTTGATGAACGCGATTCCGGCCGTGGTGGCCGGTGTCACCGAGATCGTGGCGGTGACTCCGCCCGGTGGCGCGAACGACGCCGTGCTCGCCGCGCTCGCCATCAGCGGTGTGCATCGCGTCTTCCTGGTGGGCGGTGCGCATGCCGTGGCCGCTCTCGCCTACGGCACGGCGACTATCCCGCGCGTCGACAAGATCGTGGGCCCCGGCAACCGCTGGGTGGCGGAGGCCAAGCGACAGCTGTTCGGGCAAGTGGGCATCGACATGATCGCCGGCCCGACCGAGGTGCTGATCCTTGCCGACGACAGCGCGGATGTGGACGATCTCGCCGCCGACCTCATTGCGCAGGCGGAGCACGACGAGGATGCCGGCGCGTGGTTGGCGACGACCTCCGCCGAAATCGCGGCTGCAGTGCCGGCCGCGCTCGAGCGTGCCCTCGCCACGGCGCCGCGGGCGGTCATCGCGCGCACGGCACTGGAGCGACAGGGGCTGCTGATCCTGGTGCCCGACCGGGCGCACCTCGCTGCGGTGGCCAACCTGCGGGCGAGCGAGCACCTCGAGATCGCCACCCGCGAGCCCACCGCCCTCGCCGACGCCATTCGCCATGCCGGGGCCATCTTTCTGGGGCACCACACCCCGGAGCCGGTGGGTGACTACGTCGCCGGCCCCAGCCACGTGCTCCCGACCGGGGGAACTGCGCGCCACGCCTCACCGTTGGGCGTGTATGACTTCGTCAAGCGCACCTCGGTGATTGAGTACTCTGCTGCTGCCTTGCAGGAGGCCGCGCCGCATGTGGTGGCCCTGGCCGAGGCGGAGGGGCTGTTCGGCCACGCCGAAGCAGTCCGACGGAGGATGTCCGAGTGACGACTCGCAAGCTGGCCCTGGTGCTCGCCCTCACCGCCTTCTTCACGCTGGTGGAGGTGGTGGGTGGGCTGGTGAGCAACTCGCTCACCCTGCTCGCCGATGCGGGCCACATGGGTACCGATGTCGCGGCCTTGGGGCTGGCACTCTTCGGGGCACGGATCGCCCAGCGCCGCGACGGTTCAGCCCAGCGTTTCGGCAACCTCCGCTGGGAGGTGCTGGCTGCGCTCGTGAACGGCCTCGCCCTGTTCGTGATCGGGATCGCCATCACCGTGGAGGCGGTCGACCGCCTCAAGCATCCGCGACCCATCGATGCCACCCTCTTCGGCATCGTGGCCACGGTGGGGCTGGTGGTCAATGTCGTCTCGCTCAGGGTGTTGCACGGTCACCACCACAATGACCTCAACGTCCGCGGCGCCTATCTCCATATCATGGGCGATATCCTGGGCTCCGTCGGGGCCATCACCGCGGCAGTGGTGATCCACTACACCGGCTGGCTCCCGGCCGACCCACTCATCTCCGTGCTGGTCTCGGTGTTGATCCTGCGCAGCGCGTGGCGGCTGGTGAAGGAGAGCGGCACCATCCTGCTCGACCGGGTGCCGGCCCACGTTTCAATGCGCGAGGTCGAATCGCGGCTGCAGGCCACCGAGGGGGTCTCCCGGGTCCACGACGTTCACGTCTGGACCGTGGCGGGGGGGCTGGTGGCGATGAGCGCCCATGTGGTCGTCCCCACCCTCGAGAGTCACCCGGACGTCCTGCGGCGGCTGGAGGGCGACATGCTGCTGCTGGGTATCGGGCATGTCACGATCCAGCTCGAGACCGGCGGGCCCTGCGGCAACGAGCTCTGCGGCGATCCCGACCCCACGGTGACGGACGCCGGGTATGGCCACCACCACGGCCACAACCACGTGCACTGATTCGGCTTGCGGTGCTCCGGTGGCACGGGTATATATGCCGCCCTTGGGGTACTGGAATTGTCACAAGAGGGGTTGGACGCAGTGGAAATTCGCAACATCGCCATCATCGCACACGTCGACCACGGGAAGACCACCCTGGTCGATCAGATGCTCCGGCAGGCCGGCGCCTTTCGCGCCAACCAGCATGTCGAAGAGCGCGTGATGGATTCGAACCCGCTCGAGAAGGAGCGGGGGATCACCATTCTTGCCAAGAACACCGCCATCACCTGGCATGGTGTGAAGGTCAACATCGTCGATACGCCCGGCCACGCCGACTTCGGCGGTGAAGTCGAGCGCATCCTGCGCATGGTCGATGGCGTGCTGATTCTGGTCGACGCCGCCGAAGGCCCGATGCCGCAGACGCGGTTCGTGACCCGGAAGGCGCTGGCGCTGGGTTTGCAGCCGATCGTGGCGATCAACAAGATCGATCGCTCCGACGCCGAGCCGATGCGAGTGCACGACGAAGTGCTGGCGCTGTTCATGGATCTCGATGCCACCGAGGCGCAGCTCGACTGCCCCTTCCTCTACACGTCGAGCCGCGCCGGCACGGCCACGCACGAGCTCGATGAGCCGGGCACCACGCTCGAGCCGCTGTTCGACACCATCGTGAAGACGGTCCCGGCGCCCACCGGCGACGGAACCAAGCCGTTCCAGATGCTGGTCTCGACCCTCGACTTCTCGTCGTTCCTGGGCCGGATCGCCATCGGCCGCGTCGAGCAGGGGCAGATCAACGTGGGCGACCAGGTGGCGCTGCTGCCGCTGGGTGAGCCGGGGATGGTCACCGACGAGCCGGGGATCGAGCGCAACCGGGTCACCAAGCTCTACACCTTCGACGGCCTCAATCGGATCGAGGTCCAGAACGCCTCGGCGGGCGACATCATCGCCCTGGCCGGCTTTGAGACCCTCGATATCGGCAAGACGTTCACATCGGTCGACTTGCTGGAGCGACTCGAGGGAATCGCCGTCGAGGAGCCCACGATCTCGGTGGACTTCATCGTCAGCAACTCCCCCTTTGCCGGCCGCGAGGGGAAGTACGTCACCTCGCGCCAGCTGCGCGACCGACTCTTCAAGGAGCTCGAGCGCAACGTGGCGCTGCGGGTCGAGCCCACCGAATCGCCCGACACCCACTCGGTGTCCGGACGCGGTGAGCTGCACCTGGGCATCCTGATGGAGACGATGCGGCGCGAGGGCTACGAGTTCCAGGTCTCCCGCCCGCGGGTGATTTTGCGCGAGGGCGCCAAGGGCGAGCGGCTCGAGCCGTACGAGGAGCTCACCATCGACGTCCCCGAGGAGTACATGGGTGTCGTCATGGAGAAGCTCGGCCCCCGGCGCAGTGAGATGACCGAGATGCGCAATCCGGGGCAGGGTCAGGTGCGGTTGACCTTCAAGATTCCGTCGCGCGGCCTGTTCGGCTATCGCTCGGAGTTCTTGACCGACACCCGCGGCACCGGCATGATGAACCACCGCTTCCTGGAGTACGGCTCCTGGGCCGGCCCGCTCAGCGGCCGCAAGCGCGGTGTGCTGGTCGCGGATCGCGAGGCGAGCGTGGTGGCCTTTGCACTGGGCAACCTGCAGGACCGCGCGCAGATGTTCGTGGCGCCGGGCGAGCACGTCTATGAGGGGATGATCGTGGGCGAGAACTCGCGCCCCGCCGACATGGACGTGAACGTGGGCAAGGAGAAGAAGCTCACCAACATGCGGACCACGGCGACCGACGACAACGTGTCGCTCGAGCCGCCCCGCGCGATCACCCTGGAGTACGCCCTCGAGTACATCGAAGAGGACGAGCTGATCGAGGTGACCCCGCAGAACATCCGCCTTCGCAAGCGGACGCTGCAGGCCACCGAGCGGAAGAAGGTCCAGCGGATGGCGAACCGGGTCGCCGACGCATCATGAGTGGCAGGATGGCCGTGGCACCCAACCCCAAGATTGGAACCGTGGAGGACACCATGTCGGCGTGGGAAGCGTCTCTCGAGGCGGCTGAGGACGAGATCATCGTGATGCGTCGCCCCTTTGACGAGGAAGAAGAGGAAAACTTCGACTCGGAAGGGTTCGGATTTGACGATGACGATGACGACGAGGATTCCGATGACGACGACGAGGACTCGGACGACGATGACGAGGACTCGGAGGACGAGGACTTCGGCAGCGACTTCACGTTCGACGAGGACGGCAACGACGACGCCTGACCTCACCACGAGTCCGTGATGCACCATGGGCGCCTGCTGTCGCCCTGAGCGTAGCGAGGGGGCGGAGTGACGGTGTGATCCGTCGCTTCGCCCCCTCACTGCGTTCAGGGTGACAACGCACTATCTGTCAGCTGTCACCTATCGCGGACTATCCGCCGTCTTCCGCACCGCCTTCGGGCACTCATACTTCACTTCATTCCCGTTCGGCAGCGCCGTGAGCAGCGCCATCGGCGATGAGTCGGGATTCCGATCGGCCTCATAGGTCAGCATCGCAACCAGCGTCGCGTTGTTCTTGAGGTCCTCCGGCACCAGCTTGTCGTAGGTGTCGCGGTTGGTGTGCCACGTCAGCGAGAAGTAATCCCAGTTGAGCGCACCCAGACCGAAGAGCGGGCCCTTGGCGCACTGGAACGACGAGTGGTCAGAGCCACCGCTGCCGGGTGAGCCCGGGCCGCCGATCTTGATCCAGCCGGTGATCTGCGACGGCAACTCCGCCAGGTAGCCAGCGAGCGTCTCAGGCGCGTTCGGGAACGGCCCAGGCGAGATGCCCACTACGCGGCCGGTGCCGTTGTCCTGGTTCCAGCCCGCGCGCAGCCCCTTCACCACCTCTGGATGATCCTCGACGAACGAGCGCGAGCCGTTGAGCCCTTGCTCCTCTCCGCCCCAATGGCCCACGATGATGGTGCGCCGCGGGTGCGGATACGTGGTCTTGAGGATCCGCATCGCCTCAAGCATGGTGATGGTACCGGTGCCGTTGTCGGTGGCACCCGAGGCGCCGTCCCACGAGTCGTAGTGGGCCGAGAGGACGATGTACTCATCGGGCTTCTCGCTCCCCTTGATCTCCGCGATCACGTTGAACACCGGGTTCTCACCCAGGAACTTCGAGTCGGCATTCAGCTTGATCCTGGGCCCCTGATGCTTCTCGGCGAGGCGATAGAGGAGGTTGTAGTCCTCGCAGGTCACGTCGACATAGGGCACCTGCTGCCGCCACGAACCGAACACCTTGTCGACCCCGGGGTAGCCGGAGAAGTTGGTGGTGATCATCCCGGCGACGCCAGCGTCCTTTTGCCACAGGAAGGGATTGCCGCCCTTCTTGGTGCGGTCGGCCCACGCGGCCGAGATGGCGCGGCGGGTGGAGTCGAGTCGCGCGGCCGACCCTGGCTGACCGAACTCGGTCCACTGACTCGAGGCTCGGCACGAGGGGTTCGGGGCCGAACCCAGGATGAACTTCCCCTTGGCCTGGGGCAGCCACTTCGCGAAATCCTCAGGGGCGGCCACATCGGGATAGAGGATCACGTCGCCGATCACGTCCTTGCCGCCGGTGCCCGGGCTCCACGCCAGCATCACCGCCTCGAGCGAGCGGATGCGGGGTGCGATCAGGTCCACGTGGGTGGCGCCGCGCTGCCAGGCGTTCCAGGTCCCCCACTGTTCCCGCTTGGCGCTCACGCCCCAGCCGGCGTAGGTCTTGAGCAGCCACTGTTGGCCGGCGTTGTAGCGGTCGGAGTTCACCAGCCGCGGGCCGATCGAGTCCATGAGCACCTGGGCCAGGTCCATGGCCTGCGACTTCTCCATTCCCTCGGTCCACATCGCCTGAATCACAGGGTCGGTGGGTGCCGTGGTGCGGACGTAGCGAGCGCTGTCGATGGCGGGTGCGGGCCGCTGGGCGGCCAAGGGGAGGGCGAGGGCGATGAACAGGCCGGTGGCGGCCGAGAGTTGACGCATCAGGGACGGTCTCCTGGTGGGGTGGAGGTGCAACGTGGGCCTTGGGACCCACGTAGTATAAGTTCTGTGCTGCTGTCACCGGGGGGAACGGGAATGGGCTCGCAAGGAGCGCGCATGAAGGTCATACGGATTCCGCTGCTGGTCGTTTCAGTGCTTGCAACGTTCGCGGGCAATGCCCGCGCCGGGGGCTTCTCGGTGAATCCGGCCGACGCCTGGCGCGCCAGCACCGGGGCCGCCCTCGATCCTGAGCTGATTGACTGGAAGCTGCTGGGCACCCTCGACCTCACCACCGGCCGAGCGCCGGCCTCCCTCGCAGCGCTCGACGGCAAGGTCGTCAGGATTGCGGCGTTCATTGTGCCGCTCGAGGACGACATGCAGCAGGCCGACGAGTTCCTGCTGGTGCCCTACTTTGGCGCCTGCGTGCACACGCCGCCGCCGCCGCCGAACCAGATGGTCTACGTCAAGATGCGCGGCGCCAAGACGGTGAAGATCGGCTGGTGGGACCCGGTCATGTTCGAGGGCGTCATCCGCCTCAAGCAGGTCGACTCCGCGTACGGCGCCTCCTACTACGAAATGGAAGGGATCAGCAGCGTCGCGTACGCGCCGCCCAAGAAGTGACACTGGCCATCGACTGCGAGGACCTCGGTTTCGCCTATCGGGCGGGGCGCGAGGTCCTCTCGCTTGAGCCGTTGCGCGTCGAGCGCGGGGAGCGGCTCTTCCTGCACGGCCCCAGCGGCAGCGGCAAGACCACGTTGCTCAGCATCATCGCCGGTGTGCTCACGCCCACGCAGGGCAGCGTGCGTGTGCTGGGTCAGGATCTGGGCGCGCTCAGTGGCGCCGCACGCGACGCCTTCCGCGGCGTGCACGTGGGCTACCTCTTCCAGCTCTTCAATCTCATTCCCTATCTCTCGGTGGTCGAGAACATCACCCTGCCGTGCCGGCTGCATGCTGCACGGATGCAGCGGCTGCAGGGCGAATCACCCGAGGCCTCGGCCGCGCGTATCGCCGAGCGGCTTGAGATTGGTGGATTGCTGATGCAGCCGGTCACTGAGCTCTCGGTGGGGCAGCAGCAGCGGGTCGCGGCGGCGCGCGCACTTATCGGGGCGCCGGAGTTGATCATTGCCGACGAGCCGACGAGTGCGCTCGACGCCGACCTGCGCGATCGCTTTGTGGAGTTGTTGTTTGAGCAGGTCAAGGAAGCGGGTTCCACGTTGTTGTTTGTCTCGCACGATCTCTCCCTCGGCGCGCGCTTCGATCGCGTGGCAAGTCTGCGTGCGCTGAACACGGTGGGGCGCGCGTAGCATGCTGACGCTTGCCTTGGCGCTCAAGTCGTTGCGCAACCGGCGTGTCACCACGCTGCTCACGGTCTTGAGCATCGCGCTCTCGGTCTCATTGCTGGTGGGGGTCGAGACGGTGCGGCGCGGCATTCGAGAGAGCTTCGCGGGCACCATCCGCGGCACGGACCTGATTGTGGGCGCGCGCGGCGGCTCGCAGCAGCTGTTGTTGTCCTCGGTGTTCGGATTGGGCGCGCCGGCCGGCACGGTGACGTGGGCGGCGTATCAGCGTTGGGCCGCGCATCCGGCGGTGAAATGGACCATTCCGATTTCGCTGGGCGATTCGTATTACGGCTACCGAGTCATTGGCACGACGCCCGCATTCTTCGAGCACTACCACTATCGCAACGATGGCGTGATCGCGCCGGCAGAAGGGAAACTGTTCGACGGTGATCGCGACGTGGTCGTTGGTGCTGACGCGGCGGTGAAGCTCAAGCTGGCATTGGGGTCCACGGTGGTGCTCACGCACGGGTTGCGGGGCACCGGCATCAGCGATCACGAGGAGCACCCGTTCACGGTGGTGGGTGTGCTCAGGCGCACCAGCACTCCTGTGGATCAGGCGCTGTTCATTACGCTGGCGGGCGTCGAGGCGATGCACGAAGGGATGCCGGTGACGGGGCAGGGGAAGATTGCGCCCTTGGTGATGCCTGGGGCTCAAGGGGAGGCTGCGGGCACCGCGTCTCGCGCGGCGCCGATTGCAGAAACCATGGACTCCCCCCACACCGATCCCCCCGCCATCACCGCCTTCCTCCTCGGCGCGAAAGCCCGCAGTGCCTCGCTCCTGCTCCAGCGACAGATCAACACCGACCTGCGCGAGCCGCTCACGGCCATCTTGCCGGCAGTGGCGCTCACCGAGCTCTGGCACACCATCGGCTACGCCGAGGATGGTGCGCGAATCATCACGGGGGCGGTGTTGGTGGTCGGGTTGCTGGGGATGCTGGTGGCGCTCTACAGCACGCTCGAGGAGCGGCGGCGGGAGATGGCGATCTTGAGGTCGCTGGGGGCGGGTCCGGCGCGAATTGCCGCCCTGATGGTCCTGGAATCGGGGGCCCTGGCTTTGGCCGGAGCGCTTGTGGGGCTGCTGCTGGTCTACGGGCTCCTCTGGCTGGGGCAGGGGGTGGCCGAGGGGCATTTCGGGATCTACATCCCGATCACGGCGCCCCAGCGGCTGGAGTGGCTGTATCTGGGGGGCGTGGTGGTAGCGGGGCTGCTCGTGGGGATGGTGCCGGCCTGGCGGGCGTACCGGAACACGCTGCAGGATGGACTGACGGTGAGGCTGTAGCCACCGGATGATGGATGACCGATGACGGATGACGGATGACAGCTGATGGATGGGGGCTGAGCTGCCCGGGCCTTGAGCTCCGTCACCCTGAGCGCAGAGAAGGGTCGGAGCGCCGGGCGGAAGGGTTCGATTCGGGCCCTGAACGGTTGATTTCGTGGGCTCAGGGGAATATTGTTGCCCCCTCAGTACGGGCCAGTAGCTCAGGTGGTTAGAGCGCACGCCTGATAAGCGTGAGGTCGGAGGTTCAACTCCTCCTTGGCCCATGGAATGGGTGGTGTCACCCTGAACGTAGTGAAGGGGCGGAGCAACGGGTCAAGCCGTCGCTCCGCCTTTTTCGTGGTGTCAGGTGGGCCGCGCTCGTTGGGATGTGTGGGTGCCGCGCTCGTTGGGATGTGTGGGTGCCGCGCTGGTTGGGATCCGTGGGTGCCGCGCTGGCGCGGCACCATGGCGAGAGGAGCGCGGCCCACTCGGTCGGGGTCGGCACCGAACCCGCTCAGTCCGATCCTCCGTGGACGGTGCCTCCTCTGGCAGTCCCCCGAGCCGAGTGGGGGACCGGCTACTGCATGCATCATCTCACCGCACGACGTCACCTGAGGTCGTGATGCTCATCGCACGCAAGTATCGCTGGCGGGAGACAGTGCGATTGGCACCGGTCATTTCAGTCATGCTTACAATGGATGGCTGTGCGCCCCATTTGCTCAGTCCACCGGGACATTGAATCCCGAGAATATCAGCGATTCCTCTCCCAAAGACGGATTCCTGCTTTGGTCGACCATGAAGCGTTCGTGGTAGGTTCGAAACCCGGACCCGTCCGCCGAAGCATGAGGCCTCGTCCACGCATCGATGTAGGAGATCGCCTTCCCAATTACGATCTCGTTCACGAACACGACATCGCTTTGGGGAGAAAAGCCCTTCGCAAAAACATTCTCCTCGCATTTGTCCCACACGACCACCGAATCTGCCAACTTGTCCGGATTGTGGAGAATCGTCTGGCGGGATTCCGTCGTCAGTGCTCCCGACATCGCGGCTCCGCACAGGACAACCACGGGGGTATTCCGGGTCACCTTCCACCTATTGAATAAATATTTCGAGAGCATCCGGGGCTGGTCCATCTCGAGCCACCAGTAGGGCTTCTTCGTCTCCTGCGCATGAACCGCTGTCGGTCGAAACCCCACAGCACACAGCAGCATCAGTAATGGGAGGCAGACCCAGCTGCGCCGCGCAGGAGTGGGTATGCATTTCGGTCCGATGGACTCTCGTGAGATGGCAGCATTCATGGCAAAATCCTGGCGGCAGGGGACCACGAGGCGGGCTCAAAGGGTAACGCCAATTCAGTTTTCAAGCGATAGATTTGGAGCGTCTCTCCGATGGAGCCCCATGCCCACACCGCTTGTCGCCTTCTACCGCCATCAAGGCACCGACCATGCCGGCCGATTACTGCGCCAAGTGTGGGAGTTCTCGCACGAGGACCTCGAGCGCCGGCACGACTTCATCCAGTGGCTCTTCCCGCTCCCGGAACCGAGTGGAGTGCTGCCGCAGGCACCCCGGCTCACCCAAGAAGCGATCGATGCCTTCGCGGCGGACGAGTCGCTGCGCGACAACCTGCGCCACTTACGCGACATAATGCTCGGTTTCTACGGATTCAATGGGCAGGACGGAGCTCTCGTCCCGGCTCCCGACTCCGTGGCTCGACGAGCGGTCTGGCTCACGCGTGGGAACCACAACCTTCTCCGGCTTACTCGCATGCTGCGCTCGCTCACACTGCTCGACGAAGTACAATCGGCGCGAACGCTGCTCGCTGCACTCGAGGCGATTGCGGCCGAGCAGTCGGAGGTGGTGGGCGCGACGACGCTGGGGTATTGGCGGCGCGCGGTGGGATCCGTCGTCTTGTAGAGCCGCCCCTCCCGCATTCCAATCGCACCTCCCGCAAACCCTGATCGCGGCATCGCGTCCACCGCTGCGTCAACCGACCGCCACCCCTCGGCCACGACTCGGCAGCTTGGACGGCGTGCGCCCGAGTCCGGGCCGCGTGGCCATCGGATCGGGAGGAAGGATGCTTGTGAAGTCCCGCAACGGCAGCCCGCCAGTGTTGCCACCGTCCCCTCACGCGGGCTATACTCCGGATAGCCAGCGGAGGCTCGCCATGATCACCAAGGTCCAGAAGTGGGGCAACAGCCAAGGGATGCGACTGAGCAAGGCCCTTCTTGCCGATGCACGGATTGCCGTCGGTGACGAAGTCGATGTGGTCGTGCATGAGGGGGCGCTGGTCGTGACTCCCGTTCGCCGGGTTCGCGGCGGCCACACGCTTCGGGATCTGGTCAAGCGGATGCCCAAGGGTGATCGCACGGGTGCGCTCGACTGGGGCCCGCCGCGCGGGCGAGAGGCTTGGTAGATGGCCGACTACACGCCGAAGAAGGGAGAACTCATCGCCCTCTCCTTCGACCCGCAATCCGGTCACGAGCAACGAGGTCGCCGGCCGGCGCTGGTGGTGAGCAACGACCTCTTCAATCGGCACACGGGACTGTGCATCGCCTGCCCCGTCACGAGCACCAACCGCGACTTCCCCTTCCACGTAGCCGTTCCGTCCGGCGCGGGCGTGACCGGTTTTGTGATGGTCGAGCAGGTAAAGTCGATTGACTTTCGCGCACGCAAGGCGAAGCGGATCGGCATCGCACCCCAGGCCATGCTGGAGGAAGTGCTGTCGATACTGGATGCGTGTATCTACTGATTGACTGGCGGTAGGGGCGAGGCATGCATCGCCCCTACCGCCTCGCCTCAGAACCCGAGAAACGGCAGCCGCACCCCAAAGGTGAAGTGGATGTCGTGCTGCTTCTTCTCCGACGTCTGGTTGTTCTGGGCGTCGAACTTGGCAGTGTAGAGGTAGTCATCCGCGCCGGCTGTGACCGCGATCAGCTTGCCGAGCCGGACGCCGACGCGGGCACCCACCACGCCGCCGACGTCGGTGCCGCCAACCAGTCCCGCCTGTTCGGCCGCGCCCCCCGCCTTGAGCGTGTGCTTGACGCCAGCGACGCCACCGCTCACGCCGATCCACAATGGACTGCTGCGGGGAATCAGGTAAAACGTCAGCTTGCCGCTCCCGGTGAGGGTCGTGACATCCTGATTGAAGCCGGAAGAGGATTGCTGCAGGTCGAGTGAACCAGGGGAGTAGCCGACGTCTGCCTCGAACCCCACTCGAGGTCCGAAACCGATGCCGAGCCGGCCGCCGACCACGAGACCGATGGAGAGCTTGGTGATCTGGGTTTGGCTACCGTTCTGGTACGAGAACAGATCGGCCGTGGGCACCACCACTCCGAAGTACGGCGACAGCGAGATCCCTTTGCCGGGATCAGGCGTGCCGGTCTGCGCCGCAATGGGCATGGCCAGTGCCAGCGTGGTGCACGTGGCGAGAACCAGACTGCGGACAGCGTGCATGGGGTCCTCTGGGGAAGGAGGGCACGAACGGTGGGACCAAGGGATTTGTGGGGAACGCGGAAAGCATAGCGTCTGGGACCGGGGGCCGCGAGGAGGGT
>JBDUDP010000018.1:0-39976 GCA_040002895.1 Gemmatimonadota bacterium
CCCCCACCGCGCCAGTGTTGTGCGCCAATCGGGTTCGTCGCTTCGACGCGGCATGGTCGCAATGCCGACAGCAGAAACGAGTTACGTGACCCGCTGCTGCTATGGTCAAGGAGCTAGCTCTTGTCCATCTGCGCACCGAGTTCGCGCACGGATTGAAGTTTGTCCTCACCGAGTGCTTCGAGCCAGTTCCATTCGCCTGTGTGCGGTGCTGTCGCCAAGGCGTCACGCTGGTTGCCACGCTACGCTCAGGTGCCACCGTGAACCTTGTCGGAAACGAGCGCGCCTCTGCGCGACTTGCGAGCCCATACACAGGCCAGGAGCAGTTCGATGACCAGCCCCATCAGGTGTCGCCGTGTCAATGCCCTCCACAGGCGTGCTCCTCTCGCGCGCCTCATCGGCGCTGTGGCGCTCTCCGGGCTGCTGCTCGGCGCGTGCGATGTCCACGGGGTTACTGATCCCGGGACGATCACAACAATTACTGTCACCCCGAATCCCGTCACACTGGTGGCCGGCGGCACCCAGCAATTCACTGCAGTCGGCCATGATTTTGATGGTGTAACGGTGACCACGACACCCACGTGGACGGTGGTGAGTGGTGGCGGTACCATCACCAGCAGCGGCCTCTTCACAGCCGCCGCAACGCCCGGCACCTTTGCGAACACCGTGAAGGCCACCAGCGGGAATCTCTCCGCCACTGCCACCGTCACGGTGATCACCGGGCCGCTGGCTTCGATTACGCTGACGCCGTCGCCGCTCTCCCTGCCGGTAGGGACAAGCCAACAGTTCGTGCCAGTGGGCAAGGATGCCGCCGGTAATGTGGTTGGGTTCACGCCCACCTGGTCGGTGGTGGCTGGCGGCGGGACGATCGGCGCAAGCGGTCTCTTCACTGCTGGCTCGGTCACCGGTCTGTTCGCCAATACGGTGATGGTGAGCAGCGGCGGGATCTCGGCCACGGCGAGCGTCACCACGACGGCGGGAACCCTCGCCACACTCGTGGTCACGCCGAATCCCGCGACTGTCGCGGTGAATGGCACGCAGCAGTTCGTCGTGGTCGGTCGTGATGCCAGCGGCAACCCGGTGATGGTGACACCGACCTGGTCGGTGGTTGCCGGCGGCGGGACCATCAGTCTGACGACGGGCCTCTTCACGGCAGGCAGCGCGGCGGGGACGTACACCAATTCGATTCGCGCCAACGTCGGGGCCATTGTCGGTCTGGCCACGGTGACCGTGACTGGGGGCGCCCTCGCCTCGGTGACCGTCACGCCAACACCGGTCTCGATGCAGGCCAATGGCGCACAACAGTTCACCGCGACTGGCCGGGATGCTGGCGGCAACGTGGTGGCAATCACGCCCGTCTGGTCGGTCGTCAACGGTGGTGGCACCATCAACGCCGGCTCCGGGCTGTTTACCGCGGGCGCGGTGGCCGGAACCTTCGCCAATACCGTGCGAGCCACCAGCGGCGCACTCTCCGGCACCGCGACCGTGACGGTCACTGCGTCGGCCCCAGTGCTGGCGACGATTACCGTGACGCCGAACCCCGTCTCGGTCCAGGTCGCGACGGGACAGCAGTTCACCGCGGTGGGCAAGGACGCCGGTGGCAATGTCATCACAATCACCCCGGTGTGGTCGGTCGTGAACGGCGGTGGCACCATCAACTCGGCGAGCGGGCTCTTCACCGCGGGGAATGTGGCGGGGACCTTCGTCAACACGGTGACCGCAACCAGTGGTGCAATCTCCGGCGCGGCGACCGTGACGGTCACCTTCGGCGCACCGACCTCGGTGGTGAACCTCGGTGCCGCCGCACCCAATGGCATCATGGCCGGGACCGCGGTCACCTGTATCACCGGTGGTACCATCGCTGCCGATGTGAGCATCAGTCCGGGCAACACGATCACCGGCTTCGGTCCGTGCGTCATCACCGGAGTGCAACACCTCAACGACGCCGTCGCCCAGCAGGCACAGCTCGACCTCACGACGGCCTACAACACCCTGGCCGGAATGCCCTGTCCTCCTGCGAATGCCATCGTGGCCAACCTCGGCGGCACCACCAAGGCGGCGGGGGTGTATTGCACGGCGAGCGGCATCAGCGTGACGGGCACACTGACGCTGGATGGCGGCGGAAATCCGAATGCAACCTTCGTCTTCCAGGCCGGCAGCTCACTGACCACGGCGGGCAACATTGTGCTGATCAACGGGGCGCAGGCCAAGAACGTGTTCTGGCAGGTGGGAAGCTCGGCCACCCTGGGCACCGCGTCGCAGTGGCAGGGCAACATCCTCGCGCTCACCAGCATCACGCTGGTTGACAATGCGACGCTCTTTGGTCGGGCCCTGGCCCGGAACGGCGCCGTGACCCTCGGCACCAACAATTCGATCACGCTGCCCTAGTGGTACAGAGCGAGATCCCTCGGTCGCTACCACGGCAACGAGGTCATGCAGTCATACAGGAGCAGTCCATGTCAGTCAGAATTCTTGTTGTTGGTGTCCTGGCCCTCGTTGCGGCCATCCCGGCCGCAGCGCAGGTACGCGGAACGATGGAGCTGGGTGCGTTTGGTGCAGCCGCCTCGTTTGACAAGGAGCTCAGCCTCAAGACGGGATACGGCGGCGGCGGCAGGATCGGCATGTTCTTCGCGCCTCGCCTCTCGGTGGAGTTCGAAGGCACGCTGATGAAGGCGAGCCGTCCGAACGGATTGAAGTCGGTCAACATGGGGATCCTGTCGGGCCGGCTGGTCGCCGTGCCGCTCAAGATGGGTGGGCTCTCCGTCCTGCTCGGTGCCGGCGCAGGCGTGTCCACGGAGACCAACTTCCTGCACACCTACGGCGCGGACGTGCTCGTGGGCCTCAAGTTCGCGATTGGCGACAACGCCGCGTTGCGGATCGACGGGATCTATGACTGGCTCGCAAACGAAGACTGGAAATCATACCGGAGTCTGCACGCCGGCCTCAGCCTCTATCGCCATCCTTCCCGGATGACACGAGTGGATACGGTGATCACGCCGGCGAGCGCGCCCGCGATGGTGATGCACCAGGACTCGGTGAGCGCGGCAGAAACCCGCCGGTTGCGCGAGCGTGACGCCGCATTGCGGGCGCTGCGGGACTCACTGCAGAACGTACCCCGGGCTCCGTCGACCGCTGAAATGGCCGTGATGGACGCGCGAATTCAATTTGCGTTCGACAAGTCGGAGCTGACCGACTCTGCCAAAGCCGTCCTCGACGAGAAGGTCGTAGTGTTTCGCAACAACCCGGGGCTGAGCATCGCCATCGTGGGGCACACTGGCAACCTCGGGACCGATGCCTACAATCTGGCGCTGGGGATGCGTCGGGCTGAGGCCGCCAAGGCCTACATCGTGTCACGAGGGATTGACGCCAGCCGGATCACCATTCAGTCCAAGGGTGAGGCGCAGCTGGAAACCACGGCCCCCGGTATGGTCGGTCAGGTCCCGAATCGTCGCGCCATCTTCCGGTTGCGAATCGACTCGGCTCGCCCGTAACCCCTGCCCGCGGGACTGAGGCCTTGCCGGCACGTGCGGCAGGGCCTCGGTCACGTCAACAGTTTCCGGCGTGGCGAGACGATATTGGCGATCAGGGTGCCCGCCACGAGTGACACCGCGATCAGCACCATGCGGAATGCCGTGCCGACGCCAGTTTCGGTCTGACTGTCGACAAACGAGGCGAGGGCCTGCAGGCCGACGCTGCCAGGGACCAGCAGCAGCAGGCCCGGCACCATGGTGATCTGCGCCGGCCGATCGGTCACCCGCGCGTACCAGTTGCTGAAGAATCCCGTGACCAGCGCACCGCCAAAGGCGCCGAGCTCGAGCCCGAGCACCCGCTGTCCGTAGTGCGCGCCCGTGAAGGACAGTGCCCCCGCCAGCACGATCCATCCCGCATCGCGCGGCTCTGCCTTCAGCAGCACCACGAAGGCGAGCGGCGAGATCAACAACGAGAGATAGAGCGTCCACTCCGGCAATGGGCGGACGGCCGCTGAGGGGATCGTTCCGAAGGCGAGGGTCGCGATCTTGGTGCCGAGGGCGATACCAAAGGCGATGCCGAGGAGCAGCACCAGGGCACCCATGAAGCGCGCCGTGCCCGAGGCGAGGTGCCGGGTGGACAGCTCGGTCATCGCCGTGGTGAGCATCAAGCCGGGGATGAGGACGATCACTCCGGCGAGCGTGGCGAGAAAGACCGACAGCGGAAATCCGGCTGCCGCCATGCCGGCCGCCAGCAGCGACGCGGTGAGTGCCGCAACCGGTTCGAACACCCGCCCCAGCGAGTCGATGCGGCGCGCCGCGATCGCGAGCAGGCCGATCACCAGGCCGATCGCGAGGCCCGCCAACACCTCCTGCCATCCCCCGCCGAGAAATCGTGCGGCGCTACCCGAGACCACCGCGAACGCCGCGGTGTTGAGCCAGGTGGGGTAGGTCGGCGGCGCGGCCTCGATGACCTCAAGCCTGGTGGCACCCTCCAGCGGGGTGAGCACGCCGTTGAGCACTTCGCGCGTGACCTCGTCGGCCTGGGCCAGCTTGCCGAGGTTCGAATCGCCGGGATCGACTCGGATCAGGAAGGTCTGTTGGTCGTCCTGCGGCCCGAACGACGCCATGATCGAGGTTGGGGTGGAGAAGAACTGGCCCCGGAGCCCCAACTGGTCGCTGGCGAGCTCCAGCGCCTCTTCAAGCCGATGGGCGGCATACCCTGAGGTGTGCAGGGAATGCCCCAACCGGAGCACGAAGGAGATGCGATGATCCGGAGAGGCCGGCTCCCCGGGGAGGGGGAGCCCCCCCACGGGTGTCCAGCCGGTCCAGGCCGTGCGTGTCGGTCGCTCTGGCGAGTTCGTCATCCTGAGGAATATGATACGCTCACCCATCACCCACAGGCCAATGCGAAACTTCATCGTGGGATCCGTCCTCCTCGTCGCCGCGTGTGCGACGAACCCCGTCACCGGCAGGAGTCAGCTCTCGCTGGTCTCGGAGGCACAGGAGATCGATATGGGTCGTGGGGAACTCGCCCGCGCCCGCCAGGAAACCGGCTTCATCGCCGACGCCGCGCTTGAGCAGTACGTCGCCAACATCGGCAAGCAGATGGCGGCCGCATCGGAACGACCGAATCTCCCGTGGGAATTCCACGTGCTCGATGATCCGATGGTCAACGCCTTCGCGGCCCCAGGCGGATTTGTGTTCGTCACGCGGGGCATTCTCACCTACCTCAATTCCGAGGCCGAACTCGCCGCGGTGCTGGGCCATGAGATCGGTCACGTGACGGCCAAGCACACCGTGGCGATGCTCTCCCAGCAGCAACTGGCACAGGTCGGACTCGTGGCGGGATCGATCGCCGCGCCAGCTGCGGCCAGCGGGATTGCCGGGCAGATCGCTGGGGCGGCCACGTCGCTCTACTTCCTCAAGTTCTCGCGCAACGACGAGAGTCAGGCCGACCAGCTCGGCTATCGGTACTCGCTCATGCAGGGCTATGACGTGCGCGAGATGCCCAACACCTTCCGGACACTGGAGCGGATCAGTGCCGCCAGCGGCGGCGGAGGGACGCCGGGCTTCCTCTCGACCCACCCGGATCCCGGGTCACGGGTGCAGAAGACCCAGAGCTGGGCCGACACCATCAAGAATACCTCCCGGCTCCATGCCGATCGCGATCGCTACCTCAGCAAGATTGATGGCTTGGTGTTCGGCGCTGACCCGGAGCAGGGGTACTTCGAAGGTGGCTACTTCCTGCATCCCACGCTTCGCTTCCGCTTTGCGGTGCCGCAGGGGTGGCAGACCCTCAATCAGATGAACCAGGTGGTGATGGCCGAGCCGAACGGCCGCGCGCAGATCACCCTGTCGCCTTCGCAACAGACCTCCGCGAATGCGGCGGCGCAGACCTTCCTGGCCCAGCAGGGCCTCGTCTCCGGCGGCGCCCAACGGACCACCATCAACGGGGCGCCGGCGGTGGCGGCGGACTTCACGGCCACCACGCAGGATGGTCAGGCGCTGCGTGGGACGGTGGTGTTCATCGAGTTCAACGGCTCAGTCTACCAGTTCCTCGGCCTGTCGCTCGCGTCCGGCTGGGCGCAGCAGGGTGGCACCATCACTCAGGTGCTCCGCTCCTTCGGACCAACTCCCAGTGGACAGCAGTTCCAGCAACGGAAGTACCTCCGTGTCGTGACGCTGCCTCGCGCCACTTCGGTGAACACGCTGGCCCAGCAGAGTGGGGGAGCCATCACGGCCCAACTGCTCGCGATCATCAACGGCGTGCCGGATGGCGCCACGTTGCCCTCGGGCAAGCGGGTGAAAACGGTCGTCTACCGCTGATGTGCGGCATTACGGGGTTCTGGCGGCGAAGTGGTGAGCCGGCGGACCCCGGCCAGCTGCAACAGATGTGTCATGCCATCCGGCATCGCGGACCCGATGATGCCGGACAGTGGATCGAGGGCGGACTCGCCCTCGGCCACCTGCGGCTCAGCATCATTGATCTTTCCCCCACCGGCCATCAGCCGATGTCCAATGGCGATGGCTCGCTGCGCATTGTCTACAACGGCGAACTCTACAACTACCTCGAACTCGGCCACGAGCTCGAAGGCCTGGGGTATGTCTTCCGCTCCCGGAGCGACACCGAGGTGGTGCTCCACGCTTGGCACGCGTGGGGGGCGGAGGCGCTCCAGAAGTTCCGCGGCATGTGGGCCTTCGCCCTCTGGGATGCCCGCACGCGGCAGTTGGAGCTCGTGCGCGATCGCTACGGCATCAAGCCACTCTATTGGAGCCAGCACGGCGAGACGGTGGGATTTGCATCCGAAATGAAGGCGCTGCTCCCTTTGCTCCCGCAGCGGACGGCCGATGCCACCACCCTCGCATCGCTGGCGGTCTACCAAATGCGCACCGATCTCCGCGCCACGACGTTGCGCGAGGTTCGTCAAGTGCCGCCGGGTACGGGCGTCACGGTGCGCGAGGGCGATGTGCGGGAATGGAAATGGCTCGACGACGAGGCCGAGATGGCCGCGGTGCCGCGGAGCCATGATCCCGCCACGCTGCGGCGCCTGCTCGATGAAAGCGTCGCGCTCCACCTCCGCAGTGACGTGCCCGTGGGGGCCTGCCTAAGCGGGGGGATCGATTCGAGCGCGCTCGTGGCCCTCGCGGCACCGCGGCTCCCCTATTCGCTCCACAGCTATTCGGTCGTCTACCCCGGCACTGCCTTCGATGAACGGCAATACGTGCACGATGTCCTCGCACGCTATCCGTCGGTGATCCACCATGAGAGTCAGCCGGACGGGAGCGATGCCCTCGACGTGCTGCAATCGGTGGTCTGGCACTTCGAGGAACCGCTCTGGGGTGAGGCCAGCTACAGCTGGTGGCACGTCATGAAGCTGGTCGGAAGTCATGGGACCAAGGTGGTGGTCAATGGGCAGGGCGCCGACGAATTGCTCGCGGGGTACCCCTACTACTACCCGTCCTACATCCGGCAACTGCTGGTGCAGGGTCGGTGGGGGCTGGCTGGGCGTGAACTGACCGCCGAAGCCGCGCACCAGTCGCTGGGGAAGGGCGCCATGGCGCGTGCCCTGCTCGGTCCGGTCTGGCCGGGATGGTTGCGTCGTGCCGCACGGCCGTTCGGAGTCGGCCACAGCTTCGAGGGGTCTGCGCTCGGACCGATGCTGCGCGATTCGATCACCGGCGTCGACGGGGCCGTGGTGCGGCGCGGGTTCTGGAATCTCGAACGCCACCTGCAGAGCGACTTCGAGGTCACTCGGCTGCCGATGCTGTTGCAGGCGGAGGACCGGTTCTCGATGGCGTTCGGGATCGAGAGTCGGGTGCCGTTCATCACCTCACCGATGGTGTCCTACGCGCGCACGCTACCGAGCGAAGCGAAGCTCGCGGGTGGCGTCACCAAGGTGATCCTGCGCGAGGCAATGCGCGGGGCCGTACCCGATTCCGTGCTCGATCGCCCCGACAAGAAGGGCTACCCGACGCCGGCACGCGATTGGTTCCGCGGGCCACAGGCCGAAGCCGTGGGCGATCGCCTGGCCTCGGCGCGGGTGCGCGACCTCGGCCTGCTCGACAGCACGACCGTGCGGGCGAGTTTTGATCGCTTCCGCCGGGGGGCACCGATGAAGGAGCTGTGGCGGCTGCTCACGCTACAGGAATGGGGCGAGCGCTTCCTCAGCGCGTGAACGCGCGTCAGGCGACCCGGCGACTCTTTCCCTTCAGGAAATCCATCAACAGAAATTGCCCCAGCGTCATCGGGTTCGCGAAATAGGCCTTGCCGCGACAGATCTGGGACACCTGCTTCACGAAATCCACCAGCGGTCGGTCGCGCGCGAGCATGAAGGTGTTGATCATGATGCCGCTGCGACGACACGCTGCCACCTCGGCGAAAGTGGCTCGCAAGATGCTGGGGTCGAGGCCCATCGAGTTCACGTAGATCCGGCCATCGGGCAGCGTGAGTGCCGACGGCTTCCCATCGGTGATCATCACGATCTGCTTCATGTCCTGCTTCTGCCCCGCGAGAATCCGCCGGGCCAGTGCCAGCCCGCCGGCGGTGTTGGTGTGGTAGGGCCCCACCTTCACGTTCGCGAGCGCCGAGATCGGGATCTCTTCGGCCGAGTCGTGGAAGAGCACGACCCGGATCGAATCCCCGGGATATTGTGTCCGGATGAGGTGGGTAAGTGCCAGGGCCACGCGCTTGGCCGGAGTGAAGCGGTCCTCGCCGTAGAGGATCATCGAATGTGAGCAGTCGAGCATCAGCACCGTGGCGGCCGAGGAGCGGTACTCCGACTGCACCACCATCAGGTCGCGGTAGTCGAGGGGAATCGGGACGCCGAGTCCGTGCCGGGCAATGGCGGAGGCAAGCGTCGCGGGGACGTCGAGGTTGAGTACATCACCAAACTCGTAGGGTCGACTCGCGGCCTCGGCCTCGTTGCTGGTGGCGAGATGGGTGGTCTCGTGGGCACCGATGGCCGACTTGCCGAGCGCACCCAGCAATTCCTTGAGGGTCTTGTAGCCGAGGAAGTCGGCGCCCTTCTCCGTCAGGTCGAACTGGACGGTCCGAGCCGCCGCGCGCGCCTCGCCGCCGGGGACGTCCGGTGCCTGAAGGGGGGCCGCGCCTTGACCGAGGGAGAGGTAGCCCTCATCGATGAGTCGCTGGACGATCTGGTCGAGCAGGTCGGCAAGGTCGCGCAACAGCTGGGCATCGCGCTCGTCGTCGCCGGTCGATTCGCCGCGCATGCGCTTGAGCATGTCGGGTGTCAGTTGCCCCGACTCCATCATCGCCTTCAGGATGGCCTGCCGCAGGTCGTCGAGCGAGCGCTCACCTGCTCCGTCTCCCGGCTCGCCCCACCACGGCGTGCCGTCGAAGCCTGATTGCAGCAGGAAGTCGCCGAGCTGGTCGAGCAGCGCCTGCAGGTTGACCTGGTCCGCGAGTCCAGCGAGGTACTTCGAGTAGGTGGTGTAGCGCATGCTGGATGGTACCCCGCAGGACGGGAAGGTTCAACGCAGGGTGGCGCCATCCGGCGTTACCTTGAACCGATGGCTCCCGATGCCGCCACACCTTCGTTCATCCGCCGCCGTCTCGCTCCGATTCGTGAGGTGAGTCGAGGGGTGTACCTTGGCCCCGCTCGGGCGCTGCGGCATCCGGATTTTCGCCTCTTTCTCTCGGGCCAGGGCGTCTCGCTCATCGGCACCTGGATGCAGTCGATCGCCTTGGGGTGGCTCGTGCTCGAGCTCACCCACTCCGCCTTCGCGGTCGGCCTCACGACGACGCTGAGTACGCTGCCGATCTTGCTGCTGACGCTCTACGGCGGCGTGGTCGCCGATCGGGTGGACAAGCGTCGCTTCATCATGATGCTGCAGACGGTGATGCTGCTTGAGGCCGCGATGCTCGCCGGACTGACACTCACGGGCCATGTGACGGTAGGGTGGGTCTGGGGGCTCGCGATCGTCTTCGGGATCGCCACCGCGTTCGAGGTGCCGGCGCGGCAGGCGTTTCTGGTCGAGCTGGTACCAGCCGAAGATTTGATCTCCGCCGCGGCCATCAACAGCACCACCTACAATCTGGCACGCGTCATCGGTCCCGCCATCGCTGGCGTGGTGATCGCCGTGTCGGGCACCGGGGCGGCCTTCGCGCTCAATGCGGTGAGCTACATCGCCGTGCTCATCGCCCTGTCTCGCATCACCAAGGTCTACGTGCCGCAGGTCGCGACCGAGCGGCCATCGATCTTTACCGGCCTGCGATTCATCCACTCGCGACCGACCCTCGACGCGCTGTCGTGGCAAATGATGCTGTTGACGATCTTCGCGGGATCGTTCGTTCCGATGCTTTCTGTGTATGCCCGCAACGTTCTGCACGTCGGATCGCGAGGCTATGGCGCCCTCACGGCGGCGGTGGGGCTCGGGGCGGCACTCGGTGCCATTGTGATGGGTGGACTCGGCAATCGCGTCTCCCGGTTGCGGATCTCGGTGGTGGCGTCGGGCACCCTCGCGCTCGCCACCATGGCCCTCGCCCTGGTCAGGTCACCCTGGCCGGCGCTCACGGCGCTGGCGGTGGCCGGGGCCGCCATGGCGGGGCAGGGTATCTCGACGGCGACGGAGTTGCAGTTGGCGGCTCCCGCGGAGTTGCGGGGGCGGGTGATGGCGGTCTACTCGTTTGTGGTGTTGGGGCTGGCGCCGATCGGCGCCTTCCAGTCAGGGTTCGTGTCGGAACATTTCGGCGTGGCGTGGAGCTTTCTGTTCAACGCACTTGTCGGATTGGCTGGCACCTTCATCCTGCGGAAACGGCTCTGGGAATCTCAGGGGGCGTGAATGCTGATTACGATCTCGCGTGAATTCGGCGCCGGTGGTTCCTCGGTGGCCCGACTGGTGGCGAAGGCGCTCGGCTGGGAGGTCGTCGACAACCAACTGGTGGATGAAGTCGCCGCCCGGGCCGGCTTGACCCCGCAGGAGGTCCGCGACCGTGAGGAACGGGGGCCGACCTTCGTGGAACGGGTCGCCCGCGCGCTCACCGTGGCGAATCCCGAGGTGATCAGTCCTGGAGCGGCCGAACTGCCGGAGGCCGAAGAGGCCAGGCTCGTGCGCATCACCGAACAGGTGGTCGCCGACGCCGCGGTCGACCGGGCCGTGCTCGTGGGCCGCGCCGCGTCCGCCGTCATCGGCCGCCGCGAGGGGGCACTCCACGTGAAGCTGGTGGCCTCCGTCTCCTACCGTGCCGAGGTGATCTCGGCCCGATTCTCCCTCCCGATTGACGAGGCCGAGAAACGGATCCGCGACACCGATGCGCACCGCGCGCGCTACCACCGGCAGTACTACGACCGCGACTGGACCGATCCGCATGCCTATCACATCACACTGAATACCGAATGGCTGGGGGCGCCGCGTGCAGCGGAAGTGGTTGTGGCGGCGGTGGAGCAAAAAGAATGAGAGAAGAGAAATGAGAGAAGAGAGGAGAGCCTGTGTCGTCTCCCCTCTCCCCTCTCGCTTCTCTCCTCTCTCCTCTCTCCGCTCTCCTCTCTCCTCTCTCCTCTATTGTCCATTTTCTCGTCGCCGCGACGGCCGTTGCCGTTGCCAGCCCGATTCATCATTGCGGCTGATCCGCTGGCGTGCCGCAAGCGCCTCGAGCACGAGTTCACACGCGACCACCGTGAGTTCGTGGTCCTCTGGTGGCGCGAGTTCCCAGACGTGCACCAGATCACACAATCCGGTAACCAGCTGGAACGCACGCCAGCAGGTCTCCGTCCGCTCGTCGGCGGCGAGCTTGAGGGCGCCGCCCTCGTCAAACCAGGTCACTATCGCCTCGACCTCGGACTCTCCTGCGCGCTCCTCGAAGACCGCCCCCGCGGCGCGACGAATCAGCTCGCGCGCGACCGCGTCACTGCCCTGAAGCTCACCCTCGTATTCGAGTTCGAGTTTGCCGGTGATGGCGGGGAGCCCGGCGTAGACATCGCTCACCCGCACCATGGGGCGCGACTCGCCGTGCGCGAGCGCCCGTCGTTCGGCGTTGCTGACGACCAACTCGAGCAGGGAGATCGGCAGTCGTTGGCTGACCCCAGAACGCTTGTCGATGCGCTTGTCGATGCGGGCCTCGAAGGCAATCCGCTCAACCAACTCGGCGATCAGCTCAGGGACCACGACGGAGGGCGTGCCGCGTGCGACCCAGGCCTCCTGGGCGGTGATCGCCATGCCGAGCTCCACGGTCTCGGGATAGTGGGTCCGGATCTCCGAACCGATCCGATCCTTGAGCGGCGTGATGATCTTCCCGCGTGCGGTGTAGTCCTCGGGGTTGGCGGTGAAGGCGAGCATCACGTCGAGCGCGAGGCGGACCGGGTAGCCTTTGATCTGGACATCGCCTTCCTGCATGATGTTGAAGAGCCCGACCTGGATCTTGCCCGAGAGGTCGGGGAGCTCGTTGAGGGCAAAGATCCCCCGGTTGGCCCGGGGCAGCAGGCCGAAATGCATGGTCAGCTCGCTGCCGAGGACGTGCCCTCCGCGGGCCGCCTTGATCGGGTCGAGGTCGCCGATGATGTCAGCGATGGTCACGTCGGGGGTCGCGAGCTTCTCGACGAAGCGCTGCTCGCGAGGGAGCCAGGCGATCGGCGTGGCGTCGCCAAACTGATCCAGCAAGTCGTGGGCGAACTTGGAGATCGGGGCGAAGGGGTCGTCGTTGACCTCGCTCCCCGCGACCATCGGGATGGCCTCGTCCAGGAACCCCACCAGAGCCCGGAGAATCCTCGACTTGGCCTGCCCCCGGGTGCCCAGGAGGATGAAATCCTGTCGGGCGAGGAGGGCGTTGACGAGCTGGGGCTCGATGGTGTCCTGGTACCCGACGATGCCCGGGAAGAGCACCGCGCCGCTCTCCAGCCGGTGGAGGAGGTTCTCGCGCAGTTCATCCCGGACCGAACGGCCCTTGAGCGCTGGATGGGCCCAGCGGCTCTGTTTGAGTTCACCGAGGGTGGCGGGACGTGCGGCCATGGACGGGCTCCGATCTGGGGTAACGGTGAGGGGCCTTCGGATGATACGCAGCCGAGGGTCCGTAGGGTCCCGGACCCCCCCTGGCGATCTTCTGGCCGGCCCCATGACCCGGAAGTTATGACGGCAAATGGGGTTAGCTGCTTGACAGGGGGCGTCGACCCCCTAACTTGGTGGCCGGTGCACTGGGCGACGGTGGCCGGGATTCGGTAACGGCTTCGGTGACCACTAGGTGACCATTGTCATCACACACAGGGGAGAGGCGATGCGGAAGTTCTTGATGGTGGCGGCCGTTCTGGCCGTTTCGGCGTGCGGCGAGAAGAAGTCAGATACGACGACCGACACGGTGGTCGTGGTGACGCCGCCGATGGCGACCGACTCGATGGGCGCGATGCACGACACGATGGTCGCGAAGCACGACAGCATGGTCGCCAAGAAGGATTCGATGGCTCCGATGGCGCCGAAGCCGTAAGCACGGCGTTCGGCAACTGTCGCACCCCGACGCCCCGAGCCAACAGGTTCGGGGCGTCGCGCATTCATGCCGATTCGCGCGGCATTCCTCTGAATGGCAACTCGACAACGACAGCCTCAACCCCTCCCGCAGTGACGACGTCCCCCACCGTCACCTCGCGACGCAGCAGCGCGAGCGCGTACCAAGTTGCGTCGAATCGGGCGAGCGTGCGCACGGTGCCAACGTCTCGCTCCGCAACACGTACCGCGCGATCCGCTGGGCCAGCATCGCCCCGCCATCGCAGGCCCCTCAGTGAACGATTGGCGTGGCCGCGAAAGTGCAGGCGAGCGACGGTCTCCTGGCCGGTGTAACACCCCTTGTCGTAGCGCACTCCCTCCAGTTCATCGAAGCGCACCTCCTGGGGAAGCGTCTTGTCATCGATCTCTCGATTGAGGGTGGGCCATCCCTCGAGCAGCTTGAGCGCATCGGCCCACGCGGTGGGAACGGTTCGCCACCCGGCTTCCTGCAGGTAGGCGTCATCGCGCGCCGCGTGCTCGGTGAGCAGGAGCGCGGCGAAGGGCGCCGGCCCGCTCGGGTGTACCAGGTCGGCGCCGTCCATCGCCTCGGGCGACCCGCGGGTGAGCCACCGCACCGCGCAGCGGTCCGTGACATCGCTGACCTTCGCGAGTCGAGGTGGAAAGGAGCGGGTAAACAGCTGCTGAATACGCTCCCGCGCCGCGCTCGGGACGATGACCCACGCTTCCGCGCCGCGCCGACGAACCCAGGCATCGGAGATGATCATCCCCTTGGGCGTGAGCAGGGCGCCCCAGACCAGTCCCTCGGCGCCGGGCCGAACAATGTCGTTGGTCAGCACGCCCTGGAGACAGTCCACTGCACCGGGCCCCGCGAGGTGGAACACTGCGTCGTCGCGGGGGATCACGGCGGTCCGTGACTCGAGCAGGTGCAGGTCGGACGCCGACAGGATCAGATCGGGTTCCATGGCAACTCCTCAGGCGTGTGCCCGACAAAATTCGTCCAGATGACATCGGGTTCCGCCTGCAACAATTCCTCGTGGGGGTGCGATGTGGTCACCATCGCTACTCGCATTCCGGCGCTCCGGCCGGCACGCGCCCCCGGAATGGAATCTTCCACCACGACGCATCGGTCGGCCGGGAGTCCAAGCGTCGCCAGTCCCTTCAGGTAGCCCTCCGGGTCCGGCTTGGTCCGCTCCACATCCTCGGCGGCGACGATCCCGACGAAGCAGTCACGCACGCCGGCACGCGTGAGGACATGCTCGATTTCCCAACGACGCGCAGCCGACACGACCACCATGCGTGTTTCGTTTCCCGCCAGGGCACGGAGAAAGTCCACGATGCCGGGAACCAGGGTGAGGTCGGCGTCGAGCAGGGTGCGGTAGCGCTCGCCCTTGCGCTCGATCAGGGCGACAAGCTCGCCCGGCTCGAGGGCGCGACCCGCCGACCGCCAGGCATGATGGAAACAGCCGGCGTCGTCATGGCCGAGGTAGTCGCGGTAGTACTCATCCGGTTGGAGCGTGATCCGCACCTCGGCGAGGGTGTCGATCAGCGCCCGGCAGTGGTGGCGCTCGTCATCAACGATGACGCCGTTGAAGTCGAAACAGGCGCCCAGCACATGGGGCGCCTGTTTCAGGCGATCAGCTTCGATCATGGCAAGGCCAGCAGGCGAATGGGCATCGCCTGCAATCTAGGCGGCCCGGAACTCTCCGAGGTGCTGGACTTCAGGACAGGCCCGCAACTTGGCGAAGGCACGCTCGCGAAGCTGGCGGATGCGTTCCCGGGTGACCCCGAGCGCCTCCCCGATCTCCTCGAGGGTGCGGGCCTCCTCGGTCGGGTCGAGTCCGTAGTAGAGCGAGAGGATGCGGCGCTCCCGCGGCGTCAGGTACCGTCGGAAGAGCCGGTCAATGAAATCGCGACGCAGCACCTCATCGGTCCGCGACTCGATTTCTCCTCCTTCGCCGAGGGGGATCCGCTCTCCCAACGACGCCGAGCGATTGTCGCCGGAGTCGACCGGAGCATCGAGCGACACTTCGGTCACGAAGAGTCGTTTCGCGTCCCGCACATCGTCGAGCGGCATGTTGAGGGCGACAGAAAGCTCCTCGTCCGTCGGGGTGCGGCCGATTTCCTGCGCCAGCAGCCCCTGGGCCTTGGCGAAGCGAACCACCGCGGTGTTCTGGTTGAGCGGGAAGCGGACCGAACGAGTCTGCTCGGCGAGAGCCTTGAGCACCGCCTGACGCACCCACCAGACCGCGTAGGAAATGAACTTGACCCCCCGATCCGGATCGAACTTGCGCACGGCCCGCAACAGGCCCTCGTTGCCGATCGCGACCAGATCGCCGAGGTCGAGGCCGTGCCCTTGATAGCGCTTCACGAAGGCGATCACGAAGCGCAGGTTCGCCGTCACCAGCCGCTCGGCGGCGTCGGGACATCCCTCGCGAGCCTTCCGCGCCAGCGCGCGTTCCTCTTCGATGTTGGTGACCATCGGAAGGTCCTTGATGTCTCGCAGGTACTGCTCGAATGACTCGGCAGCGACCAAGGCGGGACGTGCCCTTTCCGGGAGACGGCGGGTGCGACGGGGCATGAGGGGCCCATTCGGCAATTGGGTTTTGGCTTGGGATGATTCTCGGACAGCACCCGCAAGATGGGGGGTCCGGTGAACCTGTCAAGAGGGTCTAAATATAAACATTGCAACGACTTACAGCATAGTGAGTTGCCGGTTTCGTGCACAACGTCCACAGTCGGTTTTCCACCGGGATGTGCAGGAACGGTTCAAGTCGTTGTGGGGATTGCGGGTAGCCGCGGAGGGTCGACGGCGGAAAATGTGGGAAACCGCATCCCGATCGTGGCTGGAAGGTTTTACGCCGCCTGACGCTCCTCCAGCAACCCTTTCAGTATCGGCAGATCGAGTGCAATAGTCCAACGCTCGTCGTCGCGGGCCACCGCCCCGAACGCGCTGAGCAACGTGGCACGCACCACCCCACCGCGATTCTTCTTGTCGAACTGCAGCGCCTCCATCACCTCGTGCGCTGGGAGTTCGGGCGGCACCGTGGTCGGCAGGCCGAGTGCCTGCAGCAGTGCCGCGACGGCTGCTGCGGTTCCCTCGGAGGCAATTCCTTTCGACTCGGCATACCGGGTCTCGAGCACCAGCCCAATGGCCACGGCCTCGCCGTGCGGAATCCGGTAGTGGCTCGCCTGCTCGATCGCATGGGCCACGGTATGCCCGGCATTGAGGATGGCTCGCCGTCCCGATTCCGATTCGTCGTCCTCCACCACGCCGGCCTTGAGTTCGATGCTGCGCCGAATCAGGGCCGTGAGCGTGCGGCCGTCGCGTGCGGCGATCTGGCTCGCCTGTTCGCGCAGCCAGATGCCGTGGGACGGATCCAGAATGACGGCATGCTTGGCACTTTCGGCGAGGCCCTCGCGAAAGATCCGCTCGGGCAGAGTCGCCAGCAGGTCAGGGTCCACCACGACGGCTACTGGATGGTGCATGGCGCCGACGAGATTCTTGCCCCGGTCGGTGTCGACGCCGGTTTTCCCGCCGATCGACGCATCCACCATGGCCAGCGTGGTGCTTGGCATCGCCACCCACGGCACGCCGCGCAGGAAGGTGGCGGCCACGAATCCCACGAGGTCGGTGGTGACGCCGCCCCCGAGCGCGATCAGGACCGTGTCGCGTCCGCAGCCGTGAGCCAGCAGTTGGTCGGTGAGGGAAGCCCAGGTGCTGCGCTGTTTGTGGGCCTCGCCGGCGGGGAAACTCAGGCGTTCTGCCGCTGCGAGCGGAGCGGGCACCAGCTCGGTGACCGTGTCATCGCCGATGAAGACCGGGCGATGATCGGGGAGCTGTGCGGCCAGGAGTGGGGCCAGCTCCCCGCGCGATCCTGGTCCGATCACCACCGGATAGGCGCCGGTGCGGTGACGCACCGTGATGGTGGTTACCAGGTGACGTCTCCGATGCCCGCGCGATGGTTGGCGACGCGTGCGAGTGTGAAGAGCAGGTCGGAGAGGCGGTTGATGTAGGTCACGAAGAGCGCAGGTACTTCGTCCGTTGCGGCCAGGCCCACCACGCTGCGCTCTGCGCGGCGACAGACTGTCCGGGCAAGATGGAGTGCCGCGGCCTTGGGACTCCCCCCGGGCAGAATGAACGCCTTGAGTGGGGCGAGTTCCGCGTCAGACTCATCCATGATGCGCTCGAACTCGGTCACGCGGTCGGGCGAGAGGGTGGCCTTCTCGAGCGCGGCGCGCACGCGGGCGGGATCGGGCGTGGCGAGGTGGCCACCGATCGAGAAGAGATCGCGCTGAATCGTTTCGAAGAGGGCGTCATGGAACGCCACCGGTTCGGTGGCGCGCACCACACCCAGCACCGAATTCAATTCGTCGACGTCGCCATAGGCGGCGACGCGCGGGTGGGACTTCGGGACACGACCGCCTCCAAAGAGGCCGGTGTCGCCCGCGTCACCCGTCCGGGTATAGATCTTGAGCGTCATGGGATTGAAGATACTGCCGGACGCAACGGGGGTGGATTATCGGCCGAGCATGTCGAGCATCTCCTCGACGCTCGTCAGCTTCTCGCGTGGTCGCCCAGCCGGTGCCCCGCGCGCCTGCTCCTCCTGATCGAGCCGCTGCCAATCGCTCCAGTCGGTGACCCGGACGCCTCGTCGGGCGAGGAGTTCATCGACCAGCGCGGTTGTCTGGCTCCCTGTGCCGAGCTTGCCAGTGGCGGCGTCGGCGATGAGCAGGTCCACCGTCTCGACTGCATCGGACTTGTTGGTGCCAATGACACCCTGCGGCCCGCGCTTGATCCAGCCGCAGACATAGAGCCCATGGATGGCGGTGGCGCTATCGACTGATTCGACCACCCGGCCGGCGACATTGGGGATGACACCGCGATGGGCGTCGAACGGCGCATCGACGAGGGCCACGCCGCGGTAGCCGACCGAGCGGAAAACGAGGCCGACCGGCAGCGTCCGGAATTCATCGGTGGCCGAGGCGCGCACGCCCCCCTGACCGTCTGGCTCGAGGGTGTTGCGGACCATGCGCAATCCGGTCACGCGCCGCTCACCCAGGAGTTCAACGGGCGAGGCGTTGAAGTGGAAGACGATCTTGCGCGGTGCGCCGGTGTCGCCACGTTCGGCCCAGTGGCGCAGGATGTCGAGATTCTTCTCTGCGGTGCGGTCGTCGACACTCGCGAGGTGCTCCCGACTGGTGATGTCGAGCTCGAGGTCACGGGGGTCGACCATCACATCGACGCCGTCCAATTCGCCCAGTTCGCGGAGTTCCGGGGTGGTGCAGGCGGCCTGCACCGGGCCGCGGCGGCCGATGACGTGGATGACCTCGAGCCGCGCATCGCGCAGGGCAGTGAGGGCATGTGCCGCCAGATCAGTAGTCGCCAGCGCGTCGGCGGACTTGGCGAGGATCCGCGTTACATCCATCGCGACGTTGCCGAGTCCGATCACGGCTGCCTCGCGTTGGGTCAGGTCAAACTGCCGATCGACGTAGTCGGGATGGCCGTTGTACCAGCCGACCAATTCGGTCGCGGCATGGCTCCCCTCAAGCTGTTCCCCGGGGATGCCGAGCTGCCGGTCACTCTGGGCTCCGACAGCGAGGATCACCGCGTCGTAGTGTTCGAGCAGTTCGGCAATGGTGATGTCCTCGCCCACCACGACGTGGCCGAAGAACCGGAACCCCGGCTGGGTGGCCACGCGATCGAACACCCGGGTCACCGACTTGATCTTGGGGTGGTCGGGGGCGACGCCACCGCGGACCAGTCCGAACGGGGTGGGCAGGCGGTCGAAGAGGTCGATACGGACACCGGCGGCGGCCTTCTGCAGCGCCTCGGCGGCATAGAACCCCGATGGGCCCGAACCGATGATCGCGACGCGGAGATCCGCCGGGGCGATGGTCATGGGCGCTTCCTCCCGGTGCGATCCAGCTCCACCACGACGCTGTCGATGGCCGCGAGCATCCGGGTGCCCCCGATGGTCTGGTGGTTGGCCAGAATCGAGAAGATCCACGGGTTGCCGTCGGGGCGGTCGATGAAGCCGCTGAGGGCGTTCACCCGGGAGATGGTACCGGTCTTGGCGCGCACCCGGCCCTCAACTGGTGTGCCGAGGAAGCGTGACTTGATGGTCCCACTCCGGCCCGCCACGGGCAGCGCCGATCCGAACGCCTCGAAGCGCGGATGCGCGTGCATGAACCGCAGCAGTTGGGCGATCGCGAGGGGAGTCACCAGGTTGTTCGACGCGAGACCCGAGCCGTCCTCAACGGCAAACTGGGTCGAATCGATCTTCATGGAATCGACCAGGAAGCGACGCTCGATCCGCAGTCCTTCACTCCAGCTCCCGCCAGTCCCGAACTGCTTGCCGAGCTGCTTCAGCGTCATCTCGGCGTACCAGTTCTGCGAACTGTTGAGAATGGGGTAGACCCATTCGCGGAACGGTCGGGAGGTCACCGTGGCGAGTGCGGCCGTGCCGCGCGCTGGCTGGTAGGCAAAGGAATCGACCGTCGATCGGGTGTTGCCGCGCACGCTGATGCCCTGGGCCAGCAACTCGCGACGCAGGGCGAGTGCCGTGAACCGAGCGGGATCCACCACGGCAGTGTATTCCGTACGCCCCGAGGCCCCGAGGGGGACCACGCCGATCGCGACGTACTGTTGCCCATCGAGACTCCGGGTCACATCCACGGTACGTCGGGCACCGCGCGCCCCGGTGACCGCCCGATTCTCGAACGGAGCGAGGCCCAGATCCGGCGAGAGAGTCACGCGCGCAGACAATCCGACTTCCTCGCCCGGGAGTTCGCGCACGTCGAGGGAGTTGTCGTTGAATCCGAGCCCGGACACTGGTGCGGCATACCACCAGGTGAGGTCGCCGACTTCCCACGATGGGTGGACGAGTTCGGCGTCGAAATAGGAGCCATCACCGACCAGATCGCCGGCGACTGTGGTGATGCCGCGCGTGCGCAACTGCGTGGCGAGCAGTCGGAGCCGGGCGGCCGGGTCGTCATCGCAGGCACCCGGTGCGCTGGTGTCGGCGCCGTAGCAGCGTCGCGAGAAGGTAGGATCGCCCCGACCATAGAGCACCAGATCACCTTGCAGGACGCCGTCCTGGACCGGTCCGGTGCCGTACACCGAGGTCTCCACGGTGAAGTCGGGTCCCAGGAGTGCCGTCGCGACCGAGCTCACGAGCAGCTTGGTGTTGCTCGCGGGGACAAAGAGGCGATCGGCGTTGCGGCCGAAGAGCACTTTGCCATGGAGGTCGGTGACCACCACGCCCCAGAGCAGTCGATCGAGTCCCGGAGCATCGAGCCGGGCATTGAGCCGCTTCGCGAGAGACTGCGCCGGCGCGGGAATGGCCAGGAGCAGTGCAAGGGCGAGCGAGGCAAGGGTCGATCTAGTCATAGGTCACTCGAGGGTCGGCTGCTGCGTAGCAGAGGTCAGTCAGGAGATTGGCCAGCACGAACACCAGCGAGAGAAAGAGGATGCTTCCCTGAATCGCGGGGAGGTCGCGCTTGTCGATGGCCGTCAGCACGTACCGGCCAACGCCTGGCCACGAGAAAATCGTTTCGGTCAGGATCGATCCCGTCAGGTAGGATCCGAAGTCGAGTCCGACCACGGTGATGATGGGCAGCAAGGCATTGCCGAGCGCGTGACGGAGCACCACGCGCCGCTCGCTCAACCCCTTGGCCCGCGCCGTCCGCACCAGGTCGCTGCCGAGCACTTCGCGCATCGCCGAGCGGGTCATCCGGGCCAGGAATGCGACCGACCGCATCCCGAGCGTGATGGCCGGCAGCACGAGAAACAACAGCCCGCCGTATCCGGAGGGCGGGAACCAGCGCAGCGTGACCGCAAACGCCAGGATCAGCAGGAGCCCGACCCAGTACACCGGGAAGGAGATCCCGAGGTAGGCGCCGATGGTGGTGATGCGATCGGCCCACGAACCGGGTCGCAATGCCCCGATAATCCCGACGCTGAGGCCGAGGACGATGGCGATCAGCATCGCGGCACCGGCGAGGCGCAGGGTGGCGGGGAATCGCTGGGCCAGTTCGCGCACGATGGGACGTCGGGTGATATAACTGCGACCGAGATCGCCACGGACCACACCGCCGACATAGCGCGCAAACCGGATCGGCACCGGATCGTCGAGCCGCAGTTCGGCGCGCACCTGGGCAATGGTCGCGCTGTCGGCCCGCTCGCCGACGATGGCGGCCACCGGGTCACCCGGCGCGAGATAGAGCAGGGCAAAGGTCACGGCCAGCACGCCCAACAGGGTCGGGATCAACAACAGCAGCCGGAGGACGATGTAGCGAATCATCGGTCGATCGAGACCGTGGTCCAACGCTGGCCGGTGAAGACCGCCGGGTAGCGCCATCCGTGCACTTCGGGCCGCTCGGCCCAGACATCGATCGGGAACCAGCAGAACAGCCACGGTGCGAGGTCAAACACCTCGCGGTCGATGGTGCGCAGCAGGCGTACCTTCTCGACCGAGTCCGGCGTGGCCCGGGCCCGGGTCAGCAGGGAGTCGAGGCGCGGCTCTTTCACGAAGGCATAGTTCCCGCCCGTGCCGGCGTTGCTCGAGTGGAAGAGTGGGAAGGTGAAGTTCTCGCCGTCGGGATAGTCGGCCCACCAGTCGGAGAGGAAGAGATCGGCGTCGCCCTTGCGGGCGGTGGAACGCGCGGTTGATGCATCCCGCTCCACGATCTCGAGACTCACGCCCACCCGTTCGAGGTCTGCCTGGATCGCCTGGGCGATGCGGGCGAAGTCGGCGCGCTGCGATCGCCAGAGCTGGAGGTGGAGTCCGCTCGCGTGACCGGCCTCGGCCAGCAGGGTGCGCGCGAGGGCCGGGTCGTATTGATAGCGGGCCCGAGTGGAGTCGTAGCCATCGAGTCCCGGCGGGATGGTGCCGGCCGCGAGGACGCCGCGTCCGTGCAGCACCCGCGCGAGAATCGCGGGAACGTTGACGGCGTGATTGATGGCGCGGCGCACCCGCACGTCGGTGAGGGCGCCGCGACGGGTATTGAGCGCCACATAGACGGTCCGGAAGGCGGGGCGTCGTTGCAGTTCGGCCGCGTGCGTTGCATCCCAGCGTTCGCTCTCCCCGGCGGGAATTTCCACCACCGACAGCCGACCCGATTCGTATTCGGCGGCCTGGGTGAAGGTCTCGGGGATGATGCGCACGCGCAGGGTATCGGCACTGATGCGAGGGCCCCACCAGCGCGGATTGCGGGCAAAGACCAGCAGGTCGTCATGCGACCAGGAGATGAACTTCCAGGGGCCACTGCCCACCGGCGCCTCGCCGAATTCCGCTGGCGTGGGGGTCGGGACTACGGCGGCCACCGGCATCGCAAGCAGCTTGGGAAAGACGTTCAGCGGCTCGGTGAGCGTGAAGGCAAGGGTGGAATCGTCGAGCACCACGAGGCCTCGCAGCCGTGTGGCCCCCGAGTCGGCGACGGCATTGGCACCGTCGATCGGCAGCAAGGGCCAGATGCGTCCGCCCTCGCGTCGCATCCTCAGGGCGCGGAGCAGTGACGCCTCGATGGCGGCCACCTCGAGCGGCCGACCATCGCTGAAGACCACGCCGGGTCGCAGGCGGAAGGTCCAGACGCGTCCGTCCGGGGAGGGCCACCAGCGGGTGGCGAGCCCGGGTACCAGGCGACCCTCGGGGTCGAACTGGGTCAGGTTGTCGAACAGGAGTGTGACCGCTTCGCCGGTCGGAACGTCCGTAGAGAGTGCCGGATCGAGCGAGCGAGGATCTCCCGACCAGTAATAGGTCAGGCCCTTGGGAATGCCACTGCCGCAGGCGGCGAGGAGCAGTCCCAGCAGCGCGGTGAGCGGTCGGGACATCGGGCTCCGGCGGGACGGCGAGATAGCGAAAAGGTTGGCGTAACCCCTTCAAGAAACCAGATTTAGACAATGCGGTCAATCGGTGGGTGGAGCAATCGGGGCCAGGCGACGCGACGCCTGCTCGGGGGGATGCTAGTGGCGGGCGCTTTGGGGGCGTCGCTTCCGGCGTCCGCCACGGCGCAGGCCCAGCCGCTGATGGTGCGCGGCCTCAGCTTCTCGGGCAATCATGCCATCGATGCCACGACCCTCGCCGCGGCGATCGCGACCACCAACTCCTCCGCCTTCGCCCGATGGGGAATGTTCCGCTGGCTCGGCCTGGGGGACAAGCGCTATTTCAACGAACAGGATTTCCGTCGCGACATCCTTCGGGTGCAGTTGGTCTATCGTCGGAGTGGCTATCTCGAGGTCAAGGTGGATACGGTGGTCCACCGCACCCCGACCGACATCTCGATCACCTTCGTCATCGCCGAGGGCCCGCCGGTGCGGGTCGATCAGCTTCAGGTCACTGGACTCGATTCCCTCGCCGAGGACGAGGCCGACAAGTTGGTCCTCGACCTGCCGCTTGCCTCTGGCGATGTCTTCTCCCGGTATGTGCTCGAGGCGGCGCGTGACACCCTGAGGCTCCGGCTGCAGAATACCGGCTTCCCATCGGCGGCGGTGACCGGCCGATTCGGGGTCGACAGCAGTCAACGCATCGCGCGGGTGACGCTCGAGGCGCGGCCGGGCACGCGCGCTGTCTTTGGGACGTCGCACGTCACCGGGCAGGATCAGGTCGATTCGGCCTTCATCGCCTCGCTGCTCACGGCGCGCCCCGGGCGGCCGTACCGACTCGAGGAGATCTACCGTTCGCAGCGCGCGCTCTACGGATCCTCGCTGTTCCGGTTTGCGAACGTGACGATTGACAGTGCGCAGTTCACCGACTCAAGCACGCGCGTGCCGCTGGTCGTGGCGGTCACCGAAGGGAAGATGCATCGCGCCACCGCGTCGGTGGGCTACGCCACCACCGACTGCTTCCGGATGGGTGCCGGGTGGACGGCGCGCAACTTCCTCGGTGGCGGCCGGATCGTTGACCTGACCACCCAGCTCTCCAAGATCGGGGTGGGAGCACCGCTCGACTTTGGCGCGGGCCGCAACATCTGTTCGTCCCTGAAGGAAGACTCGATCGGCTCCCGCAAGGCCAACTACGGTGTGACGTTGTCGCTGCGCAAGAACGGCTTCCTCTCGCCGGACAATGCGCTCGTGGTGTCGCTCTTCTCGGAGCGTCGCAGTGAGTACAAGGTCTACCTCCGCGAGGAGGTCGGGACTTCGGTCGCGATCACGCGCGAGACCTATGCCCGGATCCCGGTGACGCTTGCCTATCGCTTTGGCTATGGCACCACCGACGCGAATGCGGTCTCGTTCTGCGCGTTTTTCAATGCCTGCGTGGCCTCCGACATCGCCCAGCTGCGCGAGCGCCGGATTCTCGCGACGCTTTCACTCAACGCCACTCGTCAGCGCGTCAACAACTTGCTCGATCCGTCACGGGGGACCGTGCTCTCGGCCCAGGCCACGGTATCGTCGCGCTTCATTGGCAGTTCGGATCGTCAGCAGTTCTTCCGACTCGTGGGTGACGCCGCAGTCTATTTCCCACTGTCGCGCAGCATCGTCCTCGCCGGGCACGTCCGGGCCGGGGCGATCTATGCTCCATTGATTGACCTGGGCAGCGGCAGTCGGGCCAATTTCGTTCCGCCGGACCAGCGTTTCTATGCCGGTGGCCCGAACGACGTGCGCGGATACGACCGCAACGAACTCGGCCCGGTGGTGTATGTGGTGCGCGACAGCTCGGTGAACGAGGACGGCGTGCCCGACGTGAATGCGGTGCGCGTGGCCGCCACGGGCGGCAATCGCACCGCGGTGGCGAATCTGGAATTGCGCATGCCGTCACCGATTTTCTCCCAGCGGCTGCGGTTCGCCGCATTCGTCGACGCGGGCACGCTCTGGGAAGGGGGTGGCGCCGCCCCGATCCGGGTCACGCCCGGGGTGGGACTGCGCTTCGCTTCGCCGCTCGGGCCGGTACGATTCGACGTCGGCTACAATGCCTACCGACTGCAGTCGGGTGCGCTGTACGCCGCCAATTCCACCACCGGTGAGCTCTCGCTGATCAACCCGTCCTACGTCAAGGATCGCGGCCGGCACTACACCCTCCATTTCTCCGTGGGTCAGGCCTTCTAGATGCGCTGGCTGCGTCGACTCACCGCCGGCCTGCTGCTGCCACCCGCCATCGTGTTGGCCATGGCTGCCGGAACGGTGATCGCGCTGCTGTGGTCACCACCGGGTCGGGTCGTGACGGCGCGATTGGCCACCGCATGGCTCTCAGGGAACGTGGCGGGTCGTATCGAGATTGGCTCGTTCGGTGGCAACGTGCTGAGCCATGTGGTGCTCGGTGACGTGATGATCCGGGATTCGCTCGGCAACGTGTTGCTGAGTGCGCCCCGTCTCGAGGCCAACTACGCCTTGCCGCAGCTGCTCGCCGGGCGGATCGTGCTGAGCCGGCTCGCGCTCGAGCAGCCGGTGATCCACCTGGTCCGGTTGCAACGGGGGCGCTGGAATTACGAGGAGGTGTTCCGGGTTGCCGCGGGAAAACCGAGCAACTCGGCGCCACCGCTGGTGGAATTCCGCAACGTCTCGATCCACGATGGCGACATCCGCGTCGACGCGCCGACCTCACCGCGATCGCCGAAGCTTCCGGCCTCGCGCAACGCGGCTGAGCCAGATCAGCCGACCATCCTCGACACGCCCGATGGCCTGGTGCGGGTTTACACCGCCACGAACTTCGATGCCGTGCTGCCCTACCTTCGCCTCTCGACGCCCCGGCACGAGCCGATCCTGGCGCGCATCGCCTCGCTCGCGGCCCGGCTTGGCGATCCCCGGCTCACGCTCACCGATCTGCAGGGGGAGATCCTCACGTCGGGCGATTCGCTGCGCTTCACCCTCGAGCACGCCGACCTCCCCGGCACGCGGGTGCGTGGCGGCGGCGCGGTGCGCTGGCCGCACGACACGGTGATGTTCGATTTCACTCTCGATGCGGAGCGCGTCGACCTGGCCGACCTGCACTGGGTTTCGCCCGACTTCCCCGACTGGAAGGGTCGGGGTCGGGTGGTGGCGAAGTCGAGTTCGGGCTCACGCACGGATTACGCGCTCGATCAGCTGACGCTGGGGGATGACCGTGCCACGGCGAGTGGACATCTCGTGGCCGTGGTCGACAACGCGCGAGGGTTGGGCACGCGCGATCTTGATCTCGCGCTGCGGAATGTCCCGGTGGCGGTCATGCGGCCATACCTTGACACCCTGCCGGTGGCCGGCACGCTGACCGGTCGGCTGCGCACGAATGGTTTCCTCGACGGTCTCTCGCTGGGCGGCGACCTGATCTTCGCCGACGCGCTCGTGGCCGGTACGCCGCGGTCGCACTTCGTGGTCAATGGACTGATCCATTTCGGCGGACCGCAGGGCGCGGTGTTCGAGGGCTTCCGGCTCGACCAATCCGTCGTGGCGCTGGGGACCGTGTCGCAACTGGTTCCCTCGGTGGTCCTGCCAGGTGATCTCCGACTCACCGGGCGGCTCGACGGGCCGTGGCAGAACGCGACCTTCAAGGGCACAGCCGAACATCTGGCGCCCAACGCGGCGCTCTCCCGCATGCTCGGGACGGTGCGCTTCGACACCCGGGGTGCCGTCCTCGGGCTCGGGCTCGACGCCGATTTCGACCAACTCTCCTTCAATGCGCTGCGTACTGGCTACCCCACCCTCACGGCGGTGGGCGGGCTCACCGGGCACGTGGTGGCCAACGGCACACTCGAAGCACTTGATCTCAATGCGGATCTCTCGGGAGAGGTGGGGCACATTCGTGCGCGCGGACGGGTGACCGTCATGTCCCCGCGATTCGGGGCCGACTCGCTCGTGCTCGACCTGCAGCGTGCCGACTTGGCGGCGCTGCTCGGTCGCGGCACCACGACCTCGTTGAACGGGCGGATGACGGCGTCGGGTGCCATCGATTCGGCGGTACCACCGGTGGGGCGATTGACCGCGGCGTTCGATCAGTCACGCATCGGTGGCCTCACGGTCGACGCGATGTCCGCAGGACTGCGCGCGGCCAAGGGATTGATCACCGTCGACACCGCCTGGATGGTCTGGCCCGACGGGCGCGTCGATGCCGCCGGGACCATCGGCTACGCCACCCCCGATTCGGGAACCCTGCGGGTCTCGGGTTCGGCCGCCACGCTGGCCGCGTTTGACTCCCTCGCGCGTGCCACCCTCGGCCTGGCGCGGGACACCATCAACCCGCACCAGCTCGACGGGCTCGCGCGCGCCAGCGTGACGGTGCGCGGTGCGCTCGACAATGCTCGCATCGACGGCGATGTCGAGTTGGCCGACGTCACGCTCGACAGCTGGCACATCACGGCGATGGCCGGGCACGTCACGGCCGACTCGCTCGGTGCCAAGCGACTCACGCTGGATGCGACCATCGATACTCTGTCGGTGGGCCCGCGGATGATCGACTCGGTTCGAGTGCGCGTGTCGGGTCGCGCCGACTCGCTGGCGCTCTCGGGAGGCGCGCGCGTTCACCGCGGGCGTCTGAGCGGCGGCGGCACCTGGCAGGCGGAGGGCACCACGTCCACCCTGCTGCTGGATTCCCTCTCGGTCCGGCTCCCGGTGCAGCAGTGGCGGTTGCAGCAGCCGGTTCGCGTCAGCATCACGGACGCGGCCACCGTCTTTTCCGATACGGTCGCCCTGCACACCACCGACGGGAGTGGGGCCGTCACCCTCGTCGGAAGTCTGCCGGGATCGGAACAGGGTGACCTGACGGCGAGCGTGGTGGGCCTGCAGCTCAGCGACCTCTTCAACCTGCTCAACGCCGATTCCAGCACCGTCTCCGGGCTCGCTTCGCTCGACCTCCACCTGACTGGAACCCGGACCACGCCGATCATGCGCGGGAGCGCGGGCATCGCTGGCCCAGTGATTGGGGATGTCCGCGCCCCGATGGTGCGGGCGGCCTTTGACTATCGCGCCCAGCAGTTGCGGTCGCGGCTCTCCTTCTGGAAGACCGGCGACCCGATCCTCGAGGTGGATGTCTCGCTGCCGTATGATCTCGCCCTGATGAGCCGCGCGGAGCGGAAACTCCCGGGGCCAATCGAGATCACGGCGCGCGCGGATTCAGTCGACCTGCTGGTGCTCGAGGCCTTCACGCCGTCCATCAGGGATACCCGCGGCACCATGGCCCTGGACATGCGCGGCACCGGCACCTGGGCGGCTCCACGCCTCGACGGATCGGTGGCCATTCACGCCGGGCGGATGACCATTCCGGCTCTGGGCGTGCGCTATGCACCTATTGAGGGGATGGCGCGATTCAGCGGTGATTCGCTCGTGGTTGATACCCTCTTCATCAGCAGTGGCGAGGGCGACCTGAACGTGAAGGGCAACGTCCGCTTTGCCGGGCTCACCCATCCTTCGCTGAACCTGCAGTTCTATGCCAACCGCTTTTTGGCGATGGACGTCCCCAACTACCTGCGGCTGCGCTCGAGCGGCAGTATCCAGCTGAAGGGACCGATCATGCAACCGGTCCTTACCGGCGATGGCACACTGACCGGGAGCATCCTGTACTTCGCCGACCTCGTGACCAAGCGAATCGTCGACCTCGAGGATCCCAGCAATGCCGACCTGGTCGACACGACGGCATTCCGGAAGCAGAGTCTCGGAGCGGCATTCCAGAGCCGCTTCCTCGACTCGCTCGAGATCCGCAATCTGCGATTCCAACTCGGCAGCGAGGTGTGGCTTCGCAGTTCCGAGGCAAACATCCAGCTTGAGGGGCAGGTCACCGTCAACAAGTTGCGCAAACAGTACCGCCTCGATGGTGACTTCAACGCGCCTCGCGGCACCTACACCTTGCGGATCGGACCGGTGAGTCGTGACTTCACCATCGAGCTCGGCACGGTGCGCTATCTTGGCACGCCGGACCTGAACGCCCTCCTTGACCTGCAGGCGCGACACGTCGTGCGCACCGTGGACGGCGAAGAGATCCCGATCGTCGCCAAGATTGGTGGATCGATCCTGGTGCCGAGCCTGACGTTGTCGAGTCCGGGGCGCACCATTGCCGAGCGCGATCTGGTGTCGTACCTGATCTTCGGACGCAGCGAGTTCCAGGTGGCCGGCGGACAGTCGACCGGTGTCTCCCAGACCGTGCAAACCGGGGTGGCGCTCCTCGGCACGGCACTGAGCAATGAGCTGCAACGTTCGGCCCTCGGCGGGCCGCTGGGGCTGGACCTGTTCGAGTTCCGTCCCGGGTTCGTCGGTGGATTCACGGGAGGGTCGAGCCTGACTCAGCTCGCAGCCGGCTGGCAGTTGGGCAACAAATGGTTCGTCACCTTCACGGCGGGCGCCTGTTTCGGTGGGGCACAGCAGAGTTTCTCCGGTCGCAACTTCGGCGCCTCCCTGGAGTACCGCTTCTCCAAGAACTGGCGCACGCAGGTGACTGCCGAACCGCTGCAGTCGTGCCGCTCGACCGACGTCCTCAACACGCAGAGTCGCTACCAGCTCGGTGCCGGCCTGCTCTGGCAACGGGACTACTAATTGGCCAAGGCCCTCCTGATCGCGAACCCCAATGCTGCGCGAACCGCGGCTGTGGCGGTGAAGGGAATTGCGCAGGTGTTTCGCGGTGCAGGATGGGAGTTGGAGATTCTCGCGACCGGTGGACCGGGCGACGCACGCACGCTCGCCGAGTACGGGGTCGAGCAGCAGGTCGACATGGTCGCGGTGTTTGGCGGTGACGGCACCACGATGCAGGCCGCCGCCGCACTGGTCGGCACGGAGGTGACGCTCGGGGTGATTCCCGGGGGCACCGGCAATCTGCTCGCGGGCAATCTCAAGTTGCCGAGCAACCCGGTCCGGGCCATCGAAGCGATCCTGCGCGGCACGGTCCGACCACTCGACCTCGGGAAAATGGAGCGTGCCGACGGCAGCCACTACTTCGCGGTCGCGTGCGGGGCCGGCGCCGATGCACGGGTCATGGCCGAGACGCCCTCACGGCAGAAGCACAAGTGGGGGATGATGGCGTACTTCGCCACCACGCTCCGGATCCTGCCGCAGATTCGCTCCGTCCCGTACGAAGTCACCATCGACGGCTCCACGACCCACCTCGACGCCGCGATGCTGCTGGTCGCGAACTGCGGTGACATCATTCCGCCGATCATCCGGCTCGGTCAGGGGATCTCTCCCGAGGACGGACTGCTGGATCTGGTGGTGTTCCAATCCGATTCGGTGGGTGGGAGCGTCCGGGCCGTCTGGGACCTGCTTCGCGACGCCTCGGGGACCTATGGCAAGGACGTCTTCGTGGGCTATGCCCGGGGCCGGGAAATCTCGGTCAGGGCGCTGGAAAGCCCGCAGCCGGTGCAGCTTGATGGCGAGGCGGGGGGCGAGACTCCGTTCACGGTCACTGTGTTGCCCGGTGCCATCCGGGTGGCCCACCCCGGTTGAGCCCACGAGCCGTTCCGGAGTGGTAAGTTATTGGTCAAGTGGCTGGCTCCCCGAGACCACCGAGCGTGACGACCGATGACCGATTCCCTGCTGTTGATCGATGATGATGTCGCGGTGCTGCGGAGCATCGGGGCGTTCTTCGAACAGCGCGGCTGGGACGTCTTCCGTGAACTGAGCGGTGAGGCAGGGTTGGTGACCTATGACCGCGCCCGGCCGGATGTGGTCCTGGTCGACCTTGGGCTGCCGGGAATGGACGGGTTCGAGGTGCTGGAACAGCTGCGAACGCGCGATACTGCCGTGATCGTGATGACCGGCGACGGCACCATCTCCACCGCGGTCAGCGCGATGCAGGCGGGCGCCGAGAACTTCCTGGTGAAGCCGGTGGATCTGGACCATCTCGCGGTGGCTGCTGACCGCGCTGCGGAGAAGGTGCGGCTTCGGCGCATCAACCGGACCCTGATCGGGCAGAGCGCGACCACCGACGGCCTCGACTCCCTCGGCGGATCCCCGATGATGCGCGAGCTGGCACACCAGCTTTCGCTGCTGGCCCGGAGCGATCGGACGGCGGTGCTGATCCGGGGCGAGAGCGGGAGCGGTAAGCGCTGGGCCGCGCGGCTGCTGCACGACCTCTCTCCGCGCGCCGCCGAACCGTTCATCGAGGTCGCCTGCGGCACCGGTGATCCTTCATGGCTCGACCTCGAATTGTTCGGTCGGGAACAGTCCTCGGATGTGGGGGACGCTGGCTTCCGACAGCAGGGACTGCTCGAGGTCGCCGATGGCGGCACCCTCTTTCTCGATGAAGTCGCCGATCTTCCGCTCGAGTTGCAGGCCAAGATCGAGGCCGTGCTCGAGCAACGCGCCTTCCGTCGCGCCGGCGGGACCCGCGAGATTCCGGTGGACCTTCGAGTCGTGGCCGCGACGTCGCGGGACCTCCCGACCATGGTGGAGGCCGGCCGGTTCCGCGCCGACTTGCTGTCGCGGGTCAGCGTGATGCCGTTGGAGGTGCCACCGCTGCGCGACCGCACTCAAGATGATCTGCTCGCGTTGGCGCGCCGCTTTCTGAGGGAATTGGCGCCCTCGATGCCCGGCGCCCCGACCATGTTGTCGGACGATGCGCTCGATCGCCTGGTGCATCATCATTGGCCCGGAAACATCCGGGAGATGCGCAACGTCCTGGAACGGGCCCTGCTGCTGGCCCGCGGTCATCCCCAAATCGGGGCCGAGCATCTGCCGGGCGAATTCCGGGCGCGGTCGGGTCCCTTCGACCGGCGACACACCCCGCTGACGATGGAGGAGGTCGAGCGCATGCATATCGATCGCACTCTGAAGCACCATGTCGGCAACCGCACCCGTGCCGCGCTTGAGCTCGGCATTTCACGCGCAACCTTGATCGCCAAGATCAAGCGCTACGCGATCCCCCACTGATGTCCACGACTCAGGAGCGTCCTCCCCTCACCGAACGCGATGCGATGATCTGTCGCGCCTGCGGGCGTGAGGATCGCGCCTCCGAAGGCTATCCCTGCGAGGCGTGTGGCACCTTTCTCTGTCTGGTCTGCACCATCCGCGGCGTGACCCGCTGTCGAGTCTGCACGGCCAAGGAGCCGCCTGCGTGAACGCTCTGCTGGTGACTCGATCCGTCGCTCCCCTGCTGGCCGGTCCCACCCTCGCGTCCGAACAGATCTCCCAGTTGGTGCTCGGCGAGGGCGCCGAGATTCTCGGCCACGAGGGATCGATGCTGCGGGTCCGCACCGTGGTCGATGACTATCAGGGGTGGATCCACGAGGGTTACGTCCGCCACGTCTCATTTGGCGAAGCCGAACAGTGGCTCGGGGTGTCGGGGTGGTCCGAAGGGGCCACCCTGGAGGACAGCACCGGGATTCCGCTGCTCGCGCCGCAACGCGCGCGACTGATCATTGAGGGCGCCGATCGCGTCCGCCTCCCCGATGGCTCGGCCGCCAAGGTGGTGAGCGGGCGAGTGCGACCCTATGGCGACATCGTGATGGAGGCCCAACAGGATTATCCCGATCTCTGGGCCTGGCGCCACTTTGCCGGCACACCGTACCTCTGGGGTGGGGTGACCGCGCATGGTGTTGATTGCTCCGGACTGGTGCAGACCACCTTTCTTGCGCGCGGGGTCCCCATCCCGCGCGATGCGCGCGATCAGATCGAGTTCGGCACCGAGGTGGATTTCGTCGAGCGACGCCGGGGTGATCTCGTCTTCTTTCGCGGCGCCGATGGCGACGGCATCACCCACGTCGCGATTCTCGCGCCCGATGAACACATCGTGCACAGCACCGCCGAGACGGGTCAAGTGACCCGTGAATCGTGGGCGATCGGAAGTCGTGCCGCGCCGCTCCGGGCCCGGGTTGCTGGTCTCCGTCGCCTCGCCTGATGCGACGCCTGATCCTGTTCGACATCGACGGAACCCTGCTGCAGAGCGCCTCTGCCGGCCGACGCGCCATCGAGGCGGCCTTCGCGGAGGAATACGAGGACACCGGCTTCTTCGATGCGGTCCGGTTCGACGGAAAGACCGATCCCCAGATCGTGCGCGAACTCTACGTCGCGGCGGGGCATCCCGATCGCGCGACAGTGGATCGCACCGACACGCTGCTGGGCCGATACCTCGCCCATCTCGAGCGGGAACTCGGGGAGCGCGGGCATCTGGTGCGGACGCTGCCCGGCATCATGGAATTGCTGGCCGCCCTCGAGGCCCGTGACGATGTGCTGGTGGGCCTGCTCACCGGCAACGTGGTGGCCGGAGCCCGCCTCAAGCTCGGCGCGGCCGGAATCGGCTTCGAACGCTTCGCCCTCGGGGCGTATGGCTCCGACAGCGGGCATCGTCCCGATCTTCCGGCCATCGCGGCTGCACGCGCGGAGCCGTTCCTCGGTCGCATCCCCACCGGTCACGAGGTCGTGATCCTCGGCGACACCCCCGCCGATGTGACCTGCGGCGCCGCCATCGGTGCGCGAGCCGTCGCGGTGGCCACCGGTTCCTACCAGGTCGCCGAGCTCGATGCCGCGGGCGCGTACCGTTCCTTCGATACCTTTGCCGACACCGCGGCGGTGTTGGAGGCGTTGCTCTGAAGGAACTCGAACTCAAGGCCGTCGTTCCCGACCCCGAGGGGCTTCGTCGTCGGCTTCGCGCGGCAGGACATGCCCCGACGTTCGCCGGGCTGATGCAGGATCGGCGCTATGATCGTGCGGGAGAGTTTGCGGCGATTGATCAGGTGGTTCGCGTCCGCCGCTATCAACTTCCCGACGGCACCTGCCGCGAGGTGCTCGGCTGGAAGGGGTCCACCTCGGTGAGCCCGGACGGCTACAAACTGCGCGAGGAAGTGGAGAGCGAACTCAGCGGAGGGGCGCCGGCTTCGCTTCTGCTGGAACGACTCGGATTCGCGGAGTGCCACGCCATCGATCGCTACGTGGAGGTGTTCGACGTGGAAGGGGCAATGGTGCGACTCGAATGGTATCCCGACGCAGACACCCTGGTCGAAGTTGAAGGCGACGGCCGCGCCATCGAGCGCGCCGTCGCGGCCACCCTGCTCGATCGAGACAGCTTCAGTGCGGAGTCGCTGGTGTGCTTTGCGCAGCGCTTCCGTGATCGTACCGGGCGTCCGGCACGACTTGCCCTGACCGATTCCGCGGAATGTCCACCGCACTGGCCGCGATGACCGCCGGCTCCGTGCTCGCCGCCGACCTCGGCCACCTCGCCGATCCTGCAGGCCCCGCGCCGTACGATGACGTCCGATTGGCGCTGCTCGACGCCGTCGTCACTGCGAAGGGCACGGGGCGCCTCGACCACGCCGCGTGGCAAGAGGCCTTCGAGGGTGCGGCCCGGTCGCTGCGGATGCGGATCGTGGCCGACGCAGAGACGGCGCTGCGCGCGGCTTCCCTGCACTCGCGCTACCCGTCGCGTCGATTGGCTGCCCTCCTCCCCGATGCGGAAGTCTCGGATCTCCTGCTGCAGCGATTGCTCGCTGAAGGGATTCCGCTCGAACGGTTGGAGCAGGAGCCCGACAGCGACAGTTCGCGCCGGGCGCGGGCCCTGGCGATCACGGCCGCGTGGGAGGGGGCGCTGCGGATCGCACGGGCCGACGCGGCGCGTTGGCGTGCACTCGCGCAGGAGGTCGCCCTCTGGCGTCGCCCGGTCCGACCGTTCTGGGTCGCCGCTGGGGTCCTCGCCGTGGTGATGCTGGTGCTCGCGCTGTGGCTCGGCGGGCAACTATCGGCGCCGTCGTGGTTCACGCCGGTTCGGGATGCGTTCTGGCGGCTGCCATGGCCATAATGGCCGTGGGGCTCGATGTGGTGGAATTGCCGCGCGCCCGCGCTCTGTTGGCGCGACACGGCGTGCGCATCCTCGAGCGGACGCTCACCGATTTCGAACGCCGGTATGTCGACTCGCTCGGCGACCCGGCACCAGCCTTCGCCGCTCGGCTGGCCGCGAAGGAGGCGGTGTACAAGGCGCTGCAGGTGCTCCCGGGGGCGCGAGCGGTGGGCTGGCGCGAAATCGGCGTCCGCCGGCTGCCGGATGGGCGTCCTCAGGTCGAGCTCAATGGCCGGGCAGCGGAGCTGCTCGCGCCGCACCGGGTCACCCTCCATCTCTCGCTCTCCCATAGCCGCGACGTCGCGGCGGCCGTCGCGATCCTCGAGGGGTAGCAATCCGGGCCGGGGGGCCCTAGTATTTCGCGTCTACTAAAAAGCGTTTGATAATGATTCTCATTCAGGCGACAACTGTTTTACTGGCTCTTACCGGGGCGCGAACCACCACCGATTCGGTGAGCGTCGCGCGACGGATCGCGGCGTCGGCGCAGCTCGCAGCGCAGGAATACCGCGTCGGGGTCGTCAATGGGCGCGTGATTGCACCGGCCGAAGTGGAGGAAGCGAAGCTCTTCCTGACCGAGGCCCGGCGCACCGCGAAATTCCTTCCGGCCAGCGTCTCGGCCAGCACGGATGCGGAGCTCGGGCGGGTCATGGCCCTTATCGCCCGAATTGGCGCGCCCGATTCCGTTGATCTTGGCGTACGGCGCGTCACCGACGCCTTGGCTTCGGCGCTGCAGATCACGCTGGTCGAGGTGCCCGAACGGACCCCCTCCCTCGCGCGCGGGGCCGAGGTCTATGCCAAGGAGTGTCGGGCCTGTCACGGTGACGCTGGGCTCGGCAATGGGCCGGCCGGTCACGGTCTCAATCCGGCACCCACCAACCTCACCGACTACGAGTCGCTGCACACCTCCTCACCGCTCGCCTTCTATCAGCGGGTCACCATCGGAGTGGCCGGTACGGCGATGCCGTCCTTCGAACCCAGAATGTCGGCCGAAGATCGCTGGGCAGTCGCGCTGTATGCGGCCACCCTGCGTCAGGCGCCTTCGGCGGGCGACGTCCCGGTCGCGCTGCGTGCGTTCCCGGCGGTCGCGCAACTGAGCGACGCTCAGCTGCTGGCTGAGCTCGGTCCCTCCGGCACGCGTGAGCAACTCGCGGCGGTCCGCCGCTACCAGCCCCCGGCAGACGACGCGGCGGCCATGGCGACGCTGTTCACGGCGGTCCGTGGCAAGGTGGCCGAGGCCGGCAACCTGGCCGCCGTCGGGCGGCATCAGGAAGCGGTGTCGGCTGCATTTGATGCCTACCTGGTCTTCGAGAAGGTGGAGCGGACGGTGCGGGCCAAGCGCCCGGAGCTCGCCGGCAACCTCGAGGCCTCCTTCGCCACGCTGCGGACCCGAGTGGCTGGCGGTGCCACGTCGGCGGAGCTCGACGGCGTGCAGCGCGATCTTGCCGCGTCATTGGAGCAGGCCGAGCGGGTGGTGGGTGATACCCTCTCGCCGGCGAATCTCTTCGTGCAGTCGCTGGTGATCATGTTGCGCGAGGGGCTCGAGGCGATCCTGATCATCGGCGCCCTGATGACCTTCCTGGTGAAGACCGGGGCCGGGCATCGCAAGCGCGATATTCACATCGGCGTGGGTGCCGCGGTCATGCTCTCCCTGCTCACGGCGCTGCTGCTGGAGACGGTGTTCGTGCTCTCGCCGGCGCACCGGGAGTCGATGGAAGGATTCACGATGGTCGCGGCCGTGGTGGTGCTCTTCTACGTGAGCTACTGGCTGCTCTCCAAGATGGAAGTGGCCAAGTGGACCCAGTTCGTGAAGGAGCGGGTCCAGGTCGCGGTCACCGGCGGGTCGGCGTTCGCGTTGGCGTCGGCGGCGTTCCTCGCCGTGTATCGCGAGGGCTTCGAGACGGTGCTGTTCTACAAGGCGCTCTATGTCTCGGGTGGCGAAGTGGGTGGCACCTTCTGGCCGGTCACCCTCGGCATCCTGGTCGGCAGTGCGGCACTGGCGGTGGTCTATGTCGCGATCAATCGCTGGGGTGTCAAGCTGCCGCTCAAGCCCTTCTTCGCCGTGACGAGCGGCTTCCTCTACTACACTGCGTTCGTGTTTGCAGGGAAGGCGATTGCCGAACTGCAGGCCGGCGGTGCGGTGCCCACGACGATCCTGCTGGGCTGGCCGCGCTGGCCGGCACTGGGGATCTATCCCACGCTGGAGTCGATGATGGCGCAGGGACTGCTCGCGGCGCTGGCAATGGTGGCGGTGGGCTATGTCTTCCTGGTGCAGCGTCCGGCGGAGGAGCGCGCACTCGCGGTGGCGCATGCCGCACCCATCAGCGCACCGGCGATGCTCTCGTCAGTGGCGGAGGGTCCCGGGCGCGAGCTGATGATGCTGCGTTCGCTGGAGCGGATGGAGGGGGACCTCGCGGCGCTGCGCGCGGAGGTCGAACGACTGAAGCAGTCGGTGGTGGAGGCGAGCGCGGAAGAAGTCGCCAAGCGGTGATCGTCGCCCCCACAATACGAAACGGCCCGCCATCACTGGCGGGCCGTTTCGGTTGGGAGGTCGCGCATCCTGCTGGCTTGGGCTATTTCACCCAATCGTGAATGCAGCCGAGCGTGGGGTATTGGTCCGGCGGGAGGATCTGCTCGACCTGACCATCAGCGATCCGAAGGATGAAGCGTCCCCGAAGCCGATTGATTCCTACCTGGACCGACTTGCAGAACGCGAGGTAGCGGCCGTCGGGGGAGAAGGCGGGCATCCAGCCTTCAAAGTGCGGTGGAAGTGGGATCTCGCGGCCGCCTTCGAACCCCATGGAGACGAGTTCTGTTGTCAGCCCATCGTCACTGACGCGGCTGTAAACGAGTGTGCCCCCGTCCGGGGACAATTCGGCGTCTCCACCGGCAACCGCCTCTCGAGGCCCAATCATTGAGACAGACTGTGAGGTAAGGTCGACAATGGCGACTCTTCCTGCCCCAGTAAAACCAGCCTCGAAGACGGTGGTGACCAGTCGTCTGCCGTCGGGATGCCACGAGAGGCCGGCCAGCTTGCCCAGAAACAGGAGCGTGTCACTCCACCCAGCCGTTCCCACGCGGTGGACCCGGAAAATGGATTTGTCGGGGAGCGGGCTCGAGGACGTTTCCAAGAAGCCGACTGCCGGAATCCCTCGGTCTTCCTTGACGGCGAGCCCCGATGCGTTGGTGCCATCTGGTGCTGGAAATTGCAACAGGGGAATTGTGGCGTTGGGTTCCTGAGCCGAGACGAGGCGATAGACGTCCTCGGGGCTCCCACCTGAGAAGCTGAACACCGTCCGGCCGTCCGGCGAGAGCCGGTCACGCGGCGCACTGACTCTGGAAGCAATCGAGATCAATCGGCCGGAGTCGAAGGAGTACGTAGACAGCCCGGCGAGCGTCTGAGGTACCGTTCCTTCGATCAACAGGGTGCCTGTTGGTTGAGTGCTGCCGGGGAGCACTGGGTCGCCTGCGCATCCCATCAAAAGCAGGACACCGATTCCCGAAATGGCCAGCCGTCGAGACCATTTTCTCAGCGGGAACTCAGCAGCCCGCGACCGCATCGGTGCCTCCGCTTCCCGTCGGGACTCGTATGTAATTTCCACCGGGGCCCGGGCAGACCGTCAGGTCGACCTCGGCGCGTGCTCCGATCTTATTGGCTTGCTTGGGATACGCCTTCGCCGTGATTCGGTAGCTCCCCGTTGGTACTCTGAGAAAATAGGTATTCGCTCCGAACGCGGTCGAGTCGTTGGGGAGAACCCCCGTGCTATACAGAATCACCCAGGAGACCGACGCCCCGGTGCCACCGTCGCCTGCTACCAGGGCGGTGAGATTGAAGGAATCCGCAACGATGATGGGAAGGGAGCGAGGAAAAGTGATGTCATTGACGCGGAGGAACGTGTCCACTGGAATGGCGACGGTCACCTTGATTGAATCGCCACGATCCAGAAAGTCATTCCTCAGGTAGCCACCCGATGGGCTCGCTGCTGGAGTCACCCGAATGTAGGTCGTGCCATTGGCAACCGGGGAAACCAGCCCCGGGTGGGTGACAGTAGCTACCCCGGGGTTGTTTGAAGTCCAGCTTTGGGAAGAGGTCGGCCACGACTCGCTTCCCGTTGGCCAAAGAAATGATCCGGCTGTGAGCTGAAGCGTCGCGTTGGTGGTGATCGATCGGTCGGCTTTGTTCGTCGAAGTGCCCGTCCCGAAATCGCGATCCCAGAAGTGACTTTGGTCGATATCGGAGCGGAGAGAGTACCGGTACAGCAGTCCCTCGATTTCGTGGTCACAGACCGATGAATTGACGTGGCTGATGTCCGCCGGGAGCACAATCATGCAAGCATCCGAGTGGCCTGCTGCGCCCGTCGGCTTGTGGGCCTGGGAGGTCCACCCGAGAACGTGTGCCATCTCGTGTCTGAGGATATTGACGCGGCTGTCCGTGTTGCCGTTGCAGTTGGAGGTCGTGATGGTGATTCGCTCTCTCACTCCGGCGATGGGGGCCGTCGACCCACACCACTTTTCTCCGCTAGAGTTTGCCTCCACGACGACTTCGACATCTTCACCCGATGAGGCGACTGAGAGGTAGAACTGAGGGATCCCCTGGTTGGCGAACTCTCCAAGGCGGTCCTGCCAAGCGGTAGCGGCCTGTACTATCAGGGGATGCACCTGAGCATCACTCGCGGAGAAGCTGATGACCTTGGAGCAGCTCCAATACGGCTTGAAGTTGATCGCCTCATTCGTAGTGTCCTGCATCGCGCACGTGCCCACTGTGAGGGCGGCGGGCCGGGCGAGCTTGTTCGGGACACTCATCGTCGGAGAGGTCGGGGAATCACATGCCGAGAGGAGGAGCAGTCCTGCGGCTGCAAACTGCAACTTCGATTTCAGAACTTCACAAAATACTTGTTGATC
>JBDUDP010000019.1:0-39379 GCA_040002895.1 Gemmatimonadota bacterium
AAATGGTTGACCCAGTTTGGCCGGCGATTCGCGCTGCCGGCCGGCACCGACGGCGCGGGAACGCAGGCCCGCGTGTCATCGCAGGCCGCGCTCACCCCCGAAAATCTCTGGCTGCTGGTCTGCTCGGCCGTGCTCGCGAGCATCGGCCTCGATCTGGATTCCGTGGCCGTCATCATCGGCGCCATGCTGATCTCGCCCCTCATGGGACCGATCCTCGGTGTCGGGCTCGGCCTCGGCACCACCGATCGCAGCCTGTTGCAGCGCTCACTACGCGAGCTCGCCTTTGCCACCTTTTTCACGCTGGGTGCGAGTGCGCTGTACTTCCTGGTCTCGCCCTTGGCCACCGTGAACGGTGAGCTGCTCTCGCGCACCCGGCCGACGCTGCTCGACGTCGGCGTGGCCTTTTTCGGTGGTGTGGCGGGGATCGTTGCCGGGTCGCGCAAGGACCTCTCACTGGCGCTGCCGGGTGTGGCGATCGCCACCGCGCTGATGCCGCCGCTCTGCACCGCCGGCTTCGGACTGGCCACCGGCAACTGGGCCTTCTTCTTTGGCGCGTTCTATCTCTATTCGCTCAACGCCGTCTTCATCGCACTGTCGACCTTCCTCATTGTCCGCTTTCTGCGGTTCCCGCGGCATGAACAGCTCTCCGCCGAGGCGCATCGCCAGGAGCGGCAACTCGTGGCGTTCGTGGCGCTATTGGCCACGCTGCCGAGCGTCTACTTCCTCTACGATGCGGTGCGGCACCTGCGCGAGCGGAAGCGCATCGCCGAGTTCGTGGAAACGCGAGTGGATGGTCCCGGGCGGTCGGTCGCGCAGTGGGAGGAGCAGCCCGGGAAAGATGGCATCGTGCTGAAGGTCTATGTGGCAGGGAAGCCCATCGAGCCGGCGGCGGCGGAATCCCTGCAGGCCGCCTTGCCCGGCGTCGGCCTCAAGGGGCTGCGACTCGAGTTGGTGCAGAGCGATATCTCCGCCGACGACCTCACCCGATTCCAGGGTGATGTGCAGCGGGACATCCTCCGGGCCATCTCGACGGCGATGTCGTCGCGCGATTCTGCCACGCAACAGCGCGTGCGCGCAGAGGGAGATCGGTTCGAGGCGGCGGCGCGGGAGGTCGCCAGTGCCTTCCCCGAGATCGTGGGGCTGAGTTATGCCCCGCGGCAGAACTTGCTCACCCCGGATTCGGTCACCTCGCCGCCCGCCATTCTGTTGGCCTTCGCGCCCGGGACGCGCACCGCCACGCGCCGCGAAATCGTCAGCCGGGTGACGCCGCTGCTGCGCACCCGGCTGAAACTGGCAACCTTGGCCATCGAAGAACGCTAGCCGCGCATCCTTCGCGGGCTAGCGCGGCGGCGGGGCCTGTTGGACGTGCACCTTCAACGGCGGAGCCTCGACCAGGTGAAACGTGGCGGAGGCGATGGCGATGCGCCCTTCGGAGCGCTCAATCTCCTCCAGGATCCGCGTGAACAGCTGATCCTTGGTGCGACGCCGACTCTTGTAGTCGACGACGTAGCGGAGGGTGAACTCGACCCAGTTGTCGTTGGCAATCATGCTGACCATCGGCTCCACCGCCGCATCCTCGACCAGGAAACTCCGGGTGATGTGGGTCCAGGCAGTCTTGGCCCCTCGCGAATAGTCACCCACAACCTCTTCGGCGACCGAGGCGAGCATGGTCCGAGCGGCCCTCCAGTCGGTGCCGTATTTCACCGGGAGGGTGATTTCGTCCCACAGAAACGGAAAATCGCCAGAGTAGTTGAAGACCGGCTCCTTGAAGACGAAGCTGTTCGCGATGCGCACCAGTCGGCCGGTGTAGAGGTCGCCCTTGACCCACTCGCCCAGCTCCATGAGCGTGGTGCGCAGCACGCCGATGTCGATCACGTCGCCGCGGATGCCGCCGAGCTGCACCCGGTCACCGGTGCGATAGAAGGAGGAGAGCGCGATCGCGAACCAGCCCGCGAAGGAGGCGATGACTTCCTGCAGGGCAAAGGCGATCCCCGCGCCGGCAACACCGAGTGTCACGGTGAGGCCGCCCAGCTTGCCGCTGTAGACCACCAGCACCAACACCATGGCCGCGAAGTAGCCGCCAAACGTCACCAACTTGCGCCCACGATAGCGCGCCTCGGAGTCCCGGATCGCGTTGATCAGCGAGCGATTCACCAGGCGCACGATGGTCACGATCAGCAACACGCCCACCATGAGCGAGATCAGCTTGCCGATGGTCGGGTCGCTGAGCCACGCCGTCAGGGTGCCGCGCAAGGCTTCCATGTCACTGACTCACGGTGGGGTTCGGCCGTCACGCGCCGCGCCGGCCCATCCGGCGAGGAGCCCTTGGCGCAGAAATTCGCTCTTGGCCCGCAGGGTGACATCGCTTTGCAACCGGGGCTCGAAGCGATGGTCGTACACATACGCCTTCACGCGCAGCAACAGGTAGGGATTGTGTTCGAAGCGGTCAAGTACGAGCACGACCACCGGTTTGGCCAGCAGCAGGTAGGGTGAGGTGAACGCCGCCTGGTAGCCGATGTCGATGGCGGTGCGCGGGTCGGTGTCGGGGGGCAGGAAAAGGTCGGTGACCACCTGACAATCCGGCACACCCGAATTCGCATTCCAGGCCTTGCCGTTGAGGATTTCGCTGTTGGGGATTGTGACCCGGGTATCGTCGGGCGTGGTGAGTTTGGTGCTGCGCAGGCCGATGTGGTCGATCTCGCCATAGGCATCGCCGATCTTGACCCGATCACCGAGCTGGTAGGGGCGGTCGACCAGGATGACGAGCCCGCCGATGAGATTCTTCACGAGATCCTGCGCGCCGAGTCCGAGCGCGATGCCGACCGAGGCAAGGACCGCGAGCAGCGTGTCGCGTGACGGGGCAAAGATCGTGACCACCATGAACATGGCCAGCGCCCAGATCGCGAAGCGGATCACCGGCGTCAGCAGCTTGAAGAAGAAGCGCGCGCGCGGTGCCTCGTCGGCCAGGCGATCGAGGAGTCGTGCGCTCAGCCGCACGATCAACCAGGCGACCACGATCACCAGGATGGCCTGGAGCGTGCTGCCGAAGCTCACCGAGGTGAGGATCTCGATCGGGTTGCCCGACGGTCGCACGACATTCCGGAGTTGCATCAGCATGGCGGCGTCTCCCTAGCCCAGGTTGCGACGGTGCAGGGCTTCGCGCACCACGCGGAGGGCACCAGGTCGAATCCGGAAGCCGGGGCGTCCCGGCTCGGATTCGATGATCTCTCGGACCAGGAGGTCGTCGAGTTCCGCACGGCTGGCGGTGGGTGTCCGGCGGAACACCGCGGCATGTTCCTCGGGCGTCAGGCTGCCGTGTTGCTTGATCGCGACGAAGGTGAACAGGTCGTCGGCGTCGAGCTGCTCGATGACGGCATCGATGTCGGGGGACGTCATCGGCTTCAGGACCAGGGCGCTGCCCTCGACGGACGCGATCTGCCCCAGCCAGAGCTCGAAGGCGGTGCGGAAGACGCCGGCGGATTCGCGCGCGAGTCCCGCAAAGAAGAGCTGCTCGGGGTCACCCTGTCCGCGAACTCGGCGGCGCAGCCGACCGAGGAGCCCACGATCGGCCGGGGGCGGCGTGAAGCGGAGTCGAAGACCGGAGAGGTGATGCCGGACCAGGATGGCATCGCGGATGGCCTCCGGGCTGGCACTCGCCGCGTCGATGCGGTGCGAGAACGATGCCCCGAAGTTGACAGCGGCGTCGAGGAAGCGGAACGCCGCCTTGTTGGCCACCACCATCCACAGCGTGGTGGCCGAGGTCGCGGCAATCAGGCGCTGCAGTTCGCCGACACCGTCGAATCCGCCCATCTCACGCAGGAAGATCCGTTCCGTCTCCTCGAGCACGATGACGCGTCGGTCGGCGCGGAGCGTTGCCTCGAGATCCTCGGCCGATCCTCCCACCAGCTCGGCGAGGAAGCTGCGCACGCCGCTGGCGGTCGCAATGCGTCGGTTGAATTCACCGCGGACCAGCGGCAGCCCCGCGAGCGGACCGGCCAGCGCGCAATTGATGAGTGAGGTCTTTCCGCTGCCGCGTTCCCCGATGATCAGCGTGGCGACCGGCCGTCCCGCCTCCCAGAACGCACGCGCCTCGGCCAACGCCCGCATCTCGCGTTCACGACCCACCAGGAAGCGCGGATCGGAGACGGCCTCCACCCGGAACAGCCGTCGATAGATCGCCGGAAGCGGCTTCTCGCGTGGGTCGAGAATGAACTCCTGCGGCAGGGAGGGGCGACGCACCACGTCGAGGCGATTGCCATGACTGGCCGGAACCCATTGGATGGCCACGAGCAGGCGATGCCAGAGACTTCCGGCCGCCCGCCCCGTGCGGCGTCCGCCGTCGCGCAGGGTCGGCAGCGCTGCCGCGAGCGCGCGCGCACTCCCGTGACGAATACCGAGACGCCCGAGGTGCGCCAGCGCGCCGAGCCGACCACGCGACAGCAGGAGGCGATTCTCACCGAAGGTGGTGGCGAGTGTCGTGCCGACCTCGTCGCGTTCCATCGGCAGTGCCGCCTCGGTGGCTTCGCGGTCGGTGACGAGCAGCGCTCGGGCATTCCCGAGCGCCTCGCGGTTGACCGATGCGTCGTCGGACGTGCCCTCGCCGACGGCGGCGAACTCGACGACTTGGTGGGCCCGATCGATCACTTGTAGCAGGCGGAGATGCGAGGCCTGGACCCGAGCGAACAGGGCGTCGAATGCTGGTTGGGCCACGCGCGAGAACGCGGTGCCCGCCATGCGTGCCGGCTCGATGCGCCGAAGCTGTGCGCCGTGGACGGGTGTCGCCTTCAGTCGGCGAATCAGGCCTACTTCCGCCGGGAGTCCCTCGACGGCCGCCGTCACCCGACCCATGAGTTCGGCGGAGCGGCTCGCCCTGGGCACCACGATCGGCGCGCCGTCGGGAAGCTCCTGCCGGCTGCCGGCGAGGCGACCCTCCAACCCACGGATGAGGTCGTCCATCTCGGTCAGGAGTCCGGCGCGTTCCGATTCGAGCGAGGTCATCACCTCGGTACCGATCCCGAGGAGCTGTCGCTCGAAATCATCCTGGCGACGCTCGAACCGGAACTCGTGGTCGAGTGCGCCGAGTTGCGCGCCCCAGTGCTCGACGCGCCGTAGGCGCTGGCGATCGGAGGTCCGCGGCCGCGGCACCGAGTGCCAGGCAGCGGTCGCCACCAGGCGATCCGCGGCATGCAGCAGCAGCAGCTCGAAGGAGGCGCTCAGCTCCGTCCGGAGCACCCTCACCTCGGCCTCGAGCGGCGCCATGAGTTCGGTGAGGTCCGGGTTGCCGACGGAGGGCGCGATCCCGGCGCGGCCAACGGCGGCGTCCAGGTTGGTGCGGGTCGCATCCCATTGATTGCGCAGCACCAGCCCTGCCTCGGCCAGCAGCACGAGGTAGCGGGATTGGATGTCGAGTTGTTCCGCCTCGACCGCCACGAACGCCGCCGTCGCCACTGCGGCGATTGGAATCGCCTGCGGCGTGGTGCGTCGTCGGAGCAGCCATCGCGCGGGGCCGGAGCCAGCCGGGGAGTCGAGTACTGCGAGTACGTCCGATCCGCTCGCTTCGATCGAGCCGGCGAGGCGCCGAACCAATTCCGCCGAGTCGCGATGGTAGGCCTCGCAGGCGAGCTGGGCACGCTCAAGGGGCCGACGACGATCCCACCGATCGAGCACGTCGCGGAGGATCACCTGACTCGCGTTGTTGCGAATGTCGGGATAGTCGCTGGGCGTGATCGTGCCCAGTGAATCGGCTAGCGCAGCGATCGACTCGGCCTGTGCCGTGAGCACGGTCACCGCATCGTCCCACGCGGCGTCGAGCTCGCGCTGGAGCGCCTCGTGGAGCGTGGCCGCGCCGGTGGTCAGGCGGCCCCACTCCCGCGCGAGGGCATTCATGCCGCTGGGCGGCAGATGTGGTGTATCGGCAGGATGGGTCACGATCCCTGAAGTTACCACAATTTCTCGAATCGCCTTCGATCACGACCCCCCCCGTGTGGAGGCTATCCGCTCGCCGAAGCGGGAGAGGGCGATAGATTCCGTCGGTCCTGCAGGCCGCACGCCTGACTGCGGCCCGCGCCGTCCGACACGACCTCTCGTGAATTCCGGAGCCCGATGCCCGAGACTGACCTGATCGCCGGAACCGAACTGGGCTATGTCGCCCTGCTGTTCGCCCTGTTCGTCGTGCCCAGGGTGCTGCAGCGGTATCGACTCCCGTCGGCGATCACGAGCTTCGCGCTCGGTGCTGTGGCCGGCATCGGATTCGGTCTCTATCAGCACGACTCGAGCATCCATCTACTCGCGGCGTTCGGGATCGTGTCGCTCTTTCTCTTTGCCGGGCTGGAAGTCGACACGTCTCAGTTGAAGTCGAGCTCCAGTTACCTCTCGCTGCACCTGCTGCTTCGCTGCCTGCTGCTGGTGGTCGGCACGGTCATCCTGCAGGGGGCCTACGGGCTCGGTTGGCGACCATCGGTGCTGATCGCGCTGGCGCTGTTCACCCCCTCCACGGGCTTCATTCTCGACGCGCTGGCGCAGTTCGGGCTGAATCGGGAGGAGCAGTTCTGGGTCAAGAGCAAGGCGATTGCGACCGAACTGTTGGCGCTCACGCTGCTCTTCATCGCGATGCAATCCACTACAGTCACGCGCTTCGTGACGTCGACGATCTTGCTGGTGGGCATTGTGGTGATCCTGCCGTGGATCTTCCGCCTCTTCGCCGTCAAGATCGCGCCGTATGCGCCGAAGTCCGAATTCGCCTTCCTGCTCATGATGGCATTGGTCGCGGCGTACGCCACCCGTCAGCTCGGCGTTTACTACCTGGTTGGTGCCTTCCTCGTGGGTGTGGCTGCGCGACGGTTCCGTCGCTCGCTGCCCGCGATGGCCTCGGAGCGGATGCTGCATGCGGTCGAGGTCTTCGCGTCGTTCTTTGCCCCGTTCTATTTCTTTGGTGCCGGAGCTGAGCTCCGTCGCGAGGACATCACCTGGCTCTCGTTCGGCGTCGGGTGCCTCTTCGTGGTGGTGGCGGTGCCGGTCCGGATCGCTGCCGTCACGCTGCTGCGCAAGTGGAAGCTGGGCGAGAGCTTCGGGGTGAGCAGCCGGATCGCGCTGCCGATGCTCCCGACCTTGGTGTTCACGCTGGTGCTGGCCGGGATCCTGCGCGACAACTTCGGCGTGGGCGACCCGGTCTTCGGGGGGCTGATCTTCTACGCCATCATCACGACCTTGATGCCTGGCTTCCTCTTTGGAGCACCGGTGCCGGTCTTTGACGCGCCGGAACTGCCCGAGGCGCAGGAACCGCCCGATACCCCGGGCGCGGTGATGGCCTGAACCGGGCGCATCCACGGCGGCGTGCCTGACTGGCTATCTTGCCCTCGCTGCGCCACGGCTTCACCGCATTCGCTCACTCGCTGCCGAGAATCGCCGGACCATGCTCACGCGCCTTGTACAATCTCTGCAGCAGTTGCGGCGTGCCGCGATGGAGCCCTATACCCCCCGTCTGTCGGATGAGAGTCGCTGGTACACCGAGCACACCGCGCTCCTGATCGGGACGCTCAAGTGGGCGGTGCTGGGCATGGCCGCCGGTCTGTGCGTGGGCCTCGGGACTCGCGGCTTTCTCTGGGCCCTGACGCATGCCGGTCCCTGGCTCAACTCGTTTACCCACGCCGCCTTCCCGCTGTACTGGCTTCTCCCGCTCGGCCTGCCGCTCTGTGTCTGGCTGATCCGCACCTTCGCGCCCGATGCGCGCGGCCACGGCACCGAGGCCGTGATCGCGGCTGTCCATCAACAGTCTGGCCGGATCGACTGGATGGTGGCACCCGTCAAGCTGAGTGCCACGGTGGTGACGCTGGCGGTGGGTGGATCGGTGGGCAAGGAGGGTCCCGCGGCGCAGATTGGCGCGGCGTTGACGAGCCTTTTTTCCGACATCTTGCGACTCAACGATGCCGATCGTCGCCGACTCGTGATCTGCGGCATCAGCGCCGGATTCGCGGCCGTCTTCGGCACCCCGGTGTCGGGCGCGCTTTTTGGCATCGAGGTGCTCTACCTTGGCCGACTCGATTATTCCGTCTTCTTCCCCGCACTCGTGGCCGGCATTGTGGGCCACCTCGCCTGCGGCGTCAGGCCGCCATTCCCGGTGCTCCACGGCTCGTTCGGCGACATGCCCCAGCTCAAGATCATCCTGATCACGCTGGCGGCGGGTGCGATCTTCGGCCTGGTGGCGCTGCTACTGATCGAGTCGCTGCGCTCAGCCGAGCGCGGATTGAAGCGCTTCCACCATCACCCCTATCTCGTGGCGGCCTCCGGTGGAATCGCCTTGGTGGTGCTCTACACCCTCGCCGGCGACATGTACGCCGGACTCGGCACCGATACCATCAACGGCGTCCTGACGGGCACCATCCCTGTGATCGGGGCCGCCTTCCTGATCAAGATCCTGGCCACCACGATCACCCTCGAGACTGGCGGGAGCGGTGGCATCGTGACGCCGATCTTCTTCATCGGCGCGACAAGTGGGGCGGTGCTGGCGCCGCTGTTCGGGGTGCAATCGGGGTTGCTCGCGGCATTTGGCTTCGTCTCCGTGCTCGCCGCCGCCGCGAACACGCCGATCGCCGGTGCGGTCATGGCGATCGAGCTGCTGCCGGCGCCGGAGGGTGTGTACGCCGCGCTCGCCGCCGCTACGGCGTTCCTGATGGTGGGACACCGCAGCGTCTACGCCAGCCAGAAGTTGGGGCTGCTGAAATCGGCGGGTCTTGATGTCACGCTGGGGGGAGCGATCGGCGATTACGACCGGGCCTCGATGCGCGTCCGGAAAGGGAGTCTGACGGAGCGGGTCCATAGTCTGGTGCAGCATCGGCCGAGCGGGCCGATGGACCCGCCAGCGCCGCCACCGGAGCCTTGACGCCGGCCCCCTCGGTCAGGAGCCGATGAAGGACCGTCCGCGCCCATCGGTGCGGAGGCGCAGGCGGGAATGCCCCGCGTCCTCGTCCTCCTCGCTGTCGTGGGAGTGCCGATTCGGCATCAGGGCGCGCCGAAGGCGCTGGCGACGATTCAGAAAGTGACCTGCCACGGCGGCGGCGGCGAGCACCAGAAGTCCGTGGATCGGGCCGTTCGGGACTTGCAGTACCAGGAAACCGAGAGCCCAGAACCCGACCAGCACGACCGCCACGATCAGAAACATCGATGTCCCCTTCCGTCATGTTGCCGGTGATGCGAAGCTGTTCATGGCAGGAGACGAGCGGATCGTGCCGGTCTGCACGCCATGGCGATGCTCACCTCAGCCCTCGTCCGAAAGGATGACCTCCCTCCCCCCGGAGTGCCGATGGACCCACGTCTTGACCAACCCGGATTCGTTCCCTTCACTTCCTATCGTGAGTATCCGGTGGAGGAGATGGTCGAACGCAGTCGGGACTTCGCGGCCGAAATGCAGCGTCGACGAACCATCCGACAGTTCAGCGACCGACCGGTGCCGCTTTCGGTGATCGAGTCCTGCCTCGAAGCCGCGGGTACTGCACCGAGCGGGGCGCACCAGCAGCCGTGGCATTTCGTGGTGGTCAGTGACCCCGCCATGAAGCGGGCGATTCGGGTTGCGGCCGAGGAGGCGGAGGCGGAGTTCTACGCCAGCGCACCGGCGGAATGGCTGGCCCTGCTCGCCCCACTGGGAACCGACGCCAACAAGCCGTACCTCGAGACGGCGCCGTATCTGATCGCGGTCTTTGCCCAGCGCTACGGACTCGCCGAGGACGGCTCACGTCAGGCACACTACTACGTCAACGAGTCGGTCGGGATCGCCACCGGATTCCTGTTGGCCGCGCTGCATCACGCCGGGCTCGCGACGCTCACGCATACCCCCAATCCGATGGGTTTCCTCGGCACCCTGCTCCGGCGCCCGGCCAATGAGCGCGCGGTGATGATGGTGGTTGTGGGCTTTCCTGCAGAGGACGTGCGCGTTCCGGCGCTCAGCCGCAAGCCGCTCTCGGCCATCGCAACCTTTCGCTGATCGCCTGCCCTCGGGTAGCTTGCCGAGGTCGATCGGCTCCGGATTGGACGGAGTCGAAGCCATCAGCGCCATCACTGTTTCGATGAGGATGCGGAGCCATGATTACTGCGAGTGAAGCCCTCGCGCGATTGCAGGAAGGCAATCGCCGGTTCGTCACCGAGGTGCGTGCGATCACGCGCAGCAGCGAGCACCGCCGGATGGAGGTGGCCGCCGGGCAGGAACCTTTTGCCATCATCCTTGGCTGTTCGGATTCACGCGTGCCGGCGGAGATCGTCTTTGACCAGGGACTCGGTGACCTCTTCGTGATCCGGGTGGCCGGCAATATTGTGGCCCCCTCCCAAGTCGGGAGTGTCGAATTCGCGGCCGCACAGTACCACACCCAACTCGTGGTGGTACTGGGACACTCGCAGTGCGGCGCCATCCTCGCGACGCTCGAGGAATTGACCCACCCCACGCAGGCGAAGTCCCGCGACCTCCGCTCGATCGTCGATCGGGTCCGCCCGTCGGTCGAAGCGCTGTTGGCCACCGAGCTGCGCAACGACCACGAAGCCCTGGTCCAACAGGCCGTCCGAGCCAATGTCCGAGTGTCCGTCAGTCACCTGAGTCACGGCTCGGAGCTGCTCGAGACCCGGATCCGCTCAGGAGAACTGCGGGTGGTCGGCGCCGAGTACTGCCTCGACTCCGGCGTGGTGGAGTTCTTCGACGGCGTCTGACGGCCGGTCCCGCCACAGCCAGCTCTGATTACCATGCTGGTTGGCCCGCGGAATTGATCCATTCCCATCATTTCGGCGCTCCGGTACCCCCCGTGCTCAGGGGGGTGGAGCTGGTGTGTTGCAACGAGGGACTTGGACCGTCCTTTCCCGTTGCGGGTCTCATCTGGTCCACCATCCAGCGGCGGGAACATGGGGTTTTTCAAGCAGTCGATCGACATCCTCACCTTGGGCTCCGACAAGCCATTGCGGCGGTTGCTCGCCTACTACGTCGCCCTCGCGGTTGTTGTGGCGGCACTGATCTACTTCGCTCCCCCCGTCGGCCACCTGATCCAGGGTGACCACGTCACGACGCTGGCGTCCGATTCCCAGATCCTGCAGGACGGACTCTCCAAGAGCAGCGAGCGTGTCGCCGCGGTGCCGCCGGAATCGGGCTTCTCACTCGTGGTCATGGCGTTCGGCGTGATGCTGACGACCCTGGCCTTGATGTTGCCCGTGAGCTGGGTCTTCATGTCCGCCCGGCGGCATCGAGACGCCGATCAGAGCATCGTGCAGACGCTCATCATCCTGCCGCTGGTGGTGGCCGGCATCGTGCTGGTGGTGCGATCGTCGCTGGCGCTTGCCTTCTCGCTGGGTGGCATTGTGGCGGGCCTGCGCTTCCGCACCACGACCCTCGATGTCCGGGACATGGTGTACATCTTCCTGGGCATTGGCGTCGGGCTCGCGGCTGGCGTGCAGTCGGTGCTGGTGGCGGCCGTGCTGTCGGTGACGTTCAACTTCGTGGTGCTGTTGATCTGGCGCTATGACTTCGGTCGCAATGTCCTGGAGCCCACGGCGTCCGCAACCTGGTCCGAACCGCTCGGCGATCTCGCGGAAACGGACATTGACGCCGGGATCCCCGACCGCGATCTCGTGCTGGCGCTCTCGCCGAAGAAGGCGGCGCGGCTCGCGAAGCGCTTCGAGCGGATCGAGAAGATGCTCGGTTCCAAGCAGAAGAAGCCGCGGTTCAATGCGGTGCTGATGGTCACGTCCGAGGCTGTGGGCGAAGCACAGAAGCGGATCGAACTCGTGCTGGACCAGCTCGCGCGTCGCTGGCGGCTCGATCAGGTGATCACCACGGCGGGGAAGCCGGGCGAGCTCTACTACCTCGTCGGCGTGCGCAAGAGTGTGACCCGCGATCGATTCCTCACCGCGCTGCGTGAGAGCGGGGGCAACACCATCCTCTCGGCCGATCTCGAGTTGGGCGCCGCCGCCGCGGCCGAGGGACGCGCGTCGTGATGCGTGTGTTGCGCTGGACGGTCCTGTTTCCGCTCCTCGCCGGCTGTGCGGCGGGGCCGTCGGCGAAGGAGGGCGCCGCGGACAGCAGCCTGTTCGCCGCACGAGAGGCTCGACTCGACACCCTGCTCCACGACACGGTTACGGCCAAGCAATCTGATCCGATCGCACTCTGGAAGCTTCCCCCCTTGCTGAATGAAATCTCCGGTCTGGCGCTCACGTCCCACGGGCGGCTGCTCACGCACGGCGACGAGCTGGCACAGATCGTCGAGCTCGACTATCGGCAGGGCAGGGTGCTCAAGGCGTTCACGCTCGGAAGCCCTCCGATCCATGGCGACTTCGAGTCGATCACCCGCGCCGGCGAGACCATCTTCCTGTTCACGAGCAAGGGGGTGCTCTACCGCTTTCGCGAGGGAACCGACAAGAGCTCGGTGCCATTCGCCAAGTTCGACACCGGCCTCGGATCAAAGTGCGAATTCGAGGGAATGGCCTACGACTCCACGGCCAATCAACTCCTCTTTGCGTGCAAGCACACCCATGAGAAGGAGCTGAAGGGCTCGGTCGTGATCTATCGCACCCCACTCGGCGCGGATGGCGGCATCGAAGGTCAGGTGCCCGTGCCGCTGATGATTCCCATGGCGGAGGCGGTCGGCGAGAACGACTGGAACGGCTTCCACCCCTCAGACATCACGATCGACCCGATGACCGGCAACTATGTCCTGCTGGCCTCGCTCGAGAAGGCCATCATGGAGGTCACCCCCGCAGGTGAGGTGATCTTCTCGCGACCGCTCCCACCCAATCATGCACAGCCCGAAGGCATCGCCATCACCGCGGACCATATCCTGATCATCAGTGATGAGGCGCACGGCGGGCAAGCACGCATCACTCTCCACCGGTGGCCCTGATGGTGAACACTCCGCTGCGCACTCGCGCATCACGATGCGTCGGCCTGCTGGTCCTGCTGACCGGGGCGCCGGCACTCCTGCACGCGCAGGAGGCTCCGCCCGTGATCCATCCCGCGGACAGTGTCACCAAGGCCGCCGGTGCGCATTACCGGGCCGGCGGGTTCCACCGCTCCCTCTTCGGCGGCACCTATCGGGATCTCTGGACCACGCCGATTCGTGTGCCGGTGCTTGACCTGCGCGGATTCCGGGGTGGACTCGACCTGGGGAAGGAGGGCGGTGGCAATCAGACCAAGTCGCTCCGCTTCACGACCTCCGATGATGCGGAGTATGTCTTCCGCTCGGTGGACAAGGACCGCACCGAGGCGCCCAAGGCCCTGAGCGGGATTCCCTTCGTCGAGCGCTTGGCGCGCGACCAGGTCAGCAGCTCCCATCCTGCGGCGAATCTCATGGTCCCGCCGTTGCTCGAGGCAGCCGGTGTGCTGCATGAGAACGCCGTGATGGTGGCGATGCCCGACGACTCGCTGCTCGGAAAATTCCGGAAGGTCTACGCCAAACGACTGGGTGGCTTCGGTCGCTATCCCAGTGAGGGGCATTACCCCGGTGGTGGCTTCGGCAAGGCACTCGACATCATTGACAGTGACTCGCTCCTGCGGCTGCTGAATCGGGACCCGACGGTGCGCGTGGATGCTCCGGCGTTCCTCGCCGCGCGGTTGGTCGACATGCTGGTCAACAACTGGGACCGCCACCCGGGACAGTGGAAGTGGGCCCGCACCTCCAGTGCAGCCGGTGCGATGTGGGAGCCGATCTCTCGCGACTATGACAAGGCGTTCGTCTCGGTGAGCGGGTTCCTGCCGAAGATCGGGCGCGCGGCCTCGGCCAACCTGATGGTCTTCGATAGCAGCTATGCGGGCATGCGCGGCCTGACGTGGAACAGCGTGGACTTCGACCACCGACTGCTCGACGGGCTCGACCGCACGACCTGGGACTCTGTGGCCACGGCCCTTGCGCGGCGGCTGACCGACCCGGTGATCGCCTCGGTGGCGGCCGCGATGCCGCGCGAGTACCAGGCGACCGCCCCGGCCCTCACGGCGCGCCTGCGGATGCGACGCGACTCCCTCCCGATGGTGGCCGACCATTTCTATGACTACCTGGCCGGTGTCGTGAATATCCACGCCACGGATGCCGCCGACCATGCCATCGTGACGCGAGTCGATGCCGCGACCGTGGCGGTCGAGCTGCGCGGCCCCGATGAGGTGCCGTATTTCTCACGACGCTTCCATGCCAACGAGACCACGGCCATTCGCCTCTATCTGCACGGTGGAGACGATCATGCCGACATCACCGGTGATGTGCCGAGCAGCATCCCGCTGTGGGTGATTGGCGGGAACGGCAACAACACCCTGGTGGATGCCTCGCATGTGGCGGGGCATGACGGCACGGTGCACCTCTATGATCAAGGTGCGGTGCATGATGTGGAGTACGGCAAGGACACCCTGTTCAATCGCCGACCGCTCGTTGGCCGCCCGGGGCATCTGATGCCTGCCAGCCGCGATCAGGGGCACAAGATGTCCCCGATCCTCGGCCTCAGTATCAACCATGACTACGGCATCCAGCCGCGCCTCGGCATGGCCTGGTACAACTACGGCTTCCGCCAGGAGCCGTACTCGCGGATGGTGGCGCTCGAGGGTCGGTACTCGCTCAAGGTGCGCGGTGCCTCGGTCGCACTCACCGTGGATCAGCGCCATGAGGCGTCGCCGTATCACCTCACCGCACTGGCGCGGATGTCGCAACTCGAGATGGTGAACTATCACGGGCTGGGCAACGAATCGCCGCAGAGCCCGGGGGTCGTGACGGGCGTCTCGGCACCTCGCGACGACTTCTACGCCATCCAGCAGCGCCAGTGGCTCTTCCGTCCCGCCGTGGCCAAAACCCTCGGCCGCACGACTGAGCTGTCCTTCGGTCCGGTGTTGCAGTATTCCGTGACCGATAGCACGCCCGATCGCGCGATCTCCGCCGTTGTGCCCTATGGGGCCGGGAAATTTGGAGAGGCGGGACTGCGCCTCTCCCTGTCGCATGTGGATCGCCTGCCCAAGCGGCACCCGCATCGTGGTACGGAACTCGATCTGACCGGGACGTACTTCCCGGCGGTGTGGGATGTGCGCAGCGGATTCGGTTCGGTGAGCGCGGCGGGCGGCGTCTACGTGACGGTCCCGATGCCGCTGCACCCGTACCTTGGCCTGCGTGCCGGTGGCAAGAAGGTGTTTGGTGACTTCCCGTTCCAGGAGTCGGCCTTCATCGGCGGGCGCGGGGACGTCCGGACGCTGGATCTGCAGCGCTACGCGGGCGACGCGTCGGTGTACGCCACGGCCGAGCTGCGCGTGCCGGTGGCGAAGTTCACCTTGCTCTTGCCGCTCAATGTCGGGCTGCTCGGGACCGGCGACATCGGTCGCGTCTATGTCGACGGCAAATCTCCCGGCGGCTGGCACAACGCCATCGGCACCGGTTTCTGGGTGGCCTTTCACGAATTGTCCCTTGACGTGCGGGTATTGCGCGCCAACGAGACGGGGAAAAGCTCCGTCATCGCCCTGCGCCTGACACACTTTGGAGTCCTGCCATGAAGCCCCGCCTGTTGCCCCTCGTTCTCATCGTGCCGGCGGTCATCTTCGCTTGCAAGATTCCCGTGCAGATCACGCCCGCACCCGCCACGGCCACGGCAGCCCAAGTGGCACTGACCGGTGCCTCGGTGTTCATCGGGGCCGGTGACATTGCGGTCTGCGGCACCGATGGCGACGAGCAGACCGCGATGCTCATCGACAGCGTGCTGAAGGCCGACAGCGTCGCGAAGGTCCCAACCGAGGTCTTCTCCCTCGGTGACAATGCCTACCCGAGCGGCTCGGCCAGCAACTTCGCGCTCTGCTTCACGCCTTCCTGGGGTGATTCGGCCAAGGGGATCATGAAGAAGATTCATCCCTCCCCGGGAAACCATGAGCATCTTTCGGTGGGTGCATCGCCGTACTACCAGTATTTTGGCAGCAAGGCCGGGTCGCCGGACAAGGGGTACTACAGCTATGACGTCGGGGCCTGGCACATGATCTCGCTCAATGGCGAGGTCATGGTGAACAGCTCATTTTCAGCTGCCGAACGCAAGGCCCAGGAGGACTGGCTGCGGGCCGAGCTGAAGAAGGCCCAGACCCTCTGCACACTGGCCTACTGGCACCAGCCGCTCTTCAGTTCCGGGTGGCACGGTGACACCCCGGCCGCGCGCCCCATCTGGGAGATCCTCCAGGCGGGCGGAGTGGACGTGGTGCTGAACGGCCATGATCACGACTACGAGCGCTTCCTGCCACAGAATTCGCTCGGCGTGATCGACTCCACCCACGGCATGGTCGAATACGTGGTCGGGACCGGTGGTGGGGACCTGCGCGGCTTTCGCAACAATCCGCGCGCCACGAGTGCGGCACGGGTCCAGGGGTACTTCGGTGTCTTGAAGCTGACGCTCGGCAAGGGCGAGTATCGCTCGGCCTTCCTCGATGTCACCGGTCGCACCTGGGACCCTGCCGGCGGCAAGTGTCATCAGGACTCGACCGCGACCCCGATCAAGTAAAGCTCACGCCGTGCCACGGAGGGCGACATGTTGACGGGAGTGCTCACGATCTTGTTGCTTGCCCAGGCCCCGGTGATGGGCCGCCCGATGAGCGAAGTGCCGCCGCGCCCGGTCTTGCCCCAGACCGGCGACGAGGCGGTGCTGGGTGCCATCAACGCAGCGGATGCGAGTGTGATCGAGGCGGCGAAACTCGCCGCCAGTCGAGGCGGGAGTGCCGAGGTCAGGGCGTTTGCGACCACGCTGGTGCGCGAGCATGAGGCGTCACTCACCAATGGGGGTCGCCTCGCCAAATCGCTCAACGTGGTGCGTCGGCAGCCACCGGATACGGCGGTGGTTCACGCGCACGAACGTGCGATGCGTGACCTCAACCTGCTCTCGGGCAGCGCATTCGACGGCCGCTTCGTGCAGCTCATGGTGGACGAGCACCGTGCGGTGCTTGTCCTGCTCGAAGGGTCACTCGGCGCGACCGCCGTGCGGCCCGAAGTGAAGCAGGCGCTGGTGCAGGCGGCGGCGATGCTGCATGGCCACCTCGCGGCAGCGGAGAAATGGCAGTCGATGCATGGCGGGGCTCCGCCCGCGTGACACCGTACACGGCGGAGATCCGCTGGGACCGCGGGGATGCCCCGTTTGTCGGCAACCACTATAGCCGACGACACCGCTGGCATTTCGATGGGGGCGCGGACGTTCCGGCGTCCGCCTCTCCGCATGTCGTGCGCGAGCCGCTGTCCGATCCGAGCGCCGTGGATCCGGAGGAGGCGTTCGTGGCGGCGCTGACCAGCTGCCACATGTTGTTCTTTCTCTCGTTTGCTGCCGCGCGCGGTTTTGTGGTCGATCAGTATGTCGACTTGGCGGTCGGCGTGATGGGACGCAACGCGGCGGGTCGCACGGCGATGGTGCTCATCACCTTGCATCCCGCGGTGAACTTCTCGGGCAACCTGCTGCCGAGCGCCGATGCCATCAGCGAACTGCACCACCAGGCGCACGAGGAGTGCTACATCGCCAATTCGGTGACCTGCGAGGTGCGCTGCGAGCCAGTCCACCCCGGCCCGGCCTGATTCACCCTCCCGACATCGCTCCCACGATCAGGAACGGCTCCTCACCTCGCTGCACCTCGGGTGGCAGCGGTGTGTCGGGGGAATCGTGTGACAGGTCGCGCTCACAGGCGTAATAGCGCACGAAGGCGCGGCGCCTGCCGGTAGCGTGGTCGCGCACCGTCCCCCGCAGCATCGGATAGCGCGCCTCGATGGCGTCGAGCACGGTGGCCGGCGAGGCCTCATCCCCCAACTCGAGAAGCAATTCACCCTGGAGCCTGGCCAGCGCCAGCAGCGGCGACGGCAATTGAACCCGGATCATGGCAGCGTCTGGGCCTCGACCGAGAGCACTGCCGGCAGGTCGCGGACAATGGCGGTCCAGTGATCGCCGCCATCCTTCGAGGCGTAGACTTGTCCTCCCGTGGTCCCGAAATAGATGCCGCAGTCGTCGAGCGTGTCGACGCTCATCGCATCACGGAGCACGTTGACGTAGCAATCTGATTGGGGCAGTCCTTGGGTGAGCGCCTCCCATTCATTCCCGCCGCTGCGACTGCGATAGACCCGGAGCTTGCCTTCGGGTGGGTAGTGCTCACCGTCGCTCGTGATGGGGATGACGTAGATCGTGTCGGGCTCGTGCGCGTGGATGTCGATGGGAAAGCCGAAGTCGGTCGGAAGGTTGCCGCTGATCTCGTGCCAATTGTCGCCACCATCGTCCGTGCGCATGACATCCCAGTGCTTCTGCATGAACAACACCCCCGGCCGCGCGGGATGCATCGCCATGTGATGCACGCAGTGTCCCACCTCCGCTGTGGGATTCGGGATGTAGCGCGAGTTGAGCCCCTGATTGATCGGCTTCCACGTGGTCCCGCCATCATCGGTGCGGAAGGCCCCCGCGGCCGAGATCGCGATGTAGATGCGGTTGGCATCGGTGGGGTCGAGGAGGATGGTGTGGAGGCACATGCCGCCCGCACCTGGAGCCCAGAGCGGGCCGGTGGTGTGGCCGCGCAACCCGGGGAGTTCGGCCCAGTGCTGTCCCCCATCCGTGGAGCGAAAGAGGGCGGCATCTTCGACGCCCGCGTAGACGGTATCGGGATCCGTGGGCGACGGTTCGAGGTGCCAGACGCGCTTGAATTCCCATGGATGTGGGGTGCCATCGTACCAGAGATGGGTGCCCGGAGCCCCGTCATACGCGAAGGCGTTGCCCACGGGATTCCAGCTCTTCCCCCCGTCGTCGGAACGCTGGATCAATTGGCCAAACCAGGCACTGCTTTGCGAGGCGTAGATCCGGTTGGGGTCGGCAGGCGAACCCTTGAGATGGAAGGCCTCCCAGCCCGGAAAATGCGGCCCGGCCACATCCCACCGCTCGCGCGTGCCGTCGGAGGTGAGGATGAAGGCTCCCTTGCGGGTGCCGATCAACAGGCGGACGCCACTCATGGGCAACACTCCGGGGCGGGGGGAGCCCAAAGCATAGTCGGCGCGGCAGTTCCTCTGGAAGGGGGGCTGGGCGTAACTTCTGCCCGGGGGTTTCGTACCCCGATGTACGCATTGCGCCCACCGCCACTCTGGAGCACCCCGTGATGTCGGCCATTCGGTACGCGCTCCATTCGCTCTCCCGGGCCCCCGGATTCACCTTGGCCGTGGTGCTCACCCTCGGACTCGGTATCGGCGCCAACACTGCGATCTTCAGCGTCGTGCGCGGCGTGATGCTGCGGCCGCTGCCACACCGTGATGGGGATCGATTGATGTACCTGCAGCAATCGGCTGCCGGACCCGGACGCGAGGATGTGGCCTTCTCGGTGCCCGAGATCAACGACTTCCGCAATGCATCGAAGACCCTCGGCGGCATCGCCGAATACTCACCCGTGACCTTCTCGCTGCTGGGCGACCAGGACGCGGTGCGGATCGATGCCGGGCTGGTGACCGGCAACTATTTCGCCGTGATGGGACTCGCGCCGGTCCTGGGGCGCGCCTTCAATGCAGGCGATGACGGTCGCGGCGCCGCGCCGGTGATGATCCTGACCCATGATTTCTGGATGCAGCGCTTCAACGGCGACAGCAGCATCGTCGGCAAGTCGCTGCGGGTGGGCGGCAAGTCGGTGGCAGTGGTCGGCGTGCTGCAACCGGCGCCCTACTTTCCGGCGCGCATTGACGCCTTGATGAACATGGTAAACAGCGAGCATCATCTCAGCGCGATGATGGTGACGGGGCGTACCCACCGGATGACGCAGATGATTGCCCGTCTCGCGCCGGGCGCCACGGTCTCGCAAGCGCGCGCCGAGGTGGAGCGCATCACGGCGACGGCCCACGCCGACCATCCCGAGGCCTATGATGCGGCATCGGGATACCATGTGACGCTCACCCCGTTCCAGGAAGTCCTCGGGGAGAAGGCGCGACTCACGCTCTGGCTCCTCATGGGTGCCGCGGCGTTTGTCCTCGTGATTGCCTGCGCCAACGTCACCAACCTCACGCTCATGCGTGCGGTGCGGCGGGAGCATGAACTCGTCGTGCGCTCGGCGCTCGGCGCGGGCACCGGACAGCTGCGCCGCCTCCTGCTGGTCGAGAATCTGTTGCTGGCCGCCGGTGGCGGTGCCCTCGGGCTCGGCTTGGCCTTCGGCGGCGTGGGGATGTTGAGCACCTTCGCGGCGCGCTACAGTCCGCGTGCCGACGAGATCCGGATCGATGGCATGGTCCTCGGCTTCACGCTGTTGCTGGTGCTCCTGGTGGCCGTCCTGCTCTCGTATGCACCGAGACTCACCAGCGAGCATGAGCTCGGAGCAGCGTTGACGGCGGGCGGGCGGCGCGCGACCAGTGGATCACGGCGGCAGCGGTTGCAGCAGGGACTGGTCGTGGCGCAGATCGCCGTGTCGGTGGTCTTGCTCACCGGCGCCGGGTTGTTGACGCGCACGATGCAGCGGCTGGCCGATGTCGACACCGGGCTGACCAGTGACAAGCTGCTCACCGTGGAGGTGCCGCGCGACTTCGGTGGCGGCGACAACGCCGTCGCGGTGGCGCAGTATGAACGGATGCGTCAGGAGTTGGCGGCGATTCCCGGGGTGGAGCAGGTGGGGCTTGGCTCCACGATTCCGCTTCGGGCAGCCGGCATCCTGCTTGACGTCAAGGCGGAGGGGCGTGCGGTCGCACCGGGGGAGCCGGCGCCGCAGGCCGAGTACCGCACGGCGGCCCCCGATTACTTCGCGGCCGCGGGCATCCCGATTCGCGCCGGTCGACCGTTCGCGGCCACTGATGACGCCAACGCTGCCAAGGTGGTAATTCTCAACAAGACGCTGGCGGACTTGCTCTTCCCGGGGCAGGATCCGCTGGGGCGTCACGTGGCGTGGACCGGCGAGGTGCTCAAATTCATCGGCATCTCTGACGCCTGGCGCACGGTCGTGGGCGTGTCGGGGAACACCAAGGATGGCGGACTCGACGGCGTCGCCCTTCCCGCGGTCTTCATTCCGTTTGCCCAGGGAGACTTTCCCTCCGGTGGTTTCGTGATTCGGACGCACGGCGATGCGGCGGCACTGGGCCCGGCCACGTTGCGCACGCTCCGCGCGGTGGCCCCCCAGCAGCCGGTCGAGAAGCTCCTCACGATTGACCAGATCCGTGACGAGAGCGTCGCACCGCGTCGCCTCAACGCGATCCTGGTGAGTGCCTTCGGGATTCTGGCGCTTATTGTGGCCGCGATCGGCATCGCGGGTGTGCTGGCGTTCTCGGTCAGCGCGCGGACCAACGAAATCGGGATCCGGATGAGCCTCGGTGCCGATGCCGCGCGCGTTCAGCGAATGATTCTTCGCGAGGGTGGCGTCCTGCTGCTCATTGGCCTGCTGTTGGGTGTGGTCGGGTCGCTGCTGCTCGCGCGCGTGATGCGTGGTCTGCTCTTCGGTGTGGCACCCCATGACCCGGTGACGTTGCTGGTCGTGGTCGTGATCATGGCAGCCATCGGGGTGGCGGCCTGTTGGGTACCGGCGATCCGCGCCTCGCGGATCGATCCGGGGGTGGCACTGCGGGCGGCCTGAGAGCGGCCCAGGCGCGCCCGCTCGCCTCAGCGCCTAGCGGTTCAACCAGTAGGAGAGCTTCACCAGGAAGGTGTCCTGCGCTCGCTGGCCAAAGAGGTGGTCGAGATCGCCGCCGAAGCTGTTGCCGCCCTGCTCCGACGCGAAGTCCTGACGACCCTGACTCCACACCACGAACAGCGTTGAGCCCGGGCGGTATTCCCAGCGGAAGACCGCGTTCGACCGGAACTGCTTGAAGTTGAATCCGCCCGGGTCGCGACCCAGCGCGTAGGGTTGGTAGCGATCGTCATACGCGGCGGCACGCGGCCGATCGAGCTCCTGCACGTCGGTGTAGGTCCCCTTGGAAATGAACGGGTTGGCATACAGCTGCAGGGTGGCGGTCGGCGTGAAGGTGTAGTTGAGCCGCCACGTCATGCCCAGCGTCTTCTGGTCGAGATGAGCGAAGGTGTAGTGGGTCGTGCCCTGCGCATCCGTGAAGTTCCCGAACCATTGCGTGTCATCGACGCGCACCGTGCGGTTCACCCCGATCGAGCTCGAGAACCGCGAGGACAGCTTGATCTCGACCGACGGGTTGAGGTTGAGGCTATGGGTGCGGCCGCCATCGGTCCGAAGGTAGTTGAACCAGAGGCTGGGCACGACGCGCTTCCGACCGTCGCCCTGGATGCCGCCCCACGGGGCAAAGTACGGATCAATCCGCAGGGCAGGGCCCCCTCGGGTGCATTCATGATCGCAGAAATTCTGGCCCATTTGTCCGATGGTGCCGCCGAGGTGGAACCACCAGCGGTTGGTGAGCTGCGTGTGGACGTTGGTGTTGAAGGCATTGTCGACCGGGAGTCCGCCGGTGGTCCAGTATCGCCAGTAGTTGAAATTCCAGTTCAGTCGTTGATAGACGCGATTCGGTTGATTGAACTGCAGCGCAAACCAGTTGGTCCAGCTCACCCGATCGGCCTGTCGCAGGAAACCGAGATCGTTGACCTCGAATCCCGCTGACTTGCGGCCGTATCCGGTTTCGAAGTGTGAGGTTTGCCCCCCAACCTTCGCGAAGCGAAACTCCTCCGAGTGTCCTGTCAGGGTCGTACGCGTGGGGTCGTAGCGGATGTCACCATCGGGCCGCTGAAAATAGTGGACCGGGCTGCGTTGGGTCGCTGCGATGGCCTCGGCGCTGCCGGCGACGCGGCTCGCGGCCAGCGAACCCGAGATCTCGAAGCGGCCGAAGCGATGCCGGGCATCGAGCCCGGCGACCTGCGCCGAGCCATGGAGATAGTCTCGGGTCGAGGCGTCGAGCGTGCGATTCACGCCGGTGAGCATCACACCGATGCTGGTGAGCCCTCCCGAGAGGTCCTGATTCGCTCGCACCACGGCGTAGTTGGTCGCCGGCTCGAGGGTCCGGTTGCCCGGCGCATCGATGCGATCGGTGAAGGCATCGACGATGCCGACCGAGAGGCCGCCTGGGAGGCGCCCGGTGAGCTTCGCCGCGCCGAGGATGCGGGTGGACGTGGGAGAGCCGGCATCGCCATACAATCCGGTGAAATGCGGTGAGCGACCGATCCGGCGGGAATAGAAGAGTCCCTCGCCGGTCTGACAGTCCACCACGACGAAGCAGTTCAGGTTCATCGTGAAGAGGCCCTTCCCCTCGACAAAGAAGGGACGCCGCTCACTGAAAAACGTTTCGAAGGCCGAGAGGTTGAGTTCGGCTGGGTCTGCTTCGACCTGGCCGAAGTCGGGGTTCACCGTGGCATTGAGTGTCAGGTTGGAGGCGACGGCGTACTTGAGATCTCCCCCAACCGAGAGCGCCTGCCGACGCTCCGGGCCCCGCGGGGAGGCGAGCGGCTCGCTTTTGATCACCAAGTAGGGAGCCACCTCTGCGCGGCGCGGGGAGGCCAGTCCCTCGAGTCCGGTGAGTTCGCCGAACTGGGACACCAAGCCGGATTTCGACTGCCGCAACAGTGGCCAGCTGACCTGCGCGGTGTGGCGCTGGATGGTGCGTGAGACGGCGAAACCAAACGTCACACTCGGCTCCGGTGCAAACCGGAGCTGCGAGAACGGGATCCGGAACTCTGCCGTCCAGCCGAGCGAGTCGATGCGTGTGGCCACATCCCAGACGCCGTCCCACGCCCGATCTTCGTTGCCGTCGTTGAAGATGGAATAGTCCGCCTTCACCCCCACGGGGTTCACCGTGAATTCGTAGCCGGTGCGACGATCGTGATACGAGTCGATCATCACCGTGACCAGATCGGAAGAGGTCTGATCGTCCCGGCGCGAAAGCAGCCCCGCGATGCTGTCGGGTCGGGAGTCGAAGGCGCGCACCAACACATAGAGGTTGCGTTCGTCGTAGAGCACGCGAAACTCGGTCTGTTGCTTCGGCGCGGCTCCCTCGGTGGGGCGGCTCTCGAGGAACTGAGTGACGGCCGGCGCGAGCTGCCAGGCCGGCTCGTCACCGCGGCCATCGAGAGTCGGGGCCTGAGTCGCGCGTGTCGCTCGAAGCGAGGCCGCCGAGGGGTTCGTCATCACGGCGGCTGGAGGGGACTGCGCCTGGACGGCGAGGAGGAGGCTCAGGGAAATCAACATCTCGCGGGCTCCGCTTGGGGTACCTCACTTCGACACCTGCGGGGCCGGAATGGTTGCAAAGCGGAACCTGACCGGACGGCACGTGGCAGTTTCTGGTGAAACTACAGTCGTAGATCTACACCCGTAGAAGTAAAAGTCAAGCGACCGCCCCTGCCGAGCGAGCGCGCTTGACAGGGGTGGTGCCGAACCGTACATCCAGCCGTCCGTTCGATTCGCTATCCTCGCCCCAGGAGGCTCAATGGCAAAGTGCGTGATCGTTTCCGGCACCCGCGTCTGTGACGATGGGCTCACTAAGTATCGGGCCAGTGGTGGTCGGGCCTCGAAGCGATTCCCCAAGCTCACCAAAAGTCAGCTCGCGAAGCTGCGTCCGATCAGGGCGGCGATCCGAAAGCTCGGTGTCGACCCGGCGCAGACCAAGCTCGCGATGGCATTGGCGCAGGCGGTGCTTGCCGCCTCCTGGGGTAGCACAAAGGCCGCAAACTCCACCGACATCGAACAATCGGTGAAACTGTTGCTGCTGAATGAGGTGGGTCACCTCGATGGCAAGTTCACGCTGGTTGCCTACTAGCGTCTAGGGACGCGGTCCGGCCTCGCGTGGCGAGATGCCCGCGAGCGCCGCGGCGAAGTGGGGGTCCCGCCTCAGCGACGTGAACCAGGGCGCGTTGCTGAGGTAGGGTACTTCTCGACGATTCTGGCGCACCGCCTGGGCTATCAACACAAGGGCGCTGTCGGGCTCGCCACGCAAGAGCCGCAGGCTGGCCGCCTCGACCAGCAGGGTGGTGGGAACGGCGGTGCCCTTCAGCGCACCCAGCACCCGTGCCGCGATGCGGTCGGCGCTGTCGCCATGGCCGGCGCGTGCGAGCATGGCGCCGATCCAGAAGTTGCGATGTGCGGTGAAGAGTGAGTCGTCGCCCGCGCGCGCCAGCGAATCGGTGATGGCGAGGGCTCGCGTGATGCTTGCCGGATCGCTTCGGGTTCGTCCCCACCATTCAACCTCGCAGTCGGAGAAGCGCTGGTCGTCCCGAAAGATTTGTAGCCCGGTTTGACAGGCCCGGCCGGCCTTGTCGAAATCCCCCACCAGCAGCGCGATCTCGAAGCGTCCCCGCAACAATTCCTGCTGATTCACCTGATAGGGATCGACCTTGGCCGCCTGCTCGATGGCCATCATGCTCTCGGGGTAGCGTCCCGCCATGAGGTAGGCACGACTGAGCTCGCGCCAGGAGCGCACCGCTTCGGGGTCATTGGCCGTGGCCTGCTCGAAGTCGTTGATGGCTCCCGTGAGCTCGGAATCGGCACCCTTGTCGCGGTACAGGCCCAGACGAATGCCGCCGCGCATCGCCAGGGCCTCTGGCTGTCGCGGGTGATCACGCAGGACCAGATCGACGAGACTCAACGCGCTCGCGCGTGCGACGGACGGGTCGGGAAGTTGCTCGCCACTGCCTTCGAGCCGCTGGGGGATGTATTCAGCCAGGTACGCCCGGAACTGTGCGGTCTGGGCGCGCTCCAACGGAATGAGCAGGCTTGCGCGATCGCGTTGTTCGGCGAGGGACAGCAGGGAATCTGCCTGGTCGAGCTTCTGAAATCCCTGGCGGTCGGCGCGCACTCGAACCGCGAGATCGGCCTGCTGTCGCAGGGAGCGTGCGGCCTCGATCAGGTTCCACGCGGAGTCATCGTTGACCTGCGCACGGCGCATCCGGGTGAGTCGCTCACGCCAGAGCGATTCGCGCACGAAGCTGCTCAGCCGGTCGGCGATGGATGCGGCAGGCGCCGCCATGGCAACGGTCCACGCTTTCGAATCGAGCTGCAATCCGGTGGCAGGGTCCACGAGGCGCACGATCATCGCGAGCGAATCCCCGTGCCGCACGACACTGCCGGTGACCAGGCGATCGAGCGGAAAGCGCGCGCGCAGGGAGTCCATCGGCATGTCGCGGAACGGTGCCAACATCGCCGACGCCGTGACCGCGAGATCCGGCACCGCTTGAAGTCGATCCGTCAGCGACTCCGAGATCCGGTCGGACGCGGCACGCACCGAGTCGTTGCCCTCGACCCGGAAGGGGAGCACCGCGATTCGAGTGGCGACGCGCGTCACCGGGTTGCCGACTGCACTCGTTGCCGGGCGGAAGTGCCACGTCAGGATGGCCGCGGTTGCCAGCAGCCCCCCAACCACGGCGACCCAGCGACGACGAACCGACCAGCCGGAGGTGCCGCCGCCGGCGCCCTGCAGCTGGATGAGGTCCGCGTGCAAGACCTCCGCCGAGGCGTAGCGATCGTCGGGACGCTTGGCGAGCGCCTTGGCGACCACCCGCTGGATCGCAGCGCTGACACCGGTGCGCAGCCGCCGCAGATCCCTCGGGCGTTCGACCTGGTGACGCGCACACACGGCCGCGGGGGTGGAGCCGCTGAACGGTGGCTCACCCGCCAGCATCTCGAAGAGCACGCATCCCAGCGCATACACGTCGCTGCGACCATCAATCTGCGGATCGGCGGTGAACTGTTCCGGGCTCATGTAGTGCATGGTGCCGATTGCCATGCCCACGGTCGTGACGACGGTGGAGCCGGCATCGAGGAACCGAGCCACACCGAAATCAGCCACCAGCGCATGACCTTCGTGCAGCAGGATGTTGCCGGGCTTGATGTCGCGGTGGATCACGCCGTGCGCGTGCGCGTACTGCAGCGCCTCGGCGACCTCGGCCGCGATCTGGAGCGCTTCGTCGATCGGCAGCTTGGTGCCGTCGGTCAGCCGATCGCCGAGGGTCGGGCCTTCGATGAAGGGCATGACATAGAAGGGCAGCGCCCCGCCACCGGGGAGCGGATGCAGCCCGGAATCGAGCACCGCAAGGACATGGGGATGTGAGAGCCGCGAGGTGATCTGGATTTCGCGGAGGAAGCGCTCGGCGCCGAGATCACTGCCGATCTCCGGCCGGAGCACCTTCAGGGCGACCGGGCGACCGTGCCGAAGGTCCCACGCGAGATAGACGACCGCCATCCCGCCGCGGCCGGCCTCCCGGCGGATTTCATAGCGCTCGGCAATGGTGCCCGTCAGCGGAGTGCGATGCAGATCCACGGCGACTCCCAGGGTTCCCTGACGCTACAGCCGGTGGGCCCTCGGCGCCAGCAGGGACGGCTGGGCTCCAGCTGGCCGCGTCGCGCCAGGGGCGCTCCCGTCGCGGGCTGAAGGGTGATTTGCCTCTCGACACGACGGAACGACACCAATCGGTGCACTCGAGCGTAGTTGGCACCGGCCCGACCGGGATCGTAGTATCTTTGGATCCCTCGCCGCACTCTCACAGGCAGGAATGCATGATCCTCCAGCGCTCACGTCGTGGCATTGCCCTCCTCTGGGTGGTGGCTGCCGGCGCCTGCGCCCGCCCCGCATCGGTCTCGACCGCGCCCCAGCCCGTCTCGACCCGCCCCGCGTTGCCGCCGCCGGCCGCGCCCGATGTGGAATTCATGACGGGGATGATCGGGCATCACGCGCAGGCCATCGTCATGGCCAAGTGGGCACCGACCCACGGCGCCAGCGCATCGCTGCAGATCATGGCCGCGCGCATCATCAATTCGCAGGAGGATGAGATCGCGACGATGGCGCGCTGGTTGCGGGACCACAACCTGCCGGTGCCCGATGGCAGTGCGCACGGCATGACGATGCACATGGACGGTATGGATCATGTGATGTTGATGCCGGGCATGCTGACCGAGGACCAGATGAAGGCGCTGGATGCCGCCAGGGGCGTGGCATTCGACCGGCTGTTTCTGACCTTCATGATCCAGCACCACACCGGTGCCCTCACCATGGTCGACAAACTCTTCGGCAGCTATGGCGCGGCTCAGGATGAGATCGTGTTCAAGTTCGCCAACGACGTGAATGCGGATCAGGGCTCCGAGATCGACCGCATGCACACGATGCTCGATGCCCTGCCACCTGCCCCCGGCACTGCACCGTGACCACCCGCACCCCTCACAACTCTCCCTCTGTCCCTTTACCGGAAGCACCCATGACCTTCCTGTACCGTGCCACACTCGTGACGGGCACGCTCGCCTTGGCGGCGTGCGCGTCTTCGTCCTCGACGGCCGGCAGCATGCCGGCACCCGCCTCCACCAGCAGGTCGATGTCCGCTCCGTCGCCGGATCCCCGCGTGGGGCTGCGACCCGGCACCATGGTGCGCTGGTCGAAGGACAGCACCAAGATGGTGATCGGCCAGCCCGCCGCCGAGGCGTCCTGGAACATGCGTCTGCTGTCGAACACGCCGCCGAGCGATCAGTTCGTGGGCGCGACCAACTCGGACCTCGCCTTCAAGGGCAACATGGCGATTCAGGGCAGCTACAGCGGTTACCAGATCTGGGACATCTCGAGCCTCAGCAAGCCGACGCTGAAGACGGCGTACTTCTGTCCGGCGTCGCAGAGCGATGTCTCGGTGTACGGCAATCTGCTCTTCGTGTCGGGTGAGGGCCTCACCGGCCGCCTCGATTGCGGCGCCCAGGGCGTGCCCGCGGCGGTCAGCAAGGACCGGCTCCGTGGCATCCGCATCTTCGACATCAGCGACATCCACAACCCGAAGAATGTCGGCAACGTCCAGACCTGCCGCGGCTCGCACACCCACACCGTGCTGGTCGACCCGAAGGACAAGGCGAATGTGTACGTCTACATCTCCGGTTCCTCCAGCGTCCGCTCGGCCGACGAGCTCCCCGGCTGTTCCAATCTCGCCCCGAGCGAAGATCCCAACTCGGCGCACTTCCGCATCGAAGTGATCAAGGTGCCGCTGGCGCACCCGGAGCAGGCGGCCATTGTGGCCTCGCCACGGATCTTCAACGACCTCGCTGCCCCGCCGACCCACGGCGAGGCTGCCGCGGATGCCGCCGCACGGGCCACCGCGCTTGCTGCTGCCAAGAAGTCGGGGGCCTTCACGGCCACCTTCGGCGGTGCCGAGCAGGTACTGCCGCCGCAGTTCACCCGTCCGATGCTCGACAGCATCATGAAGGCGCGTGGCGGCAGCGGGGCACCGACCAGCGCGGACAGTGCCGCGCTGCGTGCCGCACTGCCCGACATGATTGCCACCATGACCGGCGCCCCGCGTGCCGGTGCTGCGCGTCGGGCCCCGACCGGTCCGGACCAGTGTCATGACATCACCGTCTACCCGGCGATCGGATTGGCCGGCGGCGCGTGCGGCGGCTACGGGCTGCTGCTCGACATCAGTGATCCGGCGAATCCAAGGCGCATCGATGCGGTCGCCGACTCCAACTTCTCCTATTGGCACTCGGCGACCTTCAACAACGACGGCACCAAGATCCTCTTCTCCGACGAATGGGGTGGAGGTGGCCAGCCGAAGTGCCGTGCGACCGACAAGATGGAGTGGGGAGCTGACGCCCTCTTCACGCTGCGCGATCGCAAGATGCAGATGCAGAGCTATTACAAGATGCCGGCCGCGCAGACCACGCTGGAGAATTGCGTGGCCCACAACGGCTCGCTGATCCCGATTCCCGGCCGGGACGTGATGGTGCAGGCCTGGTATCAGGGCGGACTCTCGGTCTTCGACTGGACCGATATCGGGCATCCGAAGGAGATCGCGTTCTTCGATCGTGGTCCGATCGACGGCACGCGCCAGGGGAATGCCGGTTCCTGGTCGGTGTACTGGTACAACGGCGCCATTGTGTCGTCGGAAATCGGTCGCGGGCTGGATATCCTCCAGCTGCAGCCGAGCGCGTTCATCTCGCAGAACGAAATCGATGCGGCGCGATCGGTGCACCTCGACTACCTCAACGCCCAGGGCCAGCCGAAGTTCGAGTGGCCGGCGACGTTCTCCCTCACCCGGGCGTACCTCGATCAGCTCGAGCGCAGCGGTGGCATGAGTGGTGACAAGATTGCCGCCGCACGCGGCGGGTTGACCAGTGCCGAAAAGCTGAGCGGTGCGGCGCGCAAGTCGGCGCTCAACGCCCTCGCCACCGAGATGCACACGGCGGCAGGCGCCGCGAAGGACGCAAAGAAGGCGCACACGATGGCGGGTTCGATCAACGCCCTCGCGGACGCCACCACGTAGCACCACGGTGTGAAGGATGGCACGCGGCGAGTCGGGATCTCCCCGGCTCGCCGCGTGTCGTGTGCCGCACCAGGGGAAGGACCGATGCGATTGTCGTTCATGATCGGGTGGGTACTGCTCGCCACGGCACCCCTGCCGGCGCAGCAGTTGCCACCCCCCGCACACCAGGAGCACAGCACCATGGCTGTTGCCCGAGGGACGTTCGAGGTGAAGATGGGTTCGCTCCCATCCGATGAGTTTGCCGACGCGGCGCAGATCGGCCGGATGTCGATCGACAAGACGCTGCACGGCGACATCGAGGGGAGCAGCAAGGGCATGATGCTGGCAACGGGCAGCCCGACGAGTGGGTCAGCAGGCTACGTCGCGATCGAGCGCGTCACCGGCACGCTCCAGGGAAAGCGTGGTGCGTTCGCCTTGCAACACAGCGCCTGGATGGCAGGAGGCGAGCAGGGGCTGACGATCACCGTGGTTCCCGGTTCCGGGACCGAGGAGCTGGCCGGCCTCCAGGGGACCTTCCTGATCATCATCACCGGGAAAGATCACGCCTACGAGTTCACCTACTCCCTCCCCGACGCGCGCTAGCCGCGTGCCTCGGCCGGGGTGCCCCAGTAGCGCCGCAGGTTCGCCACGATCACCGGCAGCCCGCGGAAGACGCAGAAGGTGAGGGCAACCCAGGCGGTCAGGCGAAACACCTCCAGCATCGGCGGGGCGAGCGCGGCCAGGCGCGAGCCGTCGGGCTGGCCACCGAAGGCCTGGGCCAGCGCCAATCCGCAGAAGGTCACGACCTTGCTCACCGAGTAGCCGATCCGCATGGGCGGTGAGCCCACCAGGAAGCGACCGAGCTTGGAGCGATGCTGGTCGAACGGCGGGATGCCCTGCGCGATGCCGATGCTGCGAAACGCGTCTGTCAGGGTGGTGCGGGCCACGACGATGAGCGGAATGATCACCGGGATCATCGTCAGGTCGGCAAAGACCATCCACAACACCAACTCGTAGGTCCGGTCGGCCGCGATATCGAGCACGCTTCCGAAGAGGGAGGTCTGCCCGGTCCGTCGCGCCACCATCCCATCGACGGTGTCGAGCATCAGCCCCACGAAGAGCAGCGCGACGCCAGCGAGCCGCAGGGTCGGACTCCCTCCGTAGAGGTTCAGCACGATGAGCAGCAACAGGGGGAAGCGCGACAGCGTGATCCAGTTGGCCAGCACCCGACCCTCCCGAGGGCATTGAGTTCACCCGGTATCGTTGACCTCGCGGGGCGACGGATTACCCTTGGCCCCATGACGACACCCGAATCTACCGCTCCTGACCTGCCGGGACTCCCGGAACGGCTGCGGGATGCCATGGAGACCTTGGAGCGGATCGCGGCCGACCGTGGCATCCTCGCCTCCCTTCCGGAATCCGAGCGACACCGGCTCATCAACGCGGCCGGTTTGGTCTACAATCCCGATACCAGCGCCCGCCGCCGGATGGTGAAGGCCACCATTCGCGATCGGAAGGCGAAGCGGGTGCAACGGGAGGAGAAGGTGCTCTCGGAGACCGGGATCCGCTCCCTGCGGCGGCAGACGGTCTTCACCACGCCGAACTTCTTCCCGCCGTCGGATTTTGAGCAGCAGGATGTCGAAGGGGATCCTGAATTCCGGGAGCCGATGGAGCGACTGCACTGCTACGTCTGCAAGCAGGACTATACCGAGGTCCATCACTTCTACGATCAGCTCTGTCCCAGGTGTGCCGAGCGGAACTTCCGCAAGCGCACCGAGCTCGCTGATCTCACCGGTCGGGTGGCGCTGCTCACCGGCGGTCGCGTGAAGATTGGTTATCAGGCTGGCCTCAAGTTGCTCCGTGCCGGCGCCTCGCTGATCGTGACCACTCGCTTTCCGCGGGATTCGGCCACGCGCTACGCGCAGGAACCCGATTTTGCGGAATGGGGTCACCGTCTCGAGATCTTCGGGCTTGACCTGCGGCATACGCCGAGCGTGGAGGCGTTTTGTCACGAGCTGCTGGAGCATCGTGAGCGACTCGATTTCATCATCAACAATGCCTGCCAGACCGTGCGGCGTCCGCCCGACTTCTATCAGCACATGATGGAGGGAGAGACGGCCGCGATCCAGGGGATGAGCGAGCCGGTGCGTCAGCTCCTCGGCCGCTACGAAGGGTTGCGCGGGTATCACATGCTGCCCGAGGCCGATGGTGGCGAGACCCTGCCCGCCACGTTCGACCGGCAACTCTCGGCCGTGGCCGGGTTGACGCATGCGGCGGAACTGTCCCAGGTGCCGCTCTTGCCCGAGGAACTCGAGGCGCAGGGGGCGCTCTTTCCGCAGGGTCGACTCGATCAGGACCTGCAACAGGTCGACTTGCGCGGCCGCAATTCCTGGCGGTTGCTGATGGCCGAAGTGCCGTCGGTGGAATTGCTCGAGGTGCAACTCGTGAATGCCATTGCGCCCTTCATCATCAACGCGCGGCTCAAGCCGCTGATGATGCGCACGCCGGAACGCGACAAGCACATCGTGAACGTATCCGCGGTGGAGGGCCAGTTCTACCGACGCTGGAAGACGACCCGTCATCCGCACACCAACATGGCCAAGGCGGCGCTCAACATGATGACGCGTACCGCGGCCACTGACTACCACGGTGGTGGCATCCACATGAATGCCATCGACACGGGCTGGGTCACCGATGAGGATCCGGTCGAGATTGCCGCGCGCAAGACGGCAGAGCATCGCTTTCATCCGCCACTCGACATCATCGACGGCGCCGCCCGGATCGTCGATCCGATCATGGTGGGGTTCAACACCGGCGTGCATGTCTGGGGTCAGTTCCTCAAGGATTACGAGCCGACCGACTGGTGAGCGTGGGGCCGGCCGCCCCCGGGAACCCAGACCCTGCGCGTGCCGTACGAGAGGGGTGTCCGCCGCCCGCCGTTCCCGAGCTTGGAGTGGATCATGCGACTCTGGTTGACCTGCTTGTCCTGCCTTGCCGCCGCGCCCCTGGTCGCCCAGCAGACGCCGGGCCAGGTCGTTCCTCGCCCGGCCCAGGGGCGGTCGCCGCAGTTGCCGCCTCCCTCGATTGTGGAGTACAAGCCCAGGTCGACTCTGGTTGTTCCGGTGCACCTGGTGCCGCGCGCGAAGTTCCCCGTCATCGACATTCACGGGCATCCGCCGGCGTTGATCTCGAACGACGTGATCAATCTGGTTGGCGCGGGGATGGATTCGCTCAACCTCCGCGTCATGGTGAATGCGAACGGCACCTCCGGTGACCGGCTCACGCAACAGCTCGACGCGATCAAGGCGAGTCGCTATGCCGATCGCTTCGTGATGTTCACCACCCTGAACCTGAACAATGTTGGTCCGGGTTCGGGGGTGAAGATCGCGGCACAGCTCGAGGCCGATGTGAAGGCGGGCGCGGTGGGGGTGGGCGAGATCATGAAGAGCTTCGGGATTTCCAATCGCAAGGCCGATGGCTCCCGCCTCATGCTGGATGACCCGGAACTGGATGTAGTCTGGGAGACCGCGGCACGCTTGAAGATCCCGGTGTTTGTGCACACCGCCGATCCGGCAGAATTCTGGGCACCACTCGATTTCCAGAACGAACGTTGGCTGGAACAGGCGATCTATCCCTCGCGCCGCTATCAGGACTCGACCCGTTTTCCTCCCTTTGAGGAGTTGATGGCCGAGCGTGACCGGATGCTGCGCAAACATCCGAACACCATCTGGGTGCTGGCACACCTCGGGTGGCATGCCCAGGACCTGGGGCGGCTCGGGCGGATGTTTGATGCGATGCCGAATCTGTATGCGGAGGTGGGCGCGGTGCTCTACGATATCGGGCGCCAGCCGCGCAGCGCCCATGATTTCTTCGTGAAATACCAGGATCGATTGTTGTTCGGGAAGGACAGCTATCAGCCGGATGAGTATCCGTATTACTGGCGGGTGTTCGAGACCAACGATGACTATTTCGACTACTATCGCGACTACCACGCCTTCTGGAAGCTCTACGGCATCGGGCTGCCCGATGGGGTGCTCAAGAAGCTCTACTATGCCAATGCGCTGCGGATCATTCCGGGCATCGCGCGGGCGGGATTCCCGCGCTAGTCGGCGACCACCGGGGGCAGCCGTCGTCCGCCCTGCCAGGTCTGGACCCCGTCGTTGACGGTGTTGAGCAGCAGGAAGGCGTCGGGACGGCCGTAGGTGGCCATGAGGTCCAGCATCAGCGGCTCCTCGCCGCCCCACGGAAAGCCGAACACGACATCGAACTCATCGAGCGGGTGCGCCAGCTCCAGATAGCCGGAGGGGCCGGTGCCGATGGTGGCGCTGCGACCATCACCGCTGGCGGGGCGGAACTGATAGCCGGCCGGCAGGAATGATCCGGCCGCAAAGCGGGCCTCGGAATGGTGTTGCTCGGCGAGTCGCCGGGCCGTGTGCACCAACTCCGAGTCGAGTTCGATGCCGAACGCCTCGAATCCGAGCATGTCAGCCATGATGGTGATCACGCCCGTGGCCGAGCCCCATTCGAGAAACTTGAGACCCGAGCCGCGACGAGGGAGCAGGGCCTGGAGGACCGGCTCATAGTCGGCCGCCACGAAGGGATGGAATGCTCCGGGCTCGGCCTTGCTGCTGAATTCTTCCCAGATGGCCCACCCGTCGGCACAGAGCGCACTGACCTGGGCCTCTACGGCCTCGGAGAGGGGTTCCGAGGGGTCGACCAGCAGCTCGCGGAGGCGCTTCTTCTCGACCTTGTCGTCACGCTTCTGCTGCTTCTTGAGGTCTTTCTGGCGCTTCTCGAATCCGTAGTTCTGTCTCTTCGCCATGCGCGGGCTCCGGTCCGTCTGAGCGGGGACGGCTGCGGGCGCAATCGAGCGCACGGCTGCCGTCGGATCTTGAGGCAAGGTAGTGGGGTCCGGCCCGGCATGGTGGACCGCCGTTCGGCAGGCGTCTAGCTTCGAGGCCGACTGGAGCAGAATCCGACAATGGTGCGACGCTGGATCGCGACCGAGGAGGGGCAGGGTGGAGGCAGGGGCACTGCGTAGATCGAGAGCAGCGTGGATCGGGGACCGATCCGAGCTGGGGCTGTCGCTCCGGGCCGCGTTCCGCCGCCTCGCCTTCTGCGCCCGCTATTTCCTTGCCTGGATGATGTATTTCGCGGTCCTCCGCCTGGTGTTCCTGCTCTACCATGCGGCGGCCGCAGAGCGCGTGGGGGTGGCATCGATCGCGAGGACCTTTGTCCATGGCGCGCGCATGGACATGGCGGCCACCGCCTACCCTGCGGTGGTCGCCTTTGCGCTTGCCGCGCTTTCGCTCTTCCTGCCGCGCCTGGGACGCTGGCTGGTGATCGGGTTCACGGCTGTGATGGTGCTGGCGCTCACGCTCATCGCCACGGTTGACATGGAGCTGTTCCGAGTCTGGGGCTTCCGGATCGACGGCGCGGTGCTCCGTTATCTCAACACGCCGCGCGAGATGCTTGCCTCGGCGGGGGCGTCGCCGGTCCTGGTGCTGGTGGTCATCCTGATCGGGCAGTTGGGATTCGCCGCATGGCTGTTTCGCCATCTGCTTGCCGATGAGCTGGGGCACTGGGAACGCGTTCGGCTCCTGGTCGCGGTCCCCACCTTCGCGCTGCTCGCGGGCCTCTGCTGGTTTCTGTATTACCCGGCACGGGGCGGATTCCAGAAGCAGCCGATGACGCAGAGCACGGTCTACTTCTCGCGCGACCCCTTCGCGAACCAGGCCGCGATCAATGCCTCGTGGAATTTCTTCGACTCCATCTGGTGGCGGACGTACGAGACAACCAACCCGTACCGCGTGCTGCCGACGGCGGAGGCCGGCGCGACGACGGCCGCGTTGCTGACGTCCGACGACGCCGGCACGCGCCGGCTGCTGCGCATCGCGCGACCCAACGTGATCGTGATTCTCTGGGAGAGCCTGACCGCCAAGGTGGTCGGGCGCCTCGGTGGCGTCAACGGCGTGACGCCGAATCTCGACTCCCTGATTCCGCAGGGTGTGTTGTTCAGTCGTTTCTTCGCCACCGGCGATCGCAGTCCCGAGGGGCTCACGGCGGTCGTGAGTGGCTATCCGGCACAACCCACCACGGAAATCATCCAGCATCCGCGCAAGAGTGTGACCCTGCCGGCGCTCCCCCACGACCTCGGCCGCATCGGCTACCACAGTCGCTTCTATTATGGCGGTGATCCGGAGTTCACCAACTTCACCTCGTATCTGCTGCAGGCTGGTTTCGATTCACTCGTCACCGCGAGCGCGTTCCGCGCGGCGGATCGTCACTCGTCGTGGGGGGCTGACGATCACGTGGTGCTCGGGCGCTTGCAGCACGACCTGCCGACCATGCCGCGGCCCTTCTTCGTGACGCTGTTCACGCTCAGTAGTCACGAACCGTTCCTGGTTCCGATGACCACAGTCATCGCCGGATCGGATGAACGGAGTCGGTTTCTCAATGCCCACGCCTATACCGATCGCAGCATCGGCGACTTCGTGCGTGTCGCGCGGCGTATGCCATGGTGGGACAGCACCCTCATCATCATCGTGGCTGACCACGGGCATCGGTTGCCGGCGCTCGACTCGCTCCAGTCCGTGCGAAAGTGGGAGACCTTTGCGATCCCGATGCTCTGGCTCGGCGGCGCCCTCGCGACCCGGGACACGGTCATCACCCGGATCGGTGGCCAAGCCGACATCCCGCACACCCTGCTGGCCCAGCTGGGCGTCGATGCCACGGCCTATCGCTGGAGCCGGAACCTCCTCGATGTGGGCGCCGCGTCATGGGCGTGGTTCACCTTCACCGACGGGTGGGGCCTGGTGAGCGACTCCGGCGCGTTGGCCTGGGACAACGTCGGTCGCCGCCCCCTCGCGCGCACCGGGCGGGTGGACGCCGGCGCAGAGCGAACGGGCCAATCGTTGCTGCAGGCGTTGATGGATGATTACCTCAACCGATAGGACACCGATGCCGCTCGATCAGTTCGAGACGGCCCGCCTGCGCGGGCACCGCCTCCTCGCCTCGCACTTCGATGAGGTGCGACGACTGCAGACGGATCCCGACGTGATGGCGCATCTTGGTGGTGTGCGGAGTGAGCAGCAGACCACCGCTTACTTCGAACGCAACCTGCGCCATTGGGACGAGTTCGGGTACGGGGTCTATCTCCTGTCCGCCCGCGACAGCGAGGAAGTCCTCGGGCTCGGCTGCCTCCGCGGTTTGACGTTCGAAGGGGTCGCCGAGATCGAGATCGGCTACCTCTTCTTTCCGCAGTACTGGCGCAAGGGGCTCGCGGTCGAGGTGGCACGGGCATGTCTCGCACTTGGCTTCGAGGCGCTCGGCGCGGCCTCCCTCGTGGCGGTGACGCACCCCGACAACGTCGGGTCCCGACGGGTGATGGAAAAGGTGGGGATGCACTTCGACCGCGCGGCGACCCTCGATGGACAACCGGTGGTGCTCTACCGTGTGGACGCTCCCGGCGGCGAAACACGGTAACTCCCGAGGGACGTTCCGGTCGGAAACGAGTCACGTATCTGCTGCACAGGTTGGCGGATGGCCGCGACCCTGACATAATGGGCACCTGAAAACGATCACCCTGCAGGAGGCGGCGATGATGAGGCATTGGGGACGATTCGTGGTGGCGGCCGTCATGGCGGAAGCGGTGCCGCTGGCGATCATGGCCGGGTTGGTGGCCGCGCTCGCCGCGGGCGATCCCTTCGGAGACCCCGGGGTGAGCCCGCGCATCCTGCGCTGGGTCGAGGCGCTGCTTGCGGGGGGCGCGGCGTTGCTCGCGGCCCTCTGGGTGACGCGACCGCTCACCACCAACCGGATTGGTTACGGCGTGGCGCTCGGCGTCGTAGTGATCCTGCTCGACATCGGCCTGCTCGTGGCCAACGGCACCGCATTCAACTGGATGCAGGTGGCCTCGAATTTCGGACGACTCGAGTCGGCGGTGTTCGGAAGTTGGCTCGCGGGCCGGCGCTTCCGCGCCAGGGCAGCGATTCCCCTCGGGTGAGCCCGCGATGGGAATGTCCCGCTAGATTTGCCGCATCGAGTGCATGTCTCGTCACCAGCGTGGGAGTGAACGGCTGATGGATTTTCATCTGACGGAAGAGCAGGAACAGGTCAAGCAGATGGTTCGCGACTTCGCGGAACGGGACATCCTGCCTCACGTGATGGAATGGGATGAGGCGCAGCACTTTCCCCTCGAGACCATCAAGCAGCTCGGCCAGCTCGGCATGCTCGGCGCGATCTTTCCCGAGAAGTACGGCGGGGCGGGATTGAGCTACGTCGACTATGTCAACATCATCGAGGAGCTGGCCGCGGTCGAGTCCGGCGTCGCGCTGGCGGTGGCGGCGCACAACTCCCTCTGCTCGGGCCACATCTACCTCGGCGGCAACGAGGAGCAGCGGCAGAAGTATCTCCCCAAGTTGACCACCGGCGAGTGGATCGGCTGCTGGGCGCTCACCGAGCCGGCCTCGGGCAGCGATGCCGCCGGCCTCCGTTGCAGTGCGGTGCAGGATGGGGACGACTGGGTCCTCAATGGCACCAAGAACTTCATCACCAACACCAGCTACGCGCAGGTCGCGGTGGTGCTCGCCGTCACGGACAAGACCGACACGCGTCGCGGCATCACGGCGTTCGTGATCGAGATGGACCGTCCGGGCATTCGCGCCGGCAAGAAGGAGAACAAGCTCGGCATGCGGACCTCGGACACGGCCGAGCTGGTGCTCGAGAACTGCCGCGTCCCGGCGGCCAACGTCCTGGGCAAGGTCGGCTATGGCTTCGTCGACGCGATGAAGGTGCTCGACGGCGGGCGGATCTCGATCGGCGCCCTCGCGGTGGGCATCGCGCGGGGTGCCTATGAGTCGGCGCGGAAGTATGCCAAGGAGCGCACCGCCTTTGGCCAGCCGATCGCGGGTTTCCAGGCCATCCAGTTCATGCTGGCCGACATGGCCACCGAGATCGAGGCCGCGCGACTGCTCTGCTATCGCGCGGCCGCCATGAAGGACGCCGGTGAGGTGACCACGCACTGGTCGTCGATGGCGAAGCTCTACGCGTCGGAGACGGCCGTCCGGGCCACGCAGAAGACGGTACAGATCTTCGGCGGCTACGGCTTCATCAAGGAGTACCCGGCCGAGAAGTTCTATCGCGACGTCATGCTCTGCACCATCGGCGAAGGCACCAGTGAGATCCAGCGGATGGTGATCGCTCGCAGCCTGCTCGCGGTGTAACGACAGAGGAGAGAGGAGAGAGGAGAGAGGAGAGAGGAGAGGGCTGGGTGGCCCGCATT
>JBDUDP010000020.1:0-35167 GCA_040002895.1 Gemmatimonadota bacterium
GGTCGACATCGACTGGGCCGGGATCGTCGCGCGCACGTCGCTCACCCCGGACTACTACTACAAGAGCACCTCGCCGACCTCGGGATCATGGCCAACCAGCGCGCAAATGAATGGCACCAACTGGCCCACCGTCTTCATCGAGGGGGACGGGAATCCGCCTAGCGCTGGTCAGGGTGTGCTGATCGTCACCGGCAACCTGACGATGAACGGCAGTGACGACTGGAAGGGGATTGTCTTGGTGGGCGGCAGCTACACGTCGAATGGCAACACCACCGTCCAGGGGGCCCTGATCAGTGGGCTCAATATCAAGCTCGGCATGACGATCCCGGCGAGCTCACTGGGCAACGGCACCAAGAAGATTCTCTACGACAGCTGCAACATTGCCAAGGCCTTGAACAAGTACGGCGGCTGGTCGCGGATGGGGAACGCTTGGACCGACAACTGGCCGTCCTACTGACAGTGGTCGGGACCGAGAATTAGTATTGTTGAGCCGTTGACTGGAGGATCGCTTTGCAGTCGATGGCCCCCTGAGGTGGAGGTTCACGGATGGAACGCGGCGCCCACAAATCGGCCAGCGGCCGGCAGGGCTTTTCCCTGATCGAGCTCCTGCTGGTCATCGTCGTCATCGGCACCCTGCTCGCGATCACCGCGCCGCGGATTGCCACCGCACTCTCGCGGCGAAGCGTCACGGGCGCGACCGCTGGCATGGACGCGCTGCTTCGGCGTGCCCGCGCCTCCGCCATCCAGACCCGGCTCCCAGCGACCATCACCTTTGCCAGTGGCGTCGCCACGGTCACGGTCGACAGCGCCGGCACGGCCAAGCTCGTAGGGCAGCCGCTCAACTTCCCAGCCCAGTATGGCGTGGCGGTGACGCCCTCCTCCAATACCCTGCGGATCGAGCCGACCGGGTTGATTCTGACTGGAACGCCCTTCAGCATGGTCGCGACCAAGAGTGGTGCCGCCGATACTACCGTGGTTACCGGCTACGGGAGAATCGAGTGAAGGGGCAGAGTGGGAACCGGGGATTCACCCTGGTCGAATTGCTGGTGGCCATCGTGATCCTGACCGGTGGCCTGCTGGCCATGGTGGGGGGCTCGATGATCACCACACGTGACTTGCAGCGCAGCCGGATGGCAACTCTGGCCTCGGGGCTCACGACCGCCAAGCTCGACGAGTTGCTGAGTTATGCCGGCGCGACATCGCCGGCTTGTGGCTCGGCGAATTTTGCGTCATCGACCGCCGCGGTTGTGACCAACTTTGTCTCGCTGACCTGGACCGTGCCCACCACCGGCACTCTCCGTACGGTGCGCGTCTATGCGGCCTACAAGCTGTCCAAGGGTGTCGCGAAGACGGATACCCTGACCGGGCGCGTGGCGTGCTGAGGCGCCGAGGCGTGACCCTGATCGAGATGCTGATCGGCATCGTCCTCATCGCGATTATCGGCGCGGCGCTCACCAAGGTGCTGAGCACCATGCTGAACACCTCAGGCGCGCAGATCACCATCGCCAACTCGATCGGCGAGGCGCGCAACGGTGCCACCCTGCTCCCCCAGGAGCTTCGCGAAGTGGGCTATGACACCAACATCACGACCCTCTCGGCGCGCACCGACCTGCTGGCGATTGCCACTCGCCGCATTTCGTTCCGTGCCATGCGCGGGATGGGGATCACCTGTGGCACACCGACGCTCACCGAATTCCGGATTCTGAAACCGATCATCGGCCAACGCCTGCCGCGCGACACCGATGATTTCCTGCTGTTCGTGGAGAATGACCCCAACGCCGGCTTTGATGATCAGTGGCTCCCCATGTTGGTGACGTCGATCGACGTCAACAGCACCTGCGGCACGGATGCGGCCATCAAGTTCACGCTGTCCGCCCCACCGCTGGTCAAGTCGACTTCGCCGACCGTCGACATGGCGATCTCGCAGCATCGGGTCGGCGGCCCCATCCGCTGGTACGAACGGGTGGAATACGGGCCGTTCATCGACGGCACCACAGGCAAGACCTTCGTGGGCGTCCGGTCCATCAGCCTGGGCGAGACCGTACTGAGCCCGATCATCGGACCGATCCCCGATTCGACCCATTTCACGCTGACCTACTTCGATGCGGCGGGAGCGGTGCTCGATCCGACGTCCGCGAACCCGTTGCGAGTGCGTTCGATCGGTGTGGGGATGACGACCATCACCGAACGCGTTGCGTCGCTGGCAGGCACCACGACACGCTCACTGCGGCAGTACCCGATGTACACCAGGGTGGCGCTGCGCAACTCCCTTCGGCCCTGACCCGGCGAGGATACCATGGCAATACTCTCTCGTACCAGCGACCGGCGCGGAGTCACCCTGCTCCTCAGCCTCTTTGCCCTGGTGATTCTCGGGGCCACCATCGCCGCCGCGTTCATGGTGGTGCGCTTCGACCGATCTGCGGCCTCGAACAGCGGCTATGCGGGTGACGCGCAGAACGCGGCCGAGGCGGGGCTCGCGGACGTCTACGCGACCTGGGACCCGACGGTGCAGGGTGCGCTCGCGGTCTGGACGCCGTCGACCCCAACCTCCTGGACCGGGGCCACGCGGACCATGCAGGCCAACAAGCTCTACTACATCCCCACGGTGCGTCGCGTGAACCCACAGCTCTTCCTGGTGGAGGCCACCGGCTGGCGCGGCACCAGCACCACCCGGGCCGCCACGCTGACGCTGAGCCAGTGGTTCCGATTGGTGAAGCCGACCATCGGCGTGAATGCGGCAGTCACGGTGAACGACCCGATCAAGTTCAACGGCAACTCCTTCCTCGTGACCGGTATCAACGCAGTTCCACCGCAGTGGTCGCCGGGTGAGTGCACGACAGTGGACGCGGGCAACAGCGATGACGTCGTCGGCGTGCGCAGTGCGACCGGGACAGGTGTCACGGGCCAGGACGCGAATAATGTCTTCGGCTTCCCGTCTCGCGACGCGCCGAACGACCCGACCGTGACCTCCGCCACCTTCACGAATTTTGTCGACTACACCTTCGCGACACTGGGCTCGCAGCCCGGCGTCAAGATCCTCCCCAACAGCACGCCCTACAACGGTGTGGGCCCGGTGCTCGACGGCGGGACGGGGACCTGCGATCGCAGCGCGTTGCTGAATTTCGGAGAACCGTTCCGCGCCCCGACAGGTGGCATCGTGACGCAATGCCAAGGCTACTTTCCCGTGGTTCACGGCACGGGAGCTACCACCAAATTCGCCGCCAACAGCCGGGGACAGGGCACCCTGCTGATTGACGGCGACTTGGAGCTGACCGGTGGCTTCGAATGGGACGGGCTGATCATCGTTCGCAACCAGATCAAACTCACCGGCAACGGCAACAAGCTCTACGGCGCCATCCTCGCCGCCGGTGCCGACGTCGCCACCACCAATGGATCGGTGGGCGGTAATGTCACCATCAACTACTCCGAGTGCGCCATCACTAAGGCCATCTCCGGTGCGTCGCTGGCCCGCCCGCTTGGCCAGCGCTCCTGGGCCCAGTCCTACCAGTAAGCACTGGCCCACGGCGGCTGGCGGGAGACTCCTGCGAGCCGCTACTCTTCCGGGGACCCCTCTCGACAGGACCCCGATGGCCCGCCGCATTCTCTTCTTTGTCGCCCCACTCTACGAAGACCTCGAACTCTGGTACCCCAAGATCCGTCTCGAGGAGGAGGGGTACGAGACCGTAGTGGCGGGACTCGGTGAACCCCAGTATCAGGGAAAGCGTGGCTATCCCATCACCGCCGACACCTCGGTCGACGATGTCCGGGCCGAGGACTTCGATGCGCTGGTGATCCCGGGTGGCTACGCCCCCGACATCATGCGCCGCAGCGAGCGGCTGCTGACCATCACCCGCGCGATGCACGAGGCGGGCAAGCCGATCGCCTTCATCTGCCACGCGGGATGGGTGCCCATTTCGGCCGGCATCGTGCGCGGCCGCCGGGGCACCTCGGTCGGGGCCATCAAGGATGACCTCGTCAACGCCGGCATGGTCTGGGAAGACGCCGCCGTCGTGGTCGACGGCAACCTGATCTCGTCGCGCACCCCAGCCGACCTGGTCCCGTTCACGAAAGCGATCATTGCGGCCTTGAAGTGACGAGAGGCGAGAGGCAGTGTGTCACCCTGAGCGAAGCGAGGGGGCGGAGCTCAGGCTCCCTCGCTTCGCTCAGGATGACACCAGGTGCTCACGATGACACCTTGCACTTCTCTCTTCTCTCTTCTCACTTCTCTCTTTTCTCTTTCAAGAGTATTGCTGAGGACTCATGTCACTTTCTGACTATCAGCAGCGCGTCGATGCGTGGATCGCGCAATTTGAGGAGGGGTATTTTCATCCGCTCACCAACATGGTGCGGTTGAGTGAGGAGGTGGGTGAGCTCGCGCGCGAGGTCAACCATCGCTTCGGACAGAAGACCAAGAAGGCGGTCGAGGCCGAGGGCGAGCTGGCCATGGAGATGGCCGACATCATCTTCGTCCTGGTCTGCATGGCCAATCGCGAGGGAATCAACCTCGACGAGGCCTTCGATCGAATGATGCACAAAGTCGAGCACCGCGACGCCAACCGCTGGACGAGGAAGTCATGACATTGCGTGCCCTGCTGGTCCCGCTCTTCCTGCTGACGAGTTCCGCATGCGGACAGTCGAAGCTGTCGACCACCGAGGCCACGTCGCGCATGGAGCAGCTCGCCACGGCCGGCGATACGGCGGGCCTCGCCTCGCTCGCGCGGACGCAATGCCGCACTGCCGACGCGGACTCGAGTCGCCAGTGTTACGAAGACTATTTCCTCGCCCTTGCCAAGGGGGAACGGGTGCGGCTCTCGCTCGGCGCTCTCGAGCGCCTCGGCAAGTCGGACCCACAAGTCGAGCGCGATGGACACAGCTACACCCACGTCATCGGTATCCGGGCGTGGAAGCCGGGCGACGACGTCTCCGATCGGTTCCGCAGTTGCACAGGGCTGTATCAGTCCGGCTGCTACCATGGCGTGATCCAGTCGTGGTTCACCCAGTCAGGCACCATCGATTCCGCGCGGGCCAACGAGCTCTGCAACCTGATCGCGCCCGACCCCGCCGACCGCTGGCTTCGGTTCCAGTGCGTCCACGGACTCGGCCACGGCTTCGAGATGGTGTGGAACTGGGAACTGCCGAAGGCCCTCACCGGCTGCGACTGGTTGGTCTCGAGGTGGGACCGGGAGTCCTGCTACGGTGGCGCCTTCATGGAGAACGCGGTGGCCGCCGTCACGGGGCCGCACCACACCTCCGCGCATGCATTGCAGGCCTCTGCCAAGGATGCAGCAGTAGGCATGGAAGGGATGGAGCATGCTCACGCTCCGGATACCAAGACGATCACCTTCAAGATGATCGACTCAACCGACGCACTCTACCCATGCTCCATCTTGAGTGCCCAGTACCTGCGCTCGTGCTATGAGTTGCAGGGTGGAGTGATCCTGCGTCACAGCAACCGCGACTGGTCGGCCGCGGCGGCGACCTGTGACCGTGCCCCCCTCGGCGTGCGTTCTGCCTGTTACCAGAGCATGGGGACGATGACGGCCGGAATGACGGTGGGCGATGATCGTGCCGCTGCGGCCGACTGTGCCCATGGCGATCCGGGCTATCAACCGTTCTGTTTCTCGGGCGTGGTGAAGAACCGGATCGATGTCACGGCGAACCCGAAGGACGGCATCGCCTTCTGTCGCGTGATCCCGATGGGCGCCAATCGCACCCAGTGCTATGTCGCGGTGGGACAGCAGATCTCAGTGCTGCACTCGGTGAACCTTGGGGCGCGCGCCACCGCGTGTGCGGAGGCCGGCCGGGAAGGAGAAGGAGAATGTCGCGTCGGCGCAAATCTGGACGATACGGTGAAGCCCGTCACACCCTGATAGATCCCTCGCTACACCCGGGATGATCGCGCCTGCGGCGCGATCACTCCCATTCCTCCGGGATCGCGTCGAGCTCGAGGCGGATCGCGAGGTAGCTGGCGTAGCGCGCCGGATCGATCTCATGGGCCTCCATCCGCGCGCGCACGGCGCACCCGGGTTCGGTCCGATGGGTACAGTCGCCGAAGCGACAGTCACCCAACGCGGGAGCGAACTCGGGAAAACAGCGATCGAGCTGATCCCGATGCAGCGCCCAGATCCCCACCTCGCTGAACCCCGGCGTGTCGACCACGAATCCACCTTGGGCCAGAGGAATCATCACGGCCGACACCGTGGTGTGTTTCCCGCGACGGACCTTGGCCGAGATCTCCCCGACCCGCAGCCCGAGCCCCGGCTCGAGCGCGTTCAGCAGTGAGGACTTCCCTGCACCGCTCGGCCCCGTCATCACCGACACCTTGCCCACGAGACTGGAACGCAACCGATCGAGTCCCTCGCCTGCCTTGGCGGTGGTCGGAATGATCTCATAGCCCGCCAGCGCGAGATGCTGGGCAACCGGTTCGCTCGAGGCCAGATCGATCTTGTTCACGATCACCATGGCGGGGAGGTCATTGGCCTCTGCCACCACAAGCAGCCGGTCGATCAGCTGCAGGATGGGGTCGGGGTCGCGCGCGGCGGTCACCACCACCACCTGATCGACGTTCGCGGCCACCGGCCGGGTTCCGCGTCCGCCGGGGACGCGCCGCTCCATGATGGAGTTGCGCGGGGCCACCGACTCGATCGCCACCACGTCCTCGGTGAGGGTATCGGGGTCGAGGTGGACCCTGTCGCCCGCCACGGCACGTTCTTCGGCACGCTTGGCCTTGCCGCGCAGGATGGCGACACGCTCCACGCCATCGACCAGGACGCGATAGCTGCCGCCTTCGCGCTCGAGCACCACGCCGACCAGGCTGCTCAGAACTCCTCCGGTCGACCGGCCGCCACAAGCTCATCGAGCGCGGCCTTCACGTCGTAGAGCGAGAGCGCGCCGAGGCGCTCACGCGCGTCGTCCGGGGTGTTGCCCCAGACGAGGTAATCGGACTCGAGGTGTCCGGCGGGGGCATCGCCGGACGGCGTCCAGCGAACGAACAGCAGTGCGCCACCGAAGCGGCCGCGCGCATCGGGTTCCTCCTCGACCAGGAGGGCCACTGAGTACGGCAGGCCGTCACTCCCGGAAAACGCTGCGGCCCGATCGTGCGCGATCATGTAGCCACCCAGCGTGAACTCGCTCACGACCGGTTCATCGCTTCCTTGACGACATTACCGAAAATGAAGACGATGTTGGCGGGTCGCTCCGCGAGTCGGCGCATCAGGTAGGGGTACCACTGGTTCCCGAACGGGATGTAGACACGGAGCCGATACCCTTCGCGCACCAACGCCTCCTGGAGATCGCGACGCACTCCAAAGAGCATCTGGAACTCGAAAGCGTCGCGGGCGATGCCCTGATCGGCCACGAACTTTTTCGCGAGCGCAATGATGGCTTCATCGTGTGTCGCGATGCCGGGGTAGTTCCCCCGCGTCAGCAATGCCTCCATAAGCCGCAGGTAGTGCGCGTCGACATCCTTCTTGTCGGGATAGGCGACGTCGGCCGCCTCGAGGTAGGCGCCCTTGCAGAGCCGAACCCTGGCCTGACGCGCGATCAGCTCCTCGATGTCCGCCGTGGACCGCCGCAGGGCGGCTTGAATCACGACACCGGTGTGACCGCCGTACTCGGCAAAGAGTTTCTGGTAGAAGAAATCGAGCGTGCGCTGGGTATAGGCCGATCCCTCCATGTCGAGTCGCACGAACGCCCCGATCTCGCGGGCCACATCGAGCACGGCCCGGACATTCTGCTCGCAGAGGGCCTCGTCGATGTCGAGTCCCATCTGGGTCGGCTTCATGGAGGCGTTCACCTCGAGTCCTGCCGCCTCCATGGCCCGGAGAATGGTGATGTACATGTCGCGCGCCTGCCCCGCTTCTGCCGGGTTGTGGACGCTCTCACCGAGCAGGTCAAGGGAGACCGTGATGCCCTTGGCCTGCAGCTCCTTGGCCGCCTGCACGGCGGTCTCGATGGTTTCTCCCGCCACGAAGCGGGCGGCAAATTTCTTCGCGAGCCCATTCCGGCGCACAAAATTGAAGATGGATTGCCGCTGCGACAGCCAGAGCAGTGTGGAACGCATCATCGGCGCGGATCACCTGATCGAGGAGTGGAGAATCGCCATGCCGCACGGCGAGGAACGGCCGGAATAGTAGCGCCACGGCCCATGGTGTGGGGGACCGTGCTTGCGCCGAACCGAGTGTGCCGCGATGCTCCGGGGCGATCCCCGCACGCCCTCCCAATGGAGCCCGCCAGATGACCAGCCCCAAAGAGGTCGGGTACGCCAGACAGCTCGGACTCTTTTCGGCGATCATGATGGTGATTGGCGGCATCATCGGTTCGGGGATCTTCCGCAACCCCGCTGAGGTCGCGCGCATCGTGGGGACACCGTCACTGGTCTACCTCGCATGGGGGCTCGGTGCGGTGATCGCACTGATCGGTGCCTTCGTGTTTGCGGAACTGGGGCAGCGCCGACCCCGCGCCGGGGGCGGATACGCCTACCTGCGGGAGGCGTTCGGGCCGCTCGCCGGCTTCATGTATGCATGGGCACTGTTGCTCGTCATGGCCACCGGCGCGATCGCCGCCGTCGCGATGACCTTCGCCGGCTACGCCGCGTCGCTGCTAGGGTGGTCAGAGGCCTCGCAGCAGCCGCTGGCGGCCGGTGCCATCGTGCTGCTGACCGCGATCAATGTCTGGGGCGTCCGACCGGCTGCCTGGACCCAGAATCTCTTCACCGTCCTCAAGCTCGCGGCCATCGCCACCCTGGTGCTCGCTGCCTTCGCCGCCCCGGCGGGAGCCCAGACGCCGATGGCGGCCGCGGCGGCCCCTGCCACCGGCATGGTGCTCACCCTCGGCGCGGCGCTGGTGCCGGTGCTCTTTGCCTTCGGGGGGTGGCAGCAGACCAATTTCGTGGCCGAGGAGATGGTGGCCCCCGAACGGGATCTCCCGCGCGCGCTGGTGGTCGGCGTGCTGGTGGTGGTGGCGGCCTATCTGCTCGTCAACGTGGCCTATCTCCGAACCCTCGGCATCAGCGGACTCGCCGGCAGCAGTGCGCCGGCTGCCGAGACGATGGCGAAAGTGGCGGGTGAGGCCGGTCGACGACTGATCGCCGCCGGCATCGTCGCCTCGACGTTCGGCTTCCTCAATCTTGTGATCCTGGTCTCGCCCCGCGTGTATCAGGCAATGGCGCGGGACGGACTCTTTTTTGCCTCCTTCGCCAAGCTGCACCCCACCTGGCGCACACCCGTCGCCGCGATCGCCTTGCAGGGGGCGTGGGCCATCGGCCTGCTCTTCTCCAAGCGCTACGGCGAACTGCTCGACTACGTCGTGTTCGGCGACTGGATATTCTTCGGGTTGACCGCTGCGGCATTGTTCGTGTTGCGCCGCCGAGATGGGGGAGCCCCCGTGAAGGCCGCAACGCCGCTGCACCCGGTGAGCACGCTGATCTTCATCGCCGCGGCCATCTACGTGGTGATCGGCTCGGTGGCCTCCAATCCGCACAATGCCGTACGCGGGGCGCTGCTCCTGCTGCTGGGCATTCCCGTCTTCCTCTTCTGGCGCCGCCGCGCCGCCGTGAGCTGAATGTTTGAACCGCATACCATCATCGAGCCCTTCCGGATCAAGAGCGTCGAGCCGATCCGACAGACCACCGCCGCGGAGCGGGACATTGCCCTGCGCGCCGCCCACTACAACCTTTTCCTGCTCCGCGCGCGCGATGTGCTCATCGATTTGCTGACCGATTCTGGTACCGGGGCAATGTCATCGCGTCAGTGGGGCGGCATGATGGTGGGCGACGAGAGCTACGCTGGAGCGGACTCGTGGTATCGATTCGAGGCGGCCGTTCAGGGCATCACGCGACTGCGTCACATCATCCCGACCCATCAAGGCCGGGCAGCCGAGCGAATCCTGTTCGGCACGGCGGTGCAGGCAGGTGACATCGTCCCCAACAACACCCACTTCGACACGACGCGCGCCAACATCGAGGCCCGAGGGGCGACCGCGCTCGACCTGCCGAGCGTACAGGGGCGCGAACCCGGCGTCTCGCACCCGTTCAAGGGCGACATGGACCTCGAGGCGCTCGAGCGGGTGCTTCAGGAGAACCCCGGGCGGGTGCCGTTGGTGATGATGACGGTGACCAACAATTCGGGTGGCGGCCAGCCAGTCTCGCTCGCCAACCTGCGCGGTGCCCGCGCGATCTGCCAACGGCACGGCATACCGCTGATCCTCGATGCCTGCCGCTTCGCGGAGAATTCCTGGTTCATCAAGCAGCGCGAAGCGGGATGGAGCGAGCAGAGTCCGCGAGAGATCGCGCTGGCCATGTTTGCAGAGGTCGATGGCGCCACGATGAGCGCCAAGAAGGACGGCATGGCGAACATCGGCGGCTTCCTGGCACTCAACGATGACGCGCTTGCCGCCCGCTGCCGCAACAATCTGATCCTGACGGAGGGCTTCGTCACCTACGGGGGCCTGGCCGGGTACGACCTTGAGGCGATCGCCATCGGCCTCGAGGAGGCGCTCGATGAGGACTACCTCCGCTATCGCATCCGATCGGTGGAGTACCTGGCGGAGCGGCTCGCCCGCGCCGGCATTCCGATGGTCACGCCGGCGGGCGGGCACGCCCTCTATATCGACGCCAAGGCAATGCTGCCGCACATTCCGGTGACGGAATACCCGGCGTGGGCGCTGTCGTGTGCCCTCTATCTGGTCGGGGGCATCCGCTCGGTGGAAATCGGGACGGTGATGTTCGGTCAGCAGCCGGACGGCACGGAGAAGCCCGCCGCGATGGAGCTGGTGCGACTGGCCTTCCCGCGCCGGGTGTACACCCAGAGCCACGTTGACTATCTCGCGGAAGTGCTGCTGCATGTGTACGAGCACCGTGACCAGGTGCACGGCGTCCGCATCGTTGAGCAACCCTCGGCGCTGCGCCACTTCACAGCGCATTTTGCCCCGGCGCATGGCGAGATCCTGGCATCCCCGTGAGTGCCCAATTCGGGTTGCGTGCCGCCGATCTGGCGTTCCTGCAGATGCCATTCACTCCGCGAGCGCTCGCGGACCGAGTCCGGGAGGTGTTGGATGCTCCGTGGTTTCCGTCGAGAGAACACGCTGATCATTCTGTTGGGTGCGCTCCTGGGTGGCTGGTTTCCCCTGACCGCACAGACAGGGACCACACCGCCGGCGCCGCACTACGTCAAGCTGGTCGACACCATGGTGTCGATGCGGGATGGCATCCGGTTGCACACCTCGATCTGGGTGCCTGAGCACGCGACGGCGCCGTTGCCGATGATCCTCACCCGAACTCCCTACGGCATCGACAACGCGGACGGACGCTTTCGCGGTTCCTACCGCGAGCTCGCAGAAGATGGCTATGCCTTCGCTTTCCAGGATTTGCGCGGTCACTACGGTAGCGAGGGGATGTTCGTGATGCAGCGTCCTCCACGCGACCGCAGCGATCCCAAGGCCATCGATGAGGGCAGCGACGCCTGGGATACGATGGAGTGGCTGCTGCATCGGACGCCCGACAACAATGGGCGGATCGGCATGCTCGGTGTCTCCTACGACGGCTGGACCACCGTACAGGCCCTCATGGATCCGCATCCCGCATTCCGCGCCGCCTCGCCCCAGGCCTCCCCCGCCGACATGTGGATGGGCGACGACTTCCATCATCAGGGCGCGTTCCGCCTCTCCTACGGCTTCGAGTATGCCTATCAGATGGAGCATGCGGCCGATTTCTCGGCCGGCTTCCCGTTCGATCGCGCCGACACCTACAGCTGGTACCTCGACCTGGGTCCGCTGTCGCGGGTTGACCCGGAGTATTTCAAGGGCGCGATCCCGACGTGGCGCGACTATGTGGCGCACCCCGACTACGACGCCTTCTGGCAGAAGCAGGCCGCGGTGCCCTACCTGAACCACCCGGTCACGGTCCCGACCCTGAACGTCGCCGGCTGGTGGGATCAGGAAGACTTTTACGGACCAGTGACGATCTATCGTGCCATGGAACAACACGACGATCACAACATGAACTTCCTGGTGGTCGGCCCGTGGAATCATGGCGGCTGGGGTGGCAGTGGCCAGCGACTCGGCCAGATCGATTTCGGTGCGCCAACCGGCGACTGGTACCGGGAGACCATCCAGCGACCGTTCTTTTCCTGCCATCTCAAGGGAACTCCCGGCGGATGCACCCCCGCCGAGGCGACACTCTTTCGATCGGGCAGCAACAACTGGGTGACGAGTGATGCCTTCCCTCGGCGCGTGGGAGTCACCCCGACCGCGCTCTACTTCGGAGCCAACGGTTCGCTGACGTTTCGGCGTCCGACGGCACGGGCCGCGGCCGATTCGTTCGTCTCCGACCCGGCGAACCCGGTGCCCTACCGCAAGCGACCGATCCAGCCGACCTACGGCCCCGGATCACTGTGGCGGACGTGGCTCACCGAGGACCAGCGCTTCGTGGATGGACGTCCCGATGTCCGTACCTGGCAGACTGGGGTGCTCGATTCGACGGTGACCATCAGTGGCGAGATCGTTGCCAAGCTGTTTGCCTCCACCTCGGAGAGCGACGCCGACTGGGTCGTCAAGTTGATCGACGTCTACCCCGATTCGCTTGGGCCGGTGATGGGAGGATTCGAACTCATGGTCGCCAACGATGTCCTGCGCGGCCGCTACCTCGACAGCTTCAGCGCCCCCCGCGCGCTGGTGCCGAATCGGGTGGAACGGTTCACCGTGGATCTTCATACTCAGGAATACACCTTCGGCCGTGGTCACCGGATCATGGTTCAGGTCCAGAGCAGCTGGTTTCCGGTGATCGATCGGAACCCTCAGCACTATGTCCCCAACATCTTCCGGGCCAGTGCGTCCGATTTCCGAAAGGCGACCCATGCCATCCAGCGCTCCGCCGAGTTCCCCAGCCATCTCCTGCTCCCAATGGTGGGGGGGCCGGGAATCGGGACCCCCTAGCGGAATCCGGTCCGATCAGCGTGATTAGGGGCAGCGGTGCCCGTCGGCGCCGTATCCCCGATACCGGTTTGCATGCTCGACGACCTGCTTGACGCGTGTCGGCGCAATGATTTGGAGCGTGTCCGTTCGCTCGTCACCGCCGACCCCACACTGCTGCTGCGCCAGTCACCTTCCGGCGAATCGCCCCTGCTCGCAGCGCTCTATGCGCGGAGCGGGGAGACGGCGTGCTGGTTGACGGGGCAGTCATGGCCGCGAACCGTGTTCGAAGCCGCTGCCGTCGACGATGTGGGCCGACTGACGGATTTGCTCGTCTCCGACCCGAAGGCCGCCGATACCTATTCGGCGGACGGCTGGTCACCCTTGCATCTCGCCGCATTCTTTGGCGCTCGCCGAGCCGCAGAGTTCCTGCTGGCTCACGGCGCGGATCACCGACTTCTCTCCAGAAACCACATGGCCAACACTCCGCTGCACGCCGCCCTGGCGGCCAAACACCTCCCGCTCACCGAGCTTCTGCTCGAGGCCGGGGCCGACCCGTCCACCCTCGCCGCGGGACACACGCCGCTGGCCCTCGCCGAAGGGAATGGCTTCTCCGAGGGCGCCGCCTTCATCCGGCAGGCACTGGCCGCGCGAGGTGACGTATGAGCGATCCGCGCGGGAAGCCGCCGCGGCGGCGAGGCGGTCGCGGTCGGGGCCGGCGAAGTGGCCAGACCGGCGAGCACCCGATTGCCGGCAACGGAAACGGAGCGACGCTCGAGTCGCCGCACGGCGCAGTGGCAGGCAATGGAGCGCGCATCGAGGTGACGGGCGTGCTGGAGTTGACCGACAAGGGTGGCGGGTTCTTGCGGCAGCGCAGTGCGAGCTACCTCCCGAGTCCGGGCGATGTCTTCGTTCCCCAGTCGATCATCCAGCGCAACAAGCTGCGCCCCGGCGACGAAGTGGCCGGCGAGGCCATCCCACAGAATGGCCGCGCCCCCGCCCTGGCCACCGTCACATCGATCTTCGGATTTCCTCCGGCCGAGCTCGAAGGACGCCAGGACTTCTCCCGTCTCCCGGCGATCCACCCCACCCAGCAGCTGATCCTCTCATCCAAGGAACCACTCAAGCGTGGCGCCGATCTCACGGCGCCGCTGATCGACCTGCTCGCGCCGCTGGGCAAGGGGCAGCGTTGTCTGGTCGTGGCACCTGCCAAGGCGGGCAAGACTACCCTGTTGACCACCATCGCCCGCGGGATCGTCACCAACTACCCCGAGGCGACCGTCTACATCCTGCTGGCTGATGAGCGGCCCGAGGAAGTGACGGAGATGGAGATGGCGGGTGCCGGCGAGGTGATTGCGTCGAGCTTCGACCACGGCGCCGCGCGGCACGTCGCGATGGCCGAGATGACGCTGGAGCGCGCGCGACGTCGGGTCGAGCTGGGCCAGGACGTGGTGATCATTCTGGACTCGCTGACACGACTCGCGCGGGCCTACAACAACATCGATCGCGGGTCGGGGCGCACCCTCTCGGGTGGCATCGGCGCCGAGGCGATGGAGCGACCCAAGAAGTTCTTCGGCAGCGCGCGCATGGTGGAGCCTTCGAAGGGCGGTGGCTCGCTGACGATCATCGCCACGGCGCTGATCGACACCGGCTCACGCGGCGACGAAGTGATCTTCGAGGAATTCAAGGGGACCGGCAACTCCGAAATCGTGCTGAGCCGGGAGTTGGCGGAGCGGCGGATCTTTCCGGCGATCGACGTCAGCGCCAGCGGCACGCGTCGTGAAGAATTGCTGCTCCCGAAGGAGCAGTTGGAGCGCTCCCACCAAATGCGTCAGGCGGTGGCGGACCTTTCGCCGAACAAGGCGGTCGAGACGGTGCGGGAGTTGATCGCGCGAGGCATCTGAGGCCTCACGCCGGCGCGAATCTCAGAACTCGCGCCGCTTCATCTCCTTGAACATGTGCAGGCGATCATCATCTTCGGCGGCCTCGGGCCGCTTGGTGGCTTCGAGCGTCGGATCGACGAAGCGCGCCTTGCGGCCCTTCTCCGACGTCGCCTGCGCCGCCGCCTTCTTGATCAGTGCCTCGAGCTGCTTGTTCTTCACCGTGAGACCTCCTCTGGTCCATGGGTGAACGATCAGGGTACCTGCCCGCAAAATACCACCGCGACCGCAGCCACTCCAGTCAGGGGATCGCCGGGATCCTTCCCGGGGTGGGTGGGGCCCCGATCCGCTCCAATTCCTGCTCAATCGCGGGGATCTCGGTGACCAGGATCGGCTTCAGCCGGGCGTATTCGGCTGCAAAATCGATTGAGGCGATGTCGTACTGCTCCCGATTGGTGGTGGTCGGCGGGGCGAGCATCCCATCGGGTGAAGCGTTGCCCGCGTGCGACTGGATCGACACCGGGACCTGCTCCCCGCGCGCCGCATTGATGTTGTCTCCTCGCAACGCCCGCATCGAGAGCGTCAGCCGGCTGTTCACGTCGCGCGCCCGTTCGGCGAGGGCCCGGGGCGCCTGCGGCATCTGATCGAGCACTTTGAGAATGGCCTCCATCTTGGCGGTCGCGGCGTTGCCGCCCTCGATGGCCGCCGCGATCTGCCGACTGAGCCGCTGGGCTTGCGCTCGAAACGCCACGTTGGCCTCGCGATCCGCCACCGTCGTCGTGGCCGCCGGATCATGCAGCACGTTGAAGCTCACCGGCCCAGCCAGTGTGGTGCTCGCCCCATGCTCCCGGCGCACCAGCGTGACCGTGTACTTCCCCGGCGGCACCGGGCTTCCACTCGCCCCGCCACCGCCGCCTCGACCGCCACCAGCCGGCGCGCCCCCTCCATCGCCCGGCGCATCGAGGGCGCCGCGCAGATCCCAGGTCACGCGATGCAGGCCCCGTGATCCGGGAAGGGTGAGCACCCGCCAGATTCGTCCCGACGCATCGGCGATTGAGGCCCCAAGTACGACGGGTTCCTCCTCCGCCTCGGCGATGAAATCTGCGGGCGTCGGGTAGCTGATCGGCTTGCCGGCCTTTTCAGCGGCCTTCTGGGCCTCGATACGCTTCTCCTTCCGCGAAGTCCAGAAGGTCTCCTTGAGCGAGTAGGTGATCTGCGCACCATACTCCGGGTTCGAGGCCGTGAAGAATCCCTCTCCCTGATTGCCCTTGCCTCCCCCTCCGAGTGGACCGCGACGGACGTAGGAAGTGACATCCTTGACGGCATGCAGCGTCACTGGTGCAGCAAGCGTCGCGAGCGAGATGTCGCGCAGCCGCGAATAGTCATCCACCACATAGATGCCCCGACCAAATGTGCCGAGCACGAGATCGTCCTCGCCGCGCTGGATGGCGATGTCGCGCACCTGGATGGTGGGCAGCCCCGAGATTTTCAGCCAGTGCGCCCCGCCATCCTTGCTGACATAGGCGCCAAACTCGGTGCCGGCGAAGAGCAGCTGCGGATCGACGTGATCCTCGGCGATGGTGTACACCGTGCCGCGCGTGGGCAGATCACCCGCGATCGACACCCAGCTCCGGCCGGCATCGCTGCTCTTGAGGAGATAGGGAGCAAAATCGCCATTCTGGTGATTGTTGACGGCGACATACACGGACCGGGCATCATACCGGGAGGTGATGAGTCGCTGGATGTAGGCGTTGCTCGGTACCCCGCTGATGGAGTCAGCACGACGCCAGCTGGCACCACCATCTTCACTCACCTGGATCAAGCCATCATCGGTGCCCACGTAGAGGAGCCCGGGTGTTTTCTGCGACTCGGCAAGCGCGCTGATATTGCTGTAGAACGCCGTTGACTGGTTCTTTGCTACCGCATCCGGTCCCCACACCTTGCCCATCACGGGCAGGGCGTTGCGATCGAGCTGGCGCGTCAGATCGCCGCTCACCGGCGTCCAGCTGTTCCCGCGATCGTCGCTGCGGTAGATCCGCTGCGATGCGGTGTACAGCCGGGTGTGCGAATGCGGGGAGATGATGATGGGTGTGTCCCAGTTCCAGCGACTCGGCGCCTCGCCTCGCGCCTCGGACGGTTGGATGCCGATGCCCTCGCCGGTGCGCACGTCGAACCGCACCATGCCACCATTCTGACTCTCGGCATAAATGGTGTTGGGATCCTCGGGATCGATGCGCGAGACAAAGCCATCGCCTCCGTTGGTCACGAACCAATCGGTATTCAGCAGCCCGTTGCTGCTCCGCGACGCGGCGGGGCCACAGAGCGAGGCGTTGTCCTGGGTACCGCCGCAGACCAGATAGAACGGCCCGTTGCTGCTGACATCGACATCATAGAGCTGGGCGATCGGAAGATTGGCGAAGAAGAGCCAGTTCTTGCCGCCGTCCCAGGTCTGGTACAGGCCGCCGTCATTGCCGTTGATGTAGTGGTCCGGGAAGCGGGGATCGACCCACAACGCGTGGTTGTCGACATGCTTGGATCGCTCGCCGAGGCTGCGCCAGGTGGCGCCGCCGTCGTCGGAGACCTGGGTCGACACATCCATCGAGTACAGCCGTTGGGCATTGAAGGGATCGGCCACGAGCGTGGCGTAGTACATCGGCTGTGCCGTGTACGACGAGCGCTTCTCCCAGGTGACGCCGCCATCCTGCGAGCGAAAAATGCCGCCGTCGCCGGGCGTCGATTCCACCGTGGCATAGACCACATCGGGATCCTTGGGCGACACTACCAGGCCGATGCGGCCGAGTGCGCCCGACGGGAGTCCACCGGAGACCTTCTTCCAGCTCTTGCCCGCATCGGTGGACCGGTAGAGCGCGCTCTCGGGGCCGCCGTTGATGAGGGTGTAGAAATGCCGACGACGCTGCCAGGTGGCCGCGAGGAGGATGTCAGGATTCCGTGGGTCCATCACCACGTCGGTCACCCCGGTCCGTTCACTCACGGGAACAACCGAATTCCAGCTCTTGCCGCCATCAGTGGTCTTGTAGAGACCGCGATCGCCTCCGTCGGCCCAGAGCGGCCCCTGCGCTGCCACATACACCACATCGCTGTTGCGCGGGTCGATCACCACGCGGGCGATGTGTTCCGACTTCTCAAGCCCCATGCGCTTCCAGCTCTTACCCGCATCGTTGGAGCGATAGACGCCATCGCCATAGCCGACGCTGCGCTGGGAGTTGTTTTCACCGGTGCCCACCCACACCGTGGTGGGATGCTTGGGATCAACCACCACGGCGCCGATGGAGAACGACGCCTGCTTGTCAAAAATCGGCGTCCAGCTCGCCCCAGCATTGTCGGTCTTGAACACGCCACCCGAGGCCACCCCGATGTACATCACGCCGGGATTCTCGGGGTGGACGGCAATGCTGACGATGCGGCCGCCGGTCACCGCCGGCCCGATCAGGCGCGGCTTGAGCAGGGCGGAGACGGCACCTGCGAGGCCCCGGCCGGGCGTGGTGTCGCTCGGCTCGCCGCGCGTGGTGTCCTTGGCAGGCTGCGCCGCGCCACGACGGCTGCTGTCCGGTGGGGTCACCGCGATCCGCTTGCGCGCCGTTTCGGCAGCGACGATGCCACGCTTCGTCGTGTCTCGACCACCTTGCGTCGGTTGTTGACTCGGGGCGGGAAGGACGCCAAGGGCAAGGAGGACGGCGCAGACAACGGTGCAGGCGACGACGGAACGACGCATCGACGGGCACTCCGGCTGAAGGTGGTGGCAAGGCAGCGACAACAGCGAAGAATCGCCCGACCTCGGAGTTCGCGCCAGCGTCACCCGATGCGTGGCGCCGCCGGCAGACGAAAGAACCGCCGCCAGACGAGGTAAACGGGCACGCCGAGCAGCGTGGCTCCCATGCTCACCGCGAACGAGGCCGGATCCCCCATGAGCGCAAAGCCGCTCACCACAACCACGCTGGCGACAAAGACAACCAACGGTAGCGGGTACAGCGGCATGCTCCAGGACGGCGGCCCTTCGCGGCGTCGCAAGACCACCGCGCCGCAGAGCGTGACGGCGGTGAGTGGATAGATCGCCAGCACCGCGAGTCGAATGAGCGAGGCATAGCTGCCCGAGAGCACCAGCACCGCCGACATGCCGCCCACCAGCAGGACCGCCTGCCACGGAGTCTGCCAGCGCGAGAGCGCCGCGAAGCGACCGAAGAAGAGGCGTTCCTCGGCCATGGCGAAGGCCAGTCGCGGGAATCCCAGCATCTGCGCGCTCACCGTGCCGAAGGTCGCGATGAGCACCAGCACCGCTACGAAGCGTGCTCCCCCTCCGCCGAGCACACCGCGCATCGCATCGGCCGCCACCGCGGTGGAAGCGCGCACCCCGTCGAAGCCGAGCACCCGGAGGAATGCGCCATTGAGCAACAGATAGGCGATCGCGACGATGGTGGTGCCGCCGAGCAAGCCGAGCGGGAGGGTTCGCTGTGGATCGCGCACCTCACCGCCGAGCAGCGCGATGCTCTGAAAGCCCTTGTAGGCGAAGATGATGGCCGTGAAGCCGAGCGCGAGAGAGGTGGCCGATCCGGCTGCGACGGCCATATCGGGGAGGCGCACATCGCGCAACGGAAGGGTAAATGCCAGCACGATGACGACCGTGATGGCCAGCATCTTTCCCACCGCCGCGATCGACATGACCCGCGCACCGGCTCGTGTCGACCGCATCGCAATCAGGGTATGCACCAGGATCAGGGTGGCAGCGGCACACCGTCGTTCCCACTCGGTCAGCGGAACCAGCGTGGCACCGTAATCGGCAAAGGTGCGCGATACCGCTGCGACGGACGCTGGGCCAGCGAATACCAGATTGGACCAACCAAAGAGAAAGGCGAGGCCCGGGCCGAAGGCGGCATTGAGGTAGACGAACTCTCCCCCCGAGCGCGGGAGCCGCGTCCCCAGCTCGGCGTAGCAGAGCGCCCCGGCCAGCGCAAAGACGCCGCCGAGCGCCCACCAGAGCATCATCAGCCCGGGCGTCCCGGTGCGAGTGGCCACTTCCGCCGGGACCCGGAAGATCCCACTGCCGATGATCCAGCCCACCACGAACAGCACCGTGGTGGCCGGTCCGACCACGCGAGGAAGGCGTTCTGTCACGGGAGATCTCGGGCCGGGGTTGCTGGAGGGTGCCGGGATGGCGTGATTCCATCTTCACACCCGCGGGGCGAATGCGCCAGCCGTCGGGTCCCTTCGGGAGGCAGGTATGGAGATCGGAATGATCGGACTGGGCCGCATGGGCGCGAACATGGTTCGCCGCCTGATGCGATCCGGTCATCGTTGTGTTGTCTATGATGTCAACGCCGATACGGTGGCGGCACTGGCCAAGGAAGGCGCGGTGCCGGCGACGTCGCGCGAGGAACTCGTCTCCCTGCTGTCGGCACCTCGGGCAGTCTGGATGATGCTCCCTGCGGCGATCGTCGACGCCGAGATCGACGCATTGAGCCCGCTGCTGTCGCGTGGTGATGCGCTCATTGATGGTGGCAACTCACACTACCAGGACGGGGTACGCCGCGCCAAGGCACTCGCCGAGCGCGGCATCGTGTCGCTTGATGTCGGCACCTCGGGTGGCGTCTGGGGACTCGAACGGGGCTATTGCCTCATGATCGGAGGCGACAAGGCGAGCGTCAACCGTCTCGATCCAATTTTCGCCGCGCTGGCTCCCGGTTACGAGGCCGCGCCAGCGACTGTGGGTCGCACGCAGAGCGGAACCGCCGACCGGGGATACCTGCACTGTGGCGAGGCCGGCGCCGGACATTTCGTGAAGATGGTACACAACGGCATCGAATACGGACTCATGGCCGCGTACGCCGAGGGATTCAACATCCTCAAGCATGCCGACGCCGGGCTGCATCAGGGTGAGGCCGATGCCGAAACCACACCGCTGCGCCAGCCGGAGATGTTCCGCTACACGCTCGACACCGCCGAAATTGCGGAGCTCTGGCGCCGCGGGAGCGTGGTCGGCTCGTGGTTGCTGGATCTCACGGCGCAGGCGCTGCACGAGACACCCGACCTCAGTGGATTCGCTGGTCGGGTCTCCGACTCTGGCGAGGGGCGCTGGACCCTCGAAGCGGCCATCGAAGAAGGCGTTCCGGCGCCGGTCCTGAGTGCGGCCCTCTTTGCCCGCTTCTCGTCGCGCGGTGCCTCGGGATTCGGCGACCAGCTGCTCTCCGCGATGCGCTTCCAGTTTGGCGGACACCACGAGAAGCCCGCCGGGGGGAAGTCATGAGCGGCGGAGCCTCTGACGCGCTGGTGTTCTTCGGGGCCAGCGGCGATCTCGCCTACAAGCAGATCTTCCCCGCACTGTACAACATGGTGCGCCACGGTCACCTCGATGTCCCGGTCGTGGGCGTGGCACGGTCGGAATGGAGCGTTGACGAATTCCGCGAGCGGGCCCGCCAGAGCATCGCCGAGCACGGGCCCGTGGACGACAAGACGTTCGGGACGCTCTCTGCGCTGATGCGCTATGTGCAAGGTGAATACACCGCCCCGGACACCTACGTGCGGCTGCGCAAAGAGCTGGGCAAGAGCACCCAACCGCTGTTCTACCTCGCCATTCCACCCTCGCTCTTCGAGGATGTGGCCAACGGCCTGGCCTCGTCGGGGTGCTCGCCGCGCGGACGGCTGGTGGTCGAGAAGCCCTTTGGGCGCGACCTCGCGTCGGCGCGTGAGCTCAGCGAAACCCTGCACACGCACTTCCGCGAAGAGGACATCTTCCGCATCGACCACTTCCTGGGGAAGGAGCCGGTGCAGAACCTGCTCTACTTCCGATTCGCGAATTCCTTTCTCGAGCCGCTGTGGAATCGGAACTTCGTGGAGCGAGTGCAGATCACCATGGCCGAGGATTTCGGCGTGGCCGGCCGTGGCAAGTTCTACGAAGAGGCCGGCGCCATTCGCGACGTGGTCCAGAATCACCTGCTCCAGATCGTGTCGTTGCTGGCCATGGAACCGCCGGTCTCGCATGGCCCCGACGCGACGCGCGACGCCCAGGTGGAGGCCTTGCGCTCGGTGCGGGCCTTGACGCCAGCCGACGTGATTCGCGGGCAGTTCGATGGCTATCACGATGAGCCGGGAGTCGCATCACAGTCAACCGTGGAGACGTACGCCGCCGTGCGACTCTGGCTCGACTCGTGGCGCTGGTCGGGGGTGCCGTTCTTCATCCGCACCGGCAAGCAACTCCCCGTCACGGTGACCGAGGTGGTGGTCGAGTTGAAGCGTCCACCGCAGATCAATCTCGGTGACACCCGGCAGGCCACGCCCAACCGCTTCCGGTTCCGTCTGAGCCCGGACGTCTCGATCGCGCTCGAGGCCAGGGCCAAGGTCGCCGGCGAGGAGATGGTCGGCGAGGACGTGGAACTGCTCGCCACGCGCCGCCCGGGCGCCGGCCCGACGCCCTATGAACGACTGCTGCACGAGGCCATGCAGGGCGACCAGGCGCTGTTCGCCCGACAGGACATGGTGGAGGAGGAGTGGCGCATCGTCAATGACATTCTTGGCGATCGCACGCCGGTGCACGCATACAAATCCGGGAGCTGGGGTCCGAGCGATGCCGTCAACCTCATCGGCGGCGGCAACTGGCATGACCCAATCCCTGACAACCGCTCATGATTGAGGTCGTGGCTGATGCCGCCGAACTCGCGCAGCGTGCGGCAGCACGGTTTGTCGCGTCGGTGCGGCAGGCCATCGCGGAACGCGATCGCTGCGTGGTGCTGTTGTCGGGAGGCACCACGCCGCGTGCGACCTTCGAACAGATCGCCACCCCCGCGATGTCGCAACAGGTCGACTGGTCGCGGCTCCATCTCGCCTTCGCGGATGAGCGCTGCGTGCCCGCCACCGACCCTCGCAGCAACTACCGGCTGGTTCGGGAGACCCTTGCGGCTCACGTGCCGCTCCCCGAGGCACAACTCCATCGTGTCCTCACCGAACTGCCACCCCGAGAGGCAGCGCTCGCCTACGAGCGAACCCTCCGCACCCTGCTCGGGGTCGACCGCCCTGACCTCATCTTCCTCGGGCTCGGCGACGATGGCCATACCGCATCGCTCTTTCCAGGGCACGCTCCGGTTCGCGAACAGGTGCGCTGGGTCGTGGCCGACGAGCTGCAGGAGCAGGCGATCTGGCGTGTGACCACCACACCTCCACTGCTCAACGCCGCGCGCGAAATCGTCTTCCTGGTGAGCGGTGCGGCCAAGGCGGACGTGCTGCACGCTGTCCTCGAGCCGCCGCGAGACCCCGACTCGCTCCCGGCGCAGGTCATCCGGCCGGTGGCGGGCCGTTTGGACTGGCTGGTCGATGCGGCAGCGGCGGCCTCGATCGGGCAAAAGGGGTAGGCGCAACTGAATTTCGGACCGTCGCGGGCTGGCGCCATGGCGGCCGGTTCGGTAGCGTTCTGCATCATGGCTACCCGGGGAAGGACCGAATTGGCGATGGCACTGACCCGCTCGCTCGCGAGCGTGGTGATCTTTGCGCAGCTATTGCTGATCATCACCCCGCTCGTGGAGGTCCACGAGGGCAATGCCGCGACCCAGGCGGCGGTGGGAGCTCCTCCCGCCAATGGCAGTGCCGCGATCAGTGCCGGCCAGCCCGCGACCCCCGAACACAACGCCACGACCTGCCCCGCCTGCATCGCCCAGTCGCTGCACGCCCAATTGGCCTTCGGCGTTCGCCTGCCGATGAGCGTGGTGGCCGAGCGTGGTCCGGTTGATGTCCGCCCAACCCTCCGTCCGCACCACGACCCACCCGCCGCCCATCAGTCACGCGCTCCACCTGTCGCAATCTGACGCGTAGTCGGTAGTCGAGTCGCGCCCATCCGGGGGTGACTCGCGTCTCTTTCGGCAGGACAGCATGCCATACCTCATGAGCGCCTTCGCGCTGGCCGTACTGGTCAGCGTGGGTTCGAGTCAACAGCCGGCGTCGGTCGCCACCACCACGGTGGGACCCGAATGTCGATCTCCCACGCAGGCCACCCGGAGCAGCGACTCGCTCTGCGTTACTCGCTCGGCGGCGATTGCGGGGGCGCTGCTCGCAAACCCGCAATTGCAGGTCGCGGGTGCGGTGGCCCAGCAGGCCCGCGCCGCGCGGGTGCAGGGCGTTGCCCTTCCCGATCCGATCGCCTCGGCCGAGTGGGGTGGATCGCGTGCACCGTTCGGATATGGCGCCGGGGGAGCGGACAGCAGGGTGTACGGCGCCTCGGTCACCATCCCCTTTCTCAACAAGTTCCGGCTCAACGGCCAGATCGGCACTGCCGGAATTCGGCAGAGCGAAGCCGATTCCGTCGCCGTGCGGCAGGCGCTGGCATCCGAGACTTCCCAGGCGTATGACCAGCTCCTCTCGGCGCTGCGTCGTCACGCCAACCTGCAGCTCGCGGATTCGCTCGCAGCCGACTTCCTCAAGAAGACCCAGGCGCGCTTCGATGCCGGCACGGTGGCCCGCCTCGATGTGGTGAACGCGCAGGTCGTCGTGGCCCAGACGCAGAACGATTTCATCGCCAACGAACGCGAGATCGCCAACGCCCGGTCGGCACTCAACCGACTGCTCGGTCGCCCGCTCGGTGCCCCGGTGAGCACGGCGGACACGCTCGCCGTGCCGCCGGACCTCCCGGATCTCAATGCGGTGGAGAGCGCTGCCCTGCACAACCGCCCCGAGTTGCTCTCGCTGGAGCAGCAGCAGCGCGGGGCGCACGCGGCCACGTCGCTGGCGCGCGAGTACTGGCTCCCCGACCTCACCATCGGGATCAGCCGCGACTATCTCGCCGCGCCCACACCGGGATACATCACGACGGGGCTGTCGTTCCCGATTCCGATCCTCTATCGCAATCACGCCAAGGGGGAGATCGCGCAAGGGCGCTATCGCGAGGCGGAACTCGCCGCGAGCTATCGCGACCTGCAGGCGTCGGTGAGTCAGGATGTCCGGATCGCCTATGCCACGGCCTCAACCGCGCTGCGGCAGGCGCGGTTCATCCGCGACGCCCTCCTTCCGGCCACGCAGCAGGCGTACCGGATTGCGGCGGCCAGTTACGCCCTCGGCGGCCTCTCTGCCCTCGAGGTGAACTCCGCTCGCGCCGCCCTCCTCGACGCGGAGAGTCAATACACCGAGGCCCTTGCCGCCGCGAATGGCGCGCGCGCAGATCTCGAACGAGCGGTGGCTGCACCGCTTGAGACGTTTGTCACGGGAGTCATTCCATGAGCGGCACCTCGAGCCGTCGCGTCCCCTCGCTGGTTGCCGCCTTCGCGCTGCTGCTCGTCGGATGCGGCAAGCAAGCCAAAACTGGTGCGGCGACGAGCCAAGCCAGTGACAGTGTCGCGAGCATCACCGCAGCCCAGCGCAGCCAGATCGTGACCAGCGTGGTGGAGGCGCGACCGTTCGCCCCTACCATCCTCACCACCGGCACCGTGGCGTTCAATGGCGACCGCTCGACCCAGGTGATCGCGCCGATCTCCGGTCCGGTGTCTCGCATTCTCGTGAATCCCGGCGATCAGGTGCGCACCGGTCAGGCACTTGCCACCGTGTCGTCACCCGACTTCGCCACCGCCGTGGCCGACTACCGCAAGGCCGAATCGGGGCTGCGCAATGCCCAGCGCATCGCCACGCTTGACGAGAAACTCTTCGCCAACGACGCCCTCGCACGCGCCGAGCTTGATCAGGCCAAGAGCGACTTGGCGGCGGCCGAGGCGGATCGCGATGCCGCGCTGCAGCAACTCGAGGCGCTCGGCGTCGACGCCCAGGCCATCGAGGCCATGCGCCAAGGAAAGCCGGTGCCCGGCACCCTCGCGAGCATCCGGGCCCCGATCCCGGGAACGGTGGTCGAGAAATTGATCACCCCGGGACAGCTACTCGAGGCGGGGGCCACCCCCGCCTTCACGATCGCTGACCTCTCCTCGGTGTGGGTCATGGGTCACGTCTTTGCCGGTGAGGCGGCGTCGGTCTTCAAGGGCGAGCCGGTGATGGTGTCGATTGAGGGCGTCAGTGATTCGTTCCCTGGTCGCATCGACTATGTCGGTGCGCTGGTGGATCCGGACAGCAAGGCGCTCGCGGTCCGGATCCTGGTCCCGAACCCGCGTCAGCACCTCAAGCAGAACATGCTGGTGCGGTTGGAGATTCGTGGCTCGCGTCCGCGCACCGGGATCGTGATCCCGGTCGCGGCGGTGTTGCGCGACGATGACAACCTGCCCTTCGTGTATGTCGATGCCGGCAATGATCGCTTTGACCGTCGACGCATCGGCCTGGGCGGCCGCACCGGTGACAGCTACGAAGTGACGAGCGGACTCACGGTGGGGGAGCGCGTGGTGATCCAGGGCGCGCTGTTCCTGCGCGAGGCCACCGCCCAATGAGCGACGCCCGCGACCGTCCTGACGCGATCGACCCGGAGGTCTCGAGCACCCGTCGCTCGGCCATTCACGGCGTCGTCAGCACCGCGCTCGCACAACCCCTGCTGGTGTTGCTCGCCTGTGTCGCGCTCACCGTGGCGGGTGTCTGGTCCTTCTCACGACTCCCCATCGACGCCTACCCTGATCTCTCGCCTCCGCGTGTCGGCATCACGACCCAGTGGCCCGGCGAGGCGGCCGAGGAGGTGGAACGCCAGATCACGGTTCCGATCGAGACCGAACTCAACGGCACGCCCGGGGTGCACGTGCTTCGCTCGGTGTCGTTCTTTGGACTCTCCTCAATCGATCTGACTTTCGACGACGGCATCGATCCGTACTTCGCGCGCCAACAGGTGTTCGAGCGACTGGCCGATGTCACGCTGCCCGACGGCGTGAGCGCCGGCGTCGAGCCACTCTTTTCGCCTTCCGGGCTGGTGTACCGTTACGTCCTCGAGAGCCCCGATCGCAGTCCGATGGAGCTGAAGACGCTCAACGACTGGGTAATTGCGAAGGCCTACAAGTCGGTCAAGGGTGTGGCCGACATGTCGGGATTCGGCGGTCCCACGATGGAATACCACGTGATCGTCGATCCGACGCGCCTCGCCGGTGCGGGGCTCGGTGTGTCCGATGTCGTGGATGCGCTGGGGAAGAACAATGGCAACTCGGGCGGCGGCTTCTATTCCGAAGGGGGCCAGTTCTACTATGTCCGCGGGCTCGGACGACTGCAGACTCCCGCAGACATCGAGAATGTCGTCCTCGCGGTGCGCAGCGGCACGCCGATCCTGGTCCGGAACGTCGGGCGGGTCGAGATCGGCCACGCGCCTCGCACCGGGTTGTTCGGCTTCAACGACAACGATGATGCCGTCGAGGGCGTGATCTTGATGCGCACCGGCGAGCAGGCTCAGACGGTGTTGAAGGGGGTGCAGCAGAAGACGGCGGAACTCAATGCCTCCGTGCTCCCCAAGGACGTCAAGATCAAACCCTACTACGACCGCAGCGACTTGATCGAGCTCACCACCCGCACGGTGGAGGAGAACCTCGGCCGCGGCATCCTGCTCGTGGTGGCCGTGCTGATCTTCTTCCTGTTCGACATCCGGTCGGGGCTCATCGTGGCCGCGACCATCCCGCTGGCGCTGCTCTTCGCGTTCATCTGCCTCGATCTCAAGCACATTCCCGCCAATCTCCTCAGCATCGGCGCCATCGACTTCGGCATTTTGGTCGACGGCGCCGTCGTGATGGTGGAAAACATCCATCGCAGTCTCGCCAGACGGCACGGCACCACCTACTCCATTCGCCAGGTCATCGCCGAGGCCGCCGCCGAGGTCGATCGACCGATTGTCTATGCCGTGGCGATCATCGTCGCGGGGTTCCTGCCGATCTACGTGTTGTCGGGTCCGTCGGGTCGTCTGTTCAAGCCGATGGCCGACACCACCATTTTCGCGCTTGTGGGTTCGCTCATCCTGGCACTGACGGTGCTGCCGGTGCTCTGCTCGATCTTCCTTCGCAGCGGGGTGAAGGAGCGTCGCAACGGTGCCTTTGAGTGGATCCGGGATCGCTACGTGCGCGCACTCGACTGGTGCCTGACCCGCCCCAAGGCCACGGTCGGCGCCTCGACGGCATTGTTTGTCGTGGCGATGCTACTGGCGACTCGCCTCGGAGCGGAGTTCATGCCTCACCTCGACGAAGGCGCGCTCTGGGTTCGCGCCACGATGCCCGCCACGATCTCGCTCGATGAGTCGGCTCGGCTCGTCCCGCAAATCCGCGATATCCTGCGGAAGTTCCCCGAGGTGACCGATGTCGCGTCCGAGCATGGTCGACCCGATGACGGCAGCGACGCCACGGGTTTCTTCAACGCCGAATTCTTCGTGGCGCTCAAGCCCTACGGCGAGTGGAAGGGTTCGTATCACACCAAGGCCGATCTGATCGAGGCCGTGAACGCCCAGCTCATCCAGTTCCCGGGGGTGGAGTTCAACTACACCCAGCCCGCTCAGGACGCCGTGGATGAGGCGGAAACCGGCCTGAAGAGTTCCCTCGCGGTGAAGGTCTTCGGAAGCGACCTCAGACTGCTGGAACAGAAGGGGATCGAAATCGAGAAGGTGCTGACGCAGGTGCCTGGGATCGATCGCATCACTCAAGTGCACGAGCTGGGGCAGCCGAGCTTGACGGTGACCATCAATCGCGCCAAGATCGCCCAGTACGGCATCAACGCCGGCGATGTCAACACCCTCATCTCGGCGGCGGTGGGCGGGGCGACGGCCACGCAGGTGGTGCAGGGAGAGCGATTGTTTGATCTGGTGGTACGACTCGACTCCAGTTCCCGGCGGACGCCGGAGCAGATCGGCGCCATCCTGATGACGACACCTGCCGGCCAGCAGGTGCCATTGCGGGAACTGGCCGACATCCAGGTATCGAGTGGGGCCTCGTACATCTACCGCGAGAACAACTCACGCTATATCGGCATCCAGTTCGCGGTGGTGGGGCGCGACCTTGCCGGCGCGGTGCAGGACGCCCAGCGTCAGGTGGCCGCCAAGGTGTCGTTGCCGCCGGGATATCGCGCCGACTGGGGTGGGGAGTACGAGGAATACACCGCGTCGCGGGGACAGCTTGCGGTCGTACTTCCGCTCACCATTGTGCTGATCTTCGTGTTGTTGTTTGCCCTCTATCGCAACTTCACTTTCCCGCTGATCACGGTGATCGGCGTGGTGCTTTCGGCGCCGGTTGGCGGACTGTTGGCGCTGGCGCTCACCGGGACACCGCTCTCGGTGTCATCGGGGATCGGCTTCCTCGCGTTGTTCGGCGTCTCGGTGCAGACCGCGGTCGTCTACATCTCCTACGTCAACGAGTTGCGGCTGCAGGGCCAACCGATCGACCTGGCCGTGCGCGAAGCCGCTTCCCATCGACTGCGGCCGATCATGATGACTGCGCTGGTGGCTGCCTTCGGGTTGTTGCCCGCGGCGATGGCCACGGGCGTGGGTTCGGATTCCCAGAAGCCGTTCGCGCTGGTCATTGTCGGGGGATTGTTCTCGCGACTACTGATCTCGGTCTTCCTGATGCCGGTGCTGTACCTGCGCACGGCGCGGGCGGGCGATCGATTGGAGGTCTGAGGCGGCGCTACCCGCCGACGCGCTTCACGCGCATGCCGCGGGCGGTGAGCTCGGTGATCACCGCATCGCGGTGATCACCCTGGATCTCGATGACCCCATCCTTGATGGTGCCGCCGGATCCGCAGCGCTGCTTGAGTCGCGTCGCCAGAGCCTGCAGCTCTGGTGACGCGAGTGGCACCCCGCGCACCACCGTCACCTCCTTCCCCTTCCGTCCGCTGGTCTCACGACCCACCCGCACGATGCCGTCGCCGGCGGGAATGGCCGTCGATTGGCGACAGCGACAACGATCCAGCTGAAGCCGGCAGTCGGGACAGGTGCGTCCCAGTTCGGTCGAGTAGACCAGCCCACCACGCGGGGGACGGGAACGGGGTGACATGGGTTCTCCTCAAGAATTCTGGGACGGACGACGCCTTCACAGAGGTGGGTCGTCGCCGCACCATGATCGCGTCGTGGTTGCGCGCTACCGCCGGCGGAGAAATCCCCAGACTGCCAGTACCACGCCCGCGAATGAGATGAAGAGCGCCGCGATCGCCATGCGCCGCGTGCGGGCCATCAGCGCGAATGCCTCCTCGTCGAGATAGAGTCGGCCGAGGTCGCCATCCCGCAGCACGCCGCGCGTGCGTAGCCTCGAGAGCGAGGCCATTTCGAGTCCCAATTCGGAGGGAGCGCGTGCGCTGCTCGGCGAGATCGCCCCCGCGTGACGAAAGGTTTCGGCGGTGGTGCGCTCACGGAACGCGATCAGGTCGGCAAAGTCACCCATTGAGCGTCGCCTCGGCGTGGCAGGGGCGTCTCAAGGGTACTGCCGGGTGCAGGGAGCGGCTATGGCTCCCGGGCCAGCGAATCGCGCAGCGCGTTGTGGGCCACGGCGGTATCGCCGGCACGCATGGCGCCTTGCACCCCACGGGCACCCGGGAGGCGCGACTGCCCAATAATGGAATCGTGCTGACGCTCGGTCACCGCGGGCCTGGGCGCGGCCGTGGTGCACGCTGAGACCAGCAACAGGAACGACAACAACCAGCGACGGATGATCATGCGTCCTCCACGGATGTCAGGTTGCAGTATCGGACCGTGGCTCACGCTGCGCCAGCGCAGCCAGCGCGTCGCCGGTGAGCCGGAAGGTGGTCCAGTCGTCCATCGACTCGGCACCGAGCGCTCGGTAGAAGCCGATGGCATCGCTGTTCCAGTCGAGCACCGACCACTCGAACCGGCCGCAATCGCGCTCCACGGCGAGGGCCGCGAGTCGCGCCAGCAGCTTCGTCCCGATCCCGTGTCCGCGAAACGACGGCATCACGAAGAGATCCTCGAGATAGAGGCCGCGGCGGGCAAGGAAGGTCGAGTAGTTATGGAAGAAAAGGGCGAAGCCTGCCGGCTCCCCGCCGATCTCCGCAATCAGCACCTCGGCCTCCGGCCGCTCGCCAAAGAGCGAGCGTCGCACCGACTCCTCCGTGGCCACCACCGCACTGGCCAGACGTTCGTATCCCGCCAGCCCGTTGATGAGGGCGAGGATCAGTGGCGTGTCGCTCGCCCTCGCCGGACGGATCTCGATGGAAGGCATGGTCATCCCCGGATCGCGGCCTGCATCCAGCCAAGAATCAACACGGTCGCCAGCACCTTTCCCGCAACATGCCACCGCTCCCAGAGCACGCCGACGCTCGCCACGACCACCACGGTCCCGACGGCCACGAGCGGGAAGACGGAACTCAGATCATTCTCGGCCGCGCCCTTGAACAGCAGGACGTGCGTCACCAGCCCCGCGGCGTAACAGAGCGCCACGATTCCCGCCGCAGGGTAGAGCCGTCGAAGCACGGTCGTGGTTTCGCGCCTGCGGGCGACGCGACGCCACGCGACGACCACGATCGCGAGCAGGATCAACGAGATGTCGGCGATGGCCAGCCAGCGCAACGTGACGGCGTGGATACCAGGCGTGAGTTGGTCGCCGACGATGGTGCCGGCGGCCTGGAACGCGCGATCGACTCCGCCGCGCCAACCCACGGAGACGCCATCCGGCCAACCGTCGCCAGTCCAGCGCGACAGCAGCCCCAGCAACAACAGCGGGAGCAGGGCAAACGAGACGCGGCGCAGCGGAAATCGCCCCACCTGCGTCGCAGAGACCACCGCCCACGCCGCGGCCGCCAACGGGAGTCCGATTCCCGCGGGGGCGACATAGACGGCCACCACGGCGGCGAGTATGCCGTAGGCGAGCGAGAACCTCGGCGCCTGGATCATCACCAGCAGGGTGGCCAGCGTGAGGGCGAGCAGCGGTGGCCCGGAGAGCGACATTCGATGCAGGGGCACGAAACCGGGGAGCACAATCACCACCAGCGCGGCCGCAATCCCCGCGACGGGGCCCGCCGCTGCATCAACGATCGAGAGGACAAAGGCGACGCTCAGTCCGGCGCAGATCGCGGGGAGCAACGGTCCGAGGGCATCCGACCAGGGACCCTCGAGTCCCACAATGAAGAAGGTCCCGCCGGCACGCGCGCGCCACCAGATCACGGCGGCAGCAACCAGCCAGGCGAGAATCGCCCGTCGGCGGGGCTCGGTCAGCGGTACCCGTCCGCCGGATACCAGCGGCCTCCCGTGCGAGCCATCTCCTCCAGCACCGGAGCGGGGTGAAAGCGCGGACCGTGTGCCGCCTCAAGTCGTTCCAGCATCGCGACTGCTTCACCGGCACCAATCGCATCGAGCGTGCGCAGTGGGCCGCCGCGGAACGGCGGGAAGCCGATGCCGAAGATGGCGCCGACGTCGGCGTCACGCGGTGTCCGGACAACGCCTTCACCCATGGCCATCGCCGCTTCGTTGAGCATCGCGAAGACGAGGCGATCCTCGACGCGCTGCCGATCGACCTCACCCTGGGGCCGGACGCCCAGCAACTGGAACACCGATCCGTCGGCGCCAGTCTTGCGACCGTCCTTGTAGAAGTAGAAGCCGCGGCCGTTCTTGCGGCCGAGTCGATCGTCGGCACGCATCACGCCGACCACTCGCGAGGGAGCGAGCCGCTCACCGAAGGACTGGTGCATCACCTTGCCGGCCTTCTCCCCGACATCGAGCCCCACCTCGTCGAGCAGCGTCACCGGTCCGACTGGAAAGCCCCACGCCGTCATCACGCTGTCGATCGTCTCGATCGGGACACCCTCTTCGAGCAGGTGGCCAGCCTCGTTGAGATAGGGCAGCAGAATGCGGTTCACCCAGAAGCCCGGCGAATCGGCCACCACGATCACCGTCTTGCCGATGCGGCGGCCAAACTGCACTGCCGTCACGATGGCGTCGGCACTGGTGCTGGAGGTGGGAATCACCTCGAGCAGCGGCATCTTCTCGACCGGGGAGAAGAAGTGCATGCCGAGAATCCGTTCGGGATGGCGCGCACCGCTGGCAATGTCATGGATCGGAATCGTCGAGGTGTTGGTGGCCAGGATGGTTGTGGCCGGAACATTGGCCTCGAGTTCTGCGATGACCTGCCGCTTGACGGCAAGATCCTCGAACACCGCCTCGATCACCAGCTGAGCACCCGCGAATCCCGAAAAGTCACCAGTGCCGGACAACAAGGCGCGCTGCCGTTCATACTCGAATCGCGTGAGCTGCCGACGCTTCAGACGCACGGCGAGCAGGTCGGTGGCCGCCTTGATCCCCTTTCCGACGCGCACCAGATCGGAGTCCTTGAGGCGGGCCTCCACATGCGCCTGCATCACCGCGGTTCCCGCAATGCCGGCTCCCATGAACCCGCTGCCGATCACGCCGATGCGGCGCACCGGCACGGCGCGCCCCATGCCGGCGGGCACGCCGTCATCTTTCTTGAGCGCGGTCGTCGCGAAGAAGATCTCCACCAGGCGGCGTGAGACGTCGGTCATCGCCAATTCGCCGAATGCCTGCGCCTCGGCCTCGAGGCCCTTGGTCATTCCCTCTTCCATCGAGGTGCGCACCACCTCGATGGCGCGAAGCGGTGCAGGATACTTTCCGCCGGTCTTCTGCTCCACCTGTTCGCGCGCCTTCTTGTAGACCACCAACCGCCCGAGTGGATTTCCGTCGAGCAGTGCGCCGGCCAGGCCGCGTCCACGCCGGCTCGGTGTGCCACTGCGCACGAGCCGCTCGGCGGCCTCGATGGCGGTCTCGAGCAGGATCGCCTCAGGGACCAGCTCGTCGACGAGCCCGATCTGCAGCGCCTTCTTGCCGCGCACCGGCTTGCCGGCCAGGATCATGTCGAACGCGGCACGCACGCCCACGAGGCGCGGCAGTCGGTTCGATCCACCGGCACCGGGCAGGAGACCGAGCTGGGTCTCCGGCAACCCGAGCTGAGTCTTGGGATGATCGCTCGCGACCCGATAGCGGCACGCGAGCGCCAGCTCCAGGCCACCGCCGAGGCAGGCGCCGTGAATGGCGGCCACCACCGGCTTCTCCGAATCGGCCACGCGTTGCATCAGGAGCTGGCCGTCGCGGGAGAGCCGGGCGGCCTCCTCAACCGTGCGCAGTTGCACGAACTCCTCGATGTCCGCTCCGGCAACAAACGAATCCGGCTTGCCCGAGCGGATCACGATCGCCCTGGTGGGCTCGTCCGTGGCAAGCCGCGACAACAGTTCGTCGAGCTCCCAGCCCACGGCCTTGCTGATGGTGTTGAGGGGTTCGTTGGGCAGGTCGAACGTGACCAGGGTCACATTGCCGCGACGCTCCAGCGTGAAGGCGCTCATGGTACGCGCTCCAGCACCATGGCGAAGCCCATCCCGCCTTGTGCACAAATCGAGATGAGGCCGAACTGGACATCCTCACGCACCATCGCATTCGAGAGCGTGGTCACGAGTCGTGCGCCGGTGGCGGCAAACGGGTGGCCGAGGGCGATCGATCCACCGGAGATGTTGGTGCGGGTCCAGTCGACCTCGCCGGTCACACCGGGCAGGCCGAGGCGCGCGGACCACTCGGGCGATGCCCACGCCTGCACATTCGAGAGCACCTGCGACGCGAAGGCTTCGTGGATTTCCACGAGTCCGAGGTGTTCCCATGTGATGCCTGCGCGGCGCAACGCCAACGGGACGGCGTAGGCGGGACCCATCAGCAGTTGCCAGCCTGGGTCCACCGCCGCGACCGCATAGGAACGGATCGCGGTGAGCGGCCGGTAGCCCATGGCGCGCGCCTTCTCCTCGCTCATGATCAACGTGGTGGCCGCGCCATCGGTGAGCGGTGATGAGTTGCCCGCGGTGACCGAGCCATACCTGCGATCGAAGACAGGCCGCAGCTTGCTCAACGCATCGAGCGTGGTGTCGGATCGGATGGTGTTGTCGCTCTGGATGACCTGATCCATCCCTCGACCGCCGAACCATGGCGTGACCTCGGCCAGCAATCGACCATCCGCCGTCGCGGCAGCCGCACGTTGGTGACTCATCAGCGCGAGCTCGTCCTGCGCCTCGCGACTGATGTGGTTCTCCTTGGCCATCTTCTCCGCCGACTGCCCCATGCTCTCCCCGGTGCTCGGTTCGGCAATGGCCGGCGACACCGGCACCAGGTCGCGCGGACGGACTTGGGCAAAGAGCCCCAGCCGCTCACTCAACGATCTGGCCTTGTTGGCCGAGACCAGCACCTGCGAGAACTTGTGGGTATGGAGGATCGGCACATCGGAGAGGGTCTCGACCCCCCCGGCGAGGATCACGTCGGCATGGCCGGCCATGATCTGGTCGGCGGCATTGCTGATGGCCTGGGCCCCGGAGGCACAGGCGCGGTTCAGGGTATAGGCCGGGACGGTCCGGGGCAGCTGGGGGAGGAGCGAGACCTCGCGGGCCACATTGGGCAGCAAGGGGGATGGCACCACCTGCCCATAGATCACCTCATCCACCTCGGAACCCGGAAGTTCCGTGCGGTAGAGGAGTTCTCGGGTGCAGTGCCGGGCCAGATCGGCGGCCGA
>JBDUDP010000021.1:0-34297 GCA_040002895.1 Gemmatimonadota bacterium
GCATCAGCGAGCCGAACCTCGCCTCGGTGCAGGAAATCGCCACCGGCATCTATCATGTGGGCGCCACCCCAGCCCCGGCCGCGGCCGAGCTCTGGGTCGACGATATCCGGCTCGCCTCGCCGATCACCGAGGTCGGCAAGGCCGGTGCGATGTACGCGCGACTCCAGGCCTCGGACGTCGGTGACCTCTCGCTCGGCTATGTCTATCAGGACGGACAGTTCCGGCAGATCTCACAGGCGCCGAGTTATCGCAGCACGGGGACGCTGCAGGCCACCAGCAGCATGCGAGTGGACCGGTTCCTCCCGGCCTCGCTCGGGATCGCGATGCCGGTGACCATGTCGTACACCGCGAGTCATACCGATCCCCAGCTCATCACTGGCTCGGACCTCCGTGCCTCCGACCTGCAGGACCTGCGCAAGCCGCGCAGCGACAACACCACGGTCTCGGTCAACCTCCGTCGGGTGGTGCGCAGCGGCGGCTTCCTCACCCGGACCCTGATCAATCCGCTGTCGTTCAACGCGAACTTCTCCGGCGCGGCTGCGACCACCGAACTCAGTGACGCCAGCAATTCGCTCTGGAACTACTCGCTGGGCTGGTTTGCCGCGGGCGCGCGCCGAACCCGACCGCTCGGCCTCGGCGGACTGGCCGGCAACCTCCCGCGCTGGCTGCGCGAGAGCGAGACGGGCCGGGCCATCGCCCGGGCCAACCTTGCACTGCTGCCGACCTCGCTGCGCCTGAACACCAACGTGTCACACACCCAGGGTGACTACACCTCATTCCTGGTGCCGATCCGGCGCCTCTCCGACACCTTGCTGAAGCCGGTGACCTCGCTGCAGTACCTCTGGCGCAACAACGCCGGCACCACGTGGCAGCCGCTGCAGATGCTCACCGTGTCGGGCGACTGGACGAGCACGCGCGACCTGCGTGAATATCCAGATTCCACGACCCTCGGGCGACTCGCGGGGGCCTCGCGTCGGCAGATGCTGGGTGTCGACGTGGGCGTGGAACGCGACCGCAATGTCACATCCGGCATCTCGTTGAACCCACAGCTCGCGTCCTGGCTCCGGCCGCGCTTCACCACGTCGTCGTCGTTCATCCTGTCGCGCTCGCTCACGACCCGGAACCCGGTGCGCATCGACGGCGACACGCTGGGCGAATACATCCTGCCGCAGACGCTCAACAACGCCCGCATCAACGAAGTCGGCGCCACCATCGACCCCGCGGTCCTGCTGCGACGGATCTTCGGTGATTCCAGCGCGACCGGCCGCTACTTCTCGCGCCTGCGCCTGTTCGACGTCACCCATCGGCGCACGCGGCAGTCGACCTTCGACCTCGCGGCATTTGACCCCACACTGGGCTACCAGCTGGGTATCGGCGGGTTCGATGCCTTCCTGCAGCAGGGGTCTGACGTCGCGATCGGAGCGAGCCAGAACTGGGAGACATCGTTCACGGCCGGCTTTGACTTTCCCTTCGGTCTCGCGGTGACCTCGAGCTATCAGGAGAACCACAACGATCGCTACCAGCGCACCAACGGCGACGCCTTCGTGGTCACCCGCACCCGTTCTCGCGATTGGCCGTCGGGCGTCGTGAGCTGGTCCCGCGTGTTTCGCACCGGCCCGTTCGCCATTGTGCAACTCTCCTCCTCCATCCGGCAGCGCGAGGGGTCGAGCAGCACCCCGCTGCTCGACGGCGTGAGCTCGGCCGTGAGCGCCACGACCTCACGCAGCGTGGGCCCCGACATGACCGTGACCCTGCGCAACGGGGTCACGGTGCGGGGCAGCGGGACCTTTGATCGCACCGAGAGCCAGGACAATGGCAACATCCGTCGGGCCGTGAGCGACATCGTGCGGGCCGACGTCTTCTGGAGCCTCAAGATGCCGCGCGGACTCTCCGCGCTGCGCAAGCCGTTGCGCACGACCCTCTCGGCGCAGATCCGTCGCAGCAACGATTGCCTGCAACGGGAGGCTGGCACCTGTGACATCGTCTCCGACATCCGGGGACACGACCTGCGGGGATCGTTCGAGGCCGACGTCTTCGGGCACGTCACCGGCGGGCTGGTGTTTGGCTGGGTGGTCAACGACCTGCGCTATCTTGATCGCAAGACTTCCACCCTCTCCGCCGCCCTGAACTTCCGCATTCCGCTCACGACCTCGGGATACAACTGATGCGAGTCGCCACGCCGCTGCTGCTGCTTCCCCTGCTTCTGGTGGCCTGTGGCGGCAGTGATGGGCCGCCGGCACGCGAGTTCGATGGCGCCGCCGCACTCGCCTCCGTGGTGACCCAGGTCGGGTTCGGCCCGCGGATTCCCGGCACGCCGGGCCACGCGGCGATGGCCAAGTGGCTCGACTCGCTGGTGCGCACCAAGGCTGACAGCGTGGTGGTGCAGCGCTGGTGGCATCACCCGGCCGGTGGAGGAGATTCCCTCGAACTCACCAACATCATCGCCCGGGTAAATCCCGCCGCCACGGCCCGGGTGCTCTATCTCGCCCATTGGGATACCCGTCCGCATGCCGACGGTCCGAGTTCCACCGACAAGCTTGCCCCGGTGCCTGGCGCCAACGACGGCGGCTCGGGCGTTGCCATCCTGCTGGGTGTGCTCGATGCGCTGCGCAAGCAGCCCCCCACGGTGGGCGTCGACATTCTCTTCGTCGATGGCGAGGATTTCGGCTCCTTCGACCCCCCGCAGGCCGACGTGCTCCTCGGCGCCAAGTACTACGCGCGTCATCCCGTGAGTGATGAGCGGCCGCTGTTTGCGGTGCTCTGGGACATGGTCGGCGACAAGGACCTGCGGATTCCGCGCGAGCCGGGGTCGCAGATCGCCGCGCCGGATGTGGTCGACATGGTCTGGCAGGTGGCGAGCCGGATGGGCTACGGCCACATCTTCGTGGACGCCTCCTATGGCGGCCCCATCACCGACGACCACACGCCGCTGATCGAGGCGGGATTCCGCGCCATCGACGTGATCGATATCGACTACGCCTCCTGGCATACCCGTGATGACACGCCGGACAAGCTCAGCGCCGCCTCACTCGAGGCCGTCGGCAACGTGGCCGTCGGTGTGATTCGCAAGGCTACTCCGAAATAGTGCGCACCGGTCCGGGCTCGTCGGCTCCGCCTGCCAAGGGTGTCCGGACGCAGGGTCATGGATGTCTCGCGCCGAGCGTCGCTCGCTGGTGCTCCTGCTCGCCCTCGGGGTGGGCGGGCACTTGGCCCGTGCGGCCTCTGGGGTCTCCCGGGAGCCCGCCGCGATTGACTTCCCCCTCGACACGGCGGGCGACGGCGATCCGTTGGCCCACCGCGATTCCTCGCGCGCCATGGGCCGAGCGCTCGCCGAGGGCGAGCTCGTCGATGCCGACCGCGCTGGTGCAGTCGAGCTGCAGCGCCTCCCCGGGGTCGGTCCCGCCCTCGCCAAGCGGATTGTGGCGGATCGCGAGATACACGGTGCGTTCGGCGGCACGGTCGGGCTCGATCGGGTGCCCGGCATCGGGCCGGCGCTGCTCGGCCGGCTCGGCGGCCACCTCACCTTCAGCGGCGTGCCGGCCGATACTGATCCGGGTGACGGTCCGCCGCTGCTCGACCTGAATCGGGCGACTGTGTCGCAATTGGACGGATTGCCGGGGATCGGGGCGGCCCGGGCCCGTGCCATCGTGGCATTTCGCGACAGCGCTGGCCCATTTCGCCAAGTCAGCGATCTCCGGTTGGTCCGTGGGCTCTCGGCGGCGCTGGTCGGCCGGATCGCCCCTCGACTCACCCTGCGCTGACTTTTCCCACCCTGACGGCCTCGTGGCCGCGAGGCATCCCCTTTGCACCCTCGGGCTGGGATGACTGCCCCCAACGCGACCCTCAAGACCCCGGCGGCCGACGCGGCCCATGCCGACCGACTCGGAGACCTCCTGCTGGCGCAGGGACTCCTGAGCCGGGAGCAGCTGGCGCACGCGCTGCACGAGCAGCGCACCACGCACCAGCGGCTGGGGTTCGTGCTGGTGCGCTTGGGGCTGATCGACGAGCTCGAACTCACCAAGGTGCTCGCGCGCCAGTATCGCATGCCGGCGGTGGACCTCTCGAAGTTCGAGGTCGACCCCCGCATGCTGCGGCTGGTGCCGGCCGACCTGGCCATGAAGCGGATGGTGCTCCCGCTCAAGCGCGAAGGGCGGACCCTCACCGTTGCGGTCGCCGATCCGGCCGACCAGGGCCTGCTCGAGGACCTCAAGTTCATCACCCGGTTCGACCTCTTTCCGGTCCTTGCGGGCGAGCAGACGCTGCGCGCCCTGATCGAGAAGCACTACGAGACCAGCGATGAGCAGCTGCAATCGATCCTCAAGGAGATGGAGGGGATCTCCGAGGACATCGAGATCGTCGCCGATGAGGAGGAGGAGACCGCGACGGCGCTGCAGGCGCTGGTCGACGACGCCCCGGTCGTCAAGCTCATCAACGGCGTGCTCACCGATGCGGTGAAGCGTGGCGCCTCCGACATCCACATCGAGCCGTTCGAACACGAAATCCGCATCCGCTATCGCGTCGACGGGGCCCTGCTCGAGGTGATGAAGCCGCCGCTGAAAATGAAGGCTGCGCTGACCTCGCGCATCAAGATCCTGGCCCAGCTCAACATTGCCGAGCGCCGCGTGCCGCAGGACGGCCGGCTCAAGCTCAAGATGGGCACTCGGGTCATCGATTTCCGCGTGTCGACGCTGCCGGTGCTGTTCGGCGAGAAGATCGTGCTCCGCATTCTCGACAAGGGGAACCTGACACTCGACCTGACCAAGTTCGGGTTCGAGCCCAAGGCCGAGAAGGACCTGATGAAGGCCATCCTCAATCCCTACGGAATGGTGCTGGTCACGGGGCCCACCGGCTCGGGCAAGACCACGACCCTCTACTCGGCGCTGCAGCGCATCAACACCGTCGACACCAACATCATGACGGCCGAGGATCCGGTCGAGTACAACCTGCCGGGGATCAACCAGGTTCCGGTGCGCAACGAGATCGGACTCACCTTCGCGGCCGCCCTGCGGGCGTTCCTGCGCCAGGATCCCAACATCATCATGATCGGCGAGATCCGGGATCTCGAGACCGGCGGGATCGCCATCAAGGCGGCCCTCACCGGCCACTTGGTGCTCTCGACTCTGCACACCAACGATGCCCCGAGCACCATTACCCGCATGATCGACATGGGCATCGAGGCCTTCAACGTGGCCAGTGCCGTGAATCTGGTCGTGGCCCAGCGGCTGGTGCGGCGGGTCTGCGTCCACTGCAAGGCCTCGCACCACTACACTGACGAAGAGCTCTCGGCGCTGCACGCGGATGTCGAGACGTTGCGCGCCATCGATTTCAAGAAGGGCACCGGTTGTGATCAGTGCGGCGGCACGGGCTACCGCGGACGAGCCGGTTTGTATGAAGTGATGGCAATGTCCCCCACATTGCGCCGGATGATCCTCACTGGCGACTCGGTGGCCGACCTGCGCGAGCAGGCCGTGGCCGAGGGGATGCTGACGCTTCGGATGGATGGCATGAAGAAGTTGGAGCGTGGGGTGACCACCCTCGAGGAAGTCGTCAAGGAGACTGCCGAATGAGCCTGAATCTGCGCGCCCTGCTGGAGGAGATGCTCTCGCGGGATGCATCGGACCTTCACATCACGGCGGGGGAGCGACCCAAGCTGCGCATCGACGGTGAAATCGTCGATTCGTCAGCGGAAGAGATCCTCTCGCCCAAGGACACGCTTGCCCTCGCCTACTCCGTGCTCACCGAGGCGCAGAAGAAGCGCTTCGAGCAGGAGGACGAGCTCGACTTCTCGTTCGGCATCCAGAACCTCGCGCGCTTCCGCGGCAACGTCTTCAAGCAGCGCGGCTGCATCTCGATGGCGATCCGGATGATCCCGTTCTCGGTCAAGTCGTTCGAGGACCTCCGCCTGCCGCCGATCGTGGCCAAGCTGGCCGAGAAGCCGCGCGGCCTGGTGCTGGTCACCGGCCCGACTGGGTCGGGCAAGAGCACCACGCTGGCCGCGATGATCGACAAGATCAATCGCGAACGCCGCGGGCACATCATCACGGTGGAAGACCCGATCGAGTTCATTCACCGTCACCAGCGGTGCATCGTGAACCAACGCGAGGTCGGCACCGACACGCGCTCATTCGCCTCGGCGCTGAAGTACGCCCTGCGCGAGGACCCCGACGTCATCCTGGTCGGCGAAATGCGCGACCTCGAGACCATCGCCTCGGCGCTGACCATTGCCGAGACCGGTCACCTGGCGCTGGCGACCCTGCACACCAACAGCGCCCCGGAAGCCATCAATCGCATCATTGACGTCTTCCCCAGCAATCAGCAGTCGCAGGTACGGGCCCAGCTGGCCTTCGTGCTCGAAGGGGTGATCACCCAGACGCTGTTGCCGCGGCTGAGCGGGCGCGGACGCACCATGGTCGCCGAGGTCATGGTGGCGACACCGGCCATTCGCTCGGTGATCCGCGATGACAAGGTGCACCAGATCTATTCGCTGATGCAGGCCGGCAAGAAGCACGGCATGCAGACCATGAACGACGGGCTCTATCAGATGTACATGAGCCGTGAAGTCTCCAAGGAAGAGTGTCTTCGCGTCTCCCCCAATCCGGCGGAATTCCTCCGGGCCATCGGCGAAGTGCCCATGGAAGAGCAGGCCTTCGGCGATGCCAAACTCGCCGGTTCGCGCTAAGGAGTGACCCATGCCCGTCTTTGAGTACACCGCGAAGAACGCGACCACCGGCCAGATCCTGAAGGGGAGCTACGACGCCCCCAACCGGGACGAGCTCATCGGGCACCTTCGCAAGAACCGGCTGCTGCTGGTGTCGCTGCGCGAGGCGCCCCGCGAGATCAACATCCGCCTCCCTGGGGGGGGGGTGGGCACCCGCGATATCGTCATCTTCACGCGCCAGTTCGCGACCATGATCAACTCCGGCCTGCCGCTGGTGCAGTCGCTCAACATCCTCGCGGCGCAGACCGAGAACCAGAAGCTCAAGGACACCACCAAGGCGGTGGTGTTCGATGTCGAGGCGGGCAACACCCTTGCCGATGCCTTCGGCAAGCATCCCTCGGTGTTCCCGGCCCTCTATGTCAACATGGTGGCGGCCGGTGAGGCGGGTGGTATTCTCGACACCATTCTCCTGCGGCTCGCCACCTTCCTTGAGAAGAACGACAAGCTCATCCGCAAGGTGAAGAGCGCCATGATCTACCCGGCGGTGATCCTCACCGTCGCCTTGGGTGCCATCGTGATCCTGCTGGTGTTCGTGATCCCGGTCTTCCAGGACATGTTCTCGTCGGTGGCGATGGAGCTCCCGCTCCCGACCCGGATCGTGATCGGGCTCTCCGATTTCCTCCAGTCGTTCTGGTGGGCCATTCTGCTCGTGGTGGGCGCCCTGATCTTCGGCGGACGACAGTTCTATGCCACGGCGGCCGGGCGCCGCCGGATCGACGGCGTGCTGCTCGCCTTCCCGGTGCTTGGCGACGTGCTTCGCAAGTCGGCCGTCTCACGCTTCACCCGGACACTCGGGACGCTGATCTCGTCGGGTGTATCGATTCTCGATGGCCTCGAGATCACCGCCAAGACGGCAGGCAACGCCGTGATCCAGGACGCCATCATGGCGTCGCGGTCGTCGATCGCGGGTGGTGACACCATTGCCGCCCCGCTCGAGAAGTCGGGCGTCTTCCCGCCCATGGTGATCTCGATGATCGCCGTCGGCGAGCAGACCGGTGGACTCGACGAGATGCTGAGCAAGATTGCCGACTTCTACGACGACGAGGTCGACGTCGCCGTCGGTGGCCTGCTCTCCCTCATGGAGCCGGTGATGATCCTCTTCCTCGGCGTCATCGTGGGCGGCATGATCGTCGCCATGTATCTGCCGATCTTCGGGATGATGCAGACGATTCAGTAGCCGGCACGCGTGGACGCATCTGAGTGGTCGGCACGTAGGCAGACTGACAGCGGGGCCCCTGATGCAGGGGCCCCGCTGTTCATGGTGAGGATGGGGTCTCGGATTCGCAGGCGGATGCTGTTCAGGACACTGCGACGGATCGTCTACGCTCCCGCTGCGTATGAGACTTGTCGGCGGAGCCACCGACTCTGAGGGTGATGCCGTTCCTGATGATCATCTTGCGGAGGCAGTGCATCGGGTGCCGGCCGGAGGCGTACTCGCCAGGATTCTCCTGTCATGCTGCTGGTGATGATGCTGATCACGGTGTCACTGGTGAACGGCAGCAGCACCCGCAGCGCCGACCCCTCCCGCGTCGCTGAGACGACCGCCATAATGATCGCCAGGTCCACGTCCACTTCATCATGCCTTTGCCAATGTGCAGTATAATGCGTTTGCTAATAAGCATTATAATACGTATTAGGAAATACGCAGAATAGTGCATATACAGAGATACGCAGTATCTTGCATAACGACAAGCACGAGAGGACGGCGCCAGCGCGGCGCTCCGAATCTGGGAGGTAGAAATGCGGATCGAGACCCCACGTCAACTCGGGGCACTACTGCGGGATGGGCGGAAGAAGGCGGAGATGACCCAACTGGAGCTTGCGGAAAGAGTTCACGCGAGTCTCAGGTGGGTGCAGATGGCGGAGCGGGGGGAGGCCGGGGCGAGCGTCGGGCGACTCCTTCGGGCGCTGAATGCCGTGGGGGTGCACTTGGAGGCGAATCTGGGAGGGCGTCAGGCGTCCGTGCCCCCGGTGGTGACGGTGGATGTGGACCAGATTATCGCTGAAGCCGGAAAGCCCGCGACCCACGTGAGCAAGGGCCACTGATGCCGACGGAACGCCTGATGGCCATCGTGAACGGCCGACGGATGGGTGTGCTCGAACGGACTGGACAACGGGTCACCCTGACGTATGACCCGACGTGGCGAGAGGCGGAGGGAGCGTTCCCCATGTCGCTCAGTATGCCGCTGGCGATGGAGCAGCACACCGCGTCGACCGTCCTCCCGTTTCTCTGGGGCCTGCTCCCGGACAACCACGACGTGCTGGCGCGCTGGGGGCGGCGGTTCGGCGCCTCCCCGCGGAACCCCTTTAAGCTGCTCGCTCACGTCGGGGAGGACTGCGCGGGAGCAGTGCAATTTGTCACCACCGAGCGCGAGGACGCCGTGCGCGCTGGTCCGCCAACCCGACCAGAGTGGCTCACGGAGCGGCAGGTGGCGGAGCGTCTGCGTGTCCTGGGGCAGGACGCGAGCGCCGGGCGACTCGCGACCGACACGGGTCAGTTCAGTCTCCCCGGGGCGCAGCGGAAGACCGCGCTGTACTGGGATGGAAAACGGTGGGGGGTGCCGGCGGGAGCAATGCCCACCACGCACATCCTCAAACCAACTCTGCCAGACTTCGATGGCCACGCGGAGAACGAGCACATCTGCCTCGCGCTCGCCAGAGCCTTGGGCATCCCTGCCGCGACCTCTCGAGTCGAGCGCTTCGAGGAGCAAGTCGCCATCGTGGTCGATCGGTTTGACCGCGTCCAGCAGGACGGCGTCTACCGCCGGGTCCATCAGGAGGACTTCTGTCAAGCGTGCGGAATCCATCCGGACAGAAAATATGAGAATCAAGGCGGGCCAGGGGCCGTGGCGATCGTGCAGACGCTGCGGGAGAACTCCCGCATGGCCGACATCGACGTGACCGTGTTCCTGCAGGCCTTGGTCTTTAACTGGCTCATTGGAGGTACCGATGCGCACGCGAAGAACTATGGCGTGCTCTTCGGCGGCGGAGCGCACGTGCGCTTGGCGCCCCTCTATGACGTCGCGAGTGCGCTACCATACTACCCGACGGGGTTGAGGAAGCTGAAACTCGCCATGCGCGTCGGTGGTGAGTACGCGCTGCTGCGCGTGAGTGGAGTGCATTGGCAACGCCTCGCCGCCGACGCGCGAATTGCACCGGAGGAGATGGAGGTCGTCATCAACCAGCTCTGTGCGGCGCTGCCGGACACCTACGCGAAGGTACGCGAGGCGGCGAGGGAGTCCGGGCTCTCCCACTCCATCCTGGATACACTGGGCACGCTCATCCGGGAGCGCGTGGCGTGGGTCAGCCAGGGCGCTCGAACGCAGTAGCCTCGGAGCGACAGCAGTTCGACACGCCCCGCACGCTGGTGGGGATCGTGGCCACCACCTACGGCGAGGTGCGACCGGCCGGCGTTGCGCTGGCGTCATCGTCGGGCCGCTGCCACAACGGCATCGCACACGAACCCATTGGGTAATTTGTCTACGAAACGATTGCAGGACTGGCGACAAATCGACTGTCTCCGAGGGGCACGTCGGAGCAGAAATGCGCGGGGCAACCAGTGAGCTGGTCGCCCCGCGCTGCGGTGTATGGCGTGTGCCGCGATTCGGTTATCCCCCGAGGATCTCGTCGAGTCCCTCGAGAATCAGCGCCAGCTCCTCGGCGCCCACCCGCGCCAGCCGCTTGCCGATCCGCTCCACGGCCAGCGTGCGAATCTGTCCGATCTTCACCCACGATCGCTTCGGCAACTTGGTGTCGGCCAGCTCGAGGGTGAGCGGGAAGCCGGCGCGCTGCGGCTGGCTCGTCAACGCCATCGCGATCACGGTGCCAGAGCGCTCATTGAACACGTCGTGGCTGAGGATCAACACCGGACGTTGCCCTGCCTGTTCCTTCCCGCGCACCGGCTCCAGGTCGGCCCAGCGCACTTCACCCCTCAGTATGTGGGCCATGACGCCACATCCACACCGAGCCCTTCCTCGGCAGCGGCCTTCTCTGCGGCGGGGTCGAGTTTGGCGCACTCGGCGGCGAGCCGCCGCCGATCGAGGCGGTCGAGCTTTTCGACGATCGCGCCTTCGATCGCCTGACTGCGATTGGGGAAGTGTCCGGCCTCCACCAAGCGGTCGAGCCGCACCAGCAGCGGATGATCCAGGGTGATGGCAATCTTGGTCTTGGGCATGGTCACCTCCGAGTATGACATTATATCATACCCTGGGAAGCTCTCGACCGCACCCCTCCTGTACCGCTTGGCCCATTGAACTTCCCTCTCCAGCGTGTCATGGAACAACCCTACCGGGTGTCGTGTTGAGCAGGGGTCACCATTTCACGCTCGACGGAGCCACCGTGTCCGCACTCCTCTCCCCGCTCACCCTGCGCGGCGTCACCCTTCCCAACCGGGTGGTGGTCTCGCCGATGTGCCAATACTCCTCCGACGACGGCTTCGCGACCGATTGGCATCTGGTGCACCTCGGCAGTCGCGCTGTGGGCGGGGCAGGGCTGGTGATGACCGAGGCCGCCGCCGTGCTGGCCGAGGGACGGATCACCCCCGAGGACCTCGGCATTTATCACGACGACCACATCGAGATGCTCTCGCGCATCACCCGCTTCATCGAGAGTCAGGGGAGTGTGCCCGCCATCCAGCTGGCCCACGCCGGCCGGAAGGCGAGCACCTGGCGTCCGTGGGGTGCGGGTCGCGGCGCGGTGCCGCAGGATCTGGGAGGCTGGCCGGTGGTGGGGCCCTCGGCCATCCCGTTTGCCAGCAACTATCCGCCGGTGCAGGCCCTCGACGCGGCCGGCATCGACGCAGTCGTCGCGGGCTTCGAAGCGGCGACTCGCCGCGCGCTGGCCGCGGGCTTCAAGGTGATCGAGATCCATGCGGCCCACGGCTACCTGCTGCACGAATTCCTCTCGCCGCTCAGCAACCAGCGCACTGATGCGTATGGCGGCTCGCTCGAGAACCGGATGCGGCTCACCATCGAAGTCGCGGAAGCGGTACGCCGAGTGATTCCGGATGAGTTGGCGCTGTTCACGCGCATCTCGGCCACCGATTGGACCGAGGGGGGCTGGGATGTCAAGCAGTCGGTCGAGCTCGCAAAGCGGCTGCGTGAGGTGGGAGTCGACCTCATCGACGTCAGCAGCGGCGGTAACGTGGCGCAGGCCACGATTCCGGTGGCGCCCGAGTATCAGGTGCCGTTTGCGCGCGAGATCCGTCGCGACGCCGGCATCGCCACCGCCGCAGTCGGCCTCATCACCGACGCGGATCAGGCCGAGGCAATCCTTGCGCGCGGTGATGCTGACCTGATTTTCCTTGCGCGACAGGAGTTGCGCGATCCGTACTGGCCGCTGCATGCGGCCGAGCAGTTGGGCGAGGCGGTCCCGTGGCCGGTGCAATACCTGCGTGCAGCGCCGGCGGGGACGGTGGCGCGTGGGTAGCGGTCGCTTTTTGTGGCACCGCTCTGGTGCAACTTGACACCCCACGTCGACCACCACAGTAGCAAACGAGTCTGCTTTACTTCTCTGGCTACCCCTGAGGCCATGATGAAATGTCGGATTTACGCCCTCCAGCTCCTCGCCGCTATTTCAGCATGTGCTTCCCCGACGCAGCCTGAGTCGGGTGCCGCCTTGCTTGTCAATTTCGATCACGATCCGACCTCGGCTGATCTGGCCTTCCTCCGGAGCATCGGAGGCGTTGACGTGACGTGCTATCCGATCGCCGATGCCGCGTCGCTCTCCGTTGTCGGGGCCACGTCAATGATTGAGAACCGAGCTGGGGTCGTCGAGGTGTTGCCGCTCGTCTCGGGGGTGTCGACGAGGGTCTACGTTGCTGTCCAGGTTGTCGAGAACCCAACTGCTGACGATCTCGAGTTCGTGAATGGGCTGAGCGCCACCGACCTTCAAACAGTGAAGAAATACTTTTTTGCGCGTATCCCACTGCTCCAAGTCGACAAGCTGGCAGAACGCGAGCGTTTCTTGGCAGCAGAGATCCTTTCGGACACGCATCATCCGGTCGAATAGACTCCCGACTCTACCCGTTTACCTCCTCAGGCTGTTCGGTCGGCAGGTTCCTGAACAATCCAGGCTGCATGGCTACCAAAGTGTTCCACCTTCTTTCGATGCGAGGATTCGCTCCCGCAGGTTGACGACGCCCCCCATTCACAGGACCCGACATGCTACCCCCTGAAGTGCGTCAGCAAATTGCAGTCAGCGTTACTCGGAAGCTCGTCAGTACGATCACCCTAACCGTTTCGCTGCTGCTCCTCGATGCTTGCAATACAGTCCCCGTGACGGGCAGCGAGACTCAGACTACAGCCACTCCATCCGCCGCCTCGCTCCAAACACTCCCAACTACTGATATGACCTGGGAAGGGTGTCAACTCACTCCTGGATGCAGCGGTGATGACGCGCCGATGGAACAGGTACACGATGGCGACGTATCGCTCCAGCTCTACAATCCGGGTACGCCGGACCCATCCCCTGGGGTCGCAGGAATGTGGATAGGACTAGCCGCGACCGATTGCTACTATATGAGGGCAGCCGGCTCGACTGTCGGATGGCAGGATCTTGATGCGGACGGACTCCGCGATCTGTGCGAATACCGGCTTGCAAAGGCGTTTGCCCCGCTAATCGCTTTCGCTGGCGGCGAGGGCTGCCCTTCTGGGGAACCGTACTGGGTTGCGAAGTTTATCGATAATCTCGGCCCTACCAGGCTGGCGATATGGTCAAGCTCGGCGATCTAATGGGCTATCAGGACGATTGCGGCCCTATGGGGCACCATGGAGACTCGGAGTTCATTCAGCTGACGGTCGCATACAACTATTCCACCCAACACTGGGAGACAGTCAACGCCTGGTTATCTGCCCACGTCTGCCTTCACGTCGGCTGCGCTCTCGCGGACCCAGTCAGCGGCCTCCCGAACCCGTTCGGGAACGACTTCGAATGGACTGCCAGGGTCCGAGGATTCCCTACTGTCTATGTTTCGAAAGGGAAGCACGCGAACTACCGTTCCGAGAGTGTTTGCACCGGATCGGGAGCGGGCTGGCTCGAAGAGTGCTTTAACTCCTACTTGGCGGGACGATTTCGTGTCTGGGAAAGCAGAAACCTCGGGAGTGCCCATCACCCGCTGATTGATTGCGTTGGTTCCTCCTCAGAGGCGAGCGGAAGAACCGGTACAGAGTGTTTCTGGACCGAACGCCCATTCCGTGGTTGGGCGCCAGGCGATGAAGGCGGTGAGACGGGCTATTCGACCTACTTGAACTCTGTGGTATTCGCTTCGACTCGAATCGACGCAACGCGCTGGTGGGCTGGGTCCTATGGCAACTAACCGCCCTCGCCGTTCTATGGTCAGCGGAATCATTTTGGCCTGCAGCGTTCTGTGTGTCGCTCCAATCCTCGGAGGCAACAAGGTCCGGGCGATCGCGCAGAGTCGTCCGATTGCCATGAAGGACTCGGTCGCTTCGCCCCATCGGCAAGACTGCAATTTCTACGAGCGCCCAAGACACGAGAGGACCCGAGGCGCAATTTCAGGTCGACCGCATACAGGGCTTCTCATTGGCACTGCAGCCGGAGCGGTGGCCGGGTGGCTGATTGGCCGATCGCAAGGGGACAATTTCAACACGAAAGTGATGATTCCGCTCGCGGCGCTCGGAGCGCTGATCGGTCTCGCGCTGTCCCCCCGAAAGTAGCGCCATCAGTCTCTGACTCAGCTCGGCAGGGTACGTCCGTCGCGCTATGAAAGCCCTCCATTCCTGATGGGGGGGCTCGGCGGCGATGGGGGAGCAGGAGGGAGGATGCTCGCTTGTCCCGCTGTCACAGTCTGAACGGGGTCACTTCCGACAGGGTGTGCGCTCAGGTACGATATCGTTTCGAACTGAGCAAAGAGCTTTCCAGCAAGTTACGCCAACGGTGTCGAACGGGCTCCCGTCGTTCGAGAATCGATGACGGGTCACTTACAGCAACAGCAGTCATTCGCCGATCGACACTGGTTGGTTGCCGAGCACGAGTCGCCCATTTCCAGCTCCCGACGGCAGCTTCCTGCGGCCCCGGCGGGGACGGTGGCGCGCGGGTAGTTCAACCACGCGTCGGACCCTGGCGTATCTGTCGGCAACGGCTGGTCGCGGCTGGCGATCGCGTGCACCCATCCCCGTTCCGGACTCGATCCCGATGCATCGGATTTCTCGACTGCTGGCGTATGCCGTCCTGAGCCTGCTGCTGGTCACCCCGCTCGCGGCGCAGGAAAACTTCGAGGTCCAGGTATACGGCGCCGAGCTGGTGCCGGTGGGCCGCACCATCTTCGAGCTCCACAGCAACTACACGGCAAAGGGAAGCCGCCTCGCAGAGGATGGCGTGGTTCCCACGCACCACGCGTTGCACGAGACCCTTGAGATTACGCACGGATTCACTGACTGGTTCGAGCTCGGCTTCTATGCCTTTGCCGCCGTGCCGCAGGGCGGTGGACTCGAGTATGTCGGCAACCACATCCGGCCGCGTGTCTCGATTCCCGAACGCTATCACTGGCCCGTGGGGCTCTCACTCTCGCAGGAAATCGGCTATCAGCGTCGCGCCTATTCCAGCGACACCTGGAGCTGGGAAATCCGCCCGATCCTCGATCAGCAGATCGGCCGGTTCTACTGGGCCCTGAATCCCACAGTGGAAGTATCACTCAAGGGCGAGAACGCCGGGAAGGGAATCGAGTTTGCGCCCAACATCCAGGTGAACTTCGATGTCTCGAAGCGATTCAACCTCGCGCTCGAATACTATGGTGGACTGGGCAAACTCAATGCGCTGCGTCCTGCTTCCGAAACTGATCAGCAGCTCATTCCCGCCATCAACATTGATTTCGGTCCCGACTGGGAGTTCAACCTCGGCACCGGCATCGCCCTGACCCCCAACAGCGACCGCCTCGCCCTCAAGATGATCTTCGGGCGACGGATGGGGCGGGCCCCCGCCAAGCACCCGTGACCTGACCGCCCCGCCGCCCTGGGTAACTCCCCGGACCCGCCGGTGGCCGGCCGCCCGCATAGTATATTCCGGCACCTTTTTCGACTGGAATAATCGATGTCCCGCCTGAACCCGCTTGCCCTGCTACTCCTCGTGGCCACTCCCCTCGCCGCCCAGCAGCCTGCCGCCACCAACCCGCTGCCAGTGGCCGACACCTCGATCTTCGCCCCGCTCACCCTGCCCACCGCCACCATGGTCCGCAATGCGGCCGGGGCACCCGGTGCGCGTTACTGGCAGAACCGAGCCGACTACGACCTGGCCGCCACGCTCGATACCGCGTCCAAGACGCTGCGGGGCCAGTTGACCCTGCGCTACACCAACAATTCGCCCGACACGCTCCACTATGTCTGGCTGCAGACCGAGCAGAATGCCTTCAAGGCCAACTCGCTCAACTCGTACATCTTCCCGCAGGATTCGCGCTTCGGCGCCCGTGGCTTCGAGGGCGGCGACGTTTTCGATCGATTCGACCAACTGGTGTCGACGACAGCCAAGGGCCCCGCCAAGCATGTCGCCGTGCAGCGCCGCGACAACGAGACGACCATGAAGGTCGACCTCGCCCAGCCGCTCGCGCCAGGCAAGACGGCCACCTTCGATATCGCATGGCACTTCCTGATTCCGGAGCACGGCGCCGACCGCATGGGTCGCGATGGCGCGCTCTACGAGCTGGCGCAGTGGTATCCACGCATGGCGGTTTACGATGACGTCCGCGGCTGGAATACCGATCCCTACCTCGGCCAGGGCGAGTTCTACCTCGACTACGGCAACTACAATCTCAGCATCACGGTGCCGTCGGGCTACATCGTGGCCGCGACCGGTGCCCTGATGAACGGCGCCGAGGTGCTCACGGCGACCCAGCAGGCCCGGCTCGCGAAGGCTGCGAAGTCCGACACCGTGATCCGCATCATCACGGCGGCCGAGCTCAAGGATGGCTCCGCCCGCAAAGGCACCAGCGGCACGCTGACCTGGAAGTTCGCCGCCAAGAACGTGCGCGACGCCGTCTTCGCCACCTCGCCCGACTATCAGTGGGATGCCTCGAGCTACAAGGGCATTCTCGCCATGGGCTACTATCGCCCGAGCGCCGCAGCAAACTGGAGCGATGCCGCCGATCAGTCGCGGATGTCGATCCAGGAATATTCGGAGCGCTGGTTCCCCTACCCGTGGCCGCACATCTCCGCGGTCGAGGGACCGATCACCGGCATGGAATATCCGATGATCGCGATGGAGGGCCGGGGTGATGATGTCTACGACCTCTACAACGTCGTGACTCACGAAATCGGGCATATGTGGTTCCCGATGATTGTCGGCTCCAACGAGCGGCTCTACATGTGGCAGGACGAGGGGTTCAACACCTTCATCAATACCTTCTCCGAGGCGCGTCGCTATCCCCAGAAGGGCGACCAGATGGCCCGGGCGGCACAGGAACGTGGGCTGATCGAGCAGGTGATGCGCGCCGGTGCCGACAAGCCGATCGACATCAATCCCGATCGCATCGTCCCGCAATTCCTGGGCATCTCCGCGTACATCAAGCCGAGTGTCGGGCTGCAGTTGCTGCGTCAGGAAATCCTCGGGCCCGTGGCGTTCGACGACGCCTTCCGCACCTACACGGCGCGTTGGGCCTTCAAGCATCCGACGCCGACGGACTTCTACCGGACCATGATGGATGTGAGCGGCCGACGCCTCGACTGGTTCTTCCGCGAGTGGTTCATCGAGAACGCCCGCTTCGATCAGTCGGTCGATCTGGTGACCACGCGCGCGGTCGGTGACAGCACCCAGATCACCGTGGTGTACGGCAACAAGCAGCGTGGCGTGCTGCCGATCCTGGCCCACTTCACCTACTCCGACGGCAGCAGTGCGGATTATCACTATCCCGCCGAGGTGTGGAGCACGAACTCGGTACGCTACCTGCGGCGCTACACCGTGGTCGGCAAGCAGTTGGTGAAGGTGGAGCTCGATCCGGAGAAGCGGCTCGTGGACATCGACCGCGCCAACAACGTCTGGACCAAGCCGTAGTGACATCCTTTGCGGATCTGGGGCTCGCGCCCTCGGTGACCGCGGCGCTCACGGCGCTCGGTTACGAAGAGCCGACCCCGATCCAGGTGCAGGCCATCCCGCCGCTGCTTGCGGGGCGGGATGTCCTGGGCCAAGCCGCCACTGGCACCGGCAAGACGGCAGCCTTCGCGCTGCCGTTGCTGCAGCGGCTCCCCTCCGGACCCGCCCGATCTTCGCAACCGGCGGTGCTGGTGCTGGTGCCGACGCGCGAACTCGCGATGCAGGTCGCCGAGGCGTTCCACAAGTACGGCAGGGCGTTCGGGGCGGTCGTGATCCCGATCTACGGTGGCCAGGCGTTCGACCAGCAGATCCGGGCGCTCCGGCGCGGCGTGCATGTGGTGGTCGCCACGCCGGGCCGCGCCCTCGACCACATCCGCCGCAGTACGCTCGACCTCAGCGGGCTCGCGGCGGTGGTGCTCGACGAAGCCGACGAGATGCTCGACATGGGCTTCGCCGACGAGCTCGAGACCATCCTTGAAGCCGTCCCCGAGGTGCGGCAAACCGCGCTCTTCTCGGCGACGCTTCCGCCGCGCATCGCGAAGATCGCCGAACGTCACCTCAAGCAGCCCGAGCGGATCCTCGTGGCCCGGTCGGCGAGCGTCGCCGGGGCTGAGCCGAAGGTGCGTCAGACGGCGTACATGGTGGCGCGGGCGCACAAGGTGCAGGCCCTCGCGCGGATTCTTGATCTCGAGGCGCCCACACTGGCGCTGGTCTTCTGCCGCACGCGCACCGAGGTCGATACCCTGAGCGAGACGCTCGGCGGCCACGGGATGCGGGTGGAGGCACTGCATGGGGGGATGACGCAGGACCAGCGCGACCGGGTGATGAAGCGCACCCGCGCCGGCACCGTGGACCTGCTCGTGGCGACCGATGTCGCTGCGCGCGGACTGGACATCGATCATCTCTCGCATGTCGTGAACTTCAATGTGCCGGAGTCGCCGGCGGGCTACGTGCACCGCATCGGGCGCACCGGCCGTGCCGGCCGCGAAGGCGTGGCCATCACGCTCATCGAGCCTCGCGAACACCGCCTGCTGCGCAACATCGAGGCGGCCACGCGGCAGAAGATCACCACGGCGCAGCTGCCCACAGTCATGGACGTGCAGGCGCGGCGGCTCGAGGTGACCACGGCCGCGATTCGCGAGGCGTTGCTCGCGGGCGGAACCGATGCCTATCGGGTGGTGGTGGAGTCCCTGTCGAACGAATTCGACGTGATCGATATCGCCATGGCCGCCGTGCAACTGGTGCATGTCGCGGGAGCGGGGGCCGGCGCGAGCGATGACGCCGACATTCCGACACCGATGGAGCGCTCGGAGCGGCCGTCGGAGAAGCCGAAGGGAAAGCGTCCGGCGCGCACGGCGGGGATGTCGCGGATCTACATCGGTGCCGGGCGGAAGAACAACCTGCGTCCCACCGACCTCGTGGGCGCGATCGTGAACGAGGCGAAGATCGATGCTCGATCAATCGGGACCATCGAGATCACCGACAAGTTCGCATTGGTGGAGTTGCCCGAAGAGCTGGTCGAAAAGGTTGTCTCGGCGCTGCGCGCCAGCACGATCAAGGGAAAGCGCTTGACCGTGCGGCGCGACATGGCCGGACCCCGGCGGAGCTAGCGCAGCGGTCGGGTCGGTGCCGGCGGCGTGCTGTCACGCCCCCGGGCCGGCATCGCCCCCATCGCAGGACGACCCGGCATGGCCGGACGCCCCATCATCGGGCGAGTGCTGCGACCACCCATGGCGGCGTGTCCCGTCCGCCCGCCCCGCATCTGTCCGTGCATCATCCCATCCGTGTGACCACGCATGCCACCGCGCCCGCGCATCCCGTCCTTGTGCTGTACCATGCGCTCGCGCTGTGCGGGGGTGAGCACGGCGTTCATCTCCTCGTGCATCCTGGCCTGGCGCGCCTGCGCGGCCTCATGCTCGGCACGCCGTTCCTTGGCGTAACGATTCCGGATGGCGTCGAGCTTGTCGTGCTGTGCCTCGGTCAGACGGGGAACCGCCGCACTGTCGCCACGGACGGTGGCGATTCCGGTGCGGCGTGGCGCGGTGGGGGTACGGGGTGACTGTTGGGCTGCCAGCGGAATGGCAAGCAGAGTGGCGGCCAGAAGAGTCAGGGCGGTGCTGCGCATTGGTCCCTCCAAGGACGGTGGTGCGAGAGCTGCTTCAGTGGTCTTACGCGGGACCCCACCCATCAGGTTGCAACCCACAGCGCGGCTTAACATCGGGCCATTGCCCGCGTCCACCCTGATTTTCAGGCTCGCGCATGATTTCTGCTTAGATTCCCGCATGATGTGCTCCTTGCTCCCACTGCTCGCGATCCTCGCGTTGGCCCCCCCGGTCGCGCCCGACAGCACCGTCCTGCGCGCGGCACTGGACGCGCCCACGGCGGCGCTGTTGCGCTGGAGTGATCTTGCCGATGTGCGCCCTGCCTTGCGCGCGGCCTATGAGGCGCGGCAGTGGGAGCCGTTCTGGATTCAGCAGGGGAAGCCGACCACCGCCGCACGCCTGGTGCTGAAGGAACTGGCGACGGTTCGTGATCGTGGCCTCGATGCGGGCGACTACGACGCCGCCCGACTCGCCGCCGAGGCCGATTCGCTCAGCGGTCGCGATGAGGCCCGCGCGGCACGCTTCGATGTCGCGCTCAGCACCGCGGCGACGCGCTATGCCATCGCGCTCGATCGCGGCCGCGTCGATCCGCGCATCATGCATCCGGCGCTGAACCTCAAGCGCGAACCGTTCGATGCCTCCGTGCTGCTCACCGGAGTGAGCAGCTCGTCGCAGCCGGCGCAGTTGTTCCGCGCGCTGGAACCGACTTTCTACCAGTATCGTCGACTGCAGTCGGCGCTGGTGACCTATCGCATCCTGGCCCGGGACTCCTCCCTGCAGGCGCTCGCTGAGCTACCGCGTCCGCTGCGACCCGGCATGGTCTATCAGGGGGCCCCGCGACTGCGGCGGTTGCTCACGCTGCTGGGCGACATCACCGATAGCGCGACGGTGCATTATCCGGCGGAGGGAGATTCGATCTACGACAAGGGACTGGAGCGCGGCATCCGCCGTTTCCAGCGGCGTCAGGGCTTCTCCGCCGATGGCGTGGTCGGGGATTCGACGCGCGCCCGACTCTTCCATCCGTTCGACGACCGGGTGCGCTCGATCGAGTTGACGCTGGAGCGCTGGCGCTGGCTACCGCGCCGCTTTGACGTGCCGCCGATCATCGTGAACATTCCCGGCTACCGGCTCTATGCCTACAAGGGTGCGGGTGACCTCGAGTCCAACATTCTGGCGATGGATGTCGTGGTTGGCGCGGCCGTGAAGCATGACACGCCGTTGCTGGCCGTCGACATGGTGGCAGTGCAGTTCCAGCCGCCGTGGAACGTGCCGAGCTCGATCGCCAAGGCCGAGATCCGCCCGAAGGCGTTGAAGGACCCGAGCTACCTCGCCCGGGAGCACTACGAGTTGTTGCGTGGTCGGGTCCCGGTGCCTGCGGTCGATTCCAACATCAACCGCATCGGCACGTCGGTGTTCGTGCGGCAGCTGCCTGGGAGCTGGAACGCGCTCGGCAGCGTGAAGTTCGTGATGCCCAACAGCGAGGACATCTACCTTCACGACACCCCGTCCAAGGGATTCTTTGCCCGTGCCCGCCGTGACTTCTCGCACGGCTGCATCCGGGTGAGCGACCCGGCGGCGCTGGCGGCGTTCCTGCTCCGCGATCGTCCGGCGTGGCCCATGGATTCGGTGAAGCGAGCGCTTGCCACCGACTCCACCCGGTGGGTGCCGCTGCCGGGCCGGGTACCGGTCTACCTGGTCTACCAAACCGTCGCGGTGGCGGAGTCAGGAGAGACCTTCTTTTACGGCGATGTCTATGGGCACGACCGCGAGCTCGACCGGGTGCTGCGGAAGGGCTATCCCTATCCCAGCACCGTATCCGGTGTCGGGAAGCGGTCCGGCGAAGTAGTTTCGGGCCCGTGACCGCCTCGAACCGCTTCCGCTGGGCCCCTCGTCTCGCCCTCGGCCTGATGTTGGCCGTGTGCGCCGTGCCGCCCGCAGGGGCCTCGGCCGACACCACGCGTGCCCTGTTGCCACTGCTCGGTTGGAGCGGCAAGCTCAGGATCATTCCGTCTGCTGCTGCGCGCGTGCTCCGACTGCCGGCTCTCGAGCGCTTCTTCGGGAGCAAGTCGGTGGATCTTGATCCCGGCTTCCACGATGCCGAAATGTCGGCGCCCGATGGCGAATCGCTCCGGCTCTTCTCGCTGGTGCCGTTCTCCGATAAAGCGCGCGGGAAGCTCGGCGAGTACCGCCTCGGCACCTGGCCGGGGGAGCGCACCGGCAATGAGGACCTCCCCGAAGGATTCCTGCCGGTGACGCGCGCCAATGCCGATCTCGCGGTGTCGAAACGCTTCCGACTCTCCGACTTCATGACCCACGACCAAGTCGGCGTGTGGCCCAAGTACGTGGTGCTGGAGCCCAGGCTGCTCGACAAGCTTGAGCTGCTGGCCGATGCCCTCGAAGCAGCGGGACGTTCCGGGCGGCTGGTGGTCATGTCGGGCTTCCGCACGCCGCAATACAACGCCCAGGGCGTCGGGCGGCGCGGTGGCCGCGCCAAGGACTCCCAGCACATGTATGGCAATGCCGCCGACGTCTTCGTCGATGGCAACGGCGACGGACGAATGGACGACCTGAACCGTGATGGGCGAGTCAACCGCGCCGATGCGCAATGGCTGCTCGCGCTGGCCGAACGGGTCGAGACAGCACAACCAGGACTCATCGGCGGACTGTCCGCCTACAAGCCCACCAAGGCGCACGGTCCCTTCCTCCATGTCGACGTCCGGGGTGTCCGCGCGCGCTGGTAGGGCACGCGTCCCCTTGCGGCATTCCGTTTCGACCCCGACATTTGCGCACCCCCGTACCACGCACCGGACCACGCCGCTTCGACCTCCCCGAATGCGGTCCCGGTGATCCAGCCGATGAGTCCCGATGCCGCGGTTGCCGCTGATGCCCCTCCACGGGGGCTGGATCCTTGTTGTTGCCTCATCCATGGCCTGCTCGGCCACTCCGACCGAACCCGTGACGCCGCCACCGCCTCCGGTCCGGATCGAGATCGTCTCCGGCTCGGCCCAGAACGGTGAGACCGGCGACACGCTCACCTTTCCGATCGACCTGCGCCTCAGTGACCCGGCGGGCACCCCCCTGCCGGGTCAACGGGTCGCGTGGCGCGGCAGCAACGGCGTGCCCGGCGATGACACCACACGCACCGGTGCCGATGGGCGCACTGCCGTGCGCTTCATGCTCGGAGAGACGCCGGGGGCGGCCAGGCTCGTGGCGCGCGTCGTGGGGCGCAGCGACAGCCTCGTGCTCGAGTTCGTGGTGCGCCCGGACCCGTCGGACAACGAGGCACTCTCCGTCGATCCGTTCGTGTCGCTCGACCTGAAGACCTACGATGGATCGGGCGAGACTGTGCATCCCGACTTCGCGGCGGCGCCGGGCATCGGGCGATTCGGGCAGGTGCTCGTGGTCACCCCATATCCACAGGGGAATCGGGTGCTGGAGAATCCCTCGCTCTACGTCGGCGCCGGATCGTGGCGGTGGCGCACGCCGATGGGACTCAAGAATCCGGTCGTGTCACCGACGGGGTCGAGCTACCTCTCCGATCCCGATCTGGTCTATAACGAGGCGACGCAGGAACTCTGGCTCTACTACCGTCAGGTCGAGTCGTCCAACGACATCTACCTCGTGCGCAGTGTCGACGGCGTGAAGTGGTCCCAGCCGGTGCTCACGGTCTCGGCACCACGCGACCAGATCGTCTCGCCCGCCGTCGTGCGGCGCAGCGCGACCGACTGGTTGATGTGGGCCGTGGATGCCGGTGCCTACGGCTGCGGCGCGGCCACCACGCGCGTCATGTTGCGGCGGTCACGCGACGGGATCGCGTGGGGGGCGCCAGAGGACGTGACGCTCTCGGCAGGCGCACCGATGGCGTGGCATCTGGATGTCCAGTGGATTCCATCGAAGGCAGAATACTGGGCGCTCTACAGCGCCAAGCCGAACGGGAATTGCGGCACGCCGGCGATGATGTTTGCCAGGTCAACGGATGGCCTGCACTGGACCGTGCGCGACGCGCCGATCGTGACGCGGGGCATGAACCGCGACATCGCCGACATCGTGTATCGCGCCACTTTTCGCTACGAGCCGGCCACCGATGACCTCGCGCTCTGGGTCTCGGGCGCCGCAGGCAGCGGCGGAGTCTATACCTGGAAGACGGTGTTCGGACGGATGAAGGCGGCTGATCTGTTGGCGCCGACGGTGCGACTCGACACCCCGTGGAACTTCACACCGTCGCAACCGCTGCTGCTCGACGGACCCTGACCTACCCGACCGCCCGCCGCATGGCATCGACACCGAGGCGGAGCCGATGACAAACCAGATCGCAGAGCTCCCACACCCCTGCATCGGCCACCATGTAGTGGACATAGACGCCACTGCGTCGCCGCGTCACCAGCCCTGCGCCATGGAGGATGGCCAAGTGGCGTGAGACGTTGGCCTGCGTCTGCCCTGTGGCGAATACCAGCTCGCTCACGGTGTGCTCGCCATCGCGCAGTGCCTCGAGCAATCCCAGTCGTGCCGGCTCACCGAGCGCGCGAAACCGTTCGGCCATCTCGATGAGGGCGACCGGGGTCAGTTCGACGCGCTTCATGTCGCGGTCGCCTTCCGCGCCTCGGCATCCCACGCCGACCAGCCGCCACTGAGATCGATCACGTCGCTGAACCCCATCCGTTCCAGCACCGACGTCCCGATGGCCGAGCGCCCACCGCCCTGGCAATGGACAGCAATCGGCGTGTCACGAGCGACGTCCGCCATGCTCTCCTCGAGCGTGCCGAGCGGATGATGCGTGGCGCCCGGAATGTGCCCCGCGTCCCATTCGTTCGGCTCGCGCACGTCGAGAATCTGTCGTCCCTCGGTCAACAACGCTTCCGTGCGGGTGATATCTCCCTTCCGCGACTGCACGGTGGCCCCGTCGAGGATCTCAGCGCTCCCGAACGCGCCGCGCACCCGGTCGAGCCCGATCGACTGCAGTGCACGCCGGGCTTCGAGGGCGATCGCAGGCTCGGCGGCAATCAACGTGATGTCGCGATCGTAGGGGAGCAGCCAACCGGCCCAGGTCGTGAATGACTTGTTCAGCGGGATGTTGAGCGTCCCGCGACGATGCGCGGCGGCAAAGGCAGCGGCCGGCCGGATGTCCACCACGCTGCTGTTGCCCAGCGCCGCCGGCAGCGTGTCGGCCGCGAGAGACGGAAGGGCGGATGGTGGGCCGAGCACCGTTGGTCCGGCACGATTCATCCGCTTCATGGTGCCGAAATAGCGGGGCGGGGTGGGTTGCCCCTCGAGCACCGCCTCGATGAAGTCGTCGGCGTTGTCGATGGCAAAGGCCCAGTTGCTGCGGCGCTCGTAGCCGAGGGTACTGGTGGGCACGGCGCCGAGGGCCTTGCCACAGGCCGAACCGGCGCCGTGCCCGGGCCAGATCTGCAAATGATCGGGAAGCGTGGCGAGCCGCTGCAGCGAGTCGAATAGTTGCTGTGCACCGGCCGCCATGGTGCCCTCGATCTTCGCCGCCTTCTCCAGCAGGTCGGGGCGCCCAACGTCGCCGACAAAGAGGAAATCGCCCGACAGCATCGCGACCGGCTCCTCGCTGCGGGCGGAATCGATCACCACAAACGCGAGATGCTCCGGCGTGTGTCCCGGCGTGTGCCAGACCTCGAGTCGGACCCGTCCGAGGGTGATGACGTCGCCCTCGTGCAGCAGCTCCGCGCCGTCACTCTCCGCCCAGCCATACTGCCAGTCTGCTCCCCCTTCCGCCGAGAGCAGCGGAGTGGCGCCGGTGCGCGCCGCGAGTTCGCGTGCGCCCGAGATAAAGTCGGCATGGATGTGCGTCTCGGTGACCCGCGTGATCCGGACACCCTCATCTCGAGCGGCATCGAGATACGGCGTCACATCGCGTGCGGGGTCGATCACGATGCCTTCGCCGGTCCGCTGGCAGGCGATCAGGTAACTGGCCTGCGCCAGGCGGTCGTCGTAGAAGCGGCGCACAAGCATGGTGATCTCCTCAGTGCACCGGACCTGGGGTCCGGAATTCCTGGAACAGCATGAAGGCGGCGAGCAACAGCAGCAGCACCGCAAACGCGCGGGTCAGTGTGCGCGCGGAAAAACGCGGGGCGAGTTGCGTGCCGATGGCCATGCCGACGAGCGCGGCGCCGGTGACGACGGCCGTCAGGGTCCAGTCGAGTGACACCCGACCGATCCACCCGGCACCAGCGGCGGCGGTGTTGAGCGCGATCACCGCGAGTGATGTGGCCGTGGCGGCGGCCATTGGCAGCCCCAAGACGCCGGCGAGCGCCGGCACGATGAGGAAGCCCCCACCCACCCCGACCAGGCCGGTCAGGACGCCCACCGCGAGGGCCACGGGAATCACCTTGAGCGGGGCGGCATCCACGACCGGCACCGGGGCATCCGCCGCCGCGGGTTGGCGGCTCGAGCGCCGCCACATCAGCGCGGAAGCGACCAACATCACCACCGCAAAGAGGATCAGCCGCGGGCGGTCAGGGATGTCGGTGCCGATGCGTGCGGCAAGGTACGATGACCCCATCGCGCAGACGGAGAAGAGCACCACCATGTCGAGCCGGAGTTGGCCTCGGCGCCAGCGCGCGAAGGCCCCGGCTGCGGAGGCGATCCCCACGACCGGGAGCGACATCGGGACGGCCACTCGGGCCGGCAGGTCCATCAGGTGCACAAGGACCGGGACGGCGAGGATCGAACCGCCACCGCCCAACAGGCCGAGGGCGATGCCGACGGCGACGAATCCGATCAGGCCGGGGAGGGAGATCATGCGCGTAATGTATTCATGTGTGCGCATAGCCTAATGTCCGGATGGGGGAGCGGCAAGGGAACCCCCTGCGCGCGACCCCCGTTGTAGTTTGTGCGCGGCGCGATCGGACGCGCCGATTCATCTTTCTTGCTTGAGGGGTTCACCATGTGGGGAATGTTGTTGGCACTCGGTTCCACCATGATCCCGCTGGCGCTGCCCGCCGGACCGGATCCTGTGGCGCAGGTGCGGGTCGATGCCTCGCGCCGCGAAGTGGTGGTCACGATCGGTCCGTTCCACGTGCCCAACATGCCGGCTGGGATGGATCACGCCCAGATGACGATGATGAACGACCACAACACGCCGGTGATCCACTTTGCGTGGCCGATTCAGGCCTGGTTGCGTGGCTTCCGCATCGAGGCGACCTCGGCCGACGGCAAGCGGCTCGACTCGCGGATGATCCACCACCTGATCGGAATCAACTTCGACCGACGGCAACTGGTTTACCCGGCCTTCGAGCGGATCTTCGGCGCCGGTTCCGAGACCGAAGCGGCGCTGGTGCCGAAGTCCATTGGCGTGCCGATGGTGGCCGGATCGCATCTCGGTGTCTATCTGGCGTGGAAGAACGAGACGGGGAAAGAGCTCAACGGCGTCACCGTCACGATCTACCTGCCCTACAGCCCGCCCAACATGAATCCGCGGCCGATCGACGCACTGCCGTTCTATGCCGACGTGAATCTCACGGTGGGCGGCGAGGATGCGTTTGATGTGCGTCCGGGGCACAGCGAGAAGGCCTTCGAATTCACGGTGCCGGTCGGCGGTCGCCTGCTCGCCTTTGGCGGCCACATGCACGACTATGGCACCTCGGTTCGGCTGGAAGATGTCGCCGCCGGCAAGGTGATCGCGAAGGTGACCGCCACGCGCACGGCCGCAGGGCTGGTGACCAGCGTCTCGCGCTCGCTGCCGGGCGCCGCGGGGAACGGCATCCAGCTCAAGAGTGGCGTCCGCTATCGGGTCGTCGGTGTCTACGACAACCCGACAGGCAAGCTGCTGGTCGATGGCGGCATGGCGCACATGGTGGGGCTCTTCGCCCCAGATGACATGGCGCGTTGGCCGGCACTCGATCGCGCCGACAAGGGCACCATCGCCGACCTCGCTGACCTCACCCGGATGGGGAAGGGCGCCTCGATGCACGAGGGGATGGGGCACTGATCGCCTTCCGGCAGTAGTTTCGGGGCGATGACCGACGAGCCACGCCCCGACACTGCCCCACCGTCCCGCCTCCAGGCGGAGATTGGCCAGACCCGCCCGTTCGGCAGCGCGTCGCAGGAGGCGATGCTGAGCATCGCGCGGACTGCCTCGGTGCTCGATCGCACCATTGCTCGGTACCTCGCGCCGTTCAAGCTCTCCCCGGCCCAGTACAACGTGCTGCGAATCCTGCGTGGCGCCGGACCAGGGGGCTTGCCCACGCTGGCCATCCGCGGTCGCCTGATCGATCCGTCGGCAGCGATCACCCGGCTCATCGACAAGCTGGAGCAGGCGGGGCTGGTGCGCCGTTCGCGGGAGAGCGAGGATCGGCGCGAGGTGATCTGCCGGATCACCCCCGACGGGCTCGCGCTACTCGAGCGCCTCGACCCGATCGTCACCGCCGACGACAACCGGCTCGCGCCGGACCTCTCCCCGGCGGAATTGCGCCAACTCATCGATCTGTTGGACCGCGTCCGCGAGAACTTGCGCTAATCGTTCCAGAAAGAAACATTACATAGAGATCTGTTAGCAGGTAGATACTTGACAGGTAAATCACTTTGTACTAAGATACCTCCATCGCCGTCGGGCCTCTGACCCGCAACCAAATCCGATGCCCATGGAGGGCTCCATGTTCCGCCGCCTGCTTGCAACCTCGAATGACGCCGTGCCACTCATCGCTCGTGTCGTGCTTGGCCTCGTGATCCTGCCCCACGCGCTCCAGAAGACACTCGGTCTCTTCGGCGGCTACGGATTTGATGGCACCGTCGGCTTCATGACCGGGCAGGGCATCCCGCTTGCCTTCGCTGTGCTCGCGATCGTCGCCGAGGCGGCGGGGGCGCTTGGACTGGTGCTGGGGCTGTTCGGCCGAGTCGCTTCGTTCGGCGTGGCCTCGGTGATGATCGGGGCGGCGCTGCTGGTGCATCGCGGCCACTTCTTCATGGACTGGAACGGCACGCAGGGCGGCGAAGGCTACGAGTACCACCTGCTCGCCATTGCCCTCGCGGCCATCGTGATGGTGCGCGGCAGCGGCCGCTGGTCACTCGATCGGTTGCTGCTGCGTGCCCCGGCGTCGCGGACCCACTTCGCGGCTGGGTCGGTGCCGTCGATCGCGACCGCGACCGCGCGGTAGGACAGCGCGGTCGAGCTCCGCAGCAACGCACCACGGCCCCCCGGACGCACCATGCGTCCGGGGGGCCGTGTCGCGAGTGGCTCAGTCGTCGAGCGCGCGATTCAACACGGCGGCGAGCCGCACGCCACCACGCAGCAGGCGGTCTTCGAGTACCGGCCGGACCTCGGTCAGGTAGCGCTGATCGAGCACCAGCGACTGCGGCACGAAGCGGTACACCACGTCGCGAGCAACGTCGTGCGATTCCATGGCCCAGTCGGTGATTGTCCCACTCGCCATCTGCTTGAGATCGCCGCGGCTGGCAAGTCGCGCGGTGATCCCTGCGACAATCGCGTCCTCGCTCTCACCGGTCAGGTTGAGGAGCCCGCTGTCCCAGACCGAGTGCAGGTTGCTGGCCTTGTCGTTGAACGTGAGCTTGACATCGTTGCCACCCTTGTCGCCGCGTTCCCCGGCGTGCAACGGCTGGTGCATGTCGCCCATGAAGTGCACCACGAAGCGGAGGGCCTCGGCACGTTCCGCCTTGGTGCGATGCTTGTCGGCGAGCACGGCGAGCTTCGCCGTGAGCGCGGCCACGACGCACTGGCCGTCCTTGCAATCCCGCTCGGCGTTGTAGCTTGACTCCCAGGTCGGGATGTCGACGTAGTGCCAGGCACCGGTCTCGGGGTGGGTCACCCGGAACGAGTCGGCCCAATTGGCCACCGAGGCCAGGGTGCCGCCATCGAGCAGCTCGGACACCTCGCGGGCGGCGTCAGAGGTGAGGCGGGTGGCGGCGATCCGTGCGACGATGCGGTGCCCCATCGGGCCCCATCGCAGAATGGAACTCGATCGGGCAGTGGCTTCGAGTGCGAGCGGGTGCGCTACGGTGGCGATCGCCGAGGTCAGCAGCAGCGTGGCAACGAGACGACGCATGGGCAGTATCCGGACAGAGGAGTGGGCCACGGCGGCCCGAGTCAACGTTTCAATTTTAGCGGATTCCGCCACGAGGCGCCTCCCCTGTGTGGGCCGCCGAGCGCGGTGGCGTCTACCGCACGACAGTCCTCAAGGAGTTGGCACGTGATTTCTCGGTTCATCCGGCGTTCGTGCGCCTTCGCCGCGCTGCTTGTGCTGCCGTCGTTCGCGCCGCGACTCGAGGCCCAGGCCGTGGGCTCGCTCATCACCAACGCCGGCGTGGCACGCGCGAGTAGCGCGGTCGATTCGGTCTTTGTCGATCGGCAGAAGCGCAGTGACAGCGTCGATGTGGGCGACTTCACGGCCTATCTGCTGGCGCGGCTGGGGGTGACCCGGCTCGATGATTCGCTCGCCTTCCGGGTGTCGTCCGACAGCAGTCGGATCCGGATCCGCGGCCGACTGATGGATTTTCCGCCGCAAGCGCGCGCCGAATTGGGGCCAATCTTCTCCTTTCTCGACTCCACCTCGGTGTTTGTGGCGGAGCTGTCGATGCCGCAGGCGCAGTATGGCATCATGAGGTTCCGACTCGAGCGGGTGATCGTGGGGCGGACCTCCATCCCCGACTTCCTGCTCGCCCCGGCGTTGTCGGAATACAGCCGTCGCTACCCGGTGCTGTCGGCCGGCGGCCGCGAGTTCCTGGTCGGGATGCCACCGGACGCCAGGACGCGGCTGATCCCGAATGGCATCGAACTCTGGATGCCCCCCGCCGCCAAGAAGCCGTGATGCCTGCAGCCGGGTAGCATTGCCCACTAGTTTTGGGGATGCACGACCCCCGCGCGGCACTGCGAATTCCCGATTTCCGCCGCTTTCTCGTCGCGCATTTCGCCACGACCCTCGGGATCCAGATCCAGGGGGTCGTGGTCGCGTGGCAGATGTACCTCGACACCCACAATCCGCTCTCCCTGGGGCTGATCGGCCTCGCGGAGGCGCTCCCCAACATCGCCCTCTCCCTGTTCGGCGGACATGTGGCCGATCGGATGGATCGTCGCCGCCTCGCCCTCATGGCCACCGTGGTGGTGCTGGGCTGCGCGCTGGCACTGGCGCTGCTGGCGGGACTCCCGCGCGACGCGGCGCACTGGCGCATCCTCGGGGCCTACGGCGTGATCGCCGTCAGCGGGGTGGCGCGGGCGTTCCTGCAGCCGGCGCGCACCGCGCTCGCGGCCGCGATGGTTCCGCGTGCCCTGCAACCCAACGCGGTGACATGGCGCAGCACGGTCTGGCAACTCGGCGCCGTCCTCGGGCCGGCGCTCGGTGGGGTGCTCAATGCCGTGATTGGATCGCAGGGCAGCTATCTCGTGGATGCGGCACTCATCGCCACGGCCCTCGTCGCGCTGGCATCGATCCGCTTCCGCGGCGTGCCGGCGGCCGCCACGGCGGCGGAGTCGATGCTCGATTCGCTCAAGGCCGGCGTGCGCTACCTGCGCGGCCAGCAGATCCTGCTCGGCGCCATGACCCTCGACCTCTTCTCGGTGTTGTTCGGCGGGGCGGTGGCGCTGCTGCCGGTCTTCGCCGCCGACATCCTCCACGTCGGCGCCTGGGGACTCGGGCTGCTGCGATCGGCCCCGGCGGTGGGTGCCGTGCTGATGTCGGTGTGGCTGGCGTATCGGCCGCCGATGCAGCATGCCGGCCGCGCGATGCTTCAGGCGATCACGGTCTTCGCCCTCGCCACCATCGCGTTCGGTCTCTCGCGCAACGTCTGGCTGTCGTGCGGCTTCCTGGTCCTGGGCGGCGCTGTCGACATGGTGAGCGTCGTGGTGCGCTCCACCCTGCTGCAGCTGCTGGTACCCGATCATCTCATGGGGCGCGTCACCAGCGTGAACGCCATTTTCATCGGTTCCAGCAACGAGATCGGGAGCTTCGAGTCCGGCCTCACGGCCCGGTTGTTCGGCACGGTGCCCGCGGTGGTGCTCGGCGGCCTGATGACGCTGGCGGTCGTGGGCGTCACCGCGCGGCGCGTGCCGGCGCTCGCGGCGGTGGGGAGGCTGGAGGAGGTGGGGAGGGAGATGACAGATGACAGATGATGGATGATGGATGATGGATTTGTCATCCTGAGCGGAGCGACCGCTTGCCCGTTGCGTGCCTGTCAGGGTGATTGTGGGTCTGGTGCCGTAGCGCGCACCCGGCAAATCCGTCGCGCCGAGGCAACACCGTGCCTGAATCGATGCCTGCGGCAACAACGCCAAACCGTTGGGATATATGACGTTGCCGTTCTACTTGGAGTGACTTGGCTCGGGCACGGACCGTGCGAATCCCTACTGACGGTACACTTCCCTCGATCCCAACATCTCGCCCCGGAGCAACCATGCGTCGCGCCTCCTTTCTCACCTTTGCAGCCGCGGTTGGACTGGTGGCGTCCGCGTCAGCGCAGTTCAGTACCGGCGCCCTCCCGTCCGGCGCCTACATCACCCAGAGCGGCCTGGATTGGGCGTGGGCCAATCCGCTCCCGGCAAGTTCGGGCGTTTTCTACCTCAGCCCAGAGCAGTCCGGCTTCGGCTGGCGGCTTCCGACCCTGACCGAGCTGGGATTCGCACCACTCGCAACCGATTTCCTGTTCGTCGGCGGGAACGTCCCGTTCGATGCTACGGATCCCGGCTCAGGGGCATTTTTTGCTTTTACCAACAGTGCGTACACAGCGGCAGGGAGCGCCGGCGCCTGCGCCACCCCATGGTTCAGCGTGCTGTTCTATCATTGTGACTGGGGGGAAGGCAACGGGCAGCCCTACGGACCTTGGTCGGGTACGCCGGGGTCATCCGGGAGCGCCGAGCAGCTTGTGGTGCGTACTGCAGCCGGTTCGGGCGACGTTGTACCGGAGCCCGCCACGATGACGCTGCTCGCCACCGGGATGTTCGGTCTGGCCGGTGCGGCACGCCGACGCCGGCGCGCCTGAGCGGTATCCAGCCGCACAGTTCTGCGCAGGCCGCCGCTCCATTCGGAGCGGCGGCCTTGTCGCATCTGGCAGCGGCTTCCGTTTCGTGGCGGTGGTCTGCTTAAGGAGACCGGTCCCTCGACGACGCGACTCTTCGAGGCGCTCCGTTCGGGATGACCCCACCCTATCCATCGACCATCATCTGGCTGTTCCATCCGTCATCCATCATCCGTCATCTGTCATCTGTCATCCCAGTTTCCTGACTCTCCTCCAATCCAGGTACGTCAGGATCCCATGCAGCGTAATCGTCACCGCCGAGATGGCGCACCAGGGGCAGAAGGTCTTGAGGACGATGAACTCGGCGTACTTGAGCCGTAGGGTGAACAGGATCGCGGGAATCACCAGCAGCGCGAGCAGTCTGGTGATGGTGATGTTGTTGATCCAGCGCGGCTGGATACCGATCAGCGCCGTGATGAAGATCAGGGTATAGCCCATGGTGCCGATGAGCGCGACGTCGACGCCGAGGAACCATCCCCACGACGACATCTGGGCGATCTCGCAGCCGTGGTTGCTGCTGCAGACCAGGGGGCCGGTCAGGCCCAGCTTCCAGAGGTGGAGATAGAGCGCGACCAGCCCGGAGATGAGGGCGGTCAGGGCGATCCAGTGGCGCGGCGTGAGCGGCGCATCGGTCGAGGTGGTCATCCGGGGATTCTACCGCCGAGCGGCTCCGGACGGAACGGGAGGCGGGTGTACCTTTCCCGCCGATGACTGACCTGACACCCGACGCGCTTGCCGCGGCCATCGCGCGCCGCCGCACCTTTGCGATCATCTCGCACCCCGACGCGGGCAAGACGACGCTGACCGAGAAGCTCCTCCTCTATGGCGGGGCGATCCACCTCGCGGGCTCGGTCAAGGCCCGCCGGGCCGCTCGCCATGCCACCTCCGACTGGATGGCCCTGGAGCGCCAGCGCGGGATCTCGGTGACCTCGTCGGTGATGCAGTTCGAGTATCTCGGCTACCAGGTGAACCTGCTCGATACCCCCGGTCACGCCGACTTCTCCGAAGACACCTACCGCACGCTGGTGGCCGCCGACAGCGCGGTCATGCTGCTCGACAACCGCCGCGGCGTGGAAGAGCGCACCCGGCAGCTGTTCGAGGTCTGCAAGATGCGCCGGATGCCGATCTTCTCGTTCGTCAACAAGTGCGATCGCCCCGGCGGCAATCCGCTGCAGCTGGTCAGCGATGTCGAGGCGGACCTCGGCCTCGGCATCCATCCGGTGACCTGGCCGATCACCACGGCGCAGGGATTCGTGGGTGTGGCCGATCGCCGACGCGGTGAGGTGCTGCTGTTCGACAAGGGCATTGACCACGGCGCCTCACTGGTCGAGACGCGCCGGATCCCACTCGACAGTGCGTCGCTCGCTGACGTGCTGGGCAGCGACAACCTCGCGACGCTGCGCGACGAGCTTGACCTGCTCGACATGGCAGGCCATCCATGGGACGAGGC
>JBDUDP010000022.1:0-33962 GCA_040002895.1 Gemmatimonadota bacterium
AGCGGGAGACGGGGTTCGAACCCGCGACCCTCAGCTTGGGAAGCTGATGCTCTACCAACTGAGCTACTCCCGCGTCCTGCGGAGAAAGTAGCGCCCCCTGGCCGGTCCATCAACGCCCAGCCGGGCGGCCCGTCTCGCCAAGGTGGCCGAGCGGCGGTACTGTTCCGCCCTCTACCGTACCGACCCACCACTGGGAACCCAATGCCCCGCTCCACCGCCGACCAGACCATCACCATCGCCTGCTCGCTCCTCGCGGTCGCCACGCTCGCGCTTGGCGGCTGGGTGATCTATCGTCGCCTCTGGTGGTACCTGCTGGTGGTGGTTCCAGTCCTGGCACTCCTCGGAATCGCCATCTACTTCTTCGGCTTCTTCCGGTTCACGCGACTGTTCTGAGTCTCGGACGACAACCGTCAGGTAAAGAAATCGGGGGCCGGCGCGTTACGCCGACCCCCGAACATTTTCCACCAGCAGTGAGTGTTACTTGGCGTGATAGCGCCAGGCCGCGATGCCGTCGCCCTTCCCTTCGGCCTTCCAGTCGTGCTTGGCGCCGGGCTGCAGCGCCGGGATCGAGACTTCTTCCAACGAGACCACCGCGCCTGCGGCGTCGGTGAACTCGACCACGATGGTGATGGCTGTCGCCGGCAGCGGCTTCCCGGCGTCGTCGGTGGCCTGACGGCCCACGGCCTGACCGGTGAGGGTCGCACCCTCCTTCTTGCGCTGGAACTGCACTGCCTCGACCGAAGTCGGCAGGTGGATCAGCTTGGTCACCACCTTGATCAGGTCGTCCTGCTTGTTCGTGAGCCGGTACCCCTCGCCGAGGTACTTGAGGTTGCTTTCGTTGAGCGGCTCCATGGCGATGAGCTTCAACGCCACCGGCACCAGCTTGTCGCCGGCCTTCATCGCCAGGTACGTGTTGGCGAGATTCGCCAGCGCGATCCGATCCGACGGAGCCGCAATCACCACCTTCTCGAATGCCTCAGCGGCCTCGGCAAACTTCTTCTGGTTGAACAGGCTGACACCGATCGAGGCGAGATCCTCGTTGGTGAGCGTCCCCGCGGTCGCGCCAGCGGCGAGCATCTGCTGCTCAATCGCGGAAGCTTCGGCGGTTGCGCCGGTCGCGCGCAGCGACTGGATCAGCGCCTTCTTGGCCTCGATGTCGTTCGGCTCCCACTGCAGGTAGCGCTTCAGTTCGGCGGCCGCTTCGGCATGCCGCTCGGCGCGCTGCAGCACGGCGGCGAGGTTGAACGTTGCGGCGTTGCGCTCCTTGCTGAAGCGCTCCTCTCGAGCGGCCTTTTCCTGCGCCAGCTTGAAGTAGACGGCCGCACTGTCGGATTCACCGGCATTGGCGAAGAGCACGCCCTGATTGTAGAACCCCTGCGGGAATTCCCGCGAGATGATCGCCGCCTGATGGAACAGGGCCATGGCAGAGTCGCTGTTGTTCTGTCGCACGAACTCGGCGGCCGGCGTCATCAGCGTGATCCAGGCCAACTGGCGGTAGCCCTTGACGTCCTCGGCGCAATCAGGCTGGAGCGCGACCGCGCGCGTGAACGCAGAATCGGCTCCCACGAGGTCGCCAAGATTGAGGTCGATGCGGCCGAGGTAATACCACGCGGCCGCGCTCTTCTCCTGTCCCGATTTCGTGATGGCCTCGGTGACCACGGCGAGGCCCTTGTTGAGCAGACTCTCCCGCTTCACCGGATCGGAATCCTCCACCCCGGACTTGAGGTAGAGGCCCGCGCTCGAGGTGCGGAAGTCCCCACCCTTGAGGCTGCACAGCGGTGCCTGGTATTTGCTCGGCATCGCCTTCAACACGCGCTGGTTGTACTCCTGCGCGGGCGCAACCATGGGAGCGGCCACGACCGCCGTGAGAACGAACAGGCCAATCTTACGCATTGCCACTCCTCGAAGCAGAACGATGGGAGCCCCAGTCGGGACAACCTATCAGGATTGCGACACTCCTCCGTGGAGAGGAGACGCCGAACGAGCGCGAGCCTGCACGACTTCCCGAACAGCCCAGCCGCGAAATATTCCTCAACCTGCGGCCGGGAGCAACTCCGATGGGTCGCGGTAGAGCCAACCGGCACCGGTGTTGAACAGCACCACCATCTCGCCGGGATCGAGCAGGCCACGTTGCTGCAGCGACGTAGCGGCCGCGATGCTGGCCCCGCCTTCCGGTGAGAAATCGATACCCTCCAAACGAGTTCCCCGCGTGGCCAGTTCCGTCATGGTGGCGTCGTCGACCGCCACTGCCCCGCCACCGCTCTCACGGAGGATCCTGAGCATCAGCCGGTCTCCGAGGGGCCCCGGCACTCGCAGACCGCTCGCGACGGTCCACGGATCGGTCCAGGGCTCCGCAGCGACCGCTCCCGCCTCGAAGGCCCGCACCACGGGAGCACACCCGGTGCTCTGCACCGAATAGAAGCGGGGCATCGGGTCGGTGACCCACCCCGCTGCCTGGAGCTCCTGAAAGGCCTTCCACATCCCGATCAGGCCGGTGCCACCGCCAGTGGGGTAGATGATGGCCTGGGGGAGCCGCCAGCCCAGCTGCAGGGCAATCTCGAGCCCCAGCGTCTTCTTCCCCTCGATGCGATATGGCTCCTTCAGCGTGCTCAGGTCCACCGCGCCGGATTCGGCGGCCCAGGCCTTGGCGGCCTTGCCGCAATCGCCGATGTGCCCCTCGAGGAGGATCAGTTCCGCGCCGTAGGTCACAATCTGGGACAGGATGGTGGCCGGGGTGGTGCTCGGCGCGTAGACCCGGACCGTGGCCCCCCCTCGTGCCGCATAGGCCGCGCTCGCCACCCCGGCGTTCCCCGCGGTCGGGATCACGAAGCGATCGGCCCCGGCCAACGTGGCGCGGGTGATGGCCGCGCTCAGGCCACGCGCTTTGAACGAGCCGGTCGGGTTGGTCGATTCGTCCTTGACCCAGATGTTTCCCAACCCGAGGGCGGAGGCGAGACGGGGGGTCGGGAGCAAGGGAGTATCACCCTCGCCCAGGGTCACCGGTTGCTCATCGCCCACCAGGGGGAGAAAGGAGCGGAACCGCCACATGCCGTGTCGGCGGCGCACCTCGGCCCGCTCGGTGGTCGGGTGGATTCGGTTCGGATAGCGCACCAGGAAGGGACGTCCACAGTCGGGACAGACCGTCGGGAGCCCTTCGGCCGATGCCGTCTTGCCGCACTCGGAGCATTCGAGATGCCAATCCATTCGACTCAACTCGTGGTTTTCAGGTGATCGAGGATGCGATTCGCCACCGCTTCGGAAAAGCCGGGCAGCGCCGCGATGGCCGCGGGGGACGCGGCCCGCACACCGGCCAGCGAGCCGAAGCTCTGCAGCAGTGCCCGCCGTCGAGTCGGACCCACCCCGGGAATATCGAGCAGGGCCGACGTGATGGTGCGTTCGCTGCGACGCTTGCGGTTGTAGGCGACACCGAAGCGATGCGCTTCGTCGCGGGCACGTTGCAGGAGTCGTAGCGCCGGACTGCGGCGCGAGAGATTGATCGGCTCAGGCCGGCCCGGCATGAAGATCTCCTCGTCGCGCTTGGCCAACGATGCGAGCGGAATCTCGGCGACACCGAGCGTGGCCATCGCCTCGGCGGCAGCCGAGAGTTGTCCCTTCCCGCCGTCGATCGTCACAAGATCCGGCATCGGGGCGCCCTCCTCCAGCCGACGACGAAAATAGCGCGACACCACCTCGTGAATCGCGGCATAGTCATCCTGCTGTGCCACGCCCTTGATCTTGAACTTGCGGTACTCCGACTTCTTCGGTCGCCCCGCTTCGAAGGTGACCAACGACCCGACCGTGTCTCGACCCTGGTTGGTGGAGATGTCGATCATGATGAAAGTGCGCGGGACCACCGAAAGTCCGAGCTCCCGCCCCAGTGCGTAGACCGGGTCTTCGGCTCGTTCGTCGGTCTCGAAGCTCTCCATGCGAAGTGACTCGAGTAGGTGCCGCGCGTTCTGGTCCGCCAGCTCACGCCACCGCGCTGCGACCCCGCGTTGCGGCACGGCAATCCGCTGGGTCGGCAGCAGCTCCTCAAGCGCGCCCAGCTCGGCCGGCGCGAAGGGGAGCACCAGCCGGGGCACCTTCCCCTCCATCGGGAGATACCAGCGGATCAGGAAGGCTCCCAGCGCCTCCTCGTCGGCGGTCTCCTCGACGTTCTCGAGGAAGCGATGCTCGCGGCCGATGACGCGCCCGTTGCGCACCCGGAGCAGCACGCCGACGGCATCATCGCCGTCGCGGGCGTAGCCGATGACATCGGCATCACCCGTTCCCACCACATCCACAGTGGCAGGAGTCTCCACCTGTTCCAGCCACTTCAACGTGTCGCGCAGATCGCGGGCGCGTTCAAAGTCCTCGTGCTCACTCGCGACCTGCATCATGCCACGAATGCGCGCCTTGAGATCGACCGTGCGGCCCTCGAGGAAGGCCACCACCTCGGCGATCATGGCGCGGTAGTCGGTCTCTCCCTGCCAGCCCACGCACGGCGCCTTGCACCGGCCGATGTGATAGTCCAGACAGGGGCGTTCACGCCGCTCGCTCGGGATGTCATCGGTGCAGGAGCGCACGGTGAACATTCGCCGGACCAATCCGAGGGTGCGGCGCATGTCGCCGACATCGGTGTAGGGCCCGAAGTAGCGTGCGCCGACGAGGTCGCGGCGCCGGGTCGCGAGGACCCGTGGGAATGGATCGTTGAGCGTCACGACAATGGAGGGATAGCTCTTGTCGTCCTTCAGGCGCACGTTGAATTTGGGAAGGTATTCCTTGATCAGGTTGTTCTCGAGCAGCAGCGATTGCGCCTCGTTGCCCACGACAATGGTCTCGACGTCGGCGATGGTGCGCTGCAACCAACGATTCTTGGGCGAGTCGGCGAAGTCGGTCGCGAAGTAGGAGCGGACGCGACTGCGGAGATGCTTCGCCTTGCCGACGTAGAGCACCTGCCCCTCGGCATCCTTCCAGAGGTAGACCCCCGGCCCATCGGGCAGCGTGTCGAGCTTGCGCTGCAGCGACTCGTTCACTCCCGGTTCCTCAGGCCGCGCATCACGCGACCGATCCGTCCGGTGAGCACCGCCGCTTCCGGCACATCCCACCAGACGGTCACGCCGAGGTAGACGATGGCGTTGAGGGGCACGGTGGCGAGGAGCATCGGGATCGGCGTGGTCCCGGGGGGCATCGCCAGGCGGACGGCGGTGCTCAGCACCGCCGCAATGGCGGCAGCGGTCCAGAGCTTGGCGAGCTCGCTCGCGGGGAGATCGAAGGTCCCCAGGCGGAGACAGAGGCCGCGGCGCAGCAGCGCGAACTCCACCCACCCCGCCACGCCGGCAGACGCGGTGATGCCGGCGGCACCCCACTTCGGATCGATGCCGAGGAGTGCCGGGAGCGTGCGCGCCGCGAAGATGCCGAGCACACCGGTGAGCACGATCCGGACGAGGCCGCAGCGCAGCGGCGTCGTGGTATCGTGGAGGGCATAGAACGTCGACGCGTACAATCGCCCCAGGGTCGAGGCGAGCAAGCCGATGGAGGAGCCGGCCAGCACGATCCAGACAAACATGGTGTCGTCGCGCCCGAAGCGACCGGTCTGGAAGAGCGCCGCCGTGACCACGCCACCCAGGCAGATGAAACCCATGGCGGAGGGCACGATGTAGTAGGCCAGTCGCTGCGTTGCCGCGTCGAGTCGGATGCGCAGCGCTTGGGCCACCGACGCCGCATCGCCACGCTCCCGCGCCATCTCCGGCAACTCGGCCGCCGAGATGGCCATGCCGAAGAGCGACACCGGCAGGGTGTAGAGTACTTGGGCGTTTGCCAGCGCCGTGACCGCTCCGGGAATGAAGTTCGCAATCCAGACGTCGATCAACGCCGAGATCTGGTTGGCGCCGCGCGAGATGAGATTGGGGAAAAAGCTGCGCACCACCTGGGGGACTTCTGGCACCGCGCGCCAATCTTGCGGGCGGAGGCGTCCCCCGACGCGAATCACCACGGGCCACTGCACCAGGATCTGCAGCAGCGAGCCTGCGACGGCGCCCCACGCGGCCACCACCACGAAGTGCATCTCGGAGCCGCGCGATCCGGCGAACACCACGGTGAGGATGATCGCCGCGTTCCAAACCACCGGCGCGGCATACGAGAGCAGGAAGCGCCGATGGGAGTTGAGGACGCCGAGGCACCAGGCCGAGAGCACCAGCAATCCCGCTGCGGGAAAAAGAATGCGCACGAGCACTTCGGTCTGCGCCTGCATCGCCGGCGTGTAGTTCGGGACGATGAGTCCCACCAGCAGCGGCGTCGCAAGCTCGCCCACGAGCACGAGTACGGCCACGGTGCAAGCGAGCAGGGCGAGGACGGCGCCCGCGAGCCGGCGCGCTTCCTCCTCCTTCCCTTCCCCGAGAAGCTGGGAGTAGCTCGGGATGAACGAGGCCGAGAGTGCCCCTTCGCCAAAGAGATTCTGGAGGAAGTTGGGGATGCGGAATGCCGCATTCCACACTTCGGAGGCGACCGAGATGCCGAGGTAGTGCGAGAAGATCCGCTGCCGGACGAGGCCGGCGATGCGACTGAGCAAGATGCCGGCGGCGACCAGGTAGGAGCCGCGATTCGCCGACTTCACCCCTGCGCCGGCGGGCGTCGTGGTCCGGCTTCGAGGAGCCGCTGCAGGAACTCGTTCTCCTCGCGCAGTTGGGTCACCGACTGGTGCAGCATGTCGATGTCGCCTTCGAGCTGATCGAGCCGACGCTTCAGGTCGCCGATCTCCTCGTCACGGCGCGTGGCTGGCGTGGGCTCTCGTTCCAATCGTTTGGCGAAGGCGCGACCGATTGGCCCATCCACCAACATCGAAAAGATGGGGATGCAGAGTGCCACGAGGAGGACGATCCCGAGGAGGGACATGAGTCGATCTTAGTCCGCGCCGGGGCTGGGCTCAAGCCGGGCGGCCCAAATCCCGGCGGCATCGCGCACCGCCTGCAGCCACGCGGGACCGTGTCGGGCAAGGAACGAGGGGGCGGAGAGGATCCGTTCCTGGGGTGCGCCCCGCGGGCGCAGTGCGCCGCGCAGCCGCCGGTACTGCGCGTACGCGATGTCGCCACGACGACGCAGATGTCGTTCGAGCAGCTGCTCGAGGTCATCGATCACCTGTTCGAGCCGTCGCTGGCGATTGGCGATCGCGCGGTCGAGCACGGCATCGATCGACCGACCCGCTTCCGTGAGCGCGGCGCCAGTGGCGGCGACCTGCGTGCGCAGATCGGTGAGCGCGGCTGGGGCGGCGGGCGGGAGGTCGCGCCTCAGAATATCGCGCCCAACCGTGCCGTCGTCTTCGAGCAGTGTCTCGAGCGAGAGGCCGAGTCGACCCAACAACCGGTCCGCCCACGGCTCCACGAGCGTCCCCGACCAGCGCCGAATGGGACGTTGTGCCTCGATGCCGAGGAGCGGGTAGAGCACTGCGGCCTGCCGGGTGAGATAGCGATACTCGCCGGGGCCCGCGACGTAGGCGACGGTCGGCAGGAGGGCGGCTTCCACCACGGGGCGCAGCAGGACGTTGGCGGACCAGCGTTCTGGGTGCGCCTCGAGGGCGGCGCCGATGTCGGCGGTGGTGAAGCGCACACCGGAACGCCTGCCGCGGAAACCGCCTGCCTCAACCAGCAGTCGGTCACGGCCCTCGTCGTCCTCATGGAACACCAACGTGGCGCCCTCACCCGTCGGAATCCCCGTCCCCGGATCGGGCACGGCGGCCAGCGCGGCATCGAGCTGTTCTGCCTGCTCGAGGGCACGCGCGAGCAGCGGGAGTTGGGCCCGCTTGAACGCGATGTGGGTTGGATCGAGACACAACACCCCGAAGGGCGCCAGCAACTCCGCGATCGCCCCTGCGAAGGCCTGCTGAAGCGTCTCGCCGGGGCGGTAGTGGCGCCGCAGCCAGGCCAGCGTCTCATCGCGGTCCGGCCCGGCTGGCAGCGTCTGCTCCAGCGTGCGGAGTCCGGAGAGGACGTCCATGGGGAGCGTTTCGCGCGCCATCGAACGTTGCGGCGCCGCACCATCTCGCGGGTCGAGGTGCCACTCCACCGGAGCGCCAGCCGTGTCGAGCCACGACACCGTGCTGGCTTCGGCGAAGTCGTGGTCGTCCCCTGCGAGCCAGAAGAGTGCCACCACCGGCCGATCCCATCGCCGGGCGAGTTGCTCCGCGAGCGCAGCGGCGGCGAGCGCCTTGTGCACGGTGTAGGCGGGGCCGGTGAAGAGCCCGGGCTGTTGTCCTGTCGTCACCACCAGGGCACCCGGTCGTTGCAGCTGCGCCAGCGCGGCCTCGGTGCCCGGTACGGTGAGCAACGCCGGCGTGAGCGCGGCGGGCCACGTGGCGGAGCGTTGTGCAGGAAGCGGAAGGGGCGCGGTCTCGGGAGCGTACAGCCGCATCAGCGCTCCCCTTTGTGATAGGGCTCACCGCGGAGGATGGTAGTGGCGCGATAAAGTTGCTCGGCCACGACGACCCGCGCCAGCTCATGCGGCAGTGTGAGCGGTCCGAGGCTCCAGCTCGTGGCGCAGCGCGCCCGCACCTCGGTGGAGACGCCGACGGCGCCGCCAATCACGAACGCTACGTCCCGGCCTCGTTCGCGCCACGTCTGGAGCGTGGTGGCAAGCGTTTCACTGGACCATTGCGCGCCGTCGAGATCGAGCAGGACGCCATCCACCGGTCCCGACATCGCCTCGAGCAAGCGTGCGCCCTCGTCTCCGCGCTGGCGCGCCACGCTTCCTGCTCGCCCTGCCTCGCGCACCTCGCGCTCCGTCACCGGGAGCACGCGACGGAGTCGACGCAGGTAGTCATCGCATGCCTCGCGATAGGCGGGCCGCAGTTTGCCGACCGCGAGGAGGTGCAGCTGCATCAGGCATACATTCCGCGGAGGCGGTGCATGGCGGCCACCCGATCAATGGCCAGCATGTAGGCGCCGATGCGCGGCGAGACGTCGTGCTTTTCCGCCATCTCGGACACCTCATCGAACGCCTTGATCATGATCTTCTCGAGCCGTTCGATCACGGTCTCCTCGTCCCAGAAGTAGCCGCCACGGTCCTGGACCCACTCAAAGTAGGAGACCGTCACGCCGCCAGCGTTCGCGAGGATGTCCGGGATCACATAAATGCCCTTCTTCTCGAGAATGGAGTCGGCCTTGGCGGTGGTCGGACCATTGGCGCCCTCGCAGATGATCTTTGCCTTGACGTCGGCCGCGTTCTCGCTGGTGATGACGTTTTCGAGCGCCGCCGGCACGAGGACGTCGCACTTGAGCTTGAGCAGCTGCTCATTGGAGATCCGCTTCGTCCCGGGAAAGCCACTGAGCACTCGGTGCGCCGCCAACCACTCGATCACCTTGGGGATGTCCAGCCCCTTGGGATTGTGAATGCCACCGCTCTTGTCGCTCACGGCGATCACCTGCATGCCCTCCGCGTGCATCAGGCGTGCGGCGGTCGAACCGACGTTGCCGAAGCCCTGCACCGCCACCGTCGCGCCGACGATCGGCATGCCTTTCCGCTCGAGCGCGCGCTTGGTGACCACGAGGCAGCCGCGACCGGTGGCGTCGCGCCGTCCGAGCGAGCCCCCCATCACCACCGGCTTTCCGGTGACCACGGCCGTCACCGTGTGGCGCTTGTGCATGGAGTAGGTGTCCATGATCCACGCCATGACACGCTCATTGGTGTTCACGTCGGGTGCCGGAACATCGGAGTCGGGGCCGAGCATGTCGATGATCCCCGAAGTGTAGCGTCGGGTCACACGCTCGAGTTCGGCATCGGACATGGTCGTGGGGTCGCACATGACGCCGCCCTTGGCGCCGCCAAACGGGAGGTTCACGACCGCGCACTTCCAGGTCATCCATGCGGCGAGTGCCTTGACCTCGTCGAGCGTGACGTTCAGGTCAAAACGGATCCCGCCCTTGGCGGGACCGCGCGAGGTGTTGTGGAGCACCCGGATGCCGGTGAAGACCTCGATCTCGCCATTGTCCCGCTTGATCGGCACCGAGACGATCAACTGCTTCTCGGGGGCGCGCAGGACGGCATAGAGCCCGGGCTCGAGGTTGAGGTGCGCCGCGGCGATATCGAAACGGGACATCATCGCCTCGAAGGGATTCTTTTCTGAGGCGAAGCGCCGATCTCGATCCGGCTTGATGAGCATCTTCCGCTTGACGGGCTTGCTGCTGGACATGGTCAGGATCTCCGGTCCGGTAGGGACCACGGGTTGTGTTGCGTCAGCTGATGCGCGCGACGATGAGGTCGAGCGCCTCCTTCAGGGAAGCTTCTCCGGATTCGAAGGTCACGGAGAGTGCGGCGACGAGCGGCTCGGGCACGCTGGCGGGCCAGCGATGGCGGAGCTTGACGGCATCCTTGGCGGTCATCACGACGTGGTCCGCGCGGCGCACCGCATGGGCGAGCCATGCCACATCTTCATCGCGAAATTGATGGTGATCCTTCCAGGTCGCAACCTGGACCTGGGCACCGGTGCGCTTGAGCTGCGCCACGAATGCATCGGGGTCGGCGATGGCGCTCGCCGCAACCACCCGAGTCCCTGCCAACGAACTCACCGGTCGCTCGCTGCCACTTACCAGCCCGCGCAGCACCGAGAGGTCAAGTCGGGCGATGGCCGTGGGACCTGCCACCAGCGGACCGAACTCCGCCGCGACGGCTTCGGCCGTCGCGAGATCGGCACGCTTGCGTGTCACGATCAGCGCATCGGCGCGTGCCAACGCACCGGTTCCCTCGCGCCACGGACCCGCCGGCAGTGGCCAACGCACGGCGCGTCGGGTCTCGGCGCTCACGACACAGATGTTGAAATCGCGCGCCACATCGAGTCGCTGGAACGCATCATCGAGCACCAGCACATCGGCACCGAGAAGCAGCGCTTCATTGGCGCCCGCATGCCGATCAGGATTGGGGACCACGATGGCACCCGGCAACGCCTCCCGATGCACCAACGTCTCGTCGCCGCCCACGCCGCGCAGCAGGATCGCCGGTCGATGCCCCTGGGCCAGGTAGTGGGCGGCCACCCACCCTGCAAGCGGCGTCTTGCCCGAGCCCCCGACGGTCAGGTTGCCGATCCCCACCGTCGGCAGGGGCATTTCGCGGGTGGCGAGCCAGCCGCGGCGGAAGGCCAACGTCCGCAGGCTCATCCCGGCACGCCACAGCCCGCTCGCTGGCAGCAGCGCGGCGCGCGCTGTCCGGGCCCCGAACCGAGGACTGGTCCAGAGCCAGCGAATGACGCGATGGCCGTCTCCGCGACGCCGGGGCATCAGGTGTGCAGCTCCGATTCGAGCGCGATCAAGGCCGATTCACAGCGGGCGATACCGCGTGCGAGACCATCGGGACCGGGATCGACGCGGAAGGGTTCACCATAGCCAATCCGGATCGCGGCAAACGGTCGCGGGACCACCAGGCGGTCCCACGAGCGCAGTCGCCACGCACGATCGACCTCGGCATGCAGCGGAAGAATCTTGGCCCCGACCCGCTGCGCCGCACGCACGACCCCCGGCTTCACTTCCCGACGGGGCCCCCGCGGACCATCGGGGGTGAACGCCACCGGGACGCCGTCATGCAGGATGCGCACGGCACCCCGCAGCGCACTGAGGCCGCCCCGCGTGGAGGAGCCGGGGAGGAGCCGGTAGCCAAGCCGGGTGGCGAAGTCGCCGAGATAGCGACCCTCTCGCGCCTCACTCACCACGATGGCGATTCCCTGGTCGCGATGGTGCCAGAGCAGTGGCAACAACGCCTCGTGCCACAGCAGGAAGATGTAGGGAACGGGCTCGCCTCGCAGCGCGTTCCAGTGCTCGGCGTGGTGCAGCCGCACGCGCCAGGACTCCGCCAGTGTGCGGACGATCGGTCCGCCCACCACGCGAACCAGCGTTGCCGGGACCGGAATCTTCACGCGGCAAGCATCTGCCCCGCGAGTGCCGCGAGTCGTTCGCTCGCGCCGGGGCCTCCCAAACGGGCCCGGACTTCGGCGAAGCCGCGTCGTTGCTCGCAGGCCGCTGTCCCCTCGCGGTCGAGCAGCGGGCGCACGGCGGCGACCAGCGCGTCGGCGGTCACCGCCTGTTGCATCAGCTCCGGCACGATACCGCGGTCGGCCACCAGATTCACAAGCGAGGCCCAGCGCACGGTGATCAGCGAGCGCAGGATCCTGAACGTGATCGGGTGGAGTCGGTACGCCACCACCATCGGCACGTCGGCCAAGGCCGCTTCAAGCGTCGTGGTGCCCGACTTCGCGAGCGCCGCATCGGCCGCGGCGAGCACGCATTCGGGGTGATCTCGTACCAACAGGCAGCCAGCCGTGTCACCGTAGCTCCCGTCGGGCGTGGCCGCGACGAGCACATGGGTACAATCGCCGGCCGCGAGCAGTTGTTGCGCGGCTTCGCGATAGATCGGCCAGAGGCGTGCGATCTCCCCTCGACGCGACCCCGGAAAGACCGCCAGCACCCGCGCGTCGGCGGGCAACTGCAAGGCGGCGCGCGCATCGGCCTGCGTCGGAGGGCCCACCTGGTCCACCAGCGGATGACCGACATAATCCGTCGCGATGCCGACGGCGCGGAAAAACTCGGATTCAAACGGAAGAATCACGGCGAGGCGGTCAACCGCACGCGAGAATCGACGCGCCCGACCCGGTCGCCAGGCCCAGAACTGCGGCGCGATGTACCAGAGCACCTTGATGCCGGCCCGCCGGGCGGCCTCTGCCACGCGAAGATGAAAGCCCGGGTAATCGACGGGAATGACCAGGTCATAGCGTCGTTGTGCAAAATCGCGCTTCAGGGTCTGGAGCAGTCGCCAGTGTGCCGGAAGCTTGTCGAGAATCTCCACCAACCCCATGGCCGAGAGTCCCTCGATGGATCGCCGGATGGTGGCCCCTGCCGCGGCCATGCGCGGGCCGCCGATCGCATCAATCGTGGCGTCGGGAAATCGGGCGCGTAATGCGGAGACGACATGCCCACCGTGGAGGTCCCCGGAGGGTTCCCCCGCCAGCACCAGGATCCGGGGCGTCATCGGCCGAGGGCAGGAACCGGCGCGCGCTGCACGGCGGCCGTCACTTCGATGGCGAGGGCGAGGGTGCTCCGTCCCTCGGCGGCGCTCACGATCGCCGCCCGCTCACCGCGCACCGCAGCGACGAAGGCAGCGAGTTCGAGACCGAGCGCGTCGGCTTCGGGCGCGGAGAGCGGAACAGTCTCGACAATCTCCTCGATACTGCTGCCGGTGCCGGGACGCCAGCCATCCCGCAGGCGCATGAAGGAGCCCGTGCCCGTCGACAGGTCAAGCGAGATGTAGCCTGACGGCTGGAAGATGCGCAGGCGGCGTACCCGCTCGCGGGCAACCCGGGACGCGGTCATCGAGGCCACGGCGCCGCCAGCGAACTCCACTCGCGCATTCACCATGTCGAGGTGTGACGACAGCACCGAGACGCCGGTGGCGCGGACATCCACCGCCGGTACGCCACCCACGAGGTGGTTCGCGAGATCGAGATCATGGATCATCAGATCGAGCACCACGGCGACGTCGGTTCCGCGGGGCTGGAAGGGGGCGAGCCGGATGCCCTCGAGGAAGATCGGGCGCTCCAGCAGAGTCTGGGCGGCTCGCACGGCGCGATTGAATCGCTCGATGTGCCCCACGGCAAAGACCACCCCGTGACGATCGGCCTCCGCCAGCAATTCGTCCGCCTCGGTCAGCGTCGCGGTGATCGGCTTCTCCATCAGCACGGCAACACCACGGCCGAGACATTCGAGCCCGACGTCCCGGTGATGCGACGTCGGCACCGCAATCGAGACGGCCTTCACCGCTGACAACAGATCGGGGAGCGCCTCAAATACGCGGCAGCCCGTCTCGGCCGCCACGGTCGCAGCCCGCGCGAGATCCGCATCGTACACGCCGACGAGCGTGGCGCCGTGCATCGAGGCGAAGTGCCGGGCGTGATGCCGACCGAGCGCCCCGACGCCGACCACACCGACCGGCAGCGGCTCGATCACGCCGGCAGCCCACGCTGTGACGAGGAGACAAACTCGATGAAACGACGCACTTCGGGAAGATCGGGCAGATCGGTCGCCGCGCGATCCAGCGCCTGACCGAGGTTGTAGTCCGAATTGAAAAACAGCCGATATGCCCGCTTCAGCGCCGCGATGGTTTCGGCCGGGAAGCCCTGCCGCTGGAGTCCGATCGAGTTGAGGCCGTAGAGCTCCACCGGATTCCCAGCGGCCTTTACGAAGGGAGGGATGTCCTGGCTCACGCGCGTTGCGCCGCCGATGAAACAGTAGGCCCCGATGGTGACGAACTGGTGCACCGCCACGAGTCCGGACAGTGCGGCGCGGTCCTGGATCGTCACGTGTCCGGCGAGTTGGGTGCCGTTGGCGATGATCACGCCGTCGCCGATGTGACAGTCGTGCGCGAGATGGACGTAGGACATGATGAAGCAGTCCCGACCGACGGTGGTACGGGCCGAGGCGGCCGTCCCGCGATTGACGGTGGCGTATTCCCGGATGATCGTGTCGTCACCGACTTCGACCCAGGTTGCTTCATCGCGATACTTGAGATCCTGCGGTGCCCCACCGAGAATCGCACCGCTCCCGATCTGGACACGATTCCCGAGCCGTACATTGCGCTCGAGCGTGGCGCGCGCGGCAATCCGACAGCCATCGCCCACCACCACGCCGGGCCCGATGATCGCGAAGGGGCCGATCTCGACGTCCACACCCAGCTCGGCGCTCGGGTCGATGAGGACCGACGCGTGAATCTGCTGGGTCATCGGTCGACGACCTGCGCGGTCATGTCGGCCTCACAGACGCGCCGGCCATCGACGAAGGCCTCGCCGCGAATGCGGCAGACGCGTCCGCGGAATTGGACCACGTCGATCTCGAAGCGAAGCTGATCACCCGGCAGCACCGGCTTGCGAAACTTCACCCCATCGATGGCGGCGAAGTACACCAGCTTCGACTGGGGATCCTCGAAGTGGTCCATGAGCAGCATGCCACCGGCCTGCGCCATGGCCTCGACGATGAGCACGCCGGGCATGATCGGGTGACCTGGGAAATGGCCCTGGAAGAACGGCTCGTTGATGGTCACGTTCTTGATCCCGACAATGCGCACCCCGGGCTCGATCTCGATGATTCGATCCACGAGTAGGAAGGGATAGCGATGCGGCAGCACGCTCATGATCCGGGTGACGTCGACGCGCGACGGGTCGGTTCGGTCGGCCTGCCGGGCGAGTGCGCGCGCCAGGGCGACGTTGCCCTGATGGCTCGGCCGATCGGCGATGATATGCCCCTCGATCCGGGCTCCCAGCAGGGCGAGGTCACCGACGATGTCGCCAATCTTGTGGCGAACGAATTCGTCGGGCCAGCGGAGTTCGCCGGTCGCGACCGCCGTCTCCGACAGCACCACGGCCATCTCGGGTGAGGCCCCCTGCAGCAAGCCGCGCTGCTGCAACGCTTCGACTTCATGCACGAAGCCGAACGTCCGGGCGGCCGCGATGTCCCGCCGGAACGAATCCGCACTGATGTCGAAGCTGGCCGACTGGCGACCGATGACGGGGTGATCCCATTCGATGGTGGCGGTGACGCGCAGCCCCTTGCCAGGTGCCACGACGTAGCGCGCCTCACCCTCTTCCACCGTGAACGGCTGGAGCACGCGCACCATTGCCGGATCGCCCTCTCGCTCGCTCACGCCGGCCGCCTCGAGCGCGTCGAGCCACGGGAGGAAGGAACCATCGAGGATCGGTGGTTCGGGCCCGTCGAGATCGATGAGCAAGTCATCGAGCTGCAGGGCGTGCGCCGCGGCGAGCAGATGCTCCACCGTCTGCACCGTTGCGGTCCCGGCGGCCAGTCCGGTGCGGCGCTCGGTGGCGTCGACCTGGCCGCTGCGCGCCGGAATGGTGGGCATGCCGGGAAGGTCGGTGCGTCGGAAGCGAATGCCGGTGCCCGGTTCGCCCGGCAAGAGCCGGACGGTCGTCAGCGCTCCGGTGTGCAGGCCGGTTCCGGAGAGTTCCGTGCTTCCCGCGAGCGTTCGTCTAGGCATCTCGTCGCTCCGCCGCCAGGCGCTCCAGCGCGTCGTGGTGAGGTGCCAGGCGGTAGAGTGCCGCCAGCGCCTTGAGAAATTCCCGATGCGGACGCGCCGGATAGCCCGACACCGACATCCCCGCTTCCACGCTGGAGATCACGGCGGACTTCGCGCCCACTTTCACATCATCACCCAACGTCAGGTGTCCGGCAACACCCGACTGCCCCGCCATCACGACGCGGTGTCCCAGCACGGTGCTGCCGGAGACCCCGACGCCTGCCATGAGCAGGCAATTGTGTCCCATCCGGACGTTGTGACCCACGTGGACATGGTTGTCGAGCTTCGATCCCTGCCCGATGACGGTGTCGTCGAGCGACCCGCGGTCGATGCAGGAGCAGGAGCCAACCTGGACGTCGTCCTCGAGGATGCAGCCGCCGACCTGTGGCACCCGGGTATGCCCGGCCGCGTCGGAAACGAATCCGAAACCGGCGCCCCCGATCACTGCCCCGGCCTTGCACCAGACGCGGTCGCCAAGCCGCGATCCGTGGTGTACCACGACATGGGCATCGAGTCGAACATCATCGCCGAGGACGACTCCGTCCTCGATCACCACGTGCGCACCAAGTCGCACTCGCGCGCCCAGAACCACCCCGGCGCCGAGCACCACATAGGCCCCGATGGATGCATCAACCGGAGGCACGGTGCCCGCGCCGAAGCGGACCGTGGTGGCGACGTGGGGTCCGAGTCCCGGTTCGGGATGCAGGAATCCGGCGGCGACCACCATGGCGCGGGCCGGGTCCCTCACGATAATGCGCGTCGCAGGACCGGGGCCTCCCTCGAGCGCCGCTGGGACGAGCACCGCGCCCGCATGGGTCGCAGCGAGTGCCGCCGCCCAGCGCCCACCGGTGGCCATGGCCAGCGCGTCAGGTTCTGCGGTCTCGAGGGAGCGACAGCGCCGCAGCGCCACGTCCCCGGGACCAGAGAGGCGGCCACCGACCAAGTCGGCGACCGCCTGTGCCGTCAACGAAACCGACGGCAGTGCGCTCAGGGCTTCTTCGCGGCCGGTGTCGCTGCCGGTGCCGCGCTCGATGCCTTGAGGCGATCGACCACGCGCTGGGTCAAGTCGCACGCCTTGTCGGCAGTCAGAATGTTCGAGCCCTGCTGGCTCACGTCGAAGACCATGGTGATGTTGCTCTCGGCCCGGACGCCCTCGATGATTGCCGTGACGCGCTGCTCGATGGGCGCCAGCAGTTCCTGGCGGCGAGCGGCGGCGCGCTGCGAGAGCTCCTGCTGGCGCTCCTCAAGCGCGGACTGCTGCGCCTCGAGGCGCTTGCGACCGGCATCCCGATTGGTCGGCGAGAGCATCGCCGAGGACTCCTCGAACTTCGCGGCGGCGGCGTTGAGCGAGTCGGTGAGCTTGGCGATTTCGACCCGGTAGCCGTCGACTTCCCTGGTCCAGGTCGAGTCGGCGGTCGCGTACCCGGGCGTCTGGTTCAGCACCACCTGCGCGGCGACGTAGGCGACCTTGCAGCCGGCGCCTGATTGTGCAGCTGCCGCACCGGTGAGCCCAGCGACCAGCGAGAGGAGCAGGAGACCCCGAAGGGTGAGACCAACACGCGTCATTGCATCGTCCTTGTCGAACTGCTGTGAGTGAGGGTCGACAGTGCGCGACCCTAGAAAAAGTTTCCGAGTCGGAAATGCAGCTTCCACCCCGGCGCCGGACGTCCCGTTCTGTCCGTCCGATCGAACCCGTACCCGAGGTCCAGGCCGATCGGGCCCAGTGGGGAAATTAATGCTGCGCCCACGCCTGCGCCCCGGTAGAGACGAGTGGGGTCGTACTGCCGGACACTGCGATAGACGTTGCCGGCATCGAAAAAGGTGTTCAGGTAGAGCGATTGCGAGACCCGGGCACCGAACTCCACGGTGAACGCGGCGTACGATTTGCCGAAGGCATCGGCGCTGGCTGCGGCCCCGGCGGCATTGGGATCGAAGCCGTTGGGCGTGATGGAGAACTCGTCATATCCGCGGAGTGGCACCCCGTACTGGACCCCGCCGAGGGAGTACAGCTCGGTGAAGAAGCCGCCGGGATTGCCGAAGATGAAGCCCGACTTGGCCGTGAGGCCGAGGGTGAACTGCACGCCGCCGCCGAATCCTTCAGGCTTGCCGCCGAGGCGGCCCAGCGGCGTGAACCAGCGGGTGTCGAGATCGATCTTCTGGTAGTTGCCCGTCCCGCCAAGTGGTCCACCATTCTGCTCGACGCCGACCGACACCGACGACCCCGCGACCGGGAACGGCAAGCCGACTCGGGTGTCGCGCAGGAAGGAGAGCCCCACGGTCGAGCGGGTGCAGGGCGAACAGCGGAAGCGCGACTGCAAGTCGGCCGACCCATCCGTGTAGCGGATCCGCTGGTAGCCGTACGTCGCGAAGACGCGGCTGTAACGCGAACCGAGGAACGGCAAGCCCAGCTGCAGCGACCCGCCCTCCTGGCGGCGGCGGCCCAGGTCGCCGATGGTGTACTTCTGGCGCGAATTGTAGAGCGTCAGGGTGCCGGAGACCCGCGACTCCTTGATCGCCGGATCGGTGTAGCTCATCGAGAAGTCGTTGATGTTCTGCCCGAACTGCCACTGCAGTTTCCCGCGCTTGCCACGACCGAAAAGGTTTGGTTCTTCCAGCCCGACGAAGCCGCCCAGCCCGGTGCCCTGCCCGACCGACGCGCCGAAATTGATGTTGCCGGTGCGCTTCTCTTCGACCCGGAAGGTGATGTCGACGTCGACCCCGTTGGCCGCCGGATCTACGCCTGGGGACGGCATCGGCTGCTGGAAGAAGTTGAGGTTGGCGATGTTCTGGTATGACCGGAGCAGGCGGTCCTTGTTGAACAGCTCGCCCGGCAGCAACACGATGGCCTCGCGAATCACCCGTTCGTGGGTGACCTCGTTGCCGACGATGTTGATCTTGTTGATGGTCGCCGGGGCGCCTTCCTGGATGCGCCACCGCAGGTCGAGCACCGGCGTGCCGTCCGGGCGCAGCCGCCGCGCCTGCTCCGGTTCCACCTGGGCGGTGATGTAGCCGCTGTTGACGTACAGGTCGCGCAGTTTCTCGGTCGCGGATTCCCAGGCGTTGCGATCGAAGGTGCCGCCGAGCTCCTTGCCGGAGCCGACCTGATCGGCGGTGCCGAACGGCAGCCCCGCCATCAGCTCCTCGGTGGAAAAGCGACGGTTACCGAGCACCTCGAGAGTGCCGACTTGATACACGTCGCCTTCCTCAACGGTGAGCTGCAGCACCGCCTTGCCGCTCTTGGGATCGGGAAGCAGGGTGTCCTTGATCACCTGGAAATCGATCAGCCCCTTGCCGCCGTACCACTTCGGCAGCCGCTCGCGCTTGTCGATGTCGAGTTCGCGCTCGTCATACGACCCGGGCCGGAACCACCAGAAGCCCTCGGGCTTGGACGCGATCGCGGAGATGATCTGCTCGTCGGTGAAGCGGGTGTTGCCGACGATATCGACCTGGGAAATCGATACCCGGTTGCCTTCATCGACCTGAAAAGCCAGTCGGACACCACCGTCGGTGGTCGGCTCCTCACGGGCGACGACCTTGACCGTGTAGTAGCCCTCATGGCGATACATCGAGTCGATCTCGAACCGGCCGCGCGCGACGGCGGCGCGATCGATGGGGCGACCCTCGATCAGCTTGATGCGTTCCCGGACCGACCCCATGGAGAGCTTCTCGGGACCCTTGAGGGTCCACCCGCGCAGCAGTGGCCGTTCCTTGACCACAATGGCGAGCACCAGGAGGTTGCCCGCGTCGCGCTGCTCCACCGCCACGTCATCGAACTGACCGGTGCGGAAGAGGGCGGCCACGGCGCGTTGGATCTCCCGATAGCTCACCTTGGTGTGCACCAGCAGCCCGGAGGCCGCCACCACCTGATCGGGTGTGAGCCGGGCGTTCCCCTCGACGGCGATACTGTCGACCGGCGGCAATTCCGGTGGGGCCTGTTGGCGATCCTGCGCTCCCACGGGGAGTGCCAGTGTCAACGCCACGACCGTCATGCCGAACCATTTGCGAGCCCGCATCATGCGACCCACCAGGACGGCGGCGCTCAGGCCTGCGTCCCGGTCAGGGCCTTGAACGTCAACTTGTCACCATCGGCTGCCACATCCACCTCGATTTCCTCGCCTGGGGTTACCTCGCCGTTGAGGATGCGCTCGCTCAGCGGATCCTCGATGTAGCGCTGGATTGCGCGCTTCAACGGGCGGGCACCATAACTCTGGTCATAGCCATGATCGACCAGAAACTCGACGGCGGCGGGGGTGAGCCGCACCTCGTCGCCGATCCGGCGGGTCACGTCGCGCAACAGCACCTTGACGATCTGGGCGATGTGCTCCTTCGAGAGCGGATGGAAGACGATGACGTCATCAAGCCGGTTGAGGAACTCCGGATTGAAGACCTTGCCGATCTCCTCCTTCACCGTCTCTGCCATCTTCGCGAAACTGCGCTCGCCGTCGCCAGAGTGGAAGCCGAGGGACTTGCCCTGCATGATGTCGCGCGCGCCAACGTTGGACGTCATGATGACCACGGTGTTCTTGAAGTCGATCACCCGTCCGTAGTTGTCGGTGAGGTGTCCCTCATCGAGCACTTGCAGCAGGATATTGAAGACATCGGGATGTGCCTTCTCGATCTCGTCGAGCAAGACCACCGAATACGGCTTCCGGCGCACGGCTTTGGTCAGCGTGCCGGAATCCTCGTAGCCGACATAGCCCGGCGGCGCGCCGATGAGGCGCGAGACCGAGAACTTCTCCATGTACTCCGACATGTCGACACGAATGAACGCCGACGGATCGTTGAAGAGAAAGCGGGCGAGCGCGCGCGCCAGTTCGGTCTTGCCGACGCCGGTTGGGCCCGAGAAGATGAACGAGCCGATCGGGCGATCCGGGTCCTTGAGGCCGGCGCGTGACCGGCGGATCGCGCGGGCCACCGCATGGATGGCCTCATCCTGTCCGATCACCGACTCGTGGATCTCCTCTTCCATGCGCAGCAGGCGTGCCGCCTCCGCCTCCTTGATGCGCGTGACCGGGATGCCGGTCCAGCGCCCGACGATGAAGGCGATGGCCTCCTCGTCGATCACGGGGCGCTTGGTTTGGCGCTCCTTCTCCCAGTCCTCCTGGACCTGCTTGATCTGCTGCTGCAGCTCGCGATCACGATCGCGCAGCGCGGCCGCCTTCTCGAAATTCTGGTCGCGAATCGCCTCTTCCTTCTCGGCCGTGACCTTCTCGAGTTGGAGCTTCAGTTCGCCGACTTCGGCAGGCGGATGTTGCGACGCCAACCGGGCGCGTGCACCGGCCTCGTCGATCACATCGATCGCCTTGTCCGGCAGGAACCGATCGGTGATGTACCGCTCGGCGAGTTCCGCGGCGGCCCGCAGCGTCGGATCAGGAATCGAGACGCGGTGATGATCCTCGTACTTCTTGCGCAGCCCCTTGAGGATCTCGAAGGTCTCATCGATCGTGGGCGGCTCGACCATGACGGTCTGGAAGCGACGCTCGAGGGCGCCGTCCTTCTCGATGTACTTGCGATACTCGTTGAGCGTCGAGGCGCCGACGCACTGCAGCTCACCGCGCGCAAGCGCCGGCTTCAGCATGTTGGACGCGTCGATCGCACCCTCGGCGGCACCGGCCCCGACCAGGGTGTGCAATTCGTCGATGAACAGCACCACGTTCTTGCTTGCGGCGATCTCGTTCATCACCGCCTTGAGGCGTTCCTCGAACTGGCCGCGATACTTGGTGCCGGCGATGACCGCCGCCATGTCGAGCGACAGGACGCGATGATCCCGCAGCACATCGGGGCACTGCCCGTTGGCGATCAGCAGCGCGAGGCCTTCGACGATGGCGGTCTTGCCGACACCCGGCTCGCCGATGAGCACGGGGTTGTTCTTCTTGCGTCGCGCGAGGATCTCCATCACGCGCTCGATCTCCTTGGCGCGTCCGATGGTGGGATCGAGGGCGCCCTCGGCCGCGAGCACGGTGAGGTCGCGACAGAAGTGGTCGAGGGCTGGCGTCTTGGACTTCTTCTCGCTCTTGGGCGGCACCGCCTGGGGCCCACTCGGCGCGGGGGCCGCCGGGGCCCCCGTGGTCGGGGGCAGGTCGCTGCCGAGCAGGCGCAGCGTCTCGGCACGCGACTGCTCCAGCGTGACGCCCGCGTCCGTGAGCACCTGCGCGGCGATGCCCTTCTCCTCGCGCAGGAGGCCCAGCAGCAAGTGCTCGGTCCCGACGTAGGAGTGATTGAGTTCCCGTGCCTCCATCATCGCCAGCTCAAGCACCTTCTTGGCGCGCGACGTGTACGGCAGCTCCGGCCCGGCGGCGGCGGCCGACTTCCCCTTCTTCACCGTCTCCTCGATCTTCTGCTGCACCTCTTCGAGATCGACGCCGAGATTGGTGAGGACCGCGGCCGCGACCCCCTCGCCCTCACGGATCAACCCGAGGAGAATGTGCTCGGTGCCGACGTATTCGTGGTGCAGACGCGCGGCTTCTTCGCGCGCCATCTGCAGCACTTTTCGCACTCGATCCGTGAAGTTGTATCCGTTCATGGCCTTCTCCCCTCATCTGCAAGCAGACGGCGCACGAGCGTGGCTCGATGCACCGCCAGAGCCTCGTCGTCGAGGCCAATCCCGTTCGCGTGCGCGAGGTGGGCGCGTTGCGCCTGCACCAGCACGTGGTTCAGTGTCGCCAGTGACACGCCCCGCAGCAGTTCCAGTCCGACCCCGAGACGCACCGCACTCCACAACTCGACCAGCTCCTCGAACGTCATGGCGCGGGCGTGCCGCACCAGTCCCCATGCGCGCCAGACTCGATCCTCCACCATCGGCATCGCCTCGCGGCGCAACACGTCGCGCGCCTGCCGCTCGCAGTCCAGCACCTGCCGCACCAGACGGCCAAGGTGATCGAGGAGTTCCGCTTCCGACTTCCCCAGCGTGGTCTGGTTGGAGAGTTGGAAGAGATGGCCGAGGACCTCGGAGCCCTCGCCGTAGAGCCCGCGGTAGGTCAGCCCGACCTGCGCCAGCCCCTGAAGGACCTTGCCGATCTCGCGCGTGAAAACCAGGCCAGGAAGGTGAATCAGGACCGAGGCCCTGAGGCCGGTTCCGACGTTCGTGGGACAAGCCGTAAGATAGCCGAATTCAGGGTGGAAGGCGAAGGAAAGTCGGGCTCCCAGATCGTCATCCACGCGCTCTGCCAGCGCGAAGGCCTCGTCGAGCGCAAACCCTGAACTGAGGCCCTGAACCCGGAGATGATCCTCCTCGTTGAGCAGCACCCCAAAGGAGCGGCCGATCAGCAGGGCCGCGCCACGGCGGGGTTCCCCGGACGAATCGGGTGCGGAGAGTTCGCGGGAGGCGAGTTGACGCTCCTGGAGCCAGATCCGACCCGCCAGCGAGAGCCCGTCGAGTCGGTGCAGGGCCGATTCCGACAGCGCCGGGGCATCCGCCGCTGCTGCCGCGACCTGGGCCACTACCCCCTCCCGATCCGCCTCACTGTTCCGCCCCGTGAACGGGACCCCCGCGAGGTTCCGCGCCAGCCGCACCCTGGTGGAGACCACCAGGTCGGCCGAGGGGCCGCTCGCATCCAGCCAGGGGAGCCCGCCCTCCTCCGACGGGAGAACGTCGCTCACGGACCCTCCAGGGCCCGCAATTGGTCACGCAGGACGGCGGCCTGCTCGAACAGCTCGCTCGCCACCGCCTGCCGCAACGCCTCACGCATGCGTATCCGCTCCCGCAGCCCACCGCCCGCTTCCTCGCCGTCGGCTGTTGCAGAGGAGAGATAGTGCTTCCCGACGTGTCGGGTTCCCCCGTGGACGCGTCGGAGCAGTTCGCGAAGTGGTCGTTCAAAGGTGATCCAGCATTCGGGGCATCCCAGTCGTCCCGATGCTCGGAAGTCCTCCAGCGTCGCAGCACACCCTCCGCATCGGTCGCCGGTCGAGGCGGCGAGCGCCAGCGGTGCGACCCCCTGCCCCATCGCAGCCAGAAAGGCCCCGAGCGGCGAATCGGCGACCTGGGATTCGGTGGCGACGCCGCGCTCGGCGGCACACTTGCCGCAGAGTCGCATGGTGGTGACCTGGTCGCCGACCACCTGGGTCAGCTCGACCTCCGCCTCGCGCACATGGCAGGCCTGACAGCTGGTCACGGATGGGCCTCATGGGCCGCCGCCGGCCGGAGGACGCCGTCGTCGAGCGACAGCACCCGATCGGCCCGGGCCGCGAGTTCGCGATTGTGGGTCACCGCGATGACGGCCGTGCCCGCGTCGCGGGCCAGCTGCGCCAGCAGGTCATGCATCCGTGCCGCGGTGGGCGGATCGAGATTGCCGGTCGGTTCATCGGCAAGCAGGAGCCCGGGGCCGGTCACCAGCGCGCGAGCCAGCGCCACCCGCTGCTGCTCCCCGCCCGACAGCAACGTGACACGCGAGGCCGCGCGCGGGCCGAGTCCGACGCGCTCGAGCAAAGCATCCGCGCGCCGTCGCGCCTCGGTGGGAGCCTCGCCCGCAATCAGCAGCGGCATCATCACGTTTTCGCGCGCGGTGAAGTCGCGCAACAGATGATGGAACTGGAACACAAAGCCGAGTCGACGGTTGCGCAGGCGGGTCAGCGCCTCGGCGTCGAGCGCGCCATAGGAGAGGCCTTCGAGCGAGACATCACCCGCGTCGGGTCGATCGAGGCCTCCGAGGATGTGCAGCAGGGTGCTCTTGCCGCAGCCGCTGGCGCCGACGATGGCGATGAACTCACCCGGCGCGATCTCGAGCTCGGTGCCGTTGAGCACGGTGAACGCGGCGCCATCGCCACCCACGAACCGGCGCGTGATCCCCGAGGCAGCAAGGAGGGCGGTCATTCAGCGCGGATCGCGTCGACGGGGATCAGTGACGAAGCGCGGCGCGCCGGGAGGATGGTCGCGAGCACGGCGACGGCCACACTCGCGACCACCACGACCAGGACATCGAGCGGCTCGATCCGGACCGGCAGGTGATCGATGAAGTAGACCGACGGATCGATGCGAACCGCACCGGTGCGATCCACCACCACAGCGATGACCAGCCCAAGCACCAGACCGATCGTCGTGCCGACGAGCCCGACGATCGCCCCCTGCGCCAGAAAAATCCGGCCGACTCCGCGGGCGGGCAGTCCCATCGCCTGCAGGATGCCGATCTCGCGCGTCTTGAAGGCGACCACCATGGTGAGCGTCCCGACGATGTTGAACGCCGCGACGATCATGATGAAGAAGATCACCAGCCCCATGGCCCGCTTCTCGAGTTCGAGGGCGCTGAACAGCGTCTGGTTCTGCGCCTGCCAGGCCTCGGTGCGATAGGGGTAGCCCAGCATCGCCGAGAGTCCTGCAGCAACCCGGGGCGCATCCCAGGCATTGGCCACCCGTACACCGATCTCGGTCACGGCGGTGTCGAGCCCGGCAAACTGCTGGGCCACGGCGCGTGTCATGACCGCAAATTCGTTGTCGTAGATGTACATCCCGGTCTGGAAGGTGCCGGTCACCTGAAAACGCCAGTATTCCGGGGTCGGCATGCCGAGCACGCGATTCACTTTGCGGAGGTTGGGTGGGGCCACCATGGTCACCACGTCACCGGGCGCAACGCTGAGCCGCTTCGCCAAGCCGGCACCGAGCACCACGGCGGCGCGCACGTCGGGGTCGGTGACCGTGAAGTGCGCATCGCCCGAGACCATGGCACTCTCGATGTCGGTGACGACACGCATACCGTCGCCCGGCTCGAGCCCGATCACCTTGACGCCCTCGGGATACTGCGAGGAATTGGTGATGATGCTCATGCTGGTGACTTCGGGCGCCGCCGCCACCACGCCCGGGAAGTTCCGGATCCGCTTCAGCTGGTTGCGCCAGTCGTCGAACTGGAGATTCTCCCCGAAGGTGAGCACGTGAATGTGGGGAGAGCCGACCAGAATCTTGTCCCGCAGGTCGTCGCGCAGGCCGTTCATGACGCCGAGCACCACGATCAGCGCGGTGACCCCCACCGCGATGCTGCCGATGGCGATGATGGTCTGCAGCGACGCACTTCGGGTGTCGCGCTGGCCACGGAGATAGCGGAGTGCGATGCGTCGTTCGAGGGCAGTGGGCCACCAACGGGACATGACCGGCTACTCCGCCGCCGCATCGCGTGCCGACTCACCTTCCGGGCGCATCGCCGGGAAAAGGATCACGTCGCGAATGGAGGCCTCGTCGGCCAGCAGCATCACCAGTCGATCGATCCCGACACCGATGCCGCCGGTGGGCGGCATGCCGAACTCGAGGGCGCGGATGTAGTCGGCGTCAAACTGTTGCGCCTCGTCATCCCCCGCGGCACGCTGCGACACCTGATCCTCAAACCGGCTGCGCTGGTCATCGGGGTCGTTGAGTTCGCTGAAGGCGTTGGCCACTTCGCGACCGAGCACGAAGAACTCAAACCGCTCGGTGAGTCGCGGATCATCGCGGTGCGGCTTGGCGAGCGGCGAGAGTGCCCTGGGATAGTCGAGCACAAAGGTCGGCTGTACCAGCGTCGGTTCGAGCGTGACCTTGAAGAGCTCGTCGAGGAGCCGCCCCCCAGCCATCGTCGCCACGGCCTCGGCCGATTCGCCCTGACGCCGGAGATAGTCGCGCATCGTTGCTTCACTCGCCTCGAGCACATCGATGCCGCAGATCGAGCGGATACCCGCCACAAACGAGACCTGGCGATAGGGCGCCGAGAAATCGAGGGTGTGGCCCTGCCGCTGGAGTTGCAAGGTGCCGAGGGTCGCCAGCACCAGGCCGGAGAGCAGTTCTTCGAAGAGCGCCAGCACCTCGCGATAATCGGCGTAGGCCTGATACCACTCCAGCATGGTGAATTCGGGATTGTGGGTGCGATCCATCCCTTCATTGCGGAAGTCGTGCCCGATCTCGTAGACGCGCTCGAAGCCCCCGACAATCAGCCGCTTGAGATAGAGTTCGTCCGCGATGCGCAAATAGAGCGGCATGTCGAGCGCATTGTGGTGGGTCACGAAGGGTCGCGCCGAGGCCCCGCCGTAGAGCGGTTGGAGCACCGGCGTCTCGACTTCAAGGAACGCGCGATCGTCGAGGAAGCGACGGATGTAGGCGATGACGCGCGCCCGCAAGCGGAACGTGTCACGCAGCCCCGGGTGCACCGCGAAGTCGGCGTAGCGCTGGCGGTAGCGCACCTCGGGATCGGTGAGGCCGCCATGGACCACCGTGCGGCCATCGTCGAGCTGCTCGACCTTGCCACGCGGCAGCGGCCGCAGCGACTTGGCCAGCAACGCAATCTCCGTCACCGCGATCGACACCTCGCCCGAACGCGTCCGGAAGAGTCGCCCCGCGACGCCGACGTGATCGTCGAGATCGAGCAGTTGGAGCATTTCCCACTGCGCCGCGAGCTGGTCACGCCGGAAGTAGAGCTGCACCCGACCCGAGAGATCCTCGACATGCGCAAAGACGGTCTTGCCCTGGCCGCGCCACGACACCAGTCGACCGGCCACGCGGGCAAAGGGTCCCTCGTCGCCCATGGCGTCATCGTACTCCGCCACGGCGTCGGCGGCGAGATGGGAACGCGCGTAGCTATAGGCATAGGGTGCGACGCCGAGTGCGGCGAGCTCGGCCCGCTTGCCGCGTCGCGCCTCCTCGAGGTGGCTCCGCTCCAGCAAATGGTCGCTCACGCCGCCTTGCCTCCGAAGCGCTTGAGATAGGCCTCGATGAATTCGTCGAGGTCGCCATCCATCACACCCTGCACATCTGACAGCTTCAGCTCGGTACGATGGTCGTTGACCATGGTGTACGGCTGGAACACATACGAGCGAATCTGGTTGCCCCAGGAGTTGTCGGTCTTGGTGGCCTCAACCAGCGCTTTCGCGGCTTCCTGCTCCTCCAGCTTGCGCTGGTAGATCGCCGCTCGCAGCATCTTCATCGCGGTGTCCTTGTTCTTGAACTGACTGCGCTCCTGCTGACAGGTCACCACCAACCCCGTCGGCTCGTGGGTGAGCCGCACCGCGGACGAGGTCTTGTTGACGTGCTGTCCGCCGGCACCCGACGCTCGGTAGACGTCCATCCGGATGTCCTCGTCCCGCAGATCGACCTCGATGGTATCGTCGATATCGGGATAGACGAAGACCGAGGCGAACGAGGTGTGACGGCGGGCCTGCGAGTCATACGGCGAAATGCGCACCAGCCGGTGCACTCCCTTCTCCGCCTTCATGAAGCCGTAGGCATACTGGCCCTTGATCTCGATCGACACGTTCTTGATGCCGGCTTCCTCGCCAGGCATGAGGTCGAGGATCGACACCTTGAAGCCTTTCCGTTCAGCCCAGCGCACATACATGCGCATGAGCATCTCGGCCCAATCCTGGGACTCGGTCCCACCGGCGCCGGGGTGGATCGTGAGGATGGCGTCGCGACCGTCGTCGGGCCCCTGCAACATCGTCTGGAGCTGGAAGCTGGTCAGCTCCCGCGTGATCCTCGCGATATCCGCCTCGAGGTCGGCGGACAGGGCGGCATCGGGCTCGACCGCGAGCAGTTCGAGCAGGCCATCGGCATCCGCGATCCGGTTCACGAGGTCCTGGTAGGGTGTGATCCAACCCTTGAGAGTCTTGATTTCCTGCACCTGCTCGCGGGCGCGCGTCGCATCGGCCCAGAAGGCCGGATCGGATTGCTTCGCCTCGAGATCGGTCAGTCGTGCTATGCGGTGATCGAGGTCAAAGAAAGTCTCGTAGCTCGAGCACTCGCTGCCGCAACACTGCCACGCGTTCCACCAGATCCGCCATCGTGCTGCTCCTCGCTTCCGGGTAAGGCATGGGCCGCTCACCCGCCCCGCGGTGGGCGACGGCGAACGGCCCGACGTCAGGCTCCAATGATAGCCGGATCACCCGAAGAGTGCGCGGCCCTCCGCCAGGATCTCGTTCAGTGCTTCGGTAAAATAGGGCGTGGTCGAGGCGACATCGTCTCCGACCTGTTCGGTGTACTCCTCCCAGCTCTTGCGGATCTCCTCGGCAAACAACTCCTTGAGATTCCCTTCGGCCAGCCCGCGCTGGCGCTTCTCGGGATGGTAGACGACCAGATCGGAGACCAGCGCCCTCGCAAGCCGCCGGGCGCGCGTGGACGGATCCTGCTGCAGGAACGGATTGCTGAACCGGTTCGAGGCCGGCGACGCCAACGGTGCAACCTGCGGCGGCGCTGGCGGCAGGGCCGAGTCCTGGGGCAGCGTCGCAAAGGGCACCGCGGGCGGTGCGAGGGGGGGAATTGGCGGTTCCTCGACCTCCGGGGCGGCCGCAGGCGGCGGGACAACCGGTGCCGCGGGTGGCATGCTCGCAACCGGATCGGGCGCGGGCGGCGCGGGGGCGATCTCCGGCGGGGCGTGGCGCGGAGCCGAGGGCATGGCCAGCTCGGGACGCCGGACCGCGATCAGTCCGCCGCACACGGAGCAGCGGGCACGGACGCCGCGTTCAGGGACCTTGGCCGGATCGACACGGAACACCGTGGCGCACTGCGGACAGGCAACGTTCATGCTCTCCTCACGGGCTGCGGGCATCGCGCCCACCGGGACCACTCCGCAACTCCTGGTCTCCGCGGCGACGATCAACGACGAAGACGGATCCAGGCAGGGTCTTCGCATAACTCTTCATTTCGGTCGCCAGCTCGCTCACCTGGGCCGGGTGCGTGAATCGGCGATGCTGATTGGTGACCACGCCGATCGACAGGGTCATGAGCGGCACGCGATGCAGCTGGCCGCGGCGATCCTTCCCGAAGAAGTAGCCGGCGCGACGATCCTGCTCGCTGTACTGCAACGGAATCAGTTCGTCAAACACCGACAGGATCTCGGCACAGACGGGTGCGTGGTCGCCGAGAGAGGTGATGAAGATGAAGTCGTCACCGCCGATGTGGCCAACAAAACCGTCCGCCCCCAGCATGCCGCGCACCACGTCGTGGAGAATACGCGAGAGGATGAAGATGACGCGATCGCCGTCGTAGTAGCTGTAGCGGTCGTTGTATTCCTTGAAGTGGTCGAGATCGGCGTAGCAGACGGCGAAGGGCTGTTCGCGGTCGAGCCGTCGACGCATCTCGCGCTCGATTTCCGTGGTCCCTGGCAGCCGGGTCGACGGGTGCACCGCCACATCCCGTTCCGTGCGGGCCACCAAGGCATCGAGTCGGGCACGCTGCTCCCGCGGATCGAAGAGCGGCGTGAGAATCTCATCCGCTCCGGCATCATACCAGCGACAGTTGGCGGTGGCGTCGTGCCCCTCGGTGAGAATGGTCACCGGGACGATGGCCGTGAAGGAGTCGGCCTTGAGCCGGCGCACCATCGCCTCCCGGACGTCCTGCGCCTGATCGCCGTCGACGAACACCATGGCCCCGCGTCCGCGCAGGACCAGCGTCTCGACCTCGTCGGCCGTGCCGTAACGCTCGAGGGCGAGATCCTGTGCCGCGGCCCAGTGCCCGAGAAACTCGGGCACTGGGCGCTCAGGCGCGCCGCAGTAGAGCAGGATGCGCCGCTGCAACCGCACGTCGGCACTCCGGGGCGAGGGTCAGACAAGGCAACGTACGGGGGCAGGTCGAGTCGGTCAAATGAACCATGCCGCGGCGCCGATCATGGCATAGAGGGCGAGCAGCTGGATCCCCTCGAACCAGTTGGATTCCCCATCGAGTGTCACCAGCGAGGTGACCAGCACCGCGAGGCCGAGGGCCACGACTTCGAAGGAAGTGAAGACCAGGTTCATGCCGGCCACCCCGAAGGCGGCCCCGGCAAAGACCAGTATCGGCGCCACCAGCAGTGCCACCTGAGTGCTGGAGCCCAGGGCGATCTGCAGCGCGAGGTCGGTCTGGCCCTTCCGGGCCACGGTGATGGCGGTGGCGTGCTCGGCCGCATTACCGATGATGGGGATCAGGATGAGGCCGAGGAAGGTCTCGCTCAGCCCAAGGCTGGCGGTCACCGCGCCGACTTCGCCCACCAACAGCTCGGACATCCCCGCCACCCCGACGGTGGCCGCGGCGAGGATCAGGATCGCCTTGCCGACGCCCCACGCGGGGCCGTCCAGGCCGCCATGATGACCCCCGAAGAGCGCCTTGTGCGTCCGGAGGGAGAAGAGCAGCGAGAAGCCGTAGGTCACGGCAAGCACCACGGCGACGAGTTCGGAGAGGTGGAGTTCGATCCCCAGTGCGGCGCCAGGGTGGACGGCCTGAAACAGGGCCGGAAACGCCAACCCGGCGACGGCGAGCGCGAGCATTGCGGCACCCATGCTCGCATTGGTCCGGCTGAACGAGAGCATCGAGCGACGTGACCCGCCCACCAGCAGCGCGAGGCCGAGGATCAGCAGCAAGTTGCCGAGAATGGATCCCGTGATCGAGGCCTTGACCAGATCGACGTATCCGGCGCGCAGGGCGATCAGGGCGATGATCAGTTCGGCGGCGTTGCCGAAGGTGGCGTTCAGCAGACCGCCGAGCGTGGGGCCGGTGCGGTCGGCGAGATGCTCGGTCGCGGTGCCCATGAGGCCGGCCAGCGGCAGGATCGCGATGCACGCCATAGCGAAGATTGCGACGGGGTCGCCACCGCGCTGCGCGAGCCAGATCGCCAGGGGTATGGCGAGGAGCAGGATGCTCATCGGTCCGAACACGCGCTGACTGGCCGGTGCCGACGGCTCGACACGCGGCGGCTTCGGCGGCGGTGTGAGTCGCGGCCGTTCTGGCGCGCGTGCGAAGGGGATGTCGTCGGTCTCGGCGTCGCGACGCGGGCGGGCGGGCGGACGCGTCTCGGTGGAGGGCTCCGGCTCCCGCGGCTTGGGCTTCGGCTTGGCCTTCGGTTCGCGGGGCTCCCGTGGTTCGCGCGCGGGACGCTCGACGACCTCGGCCGCGGGCTCCGTGCTGCCGGCCGGCTCGCGCTTCGGGCGTTCCGGCGCTTCGGGGCGATCCGCCTCGGTGGATCCGGGGCGGATGAGGGCGCGCAGCTTGGAAGGCTTCAGCTGGAATTCGCTCATCGCGCGGGCCAGGGCACCGCGCGGTTCGCGAATCATCGCGAGCATGATGTCGTCGAGATCGGGTTCGCTTCGCCCTTCCGCGGTGGCGAGCTCGAGCGCCAACTCCATGACACGCTGGCCCTGCGACGAGAGTTCCCCGGGAGATGCCACGGGTCCACTCGAGCGACGCCGTTGCTTGCCGGACGCCAGCAGGGTGCGGAACGCATCCGGCGTCAGGCCAGCGGACCGCATCGCGTCGGCGCCGGGTCCGGACGCCGTCTCCAACCAGGCGAGAAAGAGGTGCTCGGTCCCGACAAAATCGGCCTCGAGTGCCAGGGCGAGCGTCGCGGCATCGGCACGCAGTTGTTCTGAAATGGTCACGGGAGTCAGGTGAGGGGTGTGGCTTCGTCGATCAGCATGATCGGGATGTCATCCTCGACCGCGTAGACGAGACGACAGGCGTGGCAGACGAGCGCTTCCGTCGGTTCCTGGCGGTGCTCCAGGTCCCCGTGACACTTGGGGCAGACAAGGATTTCCAGCAACTCGCTTGGCAGGGGCATCAGCTCTTCTCGTCGTCGGGGACGGTGAATCCGAACCGCGAGAGCGCGGTGGCACTTCGGCGCCACTTGGGCAACACCTTCACCCACGTCTCGAGGTAGACTTGCTCGCCCAGCAGCTCTTCGAGCCGCTTGCGGGCATGCGTCCCGATCTTCTTGAGGGTGACGCCCTTGTGGCCGATCACGATGCCGCGCTGGGACTCGCGTTCGATGTACAACGTGGCTCGAATGTACACCGGCTTCCGGTCCTCCCGGAACTCATCCACCTCGGCGGCGAAGGAATACGGCACCTCGTCGCCCAGCTCGGCGAAGGCGGCCTCGCGCAGATATTCGCCCACGAAGAAGCGCACCGGTTGGGTCCCGATGTCGTCGGCGTCGTGGCGAAACGGTCCCTCGGGGAGGAGGGCCCGCACGCGATCGAGCAGGCGCTGGACACTGGGGGCGTCTTCCGCGGCGGTGACCGGCGCCTCCTGCTGCAACAGCTGGCGGCGCGCGAAGGAGACCAGGTCGCCCTTGGTATAGACCACCATGACCTGGGCGCGAAACGGTGGCGCATCGGGGACGAGGTCACGGAACGGGGGGGCGGGCGCATCGGCGGCGGGATGGAGGTGCAGGACCAGGTCGACCTGGGTCAGGGCATCGAGCGCCATGCGTCGCATGCTCTGTTGCAGCAGGTAGCCGGGGTCGAGCAGGCCGGGGAGATCGATGAGCACCAGCTGACTGTCGTCGTCGGAGATCACACCGCTGGTGGGGATGCGGGTGGCCTGCGCCTTGGGGGAGACCATGGCGAGGTGGGTCCCCATGAGGGCATTGAGGAGCGACGATTTGCCGACATTGGGTCGGCCCGCGAGAGCAACGTGACCGAAGCGAGGCATGGGCGGAAGATAGTCAGGGGTGGAAAACCACAAAGCCGGATCCCGCGTGCGGAATCCGGCTTTGCTATGGGGTGGCTGACGACGGTCTACTCTCCCACCACCTCGCGGTGGCAGTACCATCGACGCTGCAGGGCTTAACTACCGTGTTCGGAATGGGAACGGGTGTGGCCCCTGCGCGCTGGTCGCCAGCCAATATCTGTATTGACAGAGTCTTGGCAACTGAAGCATGGGATGATGTGGTTGTTACACGGGAACGATCACACAAAAACTTGGGGAGAGATCAAACTTCACGGGCGATTAGTACCGCTCGACTGAAGCGCTTGCACGCCTTACATCTACGGCCTATCAACCAGGTAGTCTCCCTGGGCCCTTTAGAGATCTTAAGATCTAGGAGTGTTCATCTTGGGAAAAGTTTCCCACTTAGATGCTTTCAGCGGTTATCTTCGCGCGACATCGCTACCGGGCGATACCCTTGGCAGGATAGCCCGTACACGAGCGGTCGCTTCGTCCCGGTCCTCTCGTACTAAGGACGACGTCCCTCAACACTCCCACGCCCACGACGGATACAGACCGAACTGTCTCA